>CAZYEV010000001.1:0-1695 GCA_964646615.1 uncultured Saprospiraceae bacterium
GGCCGCCCTCAAACGCAACCTGTCGGCACCGAAGAAGAAGATTGGGTTTTGAGGGAAAGAAAAGGATGCGTCTAAAAATCGTAAAGCAAAGGGAAATCTTGCTTTAAACGCTGCATAGCATCCGAAAAAACCACAGGCGTAGCTGAAACCCTCTCAGCTACGCCTGTCGGACATCAAAGGCACGCTCCCTTACACCTCTCTTTCCTATTCCTTGACTATTTTCACAACAGCCACCTTGCCATCGCTTGAGCGCACTTCAGCGAAATATAGCCCGGGAGGGCCGTCTAAATGCCAGCGCAATACCTGCACAGCATTAAAACGCTTGAAGGCTACCTCCTGACCTAAAGCGTTACGAACAAGAACCCGCACCTCCGGGTATGTCTGGCCTAAGTCCACAAAAACTTCACCGAGTGTAGGATTAGGATAGCTCTTCAGGGCAGTGCCAAAATCTCCTTCAGACACTGAGGTACTCGGGCCACCGAAAAGACGCGCAATGCGATGGCGCCCAATGCCATTGTAACCAGTAAAGCGCCCTCCAGCCAGAATCTTACCATCGTTGGGCTGACGCAAAAGATGGTAAACAATCTCGTTGAACCCTCCGCCAACGTCGAAGGTAGGATCTAAAAGACCGTTCGGATGGAGACGTGCAATGCGGCGCACAGGCGTTCCATTATACATAGTAAAATCGCCAGCAATGATAATCTTGCCGTCAGGCTCTACGACTATGGAAGTTACTACGTTATTCGGGCCACTACCCACCTGGAAGGTGTCATCTAAGGAGCCGTCTGGATTTAAGCGGGCCAGACGCGGTTGCGAGCGGTTACTATACTGAAGAAAATCACCGCTTATGAGCATTTTCCCATCCGATTGCAAGGTCAGCGTATGAACGATATCATCAGGCCCGCCTGCCGGAGGCGAGAAAGTCTCGTCCAGCGTACCGTTCGAGTTCAAACGGGCAATATAGTGCGCCGGTTTACCATTGAATGAGGTGAAACTACCTACAGCCAGGATTTTGCCATCGGGCTGCAACTCAGTAAAGGCCACTCCCCAACCGCCGTCAAAACCGCTACCTGGGTCAAAGGTTGTGTCTAAGGTACCGTCCGCGTTAAGGCGGGCAATACCCCGCCGGGGTACATTGTCAAACGCCAGAAACTCGCCGCCGGCGACAATCTTACCATCGGGTTGAAGGCTAATCGTGTACACGAAATTTTCCCACTTAAAGCCCACATCAAATGTCGGGTCAAGGGTACCATCAGGGTTGAGCCGGGCGGTATGCGTAGCTAGATTGGCGCCGTAAGAGAAAAAAGGGCCCGCTACTAAAATCTTTCCATCCGGCTGAATGGCTATACTGTGAGGCCCCAGGTCAAAACCTGCACCCACCACACCTGAGCCAAAAGTTTCGTCTAAAGTACCATCTGGATGCAAGCGAGCAATACGGGGGCGGCGTTTATCGTAAAAATGCCCAAAGCCGCCAACAGCAATAATCTTCCCGTCCGGCTGTAAGGCCATGCGGAAAACATCCCAGTCAAAACCTATGGGCCGATGCTGATAGGACTCGTCCAGTGTGCCATCCGGATTCAGACGCGCTAATGTGCGCCGATAGTGCACGCCGCCGTAATAGGAAAAATCGCCAGCAACCACTACCTTCCCATCGTTCTGCAGTGCCATCGCCTGAACCGTACCGTTAAACTCGGC
>CAZYEV010000002.1:0-60102 GCA_964646615.1 uncultured Saprospiraceae bacterium
GTGTTTTGGGTTGGACGGCATCAAGCCCAACCGTATGCAAGAGGATGTTGCAGATGCGTTTGATATGGAGCGAGCCCAGTGTACGGGGTACGTTCATGGTTTGGCGAAAAGTTGAGGACTTGCCCTTCAGAAAGCCAATGCTCTCCGTCCTAGGACCCAGTAGGCTTCTATGGCTCTGGCTAATAAGTTGGAGAACCATTAATTGCTTCAGAATGCAACGGCGCGGGATGTACCGCGCCCGTAGGAATTGGCAGGTAAGATGGCACCATATAGCGGCAAAAAGCAGCGGCATACCATTAAGAATGCGATCATTGCTACGATGATGGGCAGGGTGTTGTACGTTAGTCCCAACTACGCCGGCAGGGTGCACGATAAGCGAAGAGCGGAGAGTGACACGATACCGGCTGAGTTTGTGCTTTGGCAAGATATTGGTTATCGAGGATATACACCAACGGATGTTTTGGTGATACAGCCAACGAAGAAGCCCAAAGGTAGGGAATTGAGCCAGGAGGAACGTCTTGAGAACCGTTCGAGTTCGAGCATTCGGGTTCGGATGGAGCATGTGATTGGCTCGACAAAGCGCTATGGGATGGTGAAGGATGAGTGCAGAGTGTATAAGAACAACTTTAGGGAGGCTATTTTCATCACCTGTACGGGATTACATAATTTTAGGGTAATGGCAAACCCGCCAAAATATCCTGATAATCAATAACTTCAAATCTGCATAATGTCTATTGCAAAGAACGCGTTTTGCGCGGAGGTGCCTGGTGCAGCGGTCCCTATGCTTGCCGGGTCTCTATGCGTTCGCGTTACAGCCCGCATTTCCACACAGATGCTACAGGTTTTCGAGTAGTTCTGACGCTTTCCAGGACCGATAGCGTTAAGAACCTGTAGCGGACCTTACGCAAGGCTACTGCGGGGCAAACGGCTGAAAAAACCGCCAAGAGGCGTTTCGCTGCATCCTATGTGGCGAGAAAAATCCCCAGGGCCGTCCCTTTGATACCAGGCAATGCACCTCCTTAAGCAGTTTAAAACTTGAGATAGTGCCTGGCACACGACTCCCGAAAAAGATCACCGACCTGAGAGCGGGACCTTCATCAGCACGCCCGTTGTATTGCGCCAGTGGCTTTTGCATGAACGAGTGGTGATACCTCAAGCCGCAAAAAAACCTTCGCCACAGGCGGCACATCCAGAACACGCACCAAACCTCTCCGTTCACCGCTGTCGTTACGGCAAGGCTCTGCCTTGTCACCATTTCCATCCGGCCTGTTGCCCCAGTTTTTCCAGAAAGGCGCTCAAGGATGGTTCTAAAACCCTGATTTGTTGCACTAAGCCGCGAATTTCCGATAGTTTATCGGAGTCCGGGCAGTGTTTGGGCATGAAGGCGGGAAGCGCGTTTTTGACCTGTTCCAGTGTTTCGCGCTGGGTATGGAGGGCAGCGACGGCGTAGTACCATCGTATGATGGGCAGGTAAAAGGGCTTATCAATATAGGCTGCGTCGCGTTCGAGGAGTTTGTACTTTTTACAGACTTTGAGCAGGCGGTCAAATTTGCGCTGGCCGAAAAGGCTTTCTAAATAGCCGGTGAAGAACAGGTGCCAGCGGTGCTGGAAGATTTCTTTGGGATAGGCGTGCAGGTATGTTTCGGCATAGTGTTCGGCGGCGAGGTGTTGCCCTAAATGGTTCAGGCACTGCACGTAGAGGCTGACGAAACCGATTTTGTTGTGAAAACTGGGGGTCTTCTTACACTCGGGTTGGGCGTTTTTGAGCAGGGCTAAAGCCTCCCGATACTTTTTCTGGCGGAGCAGCACGGCGCACAGGTTGTTCACATAGTGCACGTAGTCTAAGTTTTTGACCCTGACGGACAGGTAGCCGTAGTATTCGGCTTTGTCGAATTCCCGGAACTTGACGTGCAGCAGCAGGCGGTTGCCGTAGTAATTGATTAAGATGCGCTTGGAGTAAAACTGACCCTGAGATAGCTGTTGCTCGAAGTACTGGTATTTTTCCAGTAAGGGCTCGAAGCGGCGATAGTTGTAGTAGATAAAAGTCAGCCGCACTAAGGCCATGTATCGGTTCCAGCCGTCGAGGGTTTCGTCGTAGAAGAGGTCAGCCAGTCGCTGTTCCCACTGGATGGAAGGGGTAGGCTCTCCGGCATACTGCCTGACGATGTCGTGGGTGGCCTGATGGAGCTCCTCGCTGATGCGCAGGGAGCGTTGCCAGGCGGCTTCGTTTTTTTGAAGGAAGCGCTCCACCTGCTCGTGTTCGGCGTAGCGCATGCGGATGAGCAGCAGATGGCGATAGGCCTGCGCCATTTCGTAGAACTTGACGAAGTAGAACCACGTCGGCTGGCAGGTTTTGATTTCGTGCAGCAAACGCGCTTCGGTTTCGGGCTCTACGGTATCGGTGAGAATTTTTCGCTCGGTATCGAGTAGCCAGGCTAAGTGAATATCTACGTCGAGGGCGCGTAGCCGTTCGGTTATCCAGTGTTTAAGGTTGGAGTACTTGCGTTTGTCAATGGTGTCATCAAAGGGTTGGCAATCCTGGTCGCTGACACGGTGGCAATTGGCATGTACTTGCTCCAGGATGGCCACCTTGACCCTGTCGTCAAACTGCTGATGCGACAATAGCCACGTTGTCTCATGCGGAAGCAACGTCCGAGAGAACTCGAAGAATTTTTGCAGTTTGCTGCGCATGTGCTGAGCCAGGAAATACGGGCACAAGTTTACGGACTTGTGCGGGCAGAGCATGCCATGGGAGGATGAAAAGGGCAGTTCCCTTTCTTGTAAGAGTGTTATTGGCCCGTTCGGGTTCGCTTTCGAGGGCCTGTCTGGTCTTGTAGCTGTGCCGTATAGTGGGGCGGCTCTGTGTGCGCGTTACAGCGTTAGCCCGCCGTCAATGCTGATGGTAGCGCCGTTGATGAAGCCTGCTTCGTCGGAGGCAAGGAAGGCGTACACGGCAGCGACCTCCTCTGGCTGGCCGAGGCGCCCGACAGGGGCCTTGTCTTTCATGCCCTGAAGGATGTTTTCCGGAATGGTATCCATCATTTCGGTCTGGATGAAGCCCGGAGCCACAGCGTTAGCCGTAATGCCTTTTCGACCAAACTCTTTGGCCCATACCTTAGTCATGCCGATAACCCCCGCCTTGGTGGCGACGTAGTTGGTCTGGCCAAAATTGCCGTACAGACCCACGACGGAGGCCGCCGACAGGATGCGCCCCCAGCCCTGGGCTTCTAAGTAAGGATAGACGGCCTTGGTGCAATGGAAAACACCGGTTAGATTGACAGCCACGACGGTATTCCACTGCTCGAGCGTCATTTTCTTAAGCGAGGCATCCCGAGTAATGCCGGCATTATTGACGAGGATGTGGATACCGCCAAAGGTTTTGGCCACTTCGGCTGCGGCGGCGCTTACGGCTTCAAAGTCTGTCGTATCCACGTGGAAATAGGCGGCTGGCAGCCCCTGACTCCGACAATGGTCGAGCAGAGCGTTGCCGCGTTCGTCCTGGATGTCCCAGATGGCGACGTTGGCGCCTTCTTCCAAAAAGCGGAGCACGGTGGCCTTGCCAATGCCGCTGGCCCCGCCGGTGATAATGGCTGTTTTGTTTTGAAGTCTCTTCATAGCAGGCAAAATTAGACGCGCCTGCTGTCTTCATCCGCCCGCCAGGGCGAGCTGCTGTTTTTTCGGTCAAGGGCGGTTTTAGCCGGGTGAAATCCGGCAGTAACGACAATCGTTCGTGGCATAATCTGCTAATAGTCAAATAAATAAAAATGGGCGCCTGGTGCTGCTCCGTTTTAGTGGCCCTGTTTGGTCAGCCCGGAAAAAGATGCGGAAGTAGCCGTTTCTCTGTGAAGAGCAGTCTCTTTCGCTTCCTACTTTGGCTCGGCAAATCATTGCCAAAGGCAGTAACCTTGTGCAAGTGTCGTTTGGGAGAAACATCTATATAAGGAATAAAAGATGCAAAATAATGACTGGACCTACGCAACCATCGCGCTCCTTGTTGCTTATGCGGGGGTGCTGATTTTCCTGGCGTTTCGGGCTGCCCGGCGCACCCGGACGCTTGCCGACTACGCCTTAGGCTCGCAGGGCTTTTCGCCGCTGGTAGTGGGGCTATCGCTGGCAGCAGGTATCACAAGTGCGGCTACCTTTATCATCAATCCCGGCTTTGTGGCGATGTTTGGGTGGAGCGCTTTTCTGGCCATGTCGGTGGTGTTGCCCTTAGGGCTGTATTTGTCGCTGGTGGTACTGACGCGCAGTTTCCGGCGCTATGGGGCATCCGTGAAAGCCCTCACGCTATCGCAGTGGATGGGCAAGCGCTACGACAGCCCAGGGCTTGCGCTGTGGTTTGCAGTGTTATCGCTGTTGCTCATTACGTTCATCGTGCTGATTTGCGTAGGGCTGACCAAAGTGCTGTCGAGTGCGCTCGGGGCCGCTGAGTTGCCGGTGCTTACAGGGTTGGTAATTGTGGTTTTCGGCTACATGATGTTTGGCGGCGCTAATTCGATGGTGTACACCAATGCTTTGCAGGCAGGGCTGATGCTGGTGGTAGCAGTCATTTTGCTGGCATCGGGTGGTGAGCACCTTCGCCATGGTTTGAGCGACTTTTGGGGAAAATTGGCGGCTATTGACCCCTTGCTGGTGGAGAACACCAATCCGAAAAGCCCCCTGTTTCGGGACTGGTTCGAGGTAGCCTTTTGTAATTTTATCGTCGGTGTTGCTATTGTGTGCCAGCCGCATATTGTAACCCGCTCCTTGCTGTTGCGCAGCGAAAAAGATGTCAGCCGCTACCTGCTGATTGCCATAGTGGCGGAGTCGGTGTTTTTTGCCGTGTTGTTTGTGGGCTTTTATGCTCGCCTCACCTTCCCTGACCTGACCGTTGATGGGGCAGCGCTGAAGATGGACGGCATTGTGTCGGCGTATGTGGTGCGCGTTTTTCCGGTAGGTATGGGTCTGCTGGTCGTGCTGGGGTTGTTGTCGGCCGGGCTTTCGACGCTGGAAGGGCTGATCCAATCGCTGTCTACCACGTTTACCAACGACCTGATAGCGCCGCTGACGCAAAAATGGAGCGGCGGCAGACCCATGTCGGCCGAGCGGCTGGTGGTCGTGAATAAAGTGGTGATTGGGTTGCTGGCAGTAGTGGCTGTTGTGTGGAGTTACCAGCAGTTGTTACACCCCAATTTAAGTGTTGGTATTCTGGCGCAAAACGGCGTGTATGCCTTTTTCTCGGCGGCCTTTGTACCGGTATTGTTCGGCATTTACGGGAAAAACGTGCCTCGCCTCGTGCCCGTGCTGGCCTCTGTAACGGCCATTGTGGTACATTTCGCTGTGTATTACGGCGCTCTGACGCCTTACACGACGGGGGCAGTTCGCAACCCGGCGGTGGCGGCGGCGCTGGCTATTCTGGCCGCGACAGCGGTAGGGCTGGGGACGTTTCTGTGGAAGAGAAGCGCAGCCGCCCGCGTCATCGCTGTTGGCGCGATGCTAAGCGCAGCGGCTATGCCATCGGCTTCTGGAAATCCGGCTGTTTCACCAAGATCTTCCGTATCGAAGATGCCACTCCGTCCTTTATTTGCCTATCACCCACTTATGCAAGACACCACCCATCCTGCCGATGTCCGCTTTGTCGCCCTCTCCGGCAGTAAAAAAATCGCTTACCTCGACCGGGGCGCTGGCGAGCAGACCCTCCTTTTTATCCACGGGCTGGGCAGCAACCTCAAAGCCTGGCTGAAAAACCTCGACACCCTGAGCCAGCACTTCCGCTGTATAGCGCTCGACTTGCCGGGCTATGGTATGTCTTCTAAAAGCGACGATTACCCCTACGGAATGACCTTCTTCGCCGATGTCGTGCGGGAACTCATGGACTCTCTTCACCTGCAAAATGTCGTGCTGGTAGGGCATTCCATGGGCGGGCAAATTGCCCTGACCGAGGCGCTGCGCGGCAATGACCGGGTGAAAAAAATGGTGCTGCTCGCTCCTGCCGGCATTGAGACGTTTTCCGACCAGGAAAAGATGTGGTTCCGAACGGTTTACACCCCCGAGATGCTGATGAACACTTCAGAGGCGCAAATCCGCAGGAATTTTGAATTGAACTTCGTCAAGTTCCCCGCCGATGCGGAGTTTATGTACCAGGATCGCCTGCTTTTGCGCCAGACGAGTGCGTATGCCGCCTACTGCCGAATGATACCAAAATGCGTCAGCGGCATGCTCGAAGAGCCGGTTTTTGAGCGTTTAGGTGAGCTGCGCCTGCCGGTGCTGATTATTTTTGGTGAAAACGATGCGCTCATTCCTAACCGCATTTTGCACCCCCGCCTGACCACCCAACAGGTGGCGCAACTGTCGCAGGAACGCATACCCGGCAGCCAATTGGTTGTGTTGCCCAATTGTGGGCATTTTGTGCAATGGGAAGGAGCGGCAGCGGTCAACGAAGCCATCAAGCACTTTTTGCTGGGGCGGTGAAGGGAAATTTTAAAGAGAACCGCAGCCCCAGGCGCCGATTAGTCCACCTACCTTAATTCATTGCGTAAATTTTTAAAAATCAGGCTCTTGTAAGCGTTTTTCTCGCCAGTGGTTTTTTGCGTCAAGGGGTGAAAAGCGCAGGCGTCGTTGCTGCGGAATATTGTTGACAATTTACCTTCACAGCGCGATAATCCTCGTTGTTTTGGCGGCAAATACGTCGTTGAAATTTTAAAACCCTGCTGCTTTGCAGGCGGGGCTGCTCTGGTTTTTGCCAGGCGAACAAGCGCTGGCAAATGGTATCTATTGAGCGAAGGGAAGCGTTGCTGCGCTTGCCACGGGGATGATTTTGCTTACTGACTTGAATCATTTTCTCTTTCACTCACACATTAAAAAGGCGTATGAAACAACTGTTTACTTTCCTCTGTGTCCTGTGGAGCCTGAGCATGGCTGCCCAGCGTGGAACCGTCAGTGGCAAGGTTACTGACCAGGCGAACAATGAGCCGCTGCCCGGAGCATCTATTGTGGTGGAGGGCGCTACGGCCAGCGCCACCACAGGTGCCCTTACCCAGTCGGATGGAACCTACACCCTTTCTCTGCCGGCGGGTAACTACACGTTGCTTTTCTCGTTCATTGGCTACCAGACCAGAACGTTCTCCGTGCGCGTGGAGGCGGGCCGCACTACCACCCTCGATGTGGCGCTGACCGAGTCGGGCGTTCAGGGCAACGAGGTGGTCGTGTCCGCCAGCCGCCGCGCAGAAAAACTGACCAATGCGCCGGCTACCATCTCGGTGATCAATGCCAGGGCTATTGCCGAGTTGCCCTCTTTCAACGTAGCAGAATTGCTGGGCCGGCAAAAAGGGGTGGACTACGTGCGTTCCGGGGTGCTCGGCATCGGCATCAACGCTCGGGGCTTCAACTCGGCGTTCAACCCCAAAAACTTGCAGATCAACGACAACCGTTTTTCTGCGCTCATCGCTACGGGGCTGCCCCTCGGTGCTCTGAGCACCACCGTGAAGGAGGATATAGAGCGCATTGAGGTCATCCTGGGGCCTTCGTCAGCCCTGTATGGTCCAAACGCCCACAACGGCTTGCTCAACACCATCACCAAAGACCCGCGCACTTCGGAAGGCACTACCATCGCCTTAGGGGCTGGCAACCAGAAAGTGCTGACTGCGCGCCTGCGCCACGCCATGAAGCTGGGGGACAGATTCGCCTTCAAAGTCAGCGGAGAATACACACAGGGCGAGGAGTTTGACTTTACCGATACCGTGTACGTGCTCAGTGCAGCGGCCCCGGGCGGCGCTTTTGCTCTGCCGGAGTACTCGCTCGACCGAAATTTCAACTCCCTGCGAGGTGAAGCACAGTTGTATTACAGCGTAAACAAGACCAGCGATATCATCGTCGGCTACGGCGCCAGCAACAGCAACAATATCGGAAATACCAACGCTGGCCGCAACCAGATAAGGGACTGGCGCGTGTCGTGGCTCCAGGCCCGCTATGTGTCGCCGCGGCTCTTCCTCAACGTGTACAATACCTGGAGCACCACCGATAGTACCATCGCCATGAACCAGCGCACGGTGAACTACTTCTCTTACATCGCAAATGGCTTTTCGGAGGAGGAGGCGCGCACGCGCTCCATCGCCACTCAGTACCTCCCGTTGTCGCCCACCACAGGATTACACCTGCCCAGAGGCGCACTCTTCCAGGACTCTTCGCAGCGCCTGAACGCGGAGGCACAGTACAATTATGCCCTCCCTCAACTGTTCGACTTCATCGTGGGCGTTCAGTACCAGCGTGATAAAGCCTATAGCCGCCAGACTTATTTGCTCGACAAGAACGGCCCTATCGTCATCAACCAGTTAGGCGGCTACCTGCAACTGGAACGCAAGTTTGGCCGCCTGCGCACCGTAGTGGCTGCTCGCGCCGACAACCACGAACTGTACGGCTTCAACTTTATCCCTAAAGCGGCCCTGGTATATTCTACCGATAACAGCGCTCTGCGCCTGACCTACGGCGAAGGCATCGCTGCGCCCACTATCCTCAACCTGAGCGCCAACATCTTCGGTGGCCTCCTGCTGGGCAACGGCGAAGGCTTCACCATCAAAGAGGTGGATGTCGTTACCAATACGGTCGTTGGACAGTTTCAGGTGCCCAAGCTCCAGGTCGAACGCATTCAAACCATCGAAATGGGCTACAAAGCCCAATTGGGCAAGCGGATCTATCTGGATGCCAACGCCTACTTCAACCGCTCGAAAAACTTCCTGAGCCCGGCCATTAACGTCGCTACCGACCGGGAACTGTTCGACCACGACGGCAACCCGAATACTCCCAGGATTCCCAGAATTCGGGGCTACGGTGTTCTGCGAGGCAATCAGCCCATCAGCGAAATCACTGCTACTACCCCTCTACCGGATGGTGACAGAGGCGCCGATATCGTGCTCACCTACGTCAACTTTGGCCAGGTCTATACCTATGGGCTTGACTTTGGCCTGAACGTCAACCTGGCTAAGGGCCTGTCAGGCGTACTCAACTACTCCTGGTTTGGCTATACCCTCGACAGAGATGACCCCAGCAACGACGGCAACCGCAACGGCGTGGTGGATGAAAACGACCTGCCCATCAACACTCCTACCCACAAAGTAGGTGCGGGGCTGAACTACGTCAGAGGCGGCTTCTTCGCCAACCTCTTCGGTCGGTGGTACAACGCCTACGACTTCTTCTCCGGCATCAATGTAGCCGCCCATACTAACGAGAGCCTCCTTTACGCTGGCAGCCCCGTCATTGAAGGGCGCCGGGTGGGCAGGTCGTTCAACTATGGCCCCTTGGGCGGCCAACTAAACCTTGACCTCAGCGCAGGCTACACCTTCAAAGAGCGCTACACCCTGTCGGCCCAGGTGGTCAATGTGCTGGGCGTTCAAATTCGCGAGTTTGTGGCCTCGCCGCCCATTGGCCGGCTGTACTCTGTGGAACTCAAAGTGAATTTGCCGGGCCTTTCCAAAAAGTAACCGTCAACCTCCGGGGCGGCTTTCAACGGTCGCCCCGGTCTTTTTTTTATTTATCCTCGTCATAGACCGTGTCCAGTCCAGTGATTGCTTCTGTTGGCGCCGCTGTGCCTCAGCGGGTTCTGCCGAACCGTTATTTCAACGAGTTGCTGGGTGAAGATGTAGATACCTGGCTGCGCACCAACGTGCAGATCTACGAACGGCGCTGGTGCGCCGATGGCGAAAGCACCGCCACTTTGGCGGAAGGCGCTGCCCGCCAGGCCCTCGAACGAGCAGGGCTTGAAGCAGAAGCGCTCGACCTGCTCATCGTCGCCACGGATACTCCGGAGTACATCTCTCCGTCCACGGCGGCGGTCTTGCAGCACCGCCTTGGCGCGAAGAGAGCCGGCACCTTCGACCTCAACGCCGCCTGTGCCGGCTTCGTAACCGCACTCGACGTCGGAGCCAGATACATCCGCTCCGACGAGCGCTATCAGAATGTCTTAGTCATCGGCGCCTATGCCATGAGTAAGCACCTGAACCCGACAGACAAGAAAACCGTAACCCTGTTTGCCGACGGAGCCGGAGCAGTGTTACTTCAGGCCAGACCCAACGAAGGGCAGCCACCGGTGGGTTTTCTGGCCAGCGAATTGCGCACGCTGGGCGAATATTACGATTGGATGGGCATCTACGCCGGCGGCACACGCGAACCGGTAACAGAGGCGGCTCTGGCCAATCACCATCACCAGCTGCAGTTTGTGCGCAAGTTCCCCAAAGAGCTCAATCCCACCATCTGGTCAGACATGGCGTGGCAACTCTGCCAGCGCATCGGCGTCGAACCGCATCAGGTACAGCATTTTTTTCTCACCCAAATCAACATTAACAGCATCTGGGAAACGATGGACCGTTTGGGTGTGCCCCGCGAGCGGGCCACTACCGTAATGCACCGCTTCGGCTACACCGGCAGCGCCTGCATTCCGATGGCTTTTAACGAAGCCTGGGAAAAAGGCATCGTACACCCCGGCGACCTGTGCTTTTTCATCGGGTCGGGTGGCGGGTTGGCGTTTGCAGCAGCAGCGTTCAGAATGTAACTTTCCGGCAAAAACATGGCGCTTTATCAGCAAGATTGGTCGGCCAAATGGGCCGTGTATTTTCCCGAAAAGGTTGCCTTTAAAGAATTTGAAACCGGCCGAACACTCACCTATGGCCGCCTCAACCGCCTGGGCAACCGCGTAGCGCATTTTCTCCAACACCGCTTTGGCGTCGGCAAAGGCGACCGCGTGGCCGTGCTGGCAGAAAATTGCTTGGAATATCTGTGCCTGTTCGCTGCCGCCCAAAAAGTGGGATTTATCCTCGTACCGCTCAACTACCGCCTGGCACCACCCGAACTCGACTACCTGCTGACACTGGCCGAACCTGGGGTGGCTCTCGCAGAAAACAAGTTCCAGCACCTGCTCGATGCCACTGCCGCCTTCCACGCCCTGCCGCATCGCTGGTCGCTGGAAGACCTGACCGACCTGATAAGTGCCGAGGAAATTCCCGACCTCGACGCACCTTTTCCTCCTGTGCCCTTGGACGAAGACGACCCTGTTTTCATCCTCTTTACCTCGGGTACCACGGGCTTCCCTAAGGGCGCCCTCTACACCCACGGCATGCTGTTTTGGAACAGCATCAATACAGCCATGTCGCTGATAGTCAACACAGAAAGCCGAACCGTCAACGTTATGCCGCCCTTCCACACTGGCGGCTGGAACGTTCTGACCACACCGTTCTGGCATCATGGCGGTTACACCTGCTTCTTGAAAAAATTCGACCCGGGCACCGTCCTGCAACTGCTCGAGGCCGAACAGTGCACCATTTTCATGGGCGTGCCGACAATGCTGAAAATGTTGGCCGAACACCCCGACTTTGAGCGGGCCAATCTCGCTCACCTCCTTTACATCATCGTCGGCGGCGAACCTATGCCGGTTCCCCTCATCGAAAAATGGCACGAAAAGGGCGTCTTCATCCGGCAGGGCTACGGCATGACCGAAGTCGGCCCCAACCTGACCAGCCTGCACCAACGCGATGCCGTGCGCAAAAAAGGCAGCATTGGCCGGCCCAACTTTTATGTCGAGACCCGCATCGTGGACGAACACGGCCACGACCTGCCCCCCAACCAACCCGGCGAACTCCTGCTCCGAGGACCTATGGTTACTCCAGGCTATTGGCGCAACCCAGAAGCCACCCGGAATGCCTTCGTTTCGACCGATAATGCAACCGCAGCCTCCGAACCCTTCCTGCTCCACACTAAAGGTGCCTGGTTCCGAACCGGCGACCTGGTTCGGCAAGACGAAGAAGGCTACCTCTTCGTGGTGGACCGCGTGAAAAACATGTTCATCAGCGGCGGCGAAAACGTCTATCCCGCAGAAGTAGAACGGGTGCTGGTGCAGCATCCCGAAGTCTCCGAAGCCGCCGTCATCGGTGTGCCGGATGAAAAATGGGGCGAAGTGGGACGGGCTTTCGTGGTTATGAAAACCGGCTTGCCGACAAATCCCGCTCACGCCGAACAGGAACTGATACAGTTCTGCAGCAACCACTTAGCCAGATACAAAATACCCAAGCAGTTCACCTTCCTGACCGCTCTGCCCAAAAACGATACCGGGAAGATGGACAGAAAAGCCTTGAAATCTGAGGCCACGTACGGCTGAGACACGTAGAGACTCCTGGACGCTGTCATGGCAACTTTTGGCGGAACTTGCGCGGGCAAAATAGCAAGCCGTTTGCTTCAAGCAGTGCCGTGCAGCCCTCGCAGGCACATCCACCATCCCATATCTGCCCGCCTCATCGGGTGCGGCGGGCTTACTCTGCCTCAAACAGCGCATCCATCATTACCTGGCTTTGCACGCTCTGGAGGAAGTAGGTTTTACCCACTCTTCGACGCCCATAAACGGCAATCAGCTCCGCTTCAGGCGAGGCTAAAGCCTCTTCTAATAGCGCAATCTCCCGCTCCCTCCCAATCAGATTTTCCATACAGCAGCGATATTTTCGGCCAAAACTCCTGCAAAAATGCAGTTTTGGCTGAAAATGCAGAAGGACTCCCAGCCAAAACCTCTTTTCGGAAGGCGTTTTGGCTGGAAATGCGCGCCAATCTAAGGCGCGCTAAGGCAGCACCTCTAAAGCGAGAAGAGACATGACCCCCTGGCATAACCTCCGCATGGAGGAAACAGGCTGCCTTCCTGCGCACAACTATTCCCACATCTTCCCACCCTTTTGGCCATTCTGGTTGTTTCGGGATGCCTCGCCGAAGGCAAGCGGTCTCTCCCTGGCCTCCTCAGCTGCCATCGCTCTATTTTTGGTGCCCGTTTTGGCGCCATTTTCCCGCTTTTGACGGCATCTCCCGCGTCATGGTGGGCCTACTTTTTCTCCGGCTGGCTTCCTTTTGCCCTCGATGGCCCCCTTGCTACCAGTTTTTTCCCACAATTTGACACGGATTTAATGGATTGAAATTCAGTTGTTTAAGACTTATTTTTGCGCGAGTGTAAATTTTTTTGGCAAAAAAATTGGAAGAAAGTGGTAAAAAGTGGGAGAATGTCATTACATTTGTGGCTCGAAGCGCGTAGTGTGCGCGGCTTCCTCCCGCTTCGTCCTCCACTGCTATGAAATTATTAGGAGAATATCCGGTATCCATAGACAACAAGGGCCGTCTGCGCTTGCCGACGGCCTTGTTGCGGCAGTTGGGCGAGCCGACGGGCGAAGAGGGTGGCTACGAGTTTGTGATCAACCGCGGTTTCGAGGGTGCCCTGACGCTGTACCCCAAGGCAGTGTGGGAAGCCATTTCGGACAGGATCAACCGGCTGAACCGCTTCAACGAACGCAACCGGAAACTGATTCGTTTTTTCCATTCGGGTGCTACGGCCCTGACCACCGACAGCGCTGACCGCATCCTCCTGCCCAAAATACTGATGGAATACGCAGGTCTGACGGACGAAGCCATCCTACTGTCCATCAAGAACTATATCGAAATCTGGTCGCCGGAGCGCTACAGCGCCCTGCTGAGCGCCGATACGGACGATATCTCCGATTTGGCCAACGACGTCCTGGGAGGTGGCGAGGAAGGCGTGGGCAGCGAAGAAGACCTCCTTTTACCTTAAAAAACGATGGGCATGTATCACGTACCGGCACTGATGACGGAGGCCGTCGAGGCCCTGCAAGTTCGCCCTCAGGGGGTGTACGTGGATGCCACTTTTGGCGGCGGCGGTCATGCGCGTGCCATTCTGGCGCGGCTGGGCCAGGGCGGTCGCCTTCTGGCGTTCGACCAGGACGAACAGGCAGAGGCCAACGCTCAACAGGCGCCGTTTGCCGGGCATGCGGGCTTTCAGTTCATCCGGGCCAACTTCCGCCATCTGAAGCGCCATCTGCGTGCATGGGGCGTGCTGCCAGGTACCGTGGACGGCATCCTGGCCGACCTCGGCGTCAGCAGCCACCAACTCGACACTGCCGGACGCGGCTTCAGCTTCCGCTTCGACGGGCCATTAGATATGCGCATGAACCCTGGCGAAGAGCGCACCGCCGCCGACTGGCTCAACGAAAGCACAGAAGCCGAACTGCAAGACCTCTTCAGCCGCTACGGCGAGGTGCGCAACGCCCGCACGCTGGCCCGCGCCTGCGTGCAATTCCGCGAAAGCGCACCCTTCCGCACGACCCACGACCTGGTCTATGTGTGCGACCAGGCCATCAAAGGCCTCAAAGGCATAGACCGCGCGCGCTATCTGGCCCAGGTCTTCCAGGCCCTGCGCATCGCCGTCAACGACGAGATGGGCGCCCTGCAGGACTTCCTGCGCGACGCCACCGAAATGCTCCGACCGGGCGGGCGCTTAGTCGTCATCAGCTATCACTCACTAGAAGACCGCTTAGTCAAAAACTGGCTCAAGGCCGGCAACGCCGAGGGCACACCCGAAAGCGATTTCTATGGAAACATCCGCCGACCCTTCGAGGTCGTGGCGCGTAAGCCCATAGAGCCGAAAGAAGCCGAAATTCAGCAAAACCCGCGCGCCCGAAGCGCCAAAATGCGCGTTGCGGAAAAGCGCGAAGACCTCAAACCCAAACACGACAACGAGCCGGCCTCGTAAAGCTCGCGCCAACGAAAGACATTCCACCCTTCACTATTCCTTCCCAAACCATGGCTAAGAAGTTTTTCGCCGCATTCAACATCAGTCAGCGCACAACCGAGTGGGTGTTTGCCAACTTCCGGTATGTGCTCTTCATGGTGGGCTTGCTGGTCATTTACATCGCTAATGCCCACTATGCGGAGCGAAATGTGCGCGAGATTCAGCTGCTTCAGCGCGAAATTCGGGAGCTGAAATGGGAATACACCGCTATCGTCAGCGACATGATGTATCGCTCCATGCAGTCGCAGGTGGCCACATCGGTGGCGCCATTGGGGCTCGAGTTGCCGCCTGAGGGGCCAAAGGTCATTGAAGTAAAATAACCCTGCCTATTGCCGCCGCGCCATGTTGAACATTAAAAACGAAGTGCTCATCCGCCTGTACCTCATCGCCCTCGGGGTGATTGGGATGAGCGCTCTTATCAGCTGGCGGCTGTACGACCTGGCAGTGGTGGACGCCGACCGCTGGCGCAGCAAAGGCGATACCCTCTTTCTGAAAATAGTGGAGGTGGCGCCCGAACGCGGCAATATCATGGCTTCCGACGGCAGCCTGCTGGCCACATCGCTGCCGTATTTCGACATCTACTTCGACCCCAAGGCCGAAGGGCTGACCGACAAGATTTTCTATGAAAACGTGGACAGCCTGGCCTGGCTGCTGTCCACCTACATTGACCAGCAATACACCCCAGGGGCATACAAAGACTGGCTGATAAAACTGCGCCAGGCCGACGACCGGACACCGGGCATCCGCTACGTACCCATTGCGAAGCGGCTGAATTACAGCCAGATGATGCAGGTGAAATCCTTCCCGATGTTCCGTTTGGGCCGCCACAAAGGCGGCCTGATTGTGGAGCAGACCTACAACCGCCAGCGGCCGTTCAAGCTTCTGGCGCAGCGCACCATTGGCTATGTGCGCGGCAAAGACATCTTGCCCGTAGGGCTGGAGGGCAGCTTCAATACGGTGTTGGGTGGCGAGCCGGGCCAGCGCCTCATGCTGCGCGTGCCGGGCGATATGTACATCCCGGTAAACGACCTGGCCGAAATTGAGCCGCGCCCGGGCGATGACTTAGTTACGACCATTGACATCAACATCCAGGACGCTGCAGAGAATGCGCTGCTGAAGGCGCTCAAAGAGCACGACGCCGACCACGGCTGCGCCGTCGTCATGGAAGTCAAAACGGGTGCTATTCGCGCCATCGCCAATTTGGGCCGAACGCCAGAGGGCAACTGGTGGGAAACGTTCAATTACGCCATCGGCGAGCGCGTCGAACCCGGTTCGGTGTTCAAATTGGCTTCTTTCATGGCCCTTTTGGAGGATGACCACATCGAGGATTTTGACCAAAAAATACCGGTCTATGGCGGTCGAGTGAAGTTTTACAAGGACGAACTGGCCGATGCCATTGCACATGGGCTGGACTCGATGACCATCAAGCAGGTTTTTGCTCAGTCGTCAAATGTGGGCACGGCTACTCTGGTGCAGCGTTACTACGGCGACACACGCCGCGCCTCAGCGTTTGTGGAGCGCCTGCAGCAATTCGGCCTGCATCAGCCCACCGGCATCGAAGTGGGCGGCGAAGAACCGCCGTACATCAAGACGCCGGGTGACCCTAAAGCGCGCTGGTCGGGCACCACACTGCCCTGGATGAGCATCGGCTACGAGGTGCTGCTCACACCGCTGCAAACGCTCACCTTTTATAATTCGGTGGCCAACAACGGCCGCCGCATGAAGCCGTACTTAGTGGAGCGCATCGAGCGCGACGGCGAGCCGCTGAAAGTCTTCAAGCCGACGGTGCTCGACAGCCGTATCGCCAGCCGCAACACCATCGCCCGCGCACGCGAGCTGATGCGCGAGGTGGTGGAAACGGGTACGGCGCGCAACATCCGCCCCAGCCTGTACAGCATCGCAGGCAAAACGGGCACCACGCAGCTGAACTACCACAAGTTCAAAGCCCGCGGTGGCATCCGCTACCAGGCCACGTTCTGCGGCTATTTCCCGGCCGATAATCCGGTGTATTCGTGCATCGTGGTCATCAGCGAACCCAAACGCGGCGGCTATCACGGCGCCGAAGCGGCAGCACCTGTGTTCCGCGAAATCGCGGATAAGTGCTTCGCTCTCAAGCCCGAACTGCACCCGCCCGTCAACCGCGGCGAGCGCCCACGCCTGGAAACGGCCCAACTGCCTGCCTTAGATGCCGGCAAAGGCGAAGACCTGAAGGCTGCCCTTCGCTGGCTTGAACTGGAGGCCTATATCGAGCGCAATTGGCCCGCCTATGGCGTGCTGACGGCGCGCAACGACTCGCTGCTGGTGCTGCCGCGCATCGTGTCGGAGCAGCTGGTGCCTTCTGTCATCGGCATGGGCCTCAAAGATGCCCTGCCGCTGTTGGAAAACCGCGGCTGCCGCGTCCGCATTAAGGGCGTGGGCAAGGTCGTGGGCCAAAGCCTATCGCCGGGAACGCCCATTCAGGGCCGCCCCATCATCACCCTAACCCTCAACTGAACGACCGCCATGCTGCTGGAACAACTCTTGAACAGTGTGCCCGGGCTACACAGCGCCTACTACCCGTCGGATACGGAGGTGCGCGCTATTCAGTTCGACAGCCGGCGCGTAGAACCGGGCGACTGCTTTGTGGCTATGCGCGGCGTTTCGGTAGATGGGCATCAGTTTATCGGCCAGGCCTTAGAGCGCGGCGCTGCGGCCATTGTTGCCGAATACTGGCCGGAAGGGCTGGAACAGCCGGCGCTGCTGGCCTTTGTAACCGTCAAGAATGCCGCCGAGGCGCTGGGGCATCTGGCTTCGGCCTTCTACGGCCACCCCTCGCGCCAGATGCGCGTCGTGGCCGTTACGGGCACCAACGGCAAGACGACCACTACCACGCTCATGCACCAGCTCTTCACCGCCCTGGGCCGCAAGGCAGGCCTCATCGGCACGGTGGAAAACCGCATCGGCCAACAAACCATACCCAGCGCCCTGACTACCCCCGACGCCGTCAGCCTGCAGGCACTGCTGCGCCAGATGGCCGACGCCGGCTGCACCGAAGTGTTCATGGAAGCCAGCAGCCACGCCATCCACCAGCGCCGCATCGCCGGCATCCACCTCGCCGGAGCGGTGTTCACCAACCTGACACACGACCACTTAGACTACCACGGCACCTTCGCCAACTACCGCAACGCCAAAAAACTGCTCTTCGACGACCTGCCGCCCTCGGCCTTTGCCCTCGTCAATGCCGACGACCGAAACGGCACCTTCATGCTGCAAAACACGCGCGCCCGACACTACACCTACGCGCTCAAAACACTGGCCAACTTCAAAGCCAAAGTGCTGGACAACGCCCTGACCGGCCTGCACTTAGACATAGACGGCGCCCAACTGCACGCCCGACTGGTCGGCGTATTCAATGCCTACAACCTCACCGCAGCCTATGCCGTAGCCAGCCTGTTGGACTTGGAAAAAGAACCCGTCCTGACGGCACTCAGCGACCTCACCGGCGCCGAAGGCCGCTTCGAGGTCATCCGGGATAACAGCCAACCGCCCCGCATCGGCATCGTGGACTATGCCCACACCCCCGACGCCCTGCAAAACGTGCTGGAAACCATCCAACAACTTCGCCGCCGACCCGCTCGCATCTTTACCATCATCGGCTGCGGCGGCGACCGCGATAAAACGAAACGCCCGATCATGGCCCAAATCGCCGCCCGAATGAGCGACCAGGCCATCCTGACCAGCGATAACCCGCGCACCGAAGACCCTTACGCCATCCTACACGACATGGAAGCGGGCCTCTCGCCCGACGACCGCACGCGCACGATCACTATCGAAAACCGCGAACAGGCCATCAAAACCGCCTGCCGAATGGCCGCACCCGGCGACATCATCCTCGTCGCCGGAAAAGGACACGAAAAGTATCAGGAAATCAACGGAGTCAAACACGCTTTCGATGATAAACTCGTCCTGCAAACCTATCTGGGACTCAGCGATAGCACGGCTCAGGGCCAGGCCATCGCTAAGGAAAAATAGTGGAGGGACTATTTTTTTGGACAACGCCGGGGGCGATGGAAAATCGCCCCGGCATTTTTCGGCCAAACAAGTTTGGCGGTTACTGGGAAATTGAAAATCCACATAGATGCTTTACCACCTTTTTCAATGGCTATCCGAGATGACTGACCTGCCGGGGGCGGGTTTGTTTCAGTTTATCTCGTTTCGGGCGGGGGCGGCGATGATCCTGTCGCTGCTCATCTCGTTGGTCATCGGCAAGCGCATCATTAACCTGCTGCGGCGCTTGCAGATAGGCGAGACGGTGCGCGATTTGGGTCTGCAGGGCGAAAACCTGAAGGCGGGCACGCCTACGATGGGCGGCATCATCATCATTGCGGCCACGCTCATCCCGTGCTTGTTGCTGGCGCGGTTGGACAACGTTTACATCCTGCTCATGATCACGGCCACGCTCTGGATGGGCGTCATTGGATTTGTGGACGACTACATCAAGGTCTTCAAAAAAGACAAAAAAGGCCTGAAAGGCATCTTCAAAATCCTCGGTCAGGTCGGCCTGGGCCTCATCGTTGGCATCACGATGCTGGCCAGCGACGACGTGGTGGTGCGCATGGAACCCGAAAAGGCCCTTCAGCACGGTTATGAAATCAAGAAGTACGTTTATGTAAAGACCGGCCCCGACACCTACAAGGAGCTGGTACATGCCAAAGCGCCGATTACGAACGTGCCGTTTTTCAAGAACAACGAACTCGACTACTCGCGCCTGCTGTGGTTTTTGGGCGACAATGCCGGCCGCTTAGTGTGGATTGTGTTTCTGCTCATGACGGTGTTCGTCATTGCAGCGGTGAGCAACGGAGCCAACCTGACCGACGGCCTGGACGGGCTGGCAGCGGGCGTTTCGGCCATTGTCATCATGTCGCTGGGCATCATGGCCTTTCTGAGCGGTAACGCGGTGGCGGCGGATTATCTGAAAATCCTCTTCCTGCCGCACACGGGCGAGCTGGTGGTGTTTTCGGCCTGCCTGCTGGGCGGGTGCATCGGGTTTTTGTGGTACAATGTGTTTCCGGCGCGCGTCTTCATGGGCGACACGGGCAGCCTGACGCTGGGCGGCATCATCGCGGCCTTAGCCATTGTGCTGCGCAAAGAGCTGCTCATCCCCATCCTGTGCGGGGTGTTTTTGGTGGAAAACCTGTCGGTCATTTTGCAGGTGTGGTACTTCAAACGCACCAAAAAGAAATACGGCGAGGGCCGTCGAATTTTCAAAATGGCGCCCTTGCATCACCATTTTCAAAAGGAAGGCTACCACGAGGTTACCATCTCGGTGCGCTTCTGGATTGTGCAAATTCTGCTGGCAGTGCTGGCGGTTATTACGCTTAAAATTCGGTAGGCATGGGCAAACAACACATCGTAATTCTTGGCGCGGGAGAGTCCGGCACGGGGGCAGCCCTGTTGGCCCGGCACCTGGGTTTTGAGGTGCGTGTGTCGGATGCAGGAGAAATCCGGCCAGAATACCGCAAGCGCCTGGACGAAGCGGGCATCCCTTACGAAAGCGGCGGACACACCCTGCCGTGGCTGTTGGGCCGCCGCTCGGTGGACTGGGTGCAATGGGTGGTAAAAAGCCCGGGCATTCCGCAGGATACCCCTGTGCTCAAGGCCTTTCGGGTGCACAACGTGCCCGTCATCGGAGAAATCGAGTTCGCCGCTCGCTTTGTGGGGCCGTGCCGCATGGTGGCCATCACGGGCACCAACGGCAAGACCACCACAACCACGCTGACGCATCACCTGATGCGCACGGCGGGGCTGAACGTGTACCTGGCGGGCAACGTAGGCAACAGCTTCGCCGAATTAGTCTGCCAGCACCTGCGCCAGGGCAATCGCGACCGCTCGCGCATCTTCGTGCTCGAAGTAAGCAGCTTCCAACTGGAGGATATCGAGCGCTTCAAGCCCAACGTCGCCGCCCTGCTCAACATCACGCCCGACCACTTAGACCGCTACAACTACGACATGGAGCGCTACGCCGCGGCCAAATTCCGCATCCGCAAAAACCAACGCATGCGCGATGCCTTCCTCTACAACGCCGCCGATGCCGTAACCGTGGACTACATGACCCGTCACCCCTACTGGAGCGGAGCCGCCGTGATAGCCCTACACCCGCGCGACATCATAGACGGGCAGATACGCATAGGCCGAACCGTATTCGACCTCAACGGCAGCCGACTGCTCGGGCCGCACAACGCCATGAACGCCTACTTCGCCGTGCGCATGGCCCTGCTCATGAAGGCTGCCCCCGACAAAATACAAGAAGGGCTGCTCACCTACACACCGCCGGCACACCGCATGGAACTGGTGGCCCAGGCCAACGGCATCACCTGGATCAACGATAGCAAAGCCACCAACGTGGAGGCCGCCCAATACGCCCTGCAGGCCATGAAAACGCCCACAGTCTGGATTGTGGGCGGCACCGACAAGGGCAACGACTACACCCCGCTGCTGCCGCTGGCCCGCGAAAAGGTGCGCGCTTTCGTGTTCCTGGGCGCCGACAACAGCAAACTGCTTCAAGCCTTCCAGCCCCTGGGCAAGCCCATAGAAGAAGCCCGCAGCGCCGAACAGGCCGTAGCCGCCGCCGCACGCCTGAGCCAACCGGGCGACACCGTGCTGCTCAGCCCGGCATGCGCCAGCTTCGATTTGTTCAAAAACTACGAAGACCGCGGCAACCAGTTTCGCCAGGCGGTGCTGACACTCGTTCAAAAAAACCGCTAACTAACCACTTCATGACGTTTCTTATTCAACAAATAACTGCTGGCATCAAAGGCGACCGCGCCATCTGGATGGTCGTTGTGCTGCTGAGCTTTATTGGCCTATTGGCCGTGTATTCCACTGCAGGGGCTCTGACGTGGCAGGGACGAGCCAGCAGCACAACGTCGTATTTTATCAACCACTTCCTGCATGTAGTGGTCGCCTTGGGGCTGGTCTGGTTGGCCCATTACATTCACTACCGACGCTACCAGCAAGTGAGCTCTTATCTGATGATCATCTCTGTACCGCTGCTCGTACTGGCGCTGGCGATGGGCAAGAGCGTCAACGACGCTTCGCGCTGGTTGGAGCTGCCCTTTTTGTCTTTTGGCTTTCAGCCTTCGGATATGGCCAAACTGGCGCTCATCATCTATGTAGCGCGTGAACTGACCAAAAAGCAGGATTACATCAAGTCCTTCAAGGACGCTTTCATGCCCATCATCGTGCCGGTTATCATCGTTTGCGGCCTGATAGCGCCGGCCAATCTTTCGACGGCGGCCATTCTGTTTTTTACCTGCTTAGTGCTGATGTTCATTGGGCGGGTGCATTACAAGTATATTTTCTTGCTCATTCTGTTGGGCATAGTAACGCTGGCGCTGCTCATTGCCATTGGCCGCTCGGCGCCCGATGTGGTGCGCGTGGATACGTGGATTAGCCGCGTGAACACCTTCTTGCACGACGAAAACGGCGGTTATCAGGTGGAGCAGGCCAAAATTGCCATTGCGCGCGGCGGTCTGCTGGGCGTAGGGCCGGGCAACTCGGTTTCGCGCAACTACCTGCCCTATTCGCAAAACGACTTCATCTTCCCCATCATTTGCGAGGAATACGGCCTGCTGGGCGGGCTGGTGGTGCTGGGGCTTTATGTGCTGCTGTTCTTCCGAACGGTCGTGCTTGTTACGCGAAGCCCGAAGGTCTTTGGCGCCTTTCTGGCCATCGGGCTGAGCCTGCTCATCACCATTCAGGCGCTGGCCAATATCGCTGTGTCGGTGCACTTAGTGCCGACGACGGGCCTGACGCTGCCGTTTGTTTCCAAAGGCGGTACCAGTCTGGTGTTCAGCGCCATTTCGGTGGGCATCATTTTGAGCGTGTCGCGTTACATCGAAAAATTAGACGAAGCGGTGAAATCATGAGCAAGCAACTTCGCATATTGATTAGCGGCGGCGGCACGGGAGGGCACATCTTCCCGGCCATTGCCATTGCCGACGCGCTGCGGCGCCTGCGCCCAGAGGCGGAGTTCTTGTTCGTGGGGGCCAATGGCCGCATGGAAATGGAGCGCATTCCGCAGGCCGGCTATCGCATTGTGGGCATTGACATTGCCGGTTTGCAGCGCGGCCTTTCGTGGAACAGCCTGCGGCAAAACCTGGCCCTGCCCTTCAAATTGTGGCGCAGCTGGCAGGCGGCCCGGCGCATTGTGCGCGACTTTGGGCCGGATGTGGCCATCGGCACGGGAGGCTATGCGTCGTGGGCGGCCCTGCGCGTCAGCCAGCGCATGGGCGTGCCGACGCTCATCCACGAGGCCAATTCGTATGCCGGCATCGCCAACCGGCAGCTGGCCCGCCGGGCGCAGCGCGTGTGCGTGGCCTACGAAGGCATGGAGCGCTACTTCCCGGCCGAGCGCATCGTACTTACCGGCAACCCGGTGCGCGCTGACCTGCTGGAAGTCGCCTCGAAGCGCGCCGAAGGGCTGGCCTTCTATGGCCTGAAAGAAGGCCGCAAGACGCTGGCCGTCGTTGGCGGCAGTCTGGGTGCGCGCACGCTCAACGAGGCCATGGCCCGGAGCGCCGACCTGCTGGCCCAACGTCCCGACGTACAGGTGCTGTGGCAATGCGGGCGCTACTACGAAAAGCAATACCGCGACTGCGCAACGGCGCGCCTGCCCAATGTGCAATTGCGGCCGTTCATCGAGCGCATGGACCTGCTCTATGCTGCTGCCGATGTGGTCATTGCCCGCGCCGGTGCCCTGACCATCAGCGAATTGGCCGTCGTGGGCAAGCCGGCCGTGCTCGTGCCCTCGCCCAACGTGGCCGAAGACCACCAGACGCGCAACGCCGAAGCGCTGGCCAAACGTGGCGCCGCCCTGCTCGTGCCCGACGCCGAAGCTGCAGAGCGCCTGCTGCCTGAAGCAATGGCCCTGCTCGACGACCCTCAGCGCCAGGCCGCCTTGCGCGAACACCTGAAACCCTTTGCCCGCCCCAATGCCGCCGAAGCCATCGCCCTCGAGGCGTTGCGCCTGTGCGAACAGGCCACAAACGCCTCGCCAACTGCATAAACCACCCGCAAGCGCTATGAAACTGCAAGACGTCAAGACAATCTACTTCATCGGTATCGGCGGCATCGGCATGTCGGCCCTGGCGCGCTACTTCCGCCATCTGGGCGCCGAAGTGCACGGCTACGACCGCACCGAAACCGACCTGACGCGCGCGCTGGCGGCAGAGGGCATGCACATCCATTACCAGGAAGACATCAGCCGCATCCCAGAACACGTGGACTTAGTCGTCTGGACACCCGCCGTGCCCACCGACCACGCCGAACTCGTCTGGCTGCGCCAGCGCGGCTACCCCATCCTGAAACGCGCCGAAGTGTTGGGCCTCATCAGCCGCGGCAAACGCTGCATCGCCATCGCCGGCACCCACGGCAAAACCACCACCTCGACCCTCGCCCTGTGGTTCCTGATAAACGGCGACATCTCGCCTACGGCCTTCCTCGGCGGCATCGCCGTCAACTTCGACAGCAACTTCATCCTGGGCCACAGCGACTGGGTCGTGGTAGAAGCCGACGAATACGACCGCTCGTTCTTGCACTTAGAGCCGGAAATCGCCGTCATCAACTCGCTCGACCCCGACCACTTAGACATCTACGGCTCGCCCGAAGCTGTGATAGCCGCATACAAACAGTTTGCCTTACAAATAAAACCGGGCGGAACGCTCTTTTACAAACACGGCTTGCCCTTAGAGGACGTAGCCGACACGCTGCGCCAAAGCGGACGCCACGCCTTCACCTTCGGCATCGAAGCCGGCGATATCCAGGCAAAAGATATCCACATCAAAGACGGCTACGTCGTTTTCAACATTCAAACCCCGAGTGCTACCTATCCGAACCTGCAACTGGCGCTGCCGGGCCGCCACAACGTGGAAAATACCTTAGCCGCCTGGGGTGCTGCCCACACCGCCGGGGCCAACGAAGACGGGATGCGCTATTACCTGTCCGAATTCCGAGGCGTCAAACGCCGCTTCGAGTTCATCCTGCGCCAGCCCGACATCATCTTCGTGGACGACTACGCACACCACCCCGCCGAAATCCGCGCTACCATCCAGGCCGCGCGCATGTTCTTCCCCGACCGCGAACTCGTCGGCGTCTTTCAACCACACCTCTACTCGCGAACGCGCGACTTCGCCGACGACTTCGCCGCTGCGCTCGACCTGCTGGACGCCTGCTTCCTGCTGCCCATCTATCCGGCGCGCGAACAACCCATACCGGGCGTAAGCGCTCAACTGATTTTGGACAAAATGAAACTCAAAGACAAACATCTCGTGCGCAAAGAAGACCTCGTCTGGCAGGTGGGCCGGCGAATGCCGGATATGGTGCTCACCATGGGGGCGGGGGATATTGATACGTTGGTACGACCGCTGGCAGAGCGGTTGAATATTTGAAAATTGGGGCCAAACAAGTTTGGCCGGTACTTAGGAATATGCGTTTATCTGATTTATTAAATTACCGTTTGCCGCCTATTCGATATGAGCGGATTGCCCTGTGGCTTTTTTTGGTCGCAGTGGGTATTATTCTGTTGTCGTCGGTGTCGCGTCGGCGGCACGATTTCACGACGGAAATACAGATAGACATTCGCCCATTGGAGAGTGGCGCCAGTTTGCTGAGCGAGCGCGAGGTGCGTCAGCGCTTGGTGCTGGCTTTCGGCAATACCCTGCGGAGCACCGAGATTGGCCAGCTCGATTTGCACCGCATAGAAACGGTGGTAGAAGAGGACCCATTCGTGGTTGCGGCCGATGCGTATGTGTCGCAAGACAATGTGCTGCACCTGCGCGTCAAGCAGCGCGAACCGGTGCTGCGCGTGTTAGACAACAACGGCGGCAACTACTACTTAGACAAAACCGGCGCCATGATGCCGTTCTCACCGCTGCATACGCCGCGTGTGCTGGTGGCCACGGGCAGCATCGCCCCGTATGCGCCGGATTTTTTAATGAAGAAGAAAAACACGCTCAAAGAAGTTTTTCAGTTAGCCCTATTGCTACAAGACGACCCTGTGTGGTCGGTATTCATTCAGCAAATACACCTTAATCAGGCGGGCGAATTCACGCTCATACCGCTCATTGGTGACCAGAAAATCCTGCTGGGCAACCTGCGGAATGTGGAAGACAAATTGAAGCGTCTGAAAACATTCTATCAGGAAGGCATGCCCTATGCGGGCTGGCGCAAGTACCAGACCCTTTCGCTCAAATACGACGGCCAGGTGGTCTGTCGGCGATAAGACAAAACAGATGGCTTATGCGATTTCTCGTAAAAAACTGTATATCAATAACAACAGCACATTACCTTTGTGCCCGGGAATACAGGAAGGGTGCAAAGGACAACAACGGCAGGAAACTTATTTTTTCACGTAACCTTTGCACACCATGACCGAATTAGCACCACAAGCAACCGATGTGGTTGTTGCGCTCGATATTGGCACCACGAAAGTGTGCTGCTTAGCCGGGCGCCGGGACGCGCATGGAAAGCTCGAAATCCTTGGCGTAGGAAAAGTCGAAAGCACCGGCGTACTGCGCGGTGTTGTCAGCAACATTGAAAAGACCGTCAATGCCATCCGCGAGGCAGTGGACATCTGCGAGCGGCAGGCCGGTATGAAGTTTCACACCGTCTATGTCGGCATTGCGGGCCAGCACATCAAAAGCCTGCAGCATCGCGGCATTCTGACGCGCGAAAACGACCATACCGAAATCGCGCGGCGCGACATTGACCGCTTAGTCAACGACATGTTCAAGCTCGTGCTGCCGCCGGGTGACAAAATCATCCACGTCTTCCCGCAGGAATTTACGGTGGACAACGAGCAGGGCATTTCTGACCCCATCGGCATGTGTGGCGTGCGGCTGGAGGCCAATTTCCACATCATCACCGGCCAGATAACGGCCATCAACAACCTCTACCGCTGCATCGAAAAGGCAGGGCTGAAGGTGGCCGACCTGACGCTGGAACCCATCGCCAGCGCTGAGGCCGTGCTCTACGAAGAGGAGCGCCAGGCCGGTGTAGCACTGGTGGACATCGGCGGCGGCACCACCGATATCACGGTCTTCCACGAAAACATCATCCGCCATACGGCGGTCATTCCTTTCGGGGGCAACGTGGTTACCTCTGACATCAAAGAGGGCTGCACGGTGCTGCAACCGCAAGCCGAAAAGCTCAAAGTGCGCTTTGGCTCGGCGCTGGCCTCGGAGGTTTACGACAACCGCATCATCACCATCCCAGGGCTGCGCGGGCGCGACCCCAAGGAAATCAGTGAGAAGAACCTGGCGCGCATCATCCAGGCGCGTATGGAGGAAATCTTCGACTACGTCCTGTGGGAAATTCGGCGCAGCGGCTACGAACGCAAGCTCATCGGTGGCATCGTCCTCACCGGCGGCGGTGCCTTGCTGCAACACGCTGACAAGCTGGCCGAACTGCACACCGGCATGAGCTGCCGCATCGGCCTGCCCGTCGAGCACCTGGCCCACGGCTACCGCGAAAGCGTCAACAGCCCCATCTTCAGCACCGGTATCGGCCTGTTGCTCAGGGGGTTAGACGATGTCCGCCGCCAGGAAAAGCTCGCCGAAGCACAGGCCGCTACCAGCCAGAAAGAGCCTTCTAACGTGGCGGAAGAAAAGCCGGCCAGCTGGTTAGACAACGTTTTGCGCAAAACCAAAGAGTGGTTCGAGGCCGAACCCGACATTGATTTCAAGAAATAGAGCCGCTGCCCTCGGGCCGGGGGCAGCGTCGTTCGTTCACCTTCTAAAATTTTCGACGCTATGTTGTTCGATTTAAACCGCAAGGAAGAGCCTTCCATCATAAAAATCATTGGCGTGGGCGGCGGCGGCTCGAATGCCGTTACCTACATGTACAAGCAAGGCATCGTCGGCGTGGACTACGCCATTTGCAACACCGATGCGCAGGCTATGAGCCTCAGCCCGGTGCCGGTGAAAATTCCGCTGGGTGCCAGCCTGACAGAGGGCCGCGGCGCAGGCAGCAAACCCGAAATCGGCAAGCGCGCCTGCATGGAAAGCATCGAAGAAATCAAGCGCTTCTTAGACGACGGTGCCAAAATGGTCTTCATCACCGCCGGCATGGGCGGTGGTACCGGCACGGGTGCGGCGCCCATCATTGCCAAAACGGCGCAGGAAATGGGCATCCTGACGGTGGGCATCGTTACCCTGCCCTTCTCTTTCGAGGGCCGCATCCGCGTCAACAACGGCTACGAGGGTCTGGAAGAACTCCGCAAAAACGTGGACTGCCTGGTCGTTATCAGCAACGACAAGCTGCGCCTCATCTACGGCAACATGGGGGTCTCGACGGCCTTTTCGCAAGCCGACAGCATCCTGTGCACGGCTGCTAAAGGCATCGCTGAAATCATCACTGTGCCCGGCTACGTCAACGTGGACTTCGAGGACGTCAACACCGTCATGCGCGGCTCCGGCGTGGCCGTCATGGGCACTGCTGCTGTCGAGGGCGACGGACGCGCCCGCCGCGCCGTGGACGAAGCCCTCAACTCGCCCTTGCTCGAAGACAACAACATCTTTGGCGCCAAAAACATCTTAGTCAACATCACCTCCGGCACCAAAGAGGCCACCATGGATGAAATCTTCGAAATAACGGAGTTCATCCAGCAAGAGGCCGGTGAAAACGCCAACCTCATTTGGGGCAACTGCTTCGATGAGCGGCTGGGCGAGAAAATCAGCGTAACCATCATTGCCACCGGCTTCGAGGCTTCGCGCAAAATGCCCCAGGCGCCCCCCACCGCAACGCGCGCACAAACGCCGGCATCTGCTGGCAGCAAGCAAGTGCTGCATTTGGACGAAGAGGCGCCCAAACCTTCGTTGGCCACCATCACCGCCCAGGCCGACGAAGAACCGGAAACGCCCAAAAAGGCACCTACCATCGAGTTCGACTTCGATAGCGTGCGCTCCACTGTGGACAGCGCCCGCTCCAAATCCGACGAGCCGTTCTTAAAACCCAACAGTGCACCCGCGCCCGACCTGACGCCTGAAGAACGCCGTCAGCGGCTCATCGAAGCGCAGCGCCGACGCCAGGAAGCCCAGAGCCGGCCACTTAATGTGGTCAAACTCAACTCGCCGCAAACCATCATCGAGTTGGAAAACCAGCCCGCTTACCTGCGTCAGGGCCTCAAACTCGATGACGTGCCCGAGTCCAATGCGCGCGAAATGTCGGAATGGACGCTCTCCATCGAAGACGACGACATCGAAATACGCCCTAACGGCAACAGCTACCTGCACGACAACGTGGACTAAGCCGTGCCGCTTCGACGAGCATAAGGCCCCACTAATGGGAGGCTAAAAACGCGCGCAACAGCGCCAGCAGCTCCTGCGGCTTGTCGGCGTGCACCCAGTGTCCGGCGCCCTCGATGGTCTCCACACGCGCCTGCGGAAACAGCGTGCGAATGAGTGGGAGGTCGTCGTCCTGGATGTATTTGGAGCGACTGCCGCGTATAAAGAGGGTCGGTTTGTCAAACGGCTCGCCCCGCACCGGCGCCAGAATGTCGGCGTAATGCGCCCACAGCACCGGCAGGTTCATCTTCCAGGCAAACGACCCGTCGGGGTTCCGCGTCAGGTTTTTGAGCAAAAACTGCCGGATGCTCGCCTCCGGGATGCGTTGCCGAAGCATAGCGTCGGCCTCTTCTCGTGTCTTCAGTTCGTTGATATTCAGGGATAAAAGCGCCTCAAAGATGCCCTCGTGATTGCTTTCGGCGGCGCCCGGAGCGATGTCCACCACGACCAATCGCTCCACGCGGTCGGGGTGTTCGAGCGCGAACTGCATGGCCACCTTGCCGCCCATCGAATGGCCGATGAGAGCGGTGGCGTAAATGCCGTGGCTGTCCAGAAAAGCGCGCAGGTCTTCGGCCATTTCGGGGTACGAATGTGTGGGCGCGTGCGGTGAGCGACCGTGATTGCGCAGGTCGGGCGTGATGACGAGGTGGTCTTCGGAAAGGGCTTTGGCCAGCGTCTGCCAGTTGTCCGAAAAGCCAAATAGGCCGTGCAGGATGACTACCGGCGTGCCCTGCCCAAATTCGCGGTAATAGAGTTCCATGTTTCGGCTTAAAATAGCCGTAAAACGGCGCTGTGCGTTTGTTGTTTACCTTTGCCGGGACGTGTTCTCACTACAAAGGTCTGAAGAATTTTCTCCGGGTTGTTTTTACTACTAAGACACGAAGAAACAAAGAGACATGAAAAAAGTAGCAATGCGGTATTTGACCGTATCAACATGGCGCCTTATAGAGAGTGCCGTAGCCTGTAGATTAGCCGGTTTTCTTGTGCTATTCGGGGGCTTGCTCTTTTTGGCCTGCAAGAGCGACTCCAAAAAAGCCCCGGAAGCCTATTTGCACCTGGCGACCGATCCGGAGATAGCGCGCCTGACGCGCCTCATTGAGCAAGAGCCCAAAAACGACTCGCTCTACTACCTGCGCGCCGAAATCTATTACCAGCTGGATGGCTTCGACGAAGCCTTAGCCGACCTGAAAACGGCCATGAGCATAGACTCAATGAAACCAGAGTATTACCATCTGCTGGCCGATGTGCTGATTGACTACGCGCGCCCTAACGACTCCAAACGCGCCATTGATGTCCTGAAATTGGCCGCCGAGCGATTCCCGGAGCGCATCCCTACGTTGCTCAAACTGAGCGAGTTTCAACTCATCGTGCGCCAGCACGGCGACGCCTTAGCCACCCTCGACCGCATCTTCCGCCTGCAGCCGCAACACCCCGAAGCCTTCTTCATGGCCGGGCGCGTGGCCTTAGACATGGGCGACACCACCAAAGCACTCGCTTCCTTTAAGAAAGCCGTCCAGTACGACGCCGAAAATGCCGATGCCTGGATGTTCATGGGCCGCATCTACTTGAACCAGGACAATCCCCTGGCCCTGCAGTGCTTCGACAACGTGCTGCGCGTGGACTCGACCAATCTGGAGGCCCGCGAGTTTAAGGCTGTCTTCCACAAAGTGCGCGGCGAATTTGACCAGGCCTTCGACATCTACCGCGACATCGTGCGGCGCAACCCCGATTACTCCAATGCCTACTTCGACATGGGCATGATTTACCTGGAATTAGACTCCATGAGCAAGGCCTACGACCACTTCAACCTTGCCGTGAAGACCGACCCGCTTTTCGTCATGGCCTACTACTACCGCGGCCTGACCAGCGAACTCATGGGCAACCCCGAAGCCGCTCGCGCCGACTATATGCAAGCCAGCAAAATGTCGCCCAACTACGCCGAACCCAAAGAAGCGTTAGAGCGGCTCAACAAGCAGAAATCTAAGTAATCCATTGCCTATGCCTACTTACTTCATCGGCGATGTGCACGGGTGCCGCCGCACATTGGAGACCCTGTTGGAGCGCCTGAATCTGAAAGCGGGCGACGCTGTGGTTTTCATGGGCGACCTCGTAGACCGCGGCCCCGACAGCAAAGGCGTCGTGGACACCGCGTGGCAATTGCAGGCGTCGGGCATCCACACCGTCTGCCTGCGCGGCAACCACGAGCAAATGATTTTAGATGCCCTCGAAGACCGCTACTGCCGGGAAAACTGGCTCGAACTCAACGGCGGACCACAAACCTTGGAAAGCTTCGGCGTCAGCAAACCCGAAGATATTCCTGAAAAGTACATGAAGTTCTTTCAATCCATGCCCCTGTGGTACGAAACAGAAGGCTATCTGTGCGTTCATGCCGGGGTGAATTTCTACTTCCCTGACCCTTTGGAGGATACCATTTCTCTGCTGTGGGCACGCCGATGGTACGGCGATATCAATTACGAATGGCTGGGCAATCGCATCCTCCTGCACGGACACACGCCTATGCCACTGGAGACCATCGAACAGCAACTCCAACTTTTAACCCAACAGAAATACCTCAACTTAGACAACGGCTGCGTTTATGCGCCCACACACAGCGATAAAGGTCTGGGCCATTTGCTGGCCTTTCAGGCCGATACGCGCCAGCTGCACGTGCAGCCTTTCGTCGGTTAGCCGTCGGTTTTTTTCACAAAAAAATAACCGCATTCTGATGAAAAATTTGTCTGTTTGAGCCGCTTTTGCCGTTGGCGAAAAGGCCCCAAAAGGCAAGACCACAGAGGCCCACAACGGCAAATAAATGTGTATCTTTTTAACGGTTTATTTTTTCATTCTTCATTCTAACTTGCAGCACACACTATGAGCACGACGGGAAATTCTCGCATCTATGCCATCATCGTTACCCTGCTCCTGTTGGCCTCGGCGGCCATCGGCTGGGTGTTCTGGAATAAAAGCCAGGAGTACCAGAAAAGCCTTCGCCAGCAAGAGGCACTGGTGGATTCCCTGACCCAGGTGAAAGCGCAATTGGAACAGGAATTAGATAACCTTTCGCAGGACTATGCCGCACTGCGCACCGAAAACGAAAGCCTGCAAGGGCAGGTTGCTCAATCCGCTACAATTATTGAACAGAAAGAAATTGTCATCAAGCAGATAAAATCCGATGCCAGCCGCGAGGTGAAGGCCTTAGAGAAGCAAATAGAGGATTTGAAAAAAATCCGCGCCGAGTATGAGACCATCATCACGCTACTGCGCGAAGAGAACCGCCAGCTGCGCGAAGAAAACCAGCGCCTGACGGAGGAAAACACCCAACTGCAGGGCCGCGTAGAGGACATCGCCAAGCAGCTCGAAGAGCAAATCCGCAAAACCCAATCGGCGCAGTTTCGCGCTACGTCGTTCCGCGTCGAAGTGGTGCGTCGGGCAGATAAATTGGTGACCAAAGCCCGTCAGGCGCGCGAGTTGCTCATCAGCTTCGACCTGGTGGACGTGCCGCCAGCATATCAGGGCCCACAAAAACTCTACCTGGTCGTTACCGACGATAAAGGCAAACCCATTCCTGCTGCCAATCCCATCCAGACCACCGTGTATGCGCCTACCGGCCCGGTCGAGATACAGGCTCAACAAGCCAAGCAGGTCGTGCTGGAAACCACGCAACGCATGTCATTCTCCTATCAGTTGGAAGACCGCCTTAAAGCCGGCAGCTATGTTGTGGCTATTTACTGCGACAAAGGCCTCTTAGGCGCCTCCAGCTTCCGCCTCCGCTAACCCGTAACAGCCAAACTTGTTTGGCAAAGTGCCGGCCAAACTTGTTTGGCCACCCATCCAGCCACCCATCACCGTACCGCGTCACCATGCCCGAGCACACGCCCCTCCCTCCGCCCGAAGAGGCCCCCCAGCCCGAGCCGCCTCAGGCGCGCTCGTGGGGGCAGCGTGTGTGGGCCGTTGTGGAAAAAGTGCTTTTCTGGAGCATCAGCCTATTCATAGTTATTGGCTTCATCCTCCAGTTTCCGCCTGTGCAGAACTGGTTAGTGGGCCGGGTGGCCTCGGCGCTTTCCAAAGCCTGGGGTGCAGAGGTGTCGGTCGGCTACGTGTATCTGTCGTTGGTGGACGGCGTGGAACTCAGCCGGCTATACGTATCTGACCAGCAGGGCGATACGCTCTTGTATGCCGGTGCGCTCAAGGCCGGGCTGCGCAGTGGTGTGTGGTCGGTGTTGAGCGGGCGGTTGGAGTTCGACCAGATTGACCTGGAGCAGGCCCGCTTCTTTTTGCGCCGCGCAGAGGGCAAGGAAGCGCTCAACCTGCAGTTTATTCTGGACTTCTTCGCTTCCTCAGAGCCTCCTCAACCCGATGAGGAGCCTTCGGCATTTCGCCTGAGTGTGCGCCATTTGCATTTGCGCGATGTGCATTTCCTGCTGGACGACCGCGCTGACGGCAAGCGCATGGAGGCTTATTTGCGCGAAGGCATCTTGCAGGTGGACGACTTCAGCCCTGGCGCTCAGCGGTTGCGCGTGCGGCGTCTGGCGCTGGATGGGGCTAGCTTCGCCATGGCAGAATTCGAGGGTGCACCCGCCACTCCGAAAAGCCCGCCGCCCGCTGCCGAGGTGCCTTCCGACACTTCGGCCAGCAAGCCCTTGCAAATTTTCATTGGGCAGCTGCTGCTCCAGGACAGCCGCTTTGCCCTCGACCGCTTCGACGTCTCCCCTGTGCGCCATGCACTGGAGGGTGTCATTGACTTCGACCACCTGCTCGTCAGCGATATTGCCGTAGAGGCCGATAGCGTAACAGCCAGTACCGATTTAGTCTTTGGCGGCCAGCTGAAGCAACTGCAGGCGCGCGAGCAGAGTGGCTTCGTCATCGAACAGCTGTCGGCCCGCCAGGTGCACGTCTCCGATACGCTCACAGCCCTTTACGGCATGCGCCTGCAGACCAACGGCAGCCTGCTGAGCGATACCATCAGCCTGCGCTACCGCACCTACCACGACTTCGAACGCTTTACCGACCGCGTTTATCTGGATGGGCGATTGGCTGAGGGCGCGCGCATCCGGCTGGGCGACATCGCTTTTTTCAGCCCCGACCTGAAAATCAACACGTTCTTTGAACACAACCGCGACCTGGTAGCCTACATCTCCGGCTGGGTCTATGGGCGCGTCAACAGCCTCAACGGCCGCAACCTTTTCGTCCGCGCGGGTAGGGACCTGATGCTCCGCGGCAAATTCGACGGCGACGACCTGGCCGAAGGCAGCGACCGCATGCGCCTGCTCTTCGACCTCGAGCGCGCCGAAACCAACATGCGCACCCTGCGCCGCATCCTGCCCGGCTTCGACCCGCCAGACTACTTCAATACGCTGGGTAATGTCCGCTTCCGCGGGTACTACCACCTCCTGTTCGGCACCAACCACATTCTGGCCGGAGACCTCACCTCCGACGTCGGCTATGGCCGCTTAGACATGAAATTAGACCTCGAAGGCGGCCAGGAACGCGCCCGCTATTCGGGTTTCTTAGAAATGCACGACTTCGACCTGGCCGCCTGGACGGGTGATAGCCAATTTGGGCTGGCCTCCTTCAATTTTAAAATTGCCGAAGGAACAGGCCTGACGCTCAGCACCATCCGCACGCGCGCTACGGGAACCATTGACTCGCTCTATTTCCGAGGCTACAATTACCACAATATCGAACTCGACGGGCGCTTCGAACAGGCCGTCTTTAAGGGACGCGCCGAAATGGACGACCGAAACATCGCCTTTTCCTTCGACGGTACCGTCAGCCTCAAAGACTCTACGCCAGAGTTTGATTTTAAGGCCGATATCCGGCACTTAGACTTGTGCGAACTCAATCTGGTCGAGCGCGACTGGATTCTCTCGGGCAAGGTGCAACATCTGAAACTCTACGCACCCGACTGGGACAACCTCTACGGCGCTGTTGTGCTGCGGCATTTCCGACTGGAAGAGCACGGACAGGTGTACCGCTTAGACTCGCTGACCTTTGGCGCCTCCACCAGCGCCAGAGGTCAGCGGCGCTTTATCCTGTTCTCCGATGTGCTGGACGGCAGCCTCACCGGACGCTTCACGGTCAACCGCCTGTGGACCAACCTGCTGACTGTGCTCCAGCGGTATTACCCTTCCCTCGTCCAGCAAGCCATAGGTCAGTCGCTACCCGATACGACAACCATAGAGGACAACTATCAGGTCAAACTGCGCATCAAGGACACGCGCAACCTATTGCAGCTGTTCGTACCCGAGCTGGCGCCGCTCCAACAGGTGCAATTTGACGCCCGCGTCAACGCAGCCACCGGCCAGATTGACCTGCGCGCCTCAGCACCTGCCCTGCGCTATGGCGAAGCCGAAGCCTATCAGCCCGAAATCGTCTGGCGCGTCAACCGCGATAACGGACGCCTTAAGGTGGACTTACCCTGGGCCAACCTCTCACCCGGACGCGCACTGGGGCACTTCAGCCTCGAGGGCGACCTCTCTGCCGAACGCATTGACTTCCTCTTCTTAGCCGAAGATACCACCTCCGTCGTCGAGCGACTCTTCCTCAAAGGCGAACTCTCGACGGTGGACTCCATGTGGAACGTGCACTTCAATACCGCAACCCTCACCCTCTTCGACGAACGCTGGGAAATGGAGGAAGACAACTACGTGCGCTTCCGACGCGGTTACTGGGAAGCCCAAAACATCTACCTGATGCACGACCTCAAGCGCGTCATGGTGGAAAGCCACAACGACGGCCGCGGCCTGCGCTTTGCCTTAGCCAACTTCGACCTCAGCTTCTTCGAGCGCTTTTTCCCCTTAGACAACATCACCTACCGCGGCAACATCTTCAACTTAGACGGCGAAGTCGAGGACATTTTTGACCTGAAAAATCTGCAGGCCTACATCACCACCGACACGATTTTTGCTAATGAAAAGCCGCTGGGGGCGCTCATGGGCTTCGCCGAAATGGCGCACTGGAAAGCTCCGCTGCTGACCCTGCTCTACCTGAGAGATCGCGACAAGCACGACCTGCGCATTTCGGCGGGCTTTTTGCCCAATCCCGACGCGCGCCCGCACGTCAATAGCGAACTGGGCGAAATTCGCCCGGGCGAGTTCCAGGCCTCCGTTTATGCACGCGCCTTTCCGCTGAGCGTGCTCGAACTCATTGTGCCCGACATCTCCAAAACCTCCGGCACGCTCGATGCTCGCATTGACCTGGGCGGCCCCTTCGACCGCGTCCGCGTCAATGGAGAAGCCTGGGCCGACGGGCAATTCCAACTGGACTACCTCAAAGCCCTCTTCTACCTTCCGCGCGAACACATCATCCTGACCCATGACCGCATCTGGGCCGACGGCGACACCATCCTCGACGCCACCCGCCGCAATGCTGCCATCATCTCAGGCGGCTTGCGACACCAACACTTCCAGGACTGGCAAGTGGATTGTCGCATCCGAAGCATCAGCCCTAACTTCCACATCCTCAACACTCGACAGGGCGACAACGACCTCTTCTACGGCCAGGCCATGGGGAGCTTCGACGCCGTCTTCAAGGGCAGCTTTGATAAAATGGATATCCGCATTGACGCCACCACCGGACGTGATACTCGCCTGTACATCCCGGTAGGCTCCTCCAGTACCGACGTGCAGGAAATCAATTTCATTACCTTCCGAAACGCCGCTCCGGCCATTGCGGATACTGCTGAAACAACTTCTGACCGCCGACGTCCGCGCCCTGCCGCCTCAGGTCTGTCGCTGGAGATGAACCTGAGCATCACCGAAGAGGCCGAAGTACAACTCATCTTCGACGCGCAAGCCGGCGACATCATCAAAGGCCGCGGCTCGGGCGACATCCGCATGGTTACCACTCGCGAAGGCGATTTTAACATGTACGGCACCTACCGCATCCTGCGCGGCGAATACCTCTTTACCCTGCTCAACTGGGTTAATAAGCCCTTCACCGTCGAAGAAGGCGGCACCATCACCTGGTACGGCGACCCCTTCGGCGCCCAAATTAACCTTAAGGCCGTTTACACCGAAAACACCGCACTGACCAACCTCATTCGCGACGAACTGGCAACGGCCCCTAATTTGACCTCCGAAGCCAATCGCCCCACTCGTGCAGTGGTTACCATGCACCTGCGCGGCGACCTCTTTAAGCCCAATATCAGCTTCGACCTGACCTTTCCCAACATCACCGGCCAGCTCAAGTCCCTGACCGACAGCAAACTGGCCCTGCTGCGGCAAGACCAGAACGAACTGACGCGCCAGGTCTTTGGCTTAGTAGTGGTCGGCTCGTTTCTGCCGCCCTCCACCGCTGCCGGCTTCATCCAGGGAGGCGATTACATGGCCTCGGCGTTCAACACGCTTACCCAGATGCTCGGTAGTCAGCTGTCTAATTACCTCAATGAACTGGCCTCCGAATGGGTGGGCGGCCCGTTGTCGAGCATCGAATTCGACATCATTTACAACGAATACCGCAGCCAGCTCAACCCTGAGCAGCCAGCGCTCAACGGCGTTGGCCGCGACTTTCAGGTGCGCATGACCGGCGGCTTCAAAGACGACCGCATCACTGTGCAGGTAGGCTCCCAGGTGCTGGGTGTACCGCGCCCAGGCACAGCCGCTAACGAAGCCTTTTTGGGAGGTGATGTAACTGTAGAAATTCAGTTCACTCAAAACCGCCACTGGCGGCTGCGCGTCTATCACCGCACCGAACCCGACATTGCCGGTGGCACCCGGCGCTCGCGTTCTGGCGGTGGTGTGGTCTTCCGCAAAGAGTTCGATACCTTCGGCGAAATGATGGAAGGCCTGACGGGCTGGATGCGCGGGCGCAAAAACGCCTCCTGAAGCATGCGCCATGGCCAACTGCTTTCCGTCACTGCCGCCTTGCAGGTCTTCCAGGTGTTGCGCCTTGGAGCGGTGGTGTTGGGCAGCGTGTTGCTGGCGCGCAGCCCGGTGGGCATGGAGGCCGTCGGCCGGTTTGAGGCCATGCTCTTCGCCGGCGCGGTAGCGGCCTTCTTCTGGGCCAACGGCCTGTTGCAAGGCATTATTCCGCAATACCATCGCCTGGCAGCGGCGGAGCGGTCCGTCTTTTTGTTTCAGGTTTTTGCGCTGTTTGGCCTGCTATCGGCTCTCGTGTGTGGCGCCTTTTGGGCGGCCCGCGCGGCACTGCTGCCTGCGCTGACGGGCCTGCCGCTCGCCGTTGGTTGGGGCTGGTTTCTGCTGCATCTGTGGGCGCAGTTGGCCACGCTTCCGCTCGAGCATGCCTATGCGCTGCGCGGGCGTTCGGTGGCGTTGTTGGGTTGGGGTGTGCTGTCGTTTGGCGGCTATGTGGCCGCGGTAGCGCTTCCGGCCTTTGCAGGTTGGGGGCTGTTGGGCAGCCTGAAGGCGCTGGCAGTGCTGGGACTCGTCCGGCTGTTGTGGTGCGTCGTAGCCCTTCGCGGCGTCGTTCGCGCGTCGTGGCGCCCGTTGTTCTGGCGGCGCTATGTGCGGTTTTCGGCGCCTTTGGTGCTCAACCTGATGGTGGGCCAGGCCATTGTCCTGTTTGACAGCTGGTTAGTGGGCTGGTACTATGGCGACGGGGCTGTTTTTGCCCTGTATCGCTACGGCTCGCGCGAGTTGCCGCTGGCCCTGGCGCTGGCTTCGGGGTTGGGCACCGCGCTCACGGCCCGCATTGCCGCCGAGCCGGCTGCTGGGCTGGCCGAAATGCGGCGCGAGGGCGTGCGGCTGTTTCACCGCGTGTTTCCCGTCAGCATGGCGCTGCTCGTTGTGTCGCCCTGGCTGTTTCGCACACTGTTTGGCCCGGCTTTCGAGCCGGCGGCAGCGCTGTTCAACATTTACCTGCTGCTTACCATCAGTCGCGTATTGCTGCCCAATGCCATTGTGTTGGCCTATGGGCATGCCCATGCCTTGTTCCGCGTCGGCCTCTCAGAACTTTTGCTGAAAGTCGCCACGGGTTTTCTATTCATCCACTTGTGGGGCTTACCGGGCGTGGCCTGGTCAGCGGTGCTGTCTTTCTTTTGGGAAAAAATGGCACTTGCGTGGTACGTCCAGCAGCGGTTAGGCGTAGCGGTAGGCCAATGGCTCGATGTGCGCTGGTTTGCAGTGTATAGCGCAGCGCTGGGGGTTTTGTGGGCGTTGATAGGGCAGTAGGGGCTGAGAGTAAGTTTCGGCGAGAAGCAGCCTTGCTACAGCGATGTGCTGGTGCCCGGGACGGGACTCGAACCCGTACGGCCTCAACGGCCACAGGATTTTAAGTCCTGCGTGTCTACCATTCCACCACCCGGGCGACGGGTTTTGCCAGAGGCATGCTTGAGAAAGAAAAAACCCACGCCTGTGCGTGGGCCGGAGAAGAAGAGAGCGGAAAACGAGACTCGAACTCGCGACCTCAACCTTGGCAAGGTTGCGCTCTACCAACTGAGCTATTTCCGCTTGTAAGGTTCGTCGAGGAACTTTTTCCTCAAATGCGGGCACAAAGGTAAGGGTGCAAAAAAGAGCTGTGCAAGAGGGGCGAAAAAATTTTTTCAGCGCCGTGTGTCGCTCGTGGGTCAATCCTGGTAGTAGCCGTATCCATAGCCGTACCCATATCCGTAACCGTACCCATAGCCCTTGCCTTTTTTGACGCCGTTGAGCACCAGGGCGGGGCGCTTAAGTTTGCCGTCGCGGTGTAGTTGGTCCATGAGGCGGATGAGGTTTTTGTCGGTTTTGCCGGCGCGGGCCACACAGATGGTGGCACTGACGTGCGGCATGAGCAGGAGGGCATCGGCCACCAAGCCGAGTGGTGCTGTGTCCACTAAGATGCAGTCGAAGCGCTCGCGGACGTACTGGAAGAAGGTTTCTAATTTGCCGTTGAGGATGAGCTCGGCCGGGTTGGGCGGCAGGGGGCCAGCCGGCACGTAGAAGAGGTTTTCGGAGGCCGAGGCGGGCAGGATGAGTTCTTCGGGTGTCGCCTGGCCGATGAGGAAGTGGGTGAGGCCTTTGGCGTCTTTGCTTTCGCCGAAGTATTGCGTGAGTTTGGGTTTGCGCAGGTCGAGGCCCACGACGACCGTTTTTTTGCCCGATAGCGCCATGGCGACGCCGAGGTTAGCCGAAAGGAAGGTCTTGCCTTCGCCGCTGACACCGGAGGTAATGAGCACCACGGGCGCGGGCTCGTCGCCGAGGACGAACTGGAGGTTGGTGCGCAGCAGCCGGAACATTTCAGCGATGGCCGAGCGGCTGTTGGGCTGCACCACAATGGGGTTTTTGCGGCTTTTGCGGTCGGCAGCGATACTGCCCAAAAAGGGCAAGGCAGTGATTTGCTTAAGGTCAGCCTCCGTGTCCACGGTGTTGCGCCACAGCATGCGCAGATAAAAGAACACGACGGGCAGCAGCAGGCCAGCAAAGGTGGCAAAGAGAAAGGTCTGGAAGCGCTTGGGCGCAATGAGGCCCACGTTAGCGGCGCGGTCAATGACGCGCGAGTTGCTCACCTGTGCCGCTACGGACAGGGCCGTTTCTTCGCGGCGTTGCAGCAGGAAGAGGAAGAGATTTTCCTTGATCTGCTGCTGGCGCATGATTTGGAGCAGTTCGCGTTCGTTGCGCGGCATGAGGGCCATTTGTTGCTCGAAGGGCTGCAGGCGTTGCTGCAGCTGCTGGCGGCGTTCGGCGGTTTCGCGCTTGAGGTTGCGCACACTGAGCAGGATGTTCTGGCGCAGCTCGCCCAATTGACGAAGGGCGTTTCGGGCGGCCGGGTTTTCGAGCGTGGCATTTTCGAGCAAGAGGCGGCGGCGCAGGACGCTTTCGTTGTACTGCCGCACCTGGGCTGCCAACTCGCCGCTGATGATTTCGGAGGCCACCGGCAGCGGCTGCCACAGCGCCGAGTCGGTGCGGAAAAACAGGGCAATGCTGTCCAAAAGCCGCTCGCGCAGGTCGAGCTCGGCCAGCGCGCGGTCTTGCTCGGCAATTTCGCTCAGAAAGCGCTGCGCCTGCACGGGCAAATCCACCGGCAGGTTGCGGGCACTCTTGAAGCTTTCTACGGCCTTCTCCACACCGTAGAGCTCTTCGGCCACAAAGCGCAGGCGCTCGTCAATGAAACGCAGCGTTTGCAGACCCACCTTGTTTTTGTCTTCAATGACCGATTGGGCATAGGCATCCATCAGGGCGTTCAGCGTGGCAATGGCCTTTTCGGGCACCGGGCTGGCCAGGCTCAACGCCAGCACGTTGGACTGGCCAACCTGCTGCACCGATACGTTGGCGGCAAATCCTTGCGCCACCGCTTCCGGATTGCTCAGGCGAATGATGTGGGGCAAGGCCGAACGGTGAAAAAGGGTGTCGTTCAGGTCTAAACAATACGTTACGCCCCCCAGCGTGAATGGCTCGCCAAAGCGCGCGTGCACCGTATCGCCCTCCGCCAGCGAACAGGCAAAGGCGTCCGGTTGACCAGCAATAGGCTCAACGCGCAAACTCACACCATAAGCCTGCCGCTCCGGTGCTGCATAGCGAAGACGAACGGCTAACGGCTGCTCCGCAGTAGGGTAAATCTCGGAGGTCTTCACGCGCCCTTCTGAAAAATACTGCACGTGCAGGCGGAGGCTATCCACCACGCGGCGCATCAGCGAGCGCGATTTGAACACCTGGATTTCGTCCTCTATTTCAAAATTGGTCTCTAAGCCAAGCTTCTCGGCAATGTACGACTCCGTAACGGTGCGCTGGTTTTTGTCGCTCTGGATTAAAATCGTGCTCGACACCTGATAAAGCGGCACCGCATAGCGCAGATACACCCAGGCTAAGGCCAGTGCCAACAGCAGCGACAGAGCTATCCAGTACCACTGACGCACAAGCCGGAAGAAAAACTCGCGCCAATCAAAAGTAGGTTCGTGCACTGGGACAGACATGGGAATAGCAGCGGTGTTTGGGTGTGTGTGTGGACAGGCGTTGTTGGATAGTTCCCGGATTATTGCTCGCCAGCCGCCTCTTTCAGGAGAGCTTCGGCTTCTTCCACCATGCGCATCATGCGGTCTTCGTCGCGGCTCAGCAGGCGTATATCGTGCTCATAGTCGGCGCGCTCGACGCCGTGCAGCGCGAAGATTTGTTCGTAATAGAGGTAGAGCAGGCTGTCCTTGCGAAAGCCCGTAAGGCCAGTGGTTGCGGCTTCGGCGATGTGCAGGTCAGCCATGATGCGCACTAAGGTTTCTTCCGGAAGGCGCGTTTGCTCAGCAGGCTGGCATTGGCAAAGAGCCAGCGCCCCCACCAGGCAAATGCCGGCGCACCAGGGGGCGGCTTTGAGCCGGTAGAGGAGGCCTTTCATCCGCAAAAACTGCCCTGACCGGCCCTCTGCACCGCCTCCGGCCTTTCGGAGAATACGGCGGGATATTGCCTGGCCTGCTGGTGATGTGTGCATGGGTTTACAACATATCTTTTGGGAAAAGGCACTGAACTAAGCGCGTGTTGCTTTTCTGGAAGTCAGCCCAGCGCTCGGCCTTCGTCTCCAGGTGGGCGATGCCGCAGGTAGGCACGTTCGGGATGTATTGCTGCGAAAATTGGTTGGCTGTGTCGGTCAGCGACGGGTTATGTCCGAAGAGGAAGACCGTGTGCGCTTCGTCGGGCAGGGCCTGTATGACCCTTAGGATATCGTATGTCGAGGCTTCGTAGATGTCTTCCTCGCGCTGGATATCTTCGTCAGCGATGCCAAACGCCTGGGCGAAGTACTGGGCGGTGGTCAGGGCGCGTTTGGCCGGGCTACTGACGATGAGGTCGGGCCGAATGCCCTTTTCGCGGAGCAGCTTCGCCATTTCAGGCGCATCGCGGTGGCCGCGGTCGTTGAGCGGGCGCTCGAAGTCGCGCAGACCCGGATGGTCCCAACTGGACTTGGCGTGGCGAATGAGATATAGAAAGCGCATAGGTAGAACGTGAGCAATTGAGGTGCAAAGGTAGTCCGTCTCAGGCGAACGCCTCGTTCCAAAGGGCCAGAAGGGCCGGTGCTTCGCGCTCCCACGTCCACACCAGCCTCGCCTGAAGCGTTGCCCGGCGCATGGCCTCATAGCGCTCAGGGCACCGCTGCAGTTCCCGAATGGCGCTGACTACGGCCTCGGATTTAAGTTCATCGAGCAAATAAGCCACCGGATACTGCGCATTGAGCGCCTGGTATTCCGGGAAGTTCATCGTCAGCACGGGCACGCCGGCCTGCACGTAGTCAAAAAACTTGTTGGCCAGCGAGTAGTAGTAGCTCAGGCCTTTTTTCTCCAGAACATTCACCCCCAGCCAGGCCTGCGGTGTCAGGGCGCGCAAAGCATCCGGCGTCAGGCGGCCCAGGAAGCGCACCCGCTCACCCAGGCCGAGCTGCTGGGCCATCTGCCGAAGCGGGGCGGACAGGTCGCCCTCGCCGGCTAACCACAGTTCGCAATTGGGCAACGCCGTCAGGGCCTGGAGCATCTGCTCGATGCCGCGCGCCGCGTTGAGTGCACCCTGATAAAGCAACACATAGGGCGGGGCGGCGCTCCCTCGCTCGGGGGGTGCCGGGGTTGCTTCGGGCACATTGCGCACGACGCCAAAGGGCAGGCCGTATTTTTGGGTAAAAATGCTGGCCAATGCTGGCCCAACGGTGTAGGCCTTTCGGCAAAAAGGCAGGCAAAGGCGGGCTATGGTCTCCCAAACGCGCTTCACCCACGGTCGGTGGGTTACCTCAGGCGTCTCGGTGAAATACTCGTGCGCATCGAAGACCAGCGGCTTTCGGCGCAAACGCGCCACAACGCAGGCTGCCAGCAGTGTATCTAAATCCACGGCACCAATGGCATCCACCGGCAGGCGGAGCAAAAACCAGCACAGGCGCAGGTTGTACTCGGCGTAAAAAAGCGGCCCGCGCCGAAACCAGCAGCACAGGCGCCGTTGCTCGAAAGGCATGTTTGGCAAAGGCACCGAATCGGGTAAGTGCCGCCCAATGAGCAGGACGCTGTGCCCTGCGTTCGACAGGGTGCGGGCAATGCGCTGCATCCGCTGGTCGCAGGTCAGGTCGTTCGTTACCGTCAGCGCGATGCGAGCCATTTTATCCAAAGGCCTTGAGTTCGGCATACACGCGATGCACCGGCAGGCCCATCACGTTGGCATACGAGCCTTCGATGCGGCGAATTTTGCACAGACCAATCCATTCCTGCACGCCGTAGGCGCCGGCCTTGTCGAAGGGCTGATACTGGCGGATGTAGAAATCCATCTCTTCGTCGGTCAGCGGCTCGAAGAACACCTCCGAGCGGTCGGAGAACGAGCACTCCTGTTCAGCGGCCAACAGGCAAACGCCCGTGATGACGGTGTGCTGGTTGCCCGACAGCTGGCGCAGCATGTGCACGGCCTCGTCGTAGTCGGCGGGTTTGTTGTAAATGCGGCCCTGGCAGATGACCACCGAGTCGGCGGAAATCAGAATCTCCCGGTCGGTTATCAGATGCCGCCCGGCGTGCGCTTTTCGGCGGGCCAGATGTTCGGCAACTTCTTCTACGGGCATGTCTTCGGGGAAACTTTCGTCCACGTCCAGCCCCTGGACGCTGAAGGTGAAGCCGGCCTCCTGCAACAGCTGCCGGCGGCGCGGGCTTTTGGAAACCAGAATGAGCGGTCGGGTGGGAAACATCGCGTTTGTGTGCATGACGGGCGCAAAGATGCGCGCAATTGCCGCGTGGCTCCAAAGCACAGGGTGAACGCATCCAAAAGCAGACCATGCGCAAGGCTGCTGCAAGTCAAATCCTAAAAGCCGCAGAGAGGTTTCGCCCAGCGTTCCGCTGTTGCCGGTAGTGTGCAACTGAGAGTGATGGATTTTATTAAAGCATTGAAAACCAAACAATCAAAAACAAAAAATCACTCGTTAGTTGACACCTCCAATAATAAATAACTGAAAATCAATAAAATAAATCAAATCTCCAACCATTCTTGCGCATCAATTACAACCCGGCGAAAAAAAAATGCTCCTAAAAAAATAACGCATCCTCAAACCTCTTATTTTTGGGCGTGGAATTAAATAATAAAGAAAACGGTAGTGGCGGATTTCAACTGAAGACTTTTAAATAAGTATTTGATTATCATTTAGTTAAAAGATGATTTCGACTGGCCATCAGTTAATTTCTTTCATTACCATTTTTTGCTTATAGCCCCGTGCATTACTTTGGGATACCATTAAATAGGCACTTTCGAGTAATTTAAAATCAAGGTTAATCATAAAACTGGGCTCTTTCAATAAAGGATCGTTCCTAAAAAAATGCACGTACCTATATCATTACAATTTAAGCCTTTTCAGTTAAAATTTTCCGCCACCGCTTTTAGCTTATTAACAAGATTTCTAAACTTTAAAATGAAAATATCATGAAAAAAAACAAAATCCTTTTTTTATTTCTGGTTCTATCTAGTGCCTTAAGTGCACAGCTGCGAACTTTTAAAACCAAAGAGCTTTATTACGCCACTTGTCCAAGTCCACCGGAGGAATTTTATTTTACATGGGACGAAAGGACAGGAAAAGTGACAGATTTTTACTGGAACCATGGTGGCGTTATATGGTTCTTACATACCCTTCCCAGCAAAGTTGTTCGTGATGAAAGAACATTATATGATTATGACGTTTACTTGAACGTAACTACCAAAGGCTATGAAGCTACTGCTTATCAAATACGAGGCAAGGTATGCAAGACAGTTGTGAGGCGAGAAGATGGAGCTAGTTTTGGTGGGCTTTATGAAGGTACGAATGTCGTTTGGATGGGAGCAAACGGTTGGTATGAAGTAAAAAAATAAGGGACAACTCCTTGCTTAATATATCTATTTTTTAAATAGAAGAATGAATAGTTTTGGAAATTTTTTAATTGAAAAGGCTTAAATTGTAACGATAGGCAACAACGGTGGTGAAAGATCTCAACTGATAGTAGGTCAAAATTCGCTCTTAGATTAACGAAAATCGGTAGTGTCAACTAATGAGTGATTTTATGTTTTAATTGTTTGATTATCAGAATTTTAATAAAATTCATCACTCACAATTGCACACTACCACGAAAATCAAAAACTTAGTCGGAAAATGTCAGTTAAAACCAGCCAAGCAGTGGCGGATTTTAATCGAATGGATTTGACTAAATTTTTGATTATCATTGAACTAAAAACGAATTTTGGTTAACCATCGGTTAACTCATCTCACTACCATCAGCCACTATCCACTGCCATTAATTTTCTCCATCTTATGCGACTCTTTATCCTTCTTTCTTTTCTCTTTGTATCTGCTGCCCTTTGTGCGCAAGAACGAGCACAGCATGTTTCTACAGCTTCGAATACCAGTGCGAATTCCACCTACCTGGATATTCAAGGGCTTAACGGTAACCCGAATGCTGTAATCATCGTAGAGTACGATAAAAATAACACTGTAGCCAACTCTTATGCCATAGGTGTTTGGTACAACGGTAGCCAATGGGCTATTTTTAACCAGAGTAGGGAGCCTATGCCTGTAGGCGTACGCTTCTCTATTCTTTGGTCTAACCCCAGCCATCAAGCGTTTGTACAGCGTTCGAGCGGAGGAAAAATGGTATTAGACCACCCAATGCTCAACAATAACCCTAATTCGGGTTTCTATGTATCCCAAATCTGGAATCCTAATGGAATAGGGGGTGTTTATAATAACGCAGTCATCACTGTTCAATATGAGGCTACCCTCGCTAAGTGGGCGGTGAAAAATACTGACGGATCTGCCATTGCAGAAGGAGCGGCGTTTAATGTGCTTATTCCAGTTTCCAATACTGCCTCCAATTCAGATGTAGGAGCTAATCCGCCTGATCCAGCTCGAGATGTTAATTTGAATACCATAAAGAATTTAGGTAGAGTAAAAAATGATACCGAGTTCGACAACTGGAGTTTTGAAAAAGGGCTACTGGGGTGGCAACCAATGCGTGGCAGCGCTTTTGACAATCAACCTGTAGAAGGGGAGGTCGTGCTCACGGATCGCATACTCTTGAGGATGAGTCTATCTAACGGAGGCATTGGTGGGGACTATTGGAAGAGCATGCCTTATCCGATCGGCATAAAGGGAAAGTATTGGATCGGCACCTCAGAAGGCTCAGGAGATCTGCCGGTTGGCAGATTGGCCTCCGAGCCCTTTAAACTCACCAAAAGGCATATTGCTTGTTTGGTAGGAGGCTCCAAAAAGCCCAGACAAGTTCGCGTGGAGTTGCTGATGAAGAAGTCGGAATACGATGCTCTTCCGGGCAATAAAATCATGCTAATGACCGGAGAAAACTTGGCTTATTATACCCAAGCAGGACTCAATGCAAATTCGTCGGATGGAGAGTACCAAATTATTAAAGTGGCCTTTCCCACAAAAGCTTCTGACGATCTTGAGCGATTTCAGTGGGAATTACCGCAAGAGGCTATAGGTAAAACCTTCTGTATTCGGATTGTTGACGATGCTACCGATGGTCACATAAATGTAGATGATTTTCGATTCACAGATGCTCCTCTTGAGGTAATCCGCGTTGGAGAGGCCTCTTATGATATTGATAAGCCGGTCTGGGGCTTTGCCGATACCCATACTCACCCCACTAATAATCTCGGTTTCGGCGGCAAAACGATCGTAGGGGCTGCAAGTGGCGACATGGCCACAGAGTTCTCCCGCGAAAAATGCATATCCATGCACTCAGATTTGGGCGCTGGTGTAACGAATAATCTCCTGGTCGCTACAGTAGATCCACACCACATGCACGGCTATCCAGGTTTTGTGGGTTTTCCGCGTTTTAACTCCAAATTCCACCAACAGCAACATGTCGAGTGGATCAAGCGAGCGCATGACGGTGGGCTGAGGCTTATCTGCGCACTGGGAGTTACTAATATGTACTGGGCTACACGTGCCTTGGGCTTGGGGTCTAGGCCAGATGCTCCCATTGATGACGAAAGTGCTGCTCTGCAACAAATTGAGGAGATGAAGCGCATCGTCGCTCAGAACTCTTCCTGGATGGAAATAGCCGACTCCCCCAGAAAAGCCCGCGAAATTATCCTCTCTGGAAAGCTGGCTGTGGTACTGGGAGTAGAGATGGACAATTTCGGAAATTTCAAAGATCACGACTACATTTGGCAAGATAATTACCCAATGCCACCCTCAAAGCCGCTGGTGGCATTGCCTGACAACTTGGAAGTAGCCACCCGGATGATGAGAGATAAGATCGATTACTACTACAACTTAGGTATTCGGCAGGTTACACCTATGCATTACATCAATGGCGTTTTTGGCGGGACAGCACAGTTTCGGTCTGAGTTTGCTTTGATCAATCATGCCTTTCACAACAAACCCTACGAAATCAGCGACGGATACAGTCAAGGAATTTCATATAATATATTGTTAGATATGAGTTCTATTAAAGCGTTTCTCGGCAATTCTTCTGAATTTCTTCAAAGATATTTTTCAGGACAATCTAATGACTTAGGGCGCTGCGTAGGGTGCACTTTTAACACCGTTAACTCTACCATGTGCGCTACCGGGCTGACCAACAAAGGCGAAATGATGTTTCGGGAACTCATGCGCAAAGGTTTCATCGTTGATGTGGAGCATTCCTCGAAGGCTTCCGCAGATCGAGTCTTTTCTATAGCAGAGTCTTATCGCTATCCTATCATATCCTCGCATACCGACCCCAGAGAACTGAGTTTTAAGGCTAGCTATGCCGCTCGTTTTCAAGGGTCCGATGAAGAAAAAGTGAGGCTATTTGGCACAGCCGTCGTGGGAAATCTCACCCATGAAGGCATGCTCTCTGCGGAAAATTATGACAAAATTGCTCGGAGCGGAGGCACCGTAGGGGTACTTGCTTTTCCTTACCGCAAAAAAACCTATGCCCATCCTGAAAACCGGGTAGCCAATGATTGTGATGGTTCTTCTAAGACTTGGTGCCAAATGTATCTGTATTCTCTACACAAAATGAGCGGAAGAGGTGTAGCCCTCTCTACAGACAGAGGCTTTAACGACTTCATTGCACCACGCTTCGGACCTTGGGCCGCCTATCGACTCAAGGATGAGCCATTAGCCTCTTTTAATACCCAATTAAGGGAACAACAAAAATGGGCGCAGACTGACGCCGTTCGCTATTCCACTCCTGTATCCTTTTATCACTTCAATCTTTTTACAGAAGCGGGTGTGCGCGATATGGAAGAAGATGCATGGCACGCGGTAGCCTACTACCATATTGTCTCCACAGACTCCCGTAATGCTCCAAGCAGTGCCTATGCTACACGTGCAGGTCGTATTAGAAACTATATCGATGGCATGAATATGACATACGACCAAGCAGCAGGTTTTGTACCTGCTGGAGGGTCAACTACGCACGAGCGCTTGGCAGGATATTGTGTAAAGAACGGCATTGCTCCAAGGCAACTGCCTGACGCCCGCTGGCATAACGACGACTGGTTAAATGAAAATTATTATTACCTCAGTAATGTTTGGAATACCTGGAAACGTATGACAGGAAGCACCAAGAACGAACCGCTCAAACGCTGCAAAACGGGAACGCGCGAATGGGACTACAATATGGATGGATTAGCACACTATGGACTTATTCCCGATTTTCTGCAAGACTGCAAAAACATAGGGCTAACTCCCCAACAGCTGAGACCACTGTTCAACTCTGCTGAAGACTATATCCGCATGTGGGAAAAAGCGGAGGTGGCCAAATTGAATGTTCGGTGATTGGATACATTGGCCCGTGCATTGTTTTTAGCCGGAAGTTGTGCCTTTGTTCAAATTTGGTAATGGTGGATTTTATCTGAAGATTTTTGACTTTCAGTGAGTTAAAAAAGAATTTTGGCTAATCACCAGTTAATTCATTTCACTGCCACAAACCACTGTTCCAGACAGGCTTTCGCTCTTGCAGGAGAGGGCCGTCAGCGGAACGAAAGAAAGGTGATAGTGAAAGAAATTAACTGATAGACAATCGAAACTCGTTTTTAACTTGATGATAATCAAAAATTTAATCAGAAATCTTCAGTTAAAATCCGCCACTACCGAGAGGTTTAGTAAAGAAGGGCTCCCTGAGCATTCTGGAAAGGGAAGCTCCCTCTAACTTTACATAGCGTTCGTTACCATCTGATTTACAAGCGTTCGCGCAACTGTTGGGCTTTGGCGTAAAACTGGTGCTCGGGTTGGCGCAGCACGACGTCGAGCGCAGAGTCTAAAGCACTCTGGCGCTGTGGCATCTGCTTGAGGATGGACAGCACCACCCCCCACTCGGCGCGCTGGGCGTAGGGCTGCAGGCGGCTGACAGCGATGCGCCGGAAGGCCATTTCGGCGTCGGCATACTGACCGTTTTTGTAGTAAGCGACGGCTAAGAGCTCTTGTTGCTGCACGTCTTCGGCGGTAGGTGCGGGCGCCAGTTCGGGTTTGAGGGTGCTGGTAACGTCCTGGTAGCGGCCTTCTTGCAGGTTTTTGAGGCCCTCTAAGTAGGTTTTCGAGCCGCCTTTGGCACCGCGCGGGGGCAGGAAGTCGCGTTCGGCGAAGAACTCGTCGGCCACAGCCGCGTAGTCAATGGCCACACCACCGGGCTGCATTTCCTCGATGGGTGCGGGCGGCAGTTCGTTTTGGGCCATGTCGCGTTCGCCAGCGGCGCCGGGCTGCCGGGCGGGTTTGCGCCAGGTAGGCGTTTGCTTTTTGGGCTTGGGCTGCGTCTGCACGATATCGGGCTGGGCGGGTGCGTCGGACAGGCGGTCGCGCAGCAGCCAGTAGCCCACGGCAAGGGCAGCAACGACGGCAGCAGCGCGCAGCACCCACGTGAGCGGGCGAAGACGGGCGCGCCTGGGCTGCAGTTGCTGGAAGAGTTCCGTTTCGCGGTCCCAGGCGCGCATTTTGGCGCGCAGGTCTTGCTCAACGAGCAGTTCCAGGCCGATGCGCTCGATGCGGTGCTGGCGCACTAAGGCGTCCAGCTCGGCGTCGCGGGCCATTTCGGCCTCGAAAGCCTGGCGCTCGGCAGGCGGCATTTTGCCGGTGAGATATTGCTCTATTTGTTCGAAGCGAAACACGGCGAGAAGGTTTTAATACTGTGGAGGTCAGGGTATTACAGGCGGCGGTTCTCCAATAGGGGGGCAAACGCCGGGTTATTTTGCAGCAGCTCGCGAAAGCGCGAACGGCAGCGGTAGGCTTCTTTTTTGGCCACGTCGGCGCTGTTGTAGTGCATGATTTGTGCGATTTCTTCCATTGAGTGGTCTAACTGATACAGGCGCAGCAGCTCGCGGCAGCGTTCGCCGATTTGCCCCAAAGCCTCTTGGAACAGTTCGCGGTATTCGGTGCGGATGGCTTCGGCTTCCGGGCTTTCCACCTCAGTGTCGTAGTGGGTGGGCGAGAGGTCGGTATAGCGGCCGTGTTGGCGTCGCACCGTTACCCAGCGCCATTTGGCGATGGCTACGAAGTAGGTGGTCAGGGCACTGCGCGCCTCGTAGCGTCCTTCGCGGACGTTGCGGTCGAGAATGACCAGTGCTTCCTGGAAAATGTCCTGAGCGTCCTGTCGGGAGCCGCCGTTTGCCATAACGTGTCGGATGACCGTTTCGCGCAAGCCCGGCATCAGGTACAGGCGCTTGAGCGCTTCGTCGCGCGCAGAGCCGCCTGCTCGAATGCCTGATACTAAGGCTTCATCGCTCCAATCGGTGTTTGCCATGTTGATGCTGTTCGCGTGATGAGGGTAACCTGTGCAGGATTAAAAAATGCGCACAAAAGTAACGCTCCCGGTGTCAGCGGCGGTGTTCAGGGAACAGCCAACAGGGTGTGCGGGGCGGAATCTCATACGAACTGCGGGATATGGGAGACGACACTTCTTTAAGAGAGGCGACACCTCCTTGAGGGAGATGTCGCCTCTTGGTCGTCTCAGGGCAGAGCCTCGGGAATGAAGGCGGTGAGTTGGAATCTCGCGCGAGCCGTGATTTTTTACGTAAGTCATTGCAGGAGAGGCAGAAATGCTGGGTGTTATAGGGCTGCTTCCGAGGGGGCAACGTTACCATTTTCTTAAAAAATTGGCCTTTGTGGTTACCCGCCAGAAGGGGGCGGCATTAAGCAGCAAACACATTCTTCATCGCAAGTCAAAAAGCAGATTTAGTCATGAAAAACCGCGTATTGTTTCTGGCCGCTTTAGTAATGGTTTCCCTGAATGCCGCTTTTGCCCAGTTGAGCGGTATTGGCTTCCGTCCGATGGCGACGTTTTCCACCTATAAGCTTTCACAAGACCTCAACGACAACTACGACAGCTACCTGCGTCTGGGCGGGGGCGGTGCGTTGTTCGCTGAGTTCAATCTGGGCAGTCGCTTCACCTTTCAGCCCGAGGTTGTCTATGTGCAGCGCGGGGCAAACATCAAAAGCGAGAGCCGGCTGTACTGGGATGGGCATCACTTCGGCTACCCGCGTGACTATCGGGTGAACGAAATCCGCCAGCAGGAGACGCTGCACTACATTGACATTCCGCTCATGTTTGAGAAAAACTTCGGCGGCGGCAACGTGGGGGCCTATGTGGCTTTTGGCCCCGCCATTTCCATCGCCGTAGCCAACGGCTCAGGCCGCGAGGAGCTGTTCGTTACGCACCTGAACTCCGAGGGCAAGCAGACGTCGTTCACCGATCGCAAGGAATACATCATCGAGATGGGCAAAGGCCGCAACGACGACTACCGCAAGGGCGACTTCAGCGTCAACCTCGGCACGGGTCTGGTGCTCATCTTAGACAAGGGGGAAATTGGCCTCGATGTGCGCTACTCCCACGGGCTTCGCAACATTGACATCAGCGGCATCAAAAACCGCACGCTTCAGGTAGGTCTGTCCTACATGCATTACTTCTAATCTGCCGCCCCTCGGCGTTTGCGCAGGCGCGCGGCTTTATCTCGCTCACTTCCAGGCTCTTATCGTCAAAACCACTCTTTGTGCTATGTGCTGTCCCAATTGCGGCCATACCGCCCAGACCCATCAGACGCGCTGCCGCCAGTGCAACTACAAGCTGCCACAGGTGGAAACGCCCGGCGCTGCTCCTGCAGCAGAGGTCGTTGCCTGCTGGAACTGCGCCGCGCAAAATCCCGCGCACCACAGCCGCTGCGCTTGCTGCAACGCCCGATTAGAAGACGCCCCGGCCCAACGCCGCACCCATTCGATCACCTTAAACGCTTACCGCCATGGCCAACCACAAGAGCGTTAACCCGATGTTCCTCTCCGCTTTAGACATCCTGACCGGCGCTTTAGGGGTGTTCATCGTGCTCAACTTCCTCAACACGCGCATGAACGGCACCGGACCACACACGCCAACGCCGCCGGTCGCTCAACAGACGGAGGAGAAAAAAGAAAAGGAAAAAACGCAGCCCTACAAGCCGACGCCACAGCGCCGCCCGCAACCGGAGCAGCGCCCAACGCCGCCGCAGAAACCCGCACCCGTGGTTGCGGAAAAGCCGCAACCCAAACCCGAAACGACAGCGCCCGAACCCAAGCCCGCACCCGCGGAACCGCTGCCGCCCACACCGCCACAAGACCCGGTAGCCGTGGACCTGATGAAGCAAACCAAAGGCGATGTAACCCTCCTCCTGCAGCAGGAGGGCGTGGCAAAGCAAAGCGTCGAGTTCATGCTCAAGCAGGGCAGTCAGGTGTGGAAGCCCGGTCGCGCTGGCAAGTACCAGACCGACGACTTCCAGTATGAAAAAAGCCTGAACTACTTCTATCAGGCCAGCATCAAACCCGGCCGCTACGAAGTGTGGGTGCGCGTCAAGAAACGCACCAACGCCTCTGGCCAGCAACCCTTTGCCCTGTACGGCAAGATCGTGCAACCCGGCTACCGCAGCATCACGCACAACTTCGGCACCTACGCCGCCTCCAGCACCGAATGGGTGCTCGCCGGTACGCTGACCATCCTGCACAATGCCCTCAACTACCAGTCGGTGCTGCCTGCTGCCACAGCGGTTAAGCCCACCGACGACGCTGCTCCCGCTTCACCCACCTCGCCGGCTCCTGCTACACCGGTACCCGTTAACGCACCGCGCCCCGAACCCAAACGAAGCGGTAAATGGGGACGCTAAGGTGCCCAGTCATCCATTGCCCACACCCTATTTCTTATTCATTCGATCACGCAAAAGCATTCTAACGCCATGTTTGCTCAAAAAAATAGCCATATCGCTTACAGCCTCGGTCTGACGGCCATCGTGCTCACCATCGTCGTTGCCGGTTATCAGATGTCGCCGGCAGGCTCCTTCGCCGAAACGTTCTTCTTTGCGCTGGGCGGCAAAATGCCCGAAGGCCTCATCCAGGGCGCCATTTATTTCTGCTTCTTCACCGCCATTTTTGGCGTTAATGCGCTCAATGCCCGGCTGGGGCGCGAACAGTACGCCTTCACGGCCCGGCTGCTGCCCGAAACGGAGCAGTACGTCCTTTACCCCGAAGACGTCAATCAGATTAAACTGAACACCATCGAAGTAGAGCGCCATTTAGGCCAGGGCATCGTAACCGACCTCATCAAGCAGGCCGCCACGAAGTTTCGTTCCAGCCATTCGCCCGCCGAAACGCTGGCCATGGTGGAAACGGTGAGCGATATGCACCGCAAGTCGTTGGAACGCGAATTCTGGTTGGTCAACACCTGCCAGACCCTCATCCCCGCTTTCGGATTTCTGGGTACGGTATTGGGCATGGCTGCCGCTATCCTGAACATGGGCAAGGTGCAGCCCACGGCCCAGGCTGTTTCCTCTAATGGTACGGTTGCTGCCGCTGTGCCGCAGGCCACCGTCAGTGCTGCCGACATCTCGACGCTCATTGACAGCCTCGGCACAGCCTTCTTTACCACCATTCTGGCCATCGTGCTGGGCATCGTCGTGAGCGTCGTCGTCAAGCGCTTAGAAACGCGCGTCGAAGACTTCCTCACCGGTAGCAAACGCTACGTCGTCGAGAATTTAGTGAACCGCATTCATTTGTGATCGTTGTATTGCCTGACCAGCTGACGGCGCCCTCCTCGCGGAGCGGCGCCGTTTTTTATTAACGAATGTTGTTCCCGCAAAGAGGTGACATCTCCCGCAGAGAGGTGTCATCTCTTTCTCTCCTACCTTTGCTCGCTCGTTTGATAGGCCATTCATCAAAGGACACCGCTATGCAGTACTTGCCTGTTCTGCTTTTCTTCGCAATGGTATGGGCCGCCGCAGCCTGCCATGCGCCCAAAGAAGCTGCGTCATCTTCTAAAACACCCTCGGCACCACCACCGCCTGCTGCTGTTACGGAGGTGCCCAACCCTCCGGCCCCACCGGCACCTGCGCCGGGCGCTCTGGCGTCTGCATTCGTTACCTGGGATAAAAAACTCATCAACCTGGGCGCTGTCAAGCGCGGCGAAAAGCGCACGATGTTTTTTGAATTTACCAACACCTCTGGCGAAAACGTCCAGATTGACCTCGTGGACGCCTGCGAATGCACGAAGGTGGACTACCCGCGCCGCCCCATCGAACCGGGCCAAAAGGGCCGCTTAGACGTCGTTTTTGACAGCACCGAAAAGGAAAAGGCTGAGACCATTCGCATCACTGTCGTCTTCAAAAACACCCACGCCAACGGCCTGCCGCGCATCGAGGTGGTGGAGTATCAATTTGAGATTGCGCCTTGAAAGGGCGTGAAAGGGAAAAATGCGGCATTTTTGCCGGACATGAACAGATAAACACAGACCAACTCATGCTCAGATTTGCTATGCGTTTTGGCCAAATCAGTTTGGCCGTTACTATTGTTGGCGTTTTCGCCAACCTCGCATGCGCTCAAACGCCCGAACACTTGCGGGCGCTGACGTGGCGCAACCTCGGCCCGGGCGCTATGTCGGGCCGCATTACGGCCTTAGCCTGCGACCCGGCCCAGCCGAATGTTATCTATGCCGGGGCGGCTTCGGGCGGCGTTTGGCGCAGCCGCAGCGGCGGCACGAACTGGGAACCTATCTTCGACGCTGCGCCCAACCAGAGCATTGGCGCGCTGGCCATTCATCCGCAAAACCCAGACCTCATCTGGGTGGGCACGGGCGAAGGTAACCCGCGCAATTCGCAGAACTTCGGCATTGGCATTTTCAAATCCATAGACGGCGGCCGCACCTGGCAGCACATGGGCTTGGAGAAAACGCGCGCTATCCACCGCGTGCTGTTGCACCGCGATAACCCCGATGTGGTGTGGGCCGGGGCGCTCGGCTCGCCCTACGGCCCTACTGAGGAGCGCGGTGTCTATAAAAGCACCGACGGCGGTCGCACCTGGCGGCGCGTGCTGTTCGTCAACGGCCTGACGGGCTGCGCCGAACTGGTGGCCGACCCCAGCAACCCTAACAAACTCTTCGCCGCCATGTGGGAATACCAGCGCTGGCCCTGGCACTTCAAATCAGGCGGCCCCGGCTCCGGCCTGTACGTCTCTTACGACGGCGGCGAAACCTGGGAAAAACGCACCGACCGCGACGGCCTGCCCAAAGGCGAACTGGGCCGTATCGGCATCGCCATCGCCCGCAGCAAGCCCAACATCGTCTATGCCTTAGTCGAGGCCGAAGAAAATGCCCTCTACCGCAGCGACGACGGCGGCCGCTCCTGGCGCAAAACCACCGCCGAAAACGTGGGTGGAAGGCCGTTCTACTATGCCGAAATCTATGTGGATCCCAAAAACGAAAACCGCATCTATAGCCTGCACACCTATATTAACCGCAGCGAAGACGGCGGCAAGAGCTTTGAAACCTGGATAGGCTGGAAAATCCATTTAGACCACCACGCCTTCTGGATACACCCCGACAACCCGGACTACATCATCAACGGCAACGACGGCGGCCTCAACATCACCTACGACGGCGGCCGCACCTGGCGCTATGCCGAAAACATCCCGGTGGGCCAATTCTACCACGTCCAGGTGGACAACGACGTGCCTTACAACGTCTATGGCGGCCTGCAGGACAACGGCTCTTGGGTAGGCCCCTCTGCCGTTTGGCGCAGCGGCGGCATCCGCAACTCCGACTGGCAGGAAGTGCTCTTCGGCGATGGCTTCGATGTGCTGCCCCGGCGCGACGACAACCGCTACCTCTTCGCCATGTCGCAGGGCGGCGAACTGCACTACGTGGACCGCAAAACGGGCCAAACGCAGTACATCAGACCGCTGCACCCCGACGGTATCCCACTGCGCTTCAACTGGAACGCTCCCATTGCTCAGGACCCCTTCCGCGACGGCGGCATCTACTACGGCAGCCAATTCCTCCACTACTCGCCCGACTACGGCCAGACGTGGGAAATCCTGTCGCCCGACCTGACCACCAACGACACCACCAAACAAAAGCAGCGCCAATCGGGCGGCCTCACCCCCGACGTAACGAGCGCCGAAAACCACTGCACCCTGCTGGCCATCGCCCCCAGCCCGGTCGAAAAAGGCGTCATCTGGGTGGGCACCGACGACGGCCACCTGCAACTCACGCGCGACGGCGGCCGCACCTGGCAAAACCTGACCGACCGCCTGCCCGATTGCCCTAAAAACGCCTGGATACCGCACATCGAAGTCTCCACGCGCAACGCCGGCGAGGCCTTCGTCGTCGTCAACCACTACCGCCACAACGACTGGAGGCCCTACCTCTACCACACCACCGACTACGGCCGCCGGTGGAAACGGTTGGTGGATGAAAAAGAGGTCGAAGCCTTCTGCCTGTCCGTCGTGCAAGACCCCGAAGTACCTGAACTGCTCTTTCTCGGCACCGACCAGGGCCTCTATTTCAGCCTCGACTACGGCAAAACCTGGACGGCCTGGCCACGCCCTACCCCCGACAAGCCCAACGGCCTGCCCGCCATGCCCGTGCAGGACATGAAAATACACCCGCGCGATGGCGACCTCATCCTCGGCACCTTCGGGCGCGGCATCTGGATATTAGATAACCTCGCCCCACTGCGCGACATGGCCCGCCGCCAACGCGCCGACAAACGCCTGCGCGTCCTCGAACCACAAACGGCCTATCTGGCCGCATGGCGCTCCTACGACGGCCCGCGCTTTGCCGCCGACGCCTTTTACGAAGCCCCCACCAAAAGCGCCGCCGCCCGCATTCCCGTCTGGATTAGCCCGGAACTTCTGGCCAAAACCGAAGAAAAAAAGGACGGCAAAAAAGAGGAAAAAGCCGAATCCTCTCGCGAAACGCCTCGCTCGCGCGGCCGCAGCCAGGGCGGCAATGCCAAAAAAGAGAAGGCCACCGTGTTTGTCCTATCCATGCAGGGCGATACGCTGCGCCGCTGGAAGGCAGACGTAGATACGGGCTTCAATTACATCGCCTGGAACTTAGACACGCGCGGTGTGGACATGCCCTCCAACCGAGAACCCGACGCCGACCGCCTCGAGCCGGGCGGTGGGCCTGCCGTGTTGCCCGGAAAATACCGCATCGTCGTTCACGTGCGCGACCAGGCCGACTCTACCACCGTAACCGTACAGGACGACCCACGCCTCAACGTGCCGGCAGAACAACGCCGCGCCAGAGCCGAGGCCCTGCGGCGGTTTTATCCCACCGTCGAACGCGCCACCCAGCTGTACGAACGCCTGAAAAAGGCCGAAAAAACCATCCAGACCATCGAGAGCGCCTTAGCCAACACGCCCGATAGTTTGAAAAAAGAAGTCCTGGAGCGCGGAAAAGCCCTGCGCGACAGCCTCTCGGTGTTGAAAGAGCTGTTTTTTGTCCAGAAGGAGGGCAAAGGCATTCAGCGCAACCCCGAGGGTGTCAACAGTGCGCTGAGCCGAGCCATCAGCTACATCAACGCCTCGCCGGGGGCGCCCAACGCCGCGGCGCAAATTGCCATTCGCGAGGCCGAAAAAGCGGTGGACGAGGCCAGCAAGCGCATAGAGCAGGTGCTGGGCGCTCCCTGGAGCGAATACCGGCAAATGGTCGAACGGACACCCATTTCCCTGTTCCGGGAGTAATACTGCTGCTATTTTTTGCCGGGTTTTCAGATGATGCGTAGGCCTCTTCGCTTAGTCATTATCGGTTCCTCTACGGCTGCTGGTCAGGGTGCAGACCCGCCTGAGCAGGCATGGGCCCTTCGTTACGAGGCGCATTTGAAGGCGCTGCATCCGGCCAGCGAAATTATCAACCTGGCGCAGGGCGGCCTGCAGACGTTTCACCTCATGCCGACCGGCCATCGCCCGCCGCCGGCGCGCCCGCTGCCCGATGCGGAGCGCAACCTCACCAAAGCGCTGTCGTTTGGCCCAGATGCCGTCATCGTGCAGGCGCCCTCCAACGATGCTGCTGCCCACTACGGCCCCCAGGAGCAATTGGCCAACTTCGACCGGATGCTCACGTATGCCCTGCAGCAGGGGGTGCCCGTGTGGCTCTGTGCTCCGCAACCGCGCAACTTTTCGCCCGAGCAGCGGCGCATCCAACGCGAGTTGCGCCAGGCCATGCAGGCGCGCTACGGCCCGCTGCTCATAGATGCCTGGGAACGACTAGCTGACGCCGACGATGGCCTGCTGCCCGAATGCGACAGCGGCGATGGGGCGCACCTGAACAACGAAGGACACGCGCGCATCCTGCAGGCCGTGCTGCGCGCCGACCTGCCGGGTACCCTGGCCCGCGCCAACCGCGAGCCGGATTTCTGGGCAAAGCACGTACCTGCCTTAGCCGATTGGCCCCAACACCGGCCCCAGCCCCGACAGCCACCGCTTTCGTTGGCACAGGCACTGAAGGTCTGGGCCCGCCTCCTACGCCTGCCCAATTTGCTCATCCTCGCCCTGGCGCTGGCGTTGCCCTATTGGGCAGTGCTCCAGCCAGCCATAGAGCAAGGCGGTAGGGTGCCCATGTTGGATGCCTTCCGCTTCGCTGTTCTATCGCTGGCTGTAGTCCTGACGGCCGCTGCCGGCTATGTCCTGAACGATTATTGCGACAGCGCCATAGACGCCCTCAACCGTCCCGATAGGGTAGTGGTCGGGCGCTGGCTTTCGCCGGAGCGGGTGCGGCGGCTTTACAGGATGTTATGGCCTCTGGCGCTGTTGTTGGGTCTGGGGCTGAGCTTTTGGCTGGGCAATGGCCTTGTGGCGGCGGTGTTTGCAGGTGCAGCGCTGCTGTTGTTTCTCTATGCTCGATGGCTCAAATGCACGCCTTTGGTGGGCAATGTGGCGGTGTCGCTGCTGTGCGGCGTAGCGCCATTGTTGCCTCAGATGGTTGAAACGCCTCATTTAGAGGCGCTTACAGCATCGGATGCCGGTCGGATGGCGCTGTTGTGGCCGGGGGTGTACGGGCTGTTTGCGTTTTGGAGCAACCTCTGGCGCGAGCAGGTGAAAGACCTCGAAGATGTGGCGGGCGAT
>CAZYEV010000003.1:0-9019 GCA_964646615.1 uncultured Saprospiraceae bacterium
TAGGCAACGGCACCCGCACCAGCCCCCTTGATAATTCCAAAAACGGTGCCGGCAATGGCCAGGTGCTTAAGTGAAACGGCTCCGTCTGGGACACTGCTGACGACGTCGAGGGGAATTATACTGCCGGTCCGGGCATCAACATCACCGGCTCGACGCCTAACGTCACCATCAACAATACGGGCGACAACGACAACGACCCGACCAACGAACTCCAGACCCTCAGCCTCAGCGGCAATGATCTGACGCTCTCCAAGGGCGGCGGTACCGTTACCCTGCCCTCCGGCAATAACTACACCGCTGGCCCGGGCATCAGCATCACCGGCTCGGCGCCCAACTTTACCATCAACAACACGGGCGACACCGACCCCAGCGACGATATCACCACTTCCAGCATTGCCGGTGGCGACGTCACGGGCCCCTTCAGCAACCTGCAAATCGTCGCCGGCACCGTAGGTACGCCCGAGCTGGCCAATGGCGCCGTTACGGGCGCCAAAATCAATCAGATGGGCGCCAACGTGGATGATGTCCTTCGCTGGGATGGCACTACGTGGGCGCCTTCCATCCTCCCGCTATACAAGTCCCTGAACCTTGCGGGCAATGGCACGGCAAGCGATCCGCTTCGCCTCAATAATCTTGGAGCGAGTGATGGCCAGGTGCTTAAGTGGAATTCGATGGCCAACCTGTGGCTGCCGGCCAACGATAGCGTAGGCGTACAGGCCGTGCAGACCGATGGAACCTTAGCGGGCGATGGTACTGCCGGTAGCCCGCTCAAAATAGCGCAACAGAGTGCAGACGTTGGCCAGGTGCTCAAATGGGACGGCAGTACCTGGACGCCCGCTAACGACGAGGTGGCTACCCCCGGCGGCGGCGACAACTGGGGCACCCAAACTGTGGTTTCCGACAACACCCTCGATGGCAATGGCACTACGCTGGCCCCGCTGCGCATTGCTCAGCAAGGAGCTACCAACGGCCAGGTGCTCAAATGGAACGGCACCACTTGGGCACCCGCCAACGAAGCCGCGGGTAACAATTACGCCGCTGGCCCGGGCATCAGCATCACCGGTTCGGCGCCCAACTTTACTATTAATAACACAGGCGACACCGACCCCAGCGACGACCTCACCACTGCAAGTATTGCCGGTGGCGACGTTACGGGGCCGTTTAGTAACCTGCAAATCGTCGCCGGTGCTGTGGGCACGCCCGAGCTGGCCAATGGCGCCGTTACCGCCAACAAACTCGACAATATGGGGGCTGGCAACGGTCAGCTGCTCAAATGGAACGGCACCACTTGGGCGCCTGCTGACGACAACAACGGCAACAACTACGCCGCTGGTCCGGGCATCAGCATCACCGGCTCGGCGCCCAACTTCACCATCAACAATACGGGCGACAACGACAACGACCCGACCAACGAGCTGCAAACCCTTAGCCTATCGGGCAATGACCTGACACTTTCCAACGGCGGCGGAACCGTTACGCTGCCCATCAACAACTACATCGCTGGCCCGGGCATCAGCATTACCGGCACAGCACCTAACCTCACCATCAATAATACAGGCGACAACGACAATGACTCGACCAACGAGCTGCAAACCCTTAGCCTCAACGGCACGGAACTGAGCATTTCGGGTACCGGCTCTGTGGTCAACTTCGATACGCTGTTCAACAATGCCGGCATCGGCCTGTGGACGGCCAGCGGCACGAACATTTACAACGCCAATACCGGCAATGTAGGGGTAGGCACTACGACGCCCGCCACTCGCCTGCATGTAAAGAGCAACGCAGACGCGCTGCGCATCGAAGGGACGGTAGAGGCTGGTTTGAGTTTTGCTACCGGCGCGAACCCTTCGGCCTACATCGGCAAAGCCACAGGCGCGCTTTCTATCGAAACCAAAGACTCTTCCAGCATCATCCTGGCTACGGGCGGCGGCAAGTCGGTGTTCGTTGGTGGCCTGACGGGCTTCGTTGGCTTAGGCAACCTCAGCCACCCCAGTGCCCGCCTGCGCGTATCGCATGCCACGGGTTTTGGCGGCCTGATGATTGAGAACAGCAACAGCGGCGGACAGTGGGATTTCCGCGTTAATCCGCTCACCGGCGCGCTTGAGTTGTACAACAACTTCAGCGGCTTCGCCTCGCCCGTGGGCACCTTCCTGACCAACGGCGCCTACATCCCTTCAGACAAGCGCCTGAAAAAGGACATTCAGTCCGCGGGTCGTGTGCTCGACCGTATTTCGCTGCTGCAGCCCGTCTATTACCGCTATCGCTATGAGAGTGCCGACGCTAAACGCTCCGTAGGCTTTTTAGCCCAGGATGTGGAGGCGCTGTTCCCCGAACTCGTTACGCAGAACCCCATGCCCGACGGCAACGTCTATCTGGGCCTCAACTATGCCGGCTTTAGCGTACTGGCCATTAAGGCCATTCAGGAGCAGCAAGAGGAAATTCAGGCGCTGCACCAGAAGAACGAACAGCTGGAAAAACGCCTCAATGCTTTAGAGGCAAGGCTGCTGCAATGGGAGCAAGCCCGAGCCTCTTCGGAGAAATAGCCTTTCGGATACGCCAGCGAAACGCCGTTGCCCCGCATCTTTGCGGAGCCGCGGCGTTTCGCTTTTTTCAACAAAAATGGACGCAGTGCATTTCAAGATATTGTGCTTAAACCGATACTCCCTGACCCATGAACAGGCTTTTTTACCTCCTCCTGTTTGGCATCCTGACCGGTGCCCGGCTAGACGCTCAGATATTTTTCCTCCGAGACACCTTTTGTTCCGACCAGCTCATCGTCGTCAATGGAAGTCTTTATGGCCCCGCCCGCCCCACGGGTACGGAGATCATTCCGGGCGGCGCTGCCAACGGTGGCGACAGCATCATTGAGGTCCGGTTGGTTTTTTTAAAACCCGCCCTGACTCGCTTAGAGGGCAAATATTGCGTAGGCGATACCGTATGGGTAAACGGTGTGCCTTATCACGCTGGCTTTTTCATTGGCAAAGAGGTCATTGAACGCGGGGCCGCCAATGGTTGCGACAGCATCATTGAGGTAAACCTGAAGTTCTTTCCCAAGCCAGTGGTGGACATCGTGCAGCCGTTGTGCGACGGCGACACGTTGTGGGTCAATGGTAAGCCTTTCAGCGCCTTTCGGCCTACGGGTGTGGAAATCATTGCTGGCGGCGCTCAGGGCGGCTGCGACAGCATCGTGCGCGTAACGCTCACCATCATACCTCTGCCGTTCTCTGACGTGATAGACACCCTGTGTCCGGATGAGGTGCGCATTATCAACGGCAATCGCTATGACCGAAATGCGCGTTCTGGCATCGAGATTCTGAAAGGGGCTGCCAGCAGCGGCTGCGACTCCATCCTGTACGTGCGCCTGGCCTTTCGGAACTCCTGGATGTCGCTGGGCGACGACCAGGAGGTGTTCTATGGCCAAGAGGCCTGCCTGAAGCCGCTGTTTAGCTTCACCCCTGCCTCGCTGGTGTGGTCGCCCCCGTTGCCTTGTACCACGCTGTCCTGTTTGCCCTATTGCCAGACATACACCGAAAATGTTCGTTACCGCCTGGAAGCGCGCGACCCTTACGGCTGCCTGCTGCGCGATACGGTTAGCATTCGCGTCTCGCGTCAGGCGCCCATCTATGCACCCAATGTGTTTGCCCCCGGTGGCGCCTGGCCCAACAACCGCTTTTTTCTTAGCGCCAGCCCTGGGGTGGTGCAGATCAACCGCATGCTCATTGCCAACCGCTGGGGCGAGCTGCTCTACGAGCGCGAAAACTTCCCGCCCGATGCGGCTGATTTGGGCTGGGACGGCACCTTCCGCGGCCAGGCAGCCCCGCCCGATGTCTATATGTTCTGGGCTGAAGTACTTCTGTGGGATGGACGCACGGAGATCGTTTCTGGCTCCGTGGCGTTGGTGCGCTGATGGCTGCTCATAAGCGCACGCGAGCAAGATAGATACCTACCCCAACAGCAACGGCTGCGCTGACGCCGAAGGCAACAAGCGGCCCAAACTGATACCACAATAGCCCCGTGAGGCTGCTGGCTATCAAGGCGGCAATACTTTGAAAAGCCGTAAATGTGCCGATAGCGGTAGCCGTATCCTGGCGCGCGCTGATGTTGCTGATCCAGGCCTTGGCGATGCCTTCCGTAGCGGCGGCATATATGCCATAAAGGAAGAACAATACACCTACCCCCCAGCCCTTCGAGGTGAGGCCCATGCCTGCATACACCGCGGCAAAGACGAACAGGCCACCCACGAGCACGCGCCGCATGCCGAGCCTGTCGGCCAGTACACTTATAGGGAAGGCCGCCACAGCATACACTAAGTTGTAAAAAATATAAACGCCTACTACGCCCGTGTCGTCCAGGCCGGCTTCACGGGCTTTTAGCAATAAGAACACATCGGAACTGTTGAACAGGGCAAAGACCAATAGCCCGCCGGCTAAACGTCGGTATGCCGCCGGCCCCTGGCGCCAATAGGTGGCAAAAGCCGTGAGGTTCCATTTGGAAAACCCGCTCGCCGGGCGCTCTGTGCGCGCGCGTTCACGCACCAAAAACGTGGCGCCTACAGCAAGCATGCCGGGTATAAACGCTATCAGAAACAGCGTTCGGTAGTCGCCAGGATAATAAAAAAGGTACAGCAGTGCCAGCGCCGGCCCGATGACAGCGCCCAGTGTATCCATGCCGCGGTGAAAGCCAAACACACGGCCTTTCGTGGCCGGAGTGGCTTCGTCTGAAAGCAGCGCATCGCGGGCGCCTGTGCGCAACCCTTTCCCTAAGCGCTCTAAGGTGCGCGCCAGGAAAATCCACCACACCCACGAAAAAGCGGCCAGCATCGGCTTGGCCACAGCGCTTAGCGCATACCCTATCTGCACAAACGGCAACCTGCGCGCGCTGTGGTCGCTCCAGCGGCCAAAATAGCCCTTGCTCAGACCAGCAACGGCCTCTGCGACCCCCTCGAGCACCCCGATGACGAACACTGAAAAGCCGATACTTTTCAGAAAGAGTGGCATCACCGGGTAGAGCATCTCGCTGGCTACATCGGTAAACAGGCTCACGAAACTGAGCACCCATACGTTGCGGGTCAGGTAAGTGTATTTCATCCGAAATCAGGCTTTGAGTCTGTATGCTCGGTCTATTCCTGGTATTCAGGCTCTTTTGGTTTGGTCTGTAAAAGCAGAAGCCAACCACATCGGCTTCGATGGGTTGGCTTCCGGGTTTGCCGTTTGACCTGTATGCTTACTGCTTGTTGTACTCGCAGGTGCAGGTATCGCGCGTGTTGTCCGAGTAGGTAACGATGTAGTTACCCGTCAGGCGGTTATTGCTGAGTTTGGCCGTACCCGTAAAGCGGCGACCGGCGGGGTCTGTTTTGTTGGTGAAGCTCAGTTCGTCGCTCTTCGTTACATCCATGTCGAGGAAAGAGTCAAAGCCACCAAAGTTGCTCATACGCACCTCTTTAGCGCTGCGCTTGGATACGACAGCAGGCTTGGTCAGGTTGTACGTTCCACTTGTGCAGATGTCGCGACCCAGGTAGGAGCCTACGAATTTGTCGGCCCATTCGGTTTCGCAGGAAGCGCCCTCGTAGCCATCATCGCAGAAGCACGAGCCATCCACACAGGTACCGTTGGCGCCGCAATCAACATCTTTACACGGGTCGGTATTGCAGGCAGGCGCGAAAGCCACCAAAACGCCAAGGAGGGCCAGCAGAAAAAAGCGATTTTTGTTCATCGGTGATAAACTTTTGTGAATGAATGATTTTTTGTCTGAATACTGGTGCAAAGATAGCTGCATCGGAAGCGACAAGTATGCTTCGCAAGCCAGATTTCACGGCAAAGGTAGGCGAGCTTAGCAAACCTGTACCGGGTGGATGGAGGTTTAACGTCTGTTTTGCTAAGCTTTTACAAAGACGGTAAGTACGGTAGCGCCTTTTTGGGCCGGTTGATGGAACTTTGCTGCGAATGCTGACGATTATTGCGCCTCCGGGTTTTGAAGCGGAAAAGACGTACGTGTGTACGGTTTTGCTGGGCGAGCTGTTGGGTGTTTCGTGGTGTCTGCAGTTTGTGCCGGAGGTGAAAGGTTATCGCGTGGCATTGCCCAATGGGCGTGCGCTGACGTTGGCCGATGATTTTTGGGGGCGCCTGCCGGAGGGTGAGCATTACCTCAGCCCAAAAGGACTACCTGCTGGCGCGGCGTCTCTGCCTATTTCATTGGATAAGGGCCGTCAGATACTTAATATAATAGGTGTGTATGGTCAGCCAATCCTTTCCGAATCAGCGGATGGTTTGCATTGCGGTTTAGACCTGTTCGCTTCGGCGTTTTTCATGCTGACGCGCTGGGAAGAGGCTGTTTCCCAGGCGCGCGATGCCTATGGGCGCTTTCCGGCGCAGGCATCGCTGGCGCATCGGGAGGGCTTTTTGCATCGGCCGGTGGTAAATGAGTATGCGGATTTTCTGGCGCACTGTCTGGCGCGTTTGGGCTATGTTTTGCCCGAGCACCGCCGGTCTGCCCGTCTGCATTTGTCGTGCGATGTAGATCACCCGCGCTTGTGGTGGTCGTGGGCAGACCGCTGGCGCACCCTGGCCGGCAGCTTATGGCGCCGTCGAAACCCACGTGAAACGCTCTGGTGGTGGCGCCATCATTTTTTCCGTAAGCAAGACCCGTTTGATGTCTTTGACGAATGGATGGAACGAGCCGAGCGCCATAACCTGACCTGGCATTTCAATTTTTTGGGCGGATGCCCCAAAAGTGCCGACGCCTGTTACTCGCTTCAACATCCGTTTGTTCGCCGTCTTTTGCAGCGTATCGCCGAACGCGGACACGTCATTGGTTTTCATCCCTCTCGTCAGGCGTACGCAGAGGCCGCTGTCTTCGCGCGGGAGCTGGACGAACTACGGCGCGCCTCACCGCTGCCTGTAACCACAGGCCGCCAGCATTACCTGTGCTTCTCCGCCCCCGACACCTGGCAGCGTTGGGCCGACCACGGCATGGACTGGGATAGCACCCTGGGCTACCCTGAGGCCGAGGGCTTCCGCTGTGGTATCTGCTGCGATTTTCCGGTCTTCAACTTCCGCACGCGGCAAATGCTGCCCCTACGCGAAAAGCCGCTCATCGCCATGGACGTTACGCTGGCCCATTACCAGGGCTACACGCCCGAACAGGCGCTCGAACGCCTGCGCGCCTTGTGGAATGCCACTGAGCAACACGGCGGTGAATTCGTGCTGCTGTGGCATAATTCCTCCTGGAACGATTACTTCTGGAAAGACTGGCACATCGCCCTCGAAGCATTTGGGCTTTAACAGGCCGGCACCGCGAACGATGCCGTGAAGAGGTGCTGTGTGCTCAGGTATGTCCTTTTGGGGCATTAAAAAATCTGACAAGTTTGACCAGCGTCAGCCGTGCCAAAGTTCACGGGAGCGTCCATCTTTTTGCCGTTTTGACTAAAATTAGCAAAACGCATTTTTTTGTTTAAACAAAAAAGCCAGTCTCCTGAACACAATTAGACGGGCACTGTTTGAGAGTGCAGTTTCTAACAGTGCTCTTGTTTGCTTTTTCTGACGGACAGACGCATCGCTGCCCGAATATTATTCTTATATCCTTCGCCGATACTTCACTAAATTCTTAACCAATCTTTCCTTTTATGAGATTCTTACTTAGCCTACTGCTTACCCTGGCGTTGTGTTCAGGTGCTGCGTTGGCCCAGACGGCCCGTGTGCAGTTAATCCACAACGCACCTGACCCGACCGTTGACGTATATGTCAACGGGCTGAAGGCCCTGGACGACTTTGCGTTCCGCACGGCCACTAATTTCATTGACCTGCCTGCCGGTCTGCCGTTGCAGGTGGCTATTGCGCCTGAGAACAGTACCTCGGCTGCTGATGCCATTGCGACGTTCAACCTGACGTTGGAGTCGGGCAAGACGTACGCCGTCACGGCCTCTGGCGTGGTGGGTGACCCAAACACACCCTTCACGCTGCTCGTTGACGACGAGGCCCGTGAAGATGCCGGCAACCCGAACAAGGTGGATGTGAACGTGCTGCATGGCTCGCCCGATGCTCCGCCTGTAGATGTGGTGGTGCGCACGGGTGGCAGAATTGTCGCCAACTTAGCCTATAGCAAGTTCACGCCGTATCTGTCGGTGGATCCCGGGGTGTATTACTTAGACATCAAGCCGGCCGGTACCAATGTGATTGTGCAGACCTATCTGGCTGACCTGACGGGGCTTGGCGGGCAGGCTATTCGCGTCATGGCCAGTGGTCTGCTGGGCGGCACGCCTGCCTTCGGCCTTTATGCCGTTACGGCCGGTGGTGCTGTGGTGGAATTGCCCGCCTCGCCTGTGGCGCGCGTGCAGGTCATCCACAATGCCATTGCTCCGACGGTGGATGTGTATGCCAACGATGCTTTGCTGATTGACGACTTTGAATTCCGCACCGCTACGCCGTTCATTTTTGTGCCCGCCGAAGTGGACATTGACTTAGGCATTGCGCCGGCTAACAGCACCTCTGCTGACGACGCTATTGCCACGTTTACGGTCAATCTGGAAAACGGCAAGACGTACATCGTTACGGCTTCCGGCATTCTGGGTGACCTGACCCGGCCGTTTGACCTGAACATCAACGACGATGCGCGTGAAGCTTCCGACACGACGGCCACCGTGGACATCGCGGTGCTGCACGGCTCGCCCAACGCACCGGCAGTGGATGTGGACGCCGTTTTTGTGGCCAACAATGTGATTGAGAATTTGCCCTATGATGGGTTTACGCCATATCTGAGCCTGCCGCCGGCGAAGTACGACTTTGCCATTCGCGCCACGGGCGACCCGAAAGTGGTGGGCTCCTTCCGCGCTGACCTGAGCGGTCTGGGTGGTGGCGCTGCCATGGGGTTTGCCCGTGGTCTGCTGGGCGGCGACCCAGGATTTGGGCTGTTTGCGGCGCTGCCCAACGGCCCGGGCGGAGACCTGTCGCACACGCCCAAGGCGCGCCGGCCTGTAATCCACAACTCGCCCAATCCGACGGTGGATGGGACTGCTGCCAGACGG
>CAZYEV010000004.1:0-12462 GCA_964646615.1 uncultured Saprospiraceae bacterium
CCTTCAAAGGAGCACAGCAATATGCGCGCATCCAATCCTTCACCTCAACCCTTCGCAAACATTCAATGAACGTTTTCCAGAACCTGATTCATGCTTTTGATGGAAATCCTATCGTCTTTCAGGCTGGCTAAGTTTTTACGATTTCTTGCAATTGGAAAGGCTCAACACTCTCTCGATAAATTACTACTTGAGTATTTGTGTGGCTCGCATAAAGTAAAAACTCCGGATGCACGGAGTTTATATCTACTGTTAATGGATCTATACATACGTTCAAACCTGTAACGTTGATTTCGATACGAACGCCCACAACATGCGTTTCAAAAATTCCTGTCCATTTGACGTCCACGTAAGTCAAGCCCGTCTGCGGATCATTAATGGGTGTCATGAATTCCAGAAAGCCTCCTTGTGCCCACAATGCACTGCTTTGCAGTGTCAGTCCCATAGAAAGAGCCAAACCTAAAACAAGATTTGCCCCCCCCCTGAAGATATCATAGATGATTTTGTGTGTCATGGTGTAAAAAGTTTTAGTGAATGAATGAGGAAAGTATTATGCTTTAGCGCCTGAAGATGACAGGGCAAAGGTAAGGGTTCAAGTATCAGGATTCAAGCGTTCGGGTGAGTTAAATTTTGCATTTTGCTCATTTCAGGCAAGGATGGATTTTGGTGGATGTATTTTGTTTGGTTAGTCTATTTTTGCGGGCTGTTTGGCCAAACGATGCTCTGTGTGGTGGATGGTTGTGTTTCCTCTCGGTGAGGGTAGATATAGACCCGTGCATTACATTGGGATACTACTAAACGAGTGCTTTCAAGTAATTTAAAATCGAGGTTATTCATGAGATTAGACTCTTTTAGCAAAGGATCGTTCCTAAAAAAATGCACGTATCTATAAAAAAGCGGCGCTCCAAGAGTTGCTTTCCTCTCCGAGCGCCGCTTTATTGAAAGGTTTTCTTTAGCGTACCACTTGTAATGGCCGTACTCCCACGCCTTGCCGCGTTTGCACGCGCACGTAATAAAGCCCGGGTGATAATGTTGCGACCGGCAGGTGCTGTTCCTGTGTTTGGAGCCACAACCGCCCGGCTGTGTCGAAGACTTCGACCTGGGGGGCTTCGGCTAATGCCGCTTCTGGCAAGCGAATGTGTGCGTAATCCGAAGCCGGGTTCGGCCACAGGGCAAAGTCTAAGGCCGGAATGGCTTCTTTTTGGGATACGGTGGGCTGTATGCTCACTTCATCTATGCAGAAATAAGCCGGTGTGTTCATGCCGAAGGCGCCGACGTCGCTGGAGGTGAGGGTGAACAGCAGGCTGTCGGCAGCGCCTAAAGGGCTGAGGTTGACGTAGGTCCACTGCTTGACGATGTAGTCTTTTGAGTTGTCGGCAAAGCGATAATCGGCTAAGTAAAAGTTGACGCTATCGGGGCCCAGCACGCCGTTTCGGTACTTTTTGATGGTCAGCAGGAAGAAGTCCGGGTCGTTGCCCGTAGGGCCGCCAAATTTCTTGGCGAACGGGTCGCCGTTGCGCATGCTGTAATAAGCGTAGGCATTGTTGGTTACGTACAGGCCCAGCACCGTTCCACCTGCAGCCGGGCCGAGCAGGCGCATGATGGCACCATCGAAGGCATAGGCTACGGCGTATGTGGTTGTGCCGTTGGCACCGCTGCCTGCCATGGCGCTGTATTCGTTGATGAAGCCGGGCGTCAGCGTGTCGGTGCGGTTCGAGATGGCCCAGCCCGTCCAGGCCATCCACTGAGGGTTGTAGTTGTTGGGCAGCGCTACCGGGCCGCTGACGAAGGCGTCATTGGGCGCTGCGTTGTTCAGGAAGCTTTCAGGCGGCAGGTTGAAGTTTTCAAAGGAAGCCGTTACCTGGGCCGCAAGGCTGTGTACCAGAAAAGCGAACAAGGATAAAAGAATGTACCGCATACGTTTTGAAAATTGAGAATGGAAAGTGGTTAGTGCATTTTTACCGTTCAGTTGCCATCGTTAGTGCCTTTGTCTATGGCTCAAAAGCCGAGCATCAGCCCTGCGCGATAGTGGCGCCCGGGCATGGGCCGGCGTTCGACGACGATGTATTCGGCGTTCCAGGCGTTTTCTATGTGTGCGAAGGCGCTGGCCTGCCAATGGTTTTTCTGCCAGAGGTACTGCAAGCGTGCGCTGCCGACGCTAAAGGCGGGCACTGGCTCGTTCAGGCCAACCACACTGCTGGTGTAGCGGTGAAAGAGAACGACCTGCCAGCGGCGCCAGCGAGCCGATAGTTCGCCGAACAGCTGATGGACGGGCACATAAAACAGCTGGCTGCCGGCTTCGATGCGCGGGCTGGCGATAGGGCGTTCGTTGGTGGAGCGCGTGTAGTCGTAGCCCAGAGCCAGATGCACTTGCCCCCAAAGGGTATTGTGCTCGAGGTCGAGGCGGCTTTCGAGGCCTCGACTCCACACTTCAGCGATGTTTTGCGGCGAGAAGAAGAATTGGCCGCTCCGCCGTGCCCACAGAATCCAGTCCCGGATACGGCGCTGGTAAGCCGTCAGGCCGATGCTCCACGGCCATGCGGTGGACTGGCGCCGGTAGGTCAGGCCCAGTTCGTGGCTCCAGCCGTTTTCAGGGCGCAGGTCAGGGTTGCCGCCAGGGCGCCAGTAGCGGTCATTGAGTGTAGGCGCGCGATAGTGGCGAGCGATGCGGGCATGGGTCTGCCAGCCGTCGAGGAAGTGCCATTCGAGCCCAAGGCCGGGTGTAAGCGGCACCAGGTGGCCATCTATTTGCTCGATGCGCGCGTCGGCCTGGGCGCGCCAGCCTCGGGCGTTCCACGTCCAGGCGCTGAAGAGAGCCATGCGCTGCTGCTGGACTTCAGCGCCGTAGGCGGGTGTATTAGCCCGGGTAAGTGCATAGGTGAGGGCAACCTGGGTGCGCAGGTGTTTGCCGAGACGCTGCGCCGTTTCCACCTCGCCCATGAATGTGCGGAAGCGGTTGCGCGCATCTTGCCGCAGCAACGAGTCGCGGTAATGGTTAAGTTCGTCGAAGTAGGCAGCGCGTGCTTCCCACAGGCCACTCGGGGTGGGCTTTCGCCAGTGAAGCATGGCGCGCCAGGCGTCGTCGGTCTGTTCGGCTACGCTGCGGCGCTGGGTGAGCGTGGGCGGTATCTGGCGATGGGTGTACTGCCGCCAGAGACGGAGCGCCAGCGTGGCACCTTCAGGGCGCGGGCGTACGAAGACTTCTTGCAAAAGGCCCTGTTGGTGCAAGCGCGCATTGGTCTGGCGCTGATAGGGTAGGGTAGGAGCCGGGCGGAACGGAAAGTCGTTCTGCCCCGTCTCTGTCAGCAGGCGCGTGGAAGTCGCCCAGCGCAAGCGCCCATAGCGAAGGGCAGCGCTCGCCTGTCGCCAGCCAAAGCTGCCCATGCCACTGCGTACGTGCCCGTGAAGGCCTGTGCGCCAGTTCATGGTGTTGCTGAGCAAAAGCGCTCCGCCCACAGCGCCGCTGCCCCAAGCCGCTGTGCAGCCGCCGTACTGGAAGGCCATTTCATCGGCCAAAAAGGCCGGCAGCAGGGCAAAATCCAATTGCCCCAGCATCGGACTTTGCAGCGGCAGACCATTCCACACCACTGCCGTTTGTGCACCGCTGCCGCCGCGCACCGAGGTGGTGGCCAAACTGCCCAGACCGTAGGACTTGACGTAAAAGCCGCTGCGCCGGAAAAGCACCTCGGCAGCACTTTCCGTAGCGTGTACGGCCAGCCGGGCACTATCCAGCCGCTCGATGCGCACTCCTGCGGGCTGCATGCGCGCCGTAGCGGCCACCACCTGCACCGGCGGCAGCACTAAGGCGCTATCTGTCTGCGCATCGGCTGCGAAAATGCCGATAAGGGCAACGCATAGACCCGCCACCGTGCAGCGCACCCAAAACCTTTGAACGATGTTCTTTCGGAAAATAAGGCCGTCGCCTTTCATATGCCCGAGACTTGTCAGGGCTTTCGGCAGATGCCGAAATACGGAAGGCCGACGACTCGACGCCTGGATGTGCAGAAACGCCGCGCCGCCCTCGAACGGGCCAAAGCGCGTAAACGACCAGACGGTGAAGTAATCTCATTCCTCCCGGCTTTTCCTCCGAAAGCCCTGTGTGAGGTGACCGACACCGGCAGGTCTTCTGGCTCGCCTCACTTTGAGCGCCTTCCCATCGAGAGACTCGACAGTGGCCTATAGCTCAAAGCCTTATCGTGAGGCTCACAGCAGCGGGGACTGCTCCGGACTCGCACCGGATTCCCTATTATCCCTTTCGGCCCCAAGGCCAAAGGGCACCGTTGTCGGCGGCAAAGATAAATGGAGCGTGAAAAATGGAGCGCAGAAAAGGGTTGGGTGGAGATAATTACCTATTCGCCTATGTCTGGGCTCAACAGCCATTCCAATGTCCTGTAAGAGACTGCAGGCATGCGTAACAGGCAAATGCCTCTTTTGGGATATCGAAAATGATGCTCAGGAAGTGAAGTGTTTTGAGGCCCAGGCCCCGGCTTTGCAGAAGCTCATTTTTGATGCGTTCCATGCCGTAGAATTGTTGGATGGCGCGCCAGTCAGACACGGTGCCGGAAATGACCACCCGCTCTATGACGTAGCGGGCTTTTTGTGTCCAGTCAATCCGGTCATAGTCGGTGTCCCAGAAAAAGACTTTGGAAAGTTGCGGTGGTTATTTCTGTGTTGGCATGGCATCTTGTTGGGCAAAAATAGCGAAACAGTCGGGTGTTTTGGCGTATTGCCGACATTGAATACCTTCAAGTCAGCGGTGCGGGTACGACGTCGCGCTGCGCCAGCTGTGCTTTACTTCCGTTCAGATTACAGCAACAGGTTTTGGAGCCGGCTGGCCAGCACCTCCCAGTCTAAGTGTTCGCGGTAGAGCCTGTGGGCGCCCTGCGCGAGGCGCTGACGAAGGGCGGGCTGCTGGCGTAGGTGAAGTAATGCTTCCTTCCAGTGGTCGGGATGGGTATGTTCGATGAGCCAGATGTTTTCGCCGTGGAGGAGGGGCGGCGCCACCATATCGCCGCGGACGCCTACGACGGGGAGCCCGGCGGCGAAAGCAGCCGCCAAAGAGCCGCTTTTGAGCGAACTGCCGCCGCTGCCGTCGGGTGCCTTGGGGTCGGGCAGGGCGAAAACATCGCTGCAGCGCAGCCAGGTGCATACTTCGGAGGCCGGCAAATGGCCCGTAACATGGGCAAACGGCGGTACCACCGACAGCGTCGAGTCACCCGCTATCAGCAGGCTGGCATCCGGTATTTGGGCCACTGCATCGGCTAAAGCGCGTACATCGCGACGCCCGAAAGTACTGACGATGAACGCTTTATCCGGAAAATATCGCTGCCGCAGCCCTCTGCACACCTCTTCTGGCGGCCAATGCGGCGATACATTGGCGCCCACTGGCAGCACGTGTGCCCGAATGCCTGAGGCAGCCAGCAGGTTTTGGTAAAAAGGAATGGAGGTGATGGCTAAGTCGGCCTGTCGGCCCAATTGGCGGGCAATCCATTGCTGTCCGAGGCTGATGAGGCGATTGTCGCGCGGGCGGATGTGCACTTCGTGAAAAATGACGCCGGTACGGACGCCTGCATGGCGAGCCTTTTTCAGCAGAGAGGGCAAGAAAAAGGGCAGGCCTCGCTGATGAAAGGCATAGGGAACGTATTGCAACAGGAGCCAGTCGAGGCGCAGCGCGCGAAGGCGGCGGACCCATGCGGCGGGATGTTGCCGGGCTTCCTGTAGGGCGCCGGCCCACAGTTCGGCACCGCTTGGAGGAGCGTAAGCCGCCTGAGTACCGCAGGCCAGGGTAACGCGCATCCCTCGGCGCAGCAAGGCTGTGGACAGGTGCGCGCTGTAATCGCCCACACCGTCGGTAGTAGGTGGTATTCGAGCCGAAAGGATGACGATGTGCATAGCGTGGGGGCTATGCGTCAATGCGCGCGTAGCGGGCGTTGGCTTCGATGAAGGCCCGGCGCGGCGGCACCTCGTCGCCCATGAGCATGGAGAACATGCGGTCGGCTTCGGCGGCGTCCTCGATGGTTACTTGCTTGAGGATGCGTGTTTCGCGGTTCATCGTCGTCTCCCACAGTTGCTCGGCATTCATTTCGCCCAAACCCTTGTAGCGCTGCACCTTGACGGAGTCGTCGCTCTCACGTCCGCCGGAGAACTCCATCACGGCTTCGCGGCGCTCCTTGTCGTTCCAGCAATAGCGCTGCTGTTTGCCTTTTTTGACCAAATAAAGCGGCGGCTGGGCAATGTACACGTGCCCTTTTTCGATGAGTTCGCGCATGTAGCGGAAGAAGAAGGTCAGGATGAGCGTCGTGATGTGGCTGCCGTCCACGTCGGCGTCGCACATGATGATGATCTTGTGGTAGCGCAGTTTGTCGGTGATGAGGACGCGGTGGCCTTCTTCGTTTTCCCCCACAGATACGCCTAAGGCGGTGAAGATGTTTTTGATTTCCTCGTTTTCGTAGATTTTGTGTTCCAGCGCTTTTTCTACGTTGAGGATTTTACCGCGCAGCGGCAGGATGGCCTGGGTATGCCGGTCGCGCCCCTGTTTGGCCGTACCACCAGCGGAGTCGCCCTCGACGAGGAAGATTTCGCTTTCTTCGGGATTACGGCTGGCGCAGTCGGCCAATTTGCCGGGCAGTCCTCCACCCGAAAGAGCGCCTTTGCGCTGTACCAGCTCGCGCGCTTTGCGGGCAGCGTTGCGGGCGGTGGCTGCCAGCACTACTTTCTCGATAATCCGGCGTGCCTGCGCAGGGTTTTCTTCCAGGAATACCTTCAGCGCATCGCCCACGCAGCGGCTGACAATACCCAGCACTTCGGAATTGCCCAGTTCACCCTTGGTCTGGCCTTTGAACTGCGGCTCCATGACTTTAACCGACACGACTGCCGTAAGGCCTTCCATGAAGTCTTCGCCGCTGATGGCGAAGTTGAGTTTTTTGAAAAAGCCGTTGTCTTCGCCGTACTTCTTGAATTCGCGCGTGAGGGCGCGTCGGAAGCCGCTCACGTGTGTGCCACCATCTCGGGTGTTAATGTTGTTGACGAACGACACCACGTTTTCAGAATAGGAGGTGTTGTAGAGCATGGCAACCTCTACGTCCACATCTTCCTCTCGGGCAGAAATGTAAATGGGCTTGTCAATCAGTTTGGTTTTGGCTTCGTCCAGCCAGAGCACGAATTCCTGGAGGCCCCCCTCGGAATAGAAATGCTCGTGGCGATAATGACCGTTTTCCGGCTCGCGCTCATCCACCAGGTCTAAATGCAGGCCTTTGTTGAGGAAGGCCAATTCGCGCAGGCGGTGAGCCAGCACCTCAAACTTGAACTCAGTGGTTTCAAAAATCTCCGGGTCGGGTTTGAAGGTAACGATGGTACCCCGCTCGTTGGTGGTGCCGATTTCACGTACGTCGTACTGCGGTTTGCCGCGGCGATATTCCTGTTCGTATTTTTTGCCGTCGCGGTGTACTTCGGCGCGCAGGTATTCCGAGAGCGCATTAACGCAGGAAACGCCCACGCCGTGCAGGCCACCCGACACCTTGTAGGAGTCTTTGTCGAATTTGCCGCCCGCATGGAGTACGGTCATGACCACTTCGAGGGCGGATTTTTTGAGCTTGGGATGCAGGTCGGTCGGAATACCGCGGCCATTGTCGCGCACGGTGAGGCTGTTGTCGGGATGAATAGTTACCCAGATGTGCGAGCAGTGGCCCGCTAAGTGCTCGTCAATGGAGTTGTCCACCACTTCCCACACCAAATGGTGCAACCCTTTAGCGTCGGTGCTGCCGATGTACATACCCGGACGCTTGCGGACAGCTTCCAGCCCCTCGAGCGCTGTGATGCTGCTGGCATCGTAGCCCGACTTTTGCTGGGTATTGGGAAGGGTTTCAGGTTCCAGTTCGACTTGTGTATTCTTCATGCCGCAAAGGTACGAAGAATCGGGCGTTGCAAGACCGCCGCATAACGCCAAAAGCCGGATGGAGGCGCTTGAAAGGCCTATTTTTACCGCTTAAACGCGCGATAAGTTCGGCCTTGAAGACTCTTCTTGCGTGGTTTTCGAGCACCGGAGTCTTTTAAGCGGAGCATCTATTGGAGCCTTAAGCCCAATGCTGCAAAATGCGCCGGACGCTGCCTTCGTAGCTGCTGCCGAAGAGGTTAACGTGTACGAGCAGATAATAGAGCTGGTAAATGGCTAAGCGCTCCTCAAAACCCGGCGCTAACGGCCATGCTTCCTGGTAGGCCGCATAAAAGCGCGCATCGAAGCCACCAAAAAGTCGGCTCATGGCTAAGTCCATTTCGCGGTGTGCGTAGGCGGCGGCTGGGTCTATGAGCACAGGCTCTCCGTGGGTATCGCACAGGAAGTTTCCGCTCCAAAGGTCGCCGTGCGTCAACGCTGGTGGTTCGTTTGGGCATAGGGCGTCCAACTGGCGGCACAACTGGTCGAGTTGCCGTTCGGCGTTCTTATCGAAAAAACCTTGCTGGCGTGCCAGGCGCATTTGCGGCTGTAGGCGTTCCTGGGCGTAAAATTCAGACCAGGTCTCGCAGCGGCGGTTCGACTGCGGTAACCGCCCGATAAAATTATCGTGTGCAAAACCAAAAAAGGCCGAAGTCTGGCTGTGCAACGCCGCCAGCTGGCGGCCGAATCGCTCCCAGAAAACCGGAGTACGAGAGCCGTTTTCTATGAAGGCTAATAATAAAAAGGCGTTGCCCGCCCCATCCTCCCCGTGCCCATGCACGCGCGGCGTCCGGATGACACCCGCTGCGCCGAGCAGGGCTAAGCCCTGTGCTTCGCGCCGAAACATCAGGGCCGCTGCCGGGTCGGCATTTGTTTTCAAAAACCACTTCCGACGGCTCTCTCCCGTCAGGCAAAACGCCTGGTTTATATCGCCACCACCGACAGGCGTCGCGGCGGTGATTTTTTCGCCCAAAAGCGCCTCTAAGCGCGGCAGCAAGTGGTCTAATGGCCTCATATACACGGTAAAGGTAGCGCCTTTTCGCAGTTATGCGTTGCTACGAATATGCGCATTTCGTGCATTGGCGGCGGCCCAACTCCTTTGTGCCTTCGTGGTAAGACTCCTTCGTGCATTTGTAGCGACCTTACAAACAAGGAAAAACGGCGCCCTCTTTTGCCCAGATAAGGGGGCTGGCCCAGTTCGATACTCGAGGTATTCTTTCGCTTTTTCGGCAAAACTTTGCGCCTCGGGTTCAATCCCTTCGCGTAAGTTTGCTGCATCTTGCGCATGCGCATCCCTGAACACATTAGAGAATAGTCTTGAAACGCATTCTTGTTGCGCCGCTCAACTGGGGGCTTGGCCACGCTACTCGCTGCATTCCGCTTATTCGAGAACTACAGGAACTCGGTGCTGAGGTCTTGCTGGCTTCCGATGGCGTAGCGCTCGACCTGCTGCGCGCCGAGTTTCCGCATCTACCCAGCGTCGAACTGCCTTCGTACCGCATCCGATACGACACCCCGAGCATGGTCTGGAACATAGGCCGGCAGCTACCGCGCATCCTTTGGGCCATGTGGCAGGAGCATCGAGTGGTAGAGCGCCTGACTCGGCAGTACAGCCTTTCCGGCATCATCTCCGACAATCGCTACGGCTGCTTTAGCCGCCGGGCTAGCAGCGTGCTGATTACACATCAATTATATGTACGTGTTCCGGGACTATCCTGGCTCGTTCGGCCGGTTATTCGCTTCTTCCTGGCCCAATTCGACGCTATCTGGGTGCCCGATGTAGCCGACTCCCCAGGCTTATCGGGCGAACTCTCACATGGGGCAAAAGCACCTGGCTCCAAAGTGCGTTTCATCGGCATCCTCACCCGCATGGAGGGCTACGAGCGCTCACCTGAATACGACATCGCCGTAGTTCTCTCCGGCCCGGAGCCGCAGCGAAGCATCCTGGAGCAGCGCCTGCTGGAGCAGGCCATGTTTCTGCCGTATAAATTCATTTTTATCCAGGGGAAAACCCAGGCCAAAAATCACCATTTTATCTCGCCCCATGTAGAAGTGGTGTCTTTCCTGACCTCCGAGGAGCTGAACAACGTACTCATGTCCAGCCGCTATCTGATTTCGCGTTCCGGATACAGCAGCATTATGGACCTGGCTGCCCTGGGTAAAAAAGCCATTCTGATACCTACTCCTGGGCAAACCGAACAAGAGTACTTAGCCCACTCCCTGGCTGAGCGCCGGTTTTTTCTTGCCCAAAAACAGGACGCGCTCGACATCGAACAGGGCTTGCGCGTCATAGAACAAACCACCGGCATTCCGCAGGATGCCTATCCCACCGATGCTTTTCGGCCAGTGCTAAAAACATGGCTAGATAGCCTTTAAAACAAGATTGGCCCTACCATGTCCAATCGCCGCTGGCGCGCTACCTTTGCGCCGCTTTTTGCGTGCGTATGAAATACCTGATCTGTGGGCTGGGCAATATCGGCGCCGAGTACGCCAACACGCGCCACAACATCGGTTTCGATGTTGCCGACCTGCTGTGCCAGCAACTGGGCGGCTGCTGGAAAGCCGACTCCTTTGGCGATGTGGCCGAAGTGCGGTGTAAAAATCGCATCCTGCTACTGCTTAAGCCCAATACCTACATGAACCTTAGTGGGCGCGCTTTTCGGCATTGGCTCCAGAAAGAGAAAATTCCGCTGGAAAACAGCTTAGTCATTTGCGACGACCTGAACATCCCATTCGGACAGATGCGCCTGCGCACCAAAGGCTCCTCCGGTGGGCATAATGGCCTGAGCAACATCCAGGAGACCCTTGGCACCGACGCCTACCCACGCCTTCGCGTAGGCATTGGCAATAACTTTCCCAAAGGCCGCCAGGTAGATTACGTACTTGGAAAATGGACGCCCGAAGAAGCCGAGAAACTGCCGCCTATCCTGGAGCGTGCCGCCGAGGTCGTCAAAACCTTCGCCCTGGCAGGTCCACAACACGCTACCCAGCTGGCCGCTCGACCTTTAACCGGCGATAAACTTTGAACTGTCCTATATCCACCGAAATCACCATTCCTGACCTGCAAACCTTTTCGTACATTATGACACCAAAAGTGCTTGCCCATCTTGTCGGTTTTTTCGCCGGCTCCTTAGCGCTCCTAAGCCTGACCTCAACTCCCGGCTGCAAGCCCGCCGAGAATAAACCCCTGTACGAAACCATTGCCGAAAAATTCCACTCCGACGCGTTGCCACCCGATTGCGCACCCGCTAAAGTGGACTTTCGAGACTACAACGGCTACACCAGCGGCGACTACTATTGCTTAGTCAGCCTCGTGGACAACACCTCCCCCGACTGGGTTGAAATCTGGATACGCGCCCGTTTCCTCGACAAGAACGGCAAAACCCTGAAGATTAAAGGCGATACCAGCATCGTCATCCGAACCTTTGCTGATGCTGTGCCACCGGGTGGCTCCACTGCCTTCTTCCGAGCCATACCGCTCAGCGTCTTTTCCGGCGGTCAGCCCGACACCTTCCTGCTCGAAGGCGCGGGCGTGCGCTTCCGAGAGCCAGGCCCTATCCTCGTAGCCCCCGACAACGGCGGCGTGCGCATCCAGATACCCGACCCCGAAGACCCTCGCAATAAAGTCAAAGAAATCGCCTTCAAATCCAAAACCACCCTCCTCAACCCGCTGCCTATCGAGGCTTATCACCCCCGATTGGTTTACCTTATCTACGCCAAAGACCTTAAACTCTACTACGCTGAAATGGTCAATCCGGAGGAAAAACCCAAAAACCTGTACATGACCTCAGAAGGCATGCTCGCCGGAGGCGGCAGTCGTGATGTCTTCTACGATATCGCCTACGAAAACCTGCCACAACCCATCAAAGACCTGCTCATCGTTCGCGTAGATGTACAGGCCTTCGAAGCGCGCCTACCCAAAACCGAACAAGGCGAACCCAAACGATGATGCTCAACCGCATGACCTGCGGTGGCCTCTACGTGAAGCGCCCAACCAAAACCCAAGCATAATTTTGATGCCAGAGCATTTTTAAGCCTGATACTCAATTATCTTCCGGTGCAGCATAAAAAATATTCAAAAAATTTTTACCAAGGTCTTGACAGAACGGGAAACGCCCGTACCTTTGCGCCCGCTTTTGGTTGTGAGCACTTCAGAGACAGTATGTTGAAAACACTGTTGAAAAAGTGTGAGAAAAAAAAGTGAAGTAATCCTGTGAAGTGTGAGGATGCAAGTCGTACCTTTGTCCTCCCTTTCGGGACTAACACCTCCTCAAATGAGAGGAGATAACAAAGAGCAAGTTCATTGACAAGATTGGACGAGTAGCCTGGATACGCTTGGGAGGATTGCGAGGGATCGCGGTCTTTCAGGTAAGGTGTACTGAAGAGTGAAGTTAGCGAGAGATCGCTGACGTAAGAGTTTACTATGGAGAGTTTGATCCTGGCTCAGGATGAACGCTAGCGGCAGGCCTAATACATGCAAGTCGAACGGGCTCTGAGCGATCAGAGTTAGTGGCGCACGGGTGCGTAACGCGTAC
>CAZYEV010000005.1:0-47030 GCA_964646615.1 uncultured Saprospiraceae bacterium
AAGGCCTATGTGAAGCGCCGTGGTTTCAGTGCCTTTCGGGAGAAGGACGCTCAGGGTCGGTACGTATCCATCAAGGAGAGCGCATTGGTGTACAGTTTTGAGACGTACCTTCAGGCGTTTTTGCAGGCGGTGGGGGGTAAGAGTTACCGGGAGGCGCATGCGGGTTTGGGCCGCAGTGATTTGATTATCAACGTGAAGGGTGAGGAGTATTTGATTGAGACGAAGATCTACTACTACGAGCGTCAGTTTTTGGAGGGTCGAGAGCAGTTGGCCTACTACTGCCGGAGTTTGGGTCAGCGCGTGGGTGTGTATTTGGTTTTTTGTCCGAACAACGTGCGCTATCCGGCCAGCGTGAAGGAGGGTGTGGAGGTCGTCGAGGGCGTGGAGATACGGACGTATCTGGTGGAGTACGACGAGGAGAAGTGGTGAAGCAGAGGCGACATCCCGAGGCGACATCTTCCTGTGGAAGGTGTTGCCTCAGAGAGAGCGGTTGCTTTCGAGATGTCGCCTTCTCGTGCCTAAGGGCGTGTGCGAGCGACCTCGCGAGAGGTCGCCCATTTGTAGCTTTGCAGGTTGCCGTCTTCCCTGCCTCGACCTCGCTAGAGGTCGCACATGGATGGCCGTTATTTTTTGTAACCCTCTAATTTATTTGTCGGAGGGTCATGGGCATGCTTCCCTCTACCCACCTCAACCATCCTGACAGGCATCCCATCCATTCGGCAGCTGCCGCTGATGCGATGTTCGTCAGGCGGGTAGGGTAGAGGTCAGGGCAGAAAACCCTGGCAACAGGTTCTGGCAAGGCGGGAGCCTCACCAGAACTGTGGGGACCGTTTTCGAGATGTCGCCTTCGAGGCACGAAAAGACGCCACCTCATTCATTCAGCCTCCAATCGTATTCCAGGAAGACCACGGTTGCCGTGGGGGCTATGGTTACGCCTGCGTATCGGCTCAGGAAGGCGCGCAGGTCGCCAAAGTCGTCGGCGTACCAGTCGAAGATTTTGCTCACTTCGGCGCGCGTTGGGCTGATGCGGTTGTAGCGTTCGTTGCGCACGAAGCGGCGCGTGCGTTCTTCCAGGGTGCGCTCCAGATTTTCAGCGGTGTAGGCGCGGTTGTGCAAGGGCGGACACGAGCGCGCTGCGCAGTTGATGGCGAAATGGATGCGCGCATCGGCGAATTGCGGACGCAGGATGTTATTTTCGATGTCGTTGAGGCTGTATTTTTTGCCGCCGATTTCGATGCGTTTCACGTCCCACGTTTTGCCGCCGTCGAGCTGTGTGATGCTCTGGAGCGGGTAATGCTCGACGATGAGGTCCACGGTGAAGGCATTGTAGGCGTTGAGCCAGTAGGCCATTTTTTCGGCGCGGCTCCAGGTGGCGGCGGGTGGGTTTTGGGCCAGTGTGTTGAGGTAGGCTTTCAGCGCTGCCCGGTCGGCGGCGAAGCCTTTGTAATGGACGCGCCCGTCGGCGCTGACGTGGCGGCGCAGCAGGGTGTCCCAGGGTGCGTGAAGCGCGTTGCGGTCGGTGCGCAGGGGAGGCCACAAACTGGTCAGGAGCAGGGCGAAAACAAGCGTCAGTTTCATAGCCCTATTTTACGAAGGGAACGACCGGGCGGTTTGGCCCTATGAGGCAGAGCGGCTCATTTGCGCGAGCCTTTTTTCATTCGCCGCTCCATGTCTTTGGGGAACAGGCCCGATTTCGTCCGGCCTTTGGCTTTTTTGATGTTGCCTTTGCTGTCCACGGGGGCGCGCAGGCTCTCGGTGGCCGGGCAGCCCGATTTGCGGCTGCAGGCGGGAAGGACGACCATGCTGCCCACAGCGAAAACCGCTATCCAAAGGCCGGCGATTGCGCGCCGCAGGGGCAGGGTATTTCTGAAACAGGTGAGTGTGTTCATAGCATAGCGTGTTTTAGTGAGCGACGCCGAGGGCGGCTGAAGGTTTTTTTTTATTAAAAATGAAATTTTTGCAGCAAAAATAGGCGGTGCCGGCGGCAGTGGTGGTTTTTTTAAAAAGGGCGCTTCCGAAGGCGCTGCTGCGTGGGTCTGGGTTTTTAAAAACGGAACCCGGCATTAACGCCTCGTTGGCGTTTTTGTGATGCGTGCTGGCGCGGGGGCTGTTCGGCGGGCGTTACCTGTTCAAACGCCGTACTTTTCCGCCCGAAAATGAGACAGCGATTTTGCTCACGAGGGCTCTGGCTGTGCGCGCTGCTGTGGCTGTGTGCCGCGAGGGCATTTCATGCTCAGACGGTAGCCGACTCGTTGGCCCGCCTGCTTCAGCGCGCGCCGGCGGATACGAATCGCGTGTTGCTGCTCGTGGACTATGCCTGGGAAATCAACGAAACCCGGCCCGAACAGGCCGAGCACGCTCTGCGCGAAGCCATCGCTCTGGCCCGTCGGCTGCGCTATTTGCGCGGCGAAGCCAAAGCCTGGAACGGCCTGGGTGTGCTCGAAGAAATTCGCCAGAACAAAAACGCCGCCCAGCAGCATTACCTCAAAGCCCTCCAAATCCGCCAGCAATTGGGCGATAAGGCTGAAATCGCCAGCTCGCTCAACAACCTCGGCGTCCTGTACGAAAACTTCGGACAGCCCGACAGCGCCCTGGCTTACCATAAGCAAAGCCTCGCCATCCTCGAAACCCTTCAGGATACCCTCCGCATCGCTCGTGTCCGTTTCAACATTGCCGCCGTCTTGCAGGAGTCGGGCGACTATACGGAAGCCCGAAACCAGCTCTACGAGGCCCGAGCCATCCTCGAACGGGTTGGCGACCTCGACGGCATCGCCAAAGTCTATGCCCAACTCGGGCACATCTACTTAGAGCTCGACCGATACCGCGAAGCCCTCCGGTGGTACCGTCAGGCCCTCGACCTGCGCCAACGCCTCAACGAACCGCAGGGGCTGGCCATGGCCTTGAGCGACTACGCCAACGCCTTAGACGAATACCAGGCCCGCGGAACCGACTCCCTCGCCGACGTGTTCGCCATCCTCGAACGAACCAGCGCCCCGCGACGCACCGCCGAAAGCAGCAGCGCCGACACCGTACTCCACTACTACCAGCGCGCCTTAGACATCTGGAACCAGCTGGACAACGCTGCCGGCAAAGCCCAGGTCTTTACCAATATGGCCGACGTGTACAAACGCCTGGGCCAGTACGACAGGGGCCTCAACCTGCTCCGACAGGCCGAAGCCATCGCCACCGAACTCGAAGACCCACTCCTGCTCATGGAAATCTACAACGTGCAGAGCGACATCTACGACCGCATGGGCCAGTATGCCCGCGCGCTGGAGTACGTGCAGAAGTACTATGCCCTGGCGCGCGAGGCCAAAAACCAAAAGTTCGTCCAGAGCGCTCTGAAAGACTTCTCAGAGGTCTATTCCGCGATGGGCGACTACCAGCGCGCCTACGCTTACCGCGTCAAGTACGACGAGTTTCGCTACGCCCGCCTACGCGAGAAAGAACGCTCCGACTTCGCCCGCAAGGAGGTGCTCTACGAAGCCGAACGCCGCGAGCGCCTGCTCAAAGAGCAGGAAACAGCCCTCAAGTTGCAGGCTGCCGAACTGGCCCGCTCGCGGCTGGAACTCTATGCCTCGCTGGCTGGTGTACTGGCCCTGCTCGTGCTGGCGACGCTGCTGTTCAGCCAAAACCGCCTGCGCGCCCGCGTCAACCGCCAATTAGCCGATAAAAACAGGGAAATCGAGAAGGCACGCCAACGCGCCGACGAACTGCTGAACAACATTCTGCCCGCCACGATCGCCGCCGAACTCAAAGCCAAAGGTGAGGTTGACTCTGTCCGATTCGAGTCCGTAACCGTCATGTTTACCGACTTCAAGGACTTCACCCGCATCGCCGAGGGCGTCCCTCCCGAAGTGCTTATTAAAGAACTGGGGGAATGCTTTTCCCTCTTCGACAACATTGTGCGTCAGCACGGCTTAGAAAAAATCAAAACCATCGGCGATGCCTACATGTGCGCCGGGGGGCTGCCCGTGTCCAACGATACCCACCCGACCGATGTCGTGCGCGCTGCCGTCGCCATGCAGTGCCAGCTGCAGGCCCTCATGGCCCGCAAAAGAGCCGAGGGCAAGCCCGTCTTCGAGATGCGCATCGGCATCCACACCGGCCCGGTGATAGCCGGCGTGGTGGGCCAACACAAATTCGCTTACGACATCTGGGGCGACACCGTCAACACCGCCGCTCGCTTAGAGCAGACCAGCGAGCCGGGCAAAATCAACATCTCCGAAACCACCTATCAGGCCGTCAGGCATCTCTTCTCCTGCACCTATCGCGGTCGCCAGAGCGCCAAGAACAAAGGCGAGGTGGATATGTATTTCGTGGAGTACACTTGCGCCGAAGGCTGATGGCAGCGAACGGTCGCGCGGAGGCGCCTTGTCTTCGGCGTCATGGTGTTACCTCGGCTCGCGTCCACACCCGCACCATGTCGTCGCCCACGCGATAGGCTTCGCGCAGCACGGCGCCCATCGGGACACGCGGCGCCTCTACCCCCTGGTGCAGGTAGTGGGGGCTTTGCAGCAGGCGAATTTCGTCCCAGCAATCCAGTTCGATAAATTGCCGCAGCACATCGGCACCGCCTTCGACGAGGAGGATGCTTTTTTCGGCTTCGCGCAGCTTTTCCAACAGAAACGAAACCCACCAGCGGCGGCCGTTGGCCTCTCGGGGGGGCAGGGGCCAGAAGCGCGTGTGTTGCCAGCGCCCTGGGCGTTCGGGGCCCAATATCCAGGTGGGCGTGCTGTCGTCGAGCAGGTGGGCCGAAAGCGGCAGTTTGCCTTCAAAGTCCAGGGCGATGCGCAGCGGTGCAGGGCCGAAGTACAGCCGATTGTCTAAGCGCGGGTTGTCCACCAAGGCCGTGCGCGTGCCCACTAAGATGGCGTCGGCTTCTGTGCGCCAGCGGTGCGTCAGGCGTTGGGTCAGTGGGCCGGTGATGGGGGTGCGTTTGCCGGTGCGGCCCAGGAAACCGTCGGCGCTTTGTGCCCATTTCAGGACGACGTGCGGGCGGCGCTGTTGGATGTAGGTGAAGAAGGCGCGGTTGAGGTAGCGGCCTTCGGCCTCCAGCACGCCGGTGCGTACGCGCACGCCGGCAGCGCGCAGGCGGGCGATGCTTTTACCGGCCACTAACGGGTTTGGGTCGGTGTTGGCGATGACCACCTCCGGGATGCCTTCGCGCAGGATGAGGTCCACGCACGGTGGCGTCTTGCCGTGGTGGGCGCAGGGCTCCAGTGAGCAGTACAGTGTGGCCTGTCGGATGAGCGGACGCTCGGCCGGCGCCACATTGGCTACGGTATTCACTTCGGCGTGTGCCTCGCCGTAGCGCTGGTGCCAGCCTTCGCCCAGAATGCGGTCGTGGTGCACCAGCACGGCGCCCACCATCGGATTGGGCGAAACCCGACCCGCGCCCAGGCGGGCCAGGGTAAAGCAGCGGCGCATGTAGTCTTCGGCTGTGGGCATTGTTCGTTCGGGTTTTTTTGTGTGCTTTTGAGGCTTAGTCGCCGTCGAGCAGATTTCCCAGACCACCCAGGATGCTGCCCTCTTCGCGCCGCGGGCCTTGCCCGTATTGCAGGATGCGCGAAGCCAGGCGGCTCACCGGCAGCGACTGTAGCCACACCTTGCCCGGGCCGCGCAGCACAGCGTAGAAGAAGCCTTCGCCACCGAAGAGCATGTTCTGGATGCCGCGCACCATCTGAATGTCGAAGTCCACCTCATGGGTGTAGGCTACGATGCAGCCGGTATCAACGCGCAGCAGCTCGCCTGGCCCCAGCGTGCGTTCCAGGATGTGGCCGCCGGCGTGCAGGAAGGCCATGCCGTCGCCTTCGAGCTTTTGCATGATGAAGCCCTCGCCGCCAAAGAGGCCCGTGCCTAAGCGGCGCTGCAGGGCGATGTCAATGGCCACGCCTTTGGCTGCGCACAGAAAGGCGTCTTTCTGGCAAATGACGCGCCCGCCCAGTTGCGGCAGGTTGAGCGGCACAATTTTGCCTGCATACGGCGCCGCAAACGTTACGCGGCGCTTGCCTGTAGAAGTGTTGGTAAACGCCGCCAGGAACAGGCTTTCGCCCGTCAGCACGCGCTTGCCCACCGACATCAGCTTGCCCCACAGGCCCTGCTGCCGACCGTCGCCCATAATGGTATCCATCTGAATGCCGTCGTCCATGAACATAAAGCTGCCCGTTTCGGCCAGGACGGTCTCTTGCGGGTCCAGTTCAATCTCGACGCATTGCATCTCTTCGCCGTATATGCGAAAATCCACTTCGTGTGTGAATGGCATAATTGGTTGTTTTTGTGTGTTTTAAAAAAAAGTTTTGCGCTTATCTAACCATGCGGCCAACGCCAGGGCGAGTGCTGCCGAAAGGGCAGCAATGTGTAGAGGCACGGTAATGTCGTCCTCCAGGTTGAGCGAGGATACCTTTTCGTGATAGAGGTACTGCGCCACTACTTGCACGGCGTTGTTGGCAAAATGCGCCGCTACCGGAACCCAAAAGTTCTGGAAGCGCCAGTAGAGCCAGCCCAGGAGGATGCCCAGCAACATGCGCGGCAAAAAGCCCTCGAACTGGAAATGGGCAAAGCTGAACACCGCACCTGCCAGCACGATGGCAGCCCAGGGCGAGCGCACCAGACGCAGAATTTGCTGCTGCACCACGCCGCGGAAGACCAGCTCTTCGCCCACAGCAGGGATGAGGGCGATGAGTGTCAGGTTGGCCGCCAGTTCCCAGCCGTTGTCCATTTGCAGAAGGGCTTTGAGCATTTCGTTTGCTTGCTCTTCGGCCTGGCGCAACACCTCCGGTATGGGCAGTTCGCGGTTGATTTGATACACGTACAGCACTAACGGCACAGAGAGCACCATCAGCCATATGCCGCCCCAAACGGCCTGTGCTGGCGGCTCGCGGCGTGCCTGCAAGTAGTCCAGCGCTCGCGCGGTCGGTGGGTAAAAGAGCCGCACGACCACCCAGCCCGACAGTACGAAGGTGAACAGATGGCTCAGGGCCAGAAAGGCGCGCATCTGCCAGCGCTCGGCCGCCGGGGCATCGGCCTGTAAGCCGTTGTAAATAAGCCCGCTATCCCAGCCCACAACAGTGGCCAATGCCTGGTAGAGCAGTGCCCCGGCTGCGCCCAGCATTAGCGCCGCCAGCAGCTGTACGCTCAGAATGAGAAAAGGGGAATGCTCCTGGAAAGCGGGTGGCGCGGGGGCTTCCGCCAAAGGCTCCTGTTCGGGTATTCGCTGTTCTTCGTCCATAAGCGCCGTTGGGCAGTGCTGGCCAGATAAACCAGCCAGACGAGCCGTGGTTTTACTTTTGGCCCGAAAAATACGCTGCTGGTATGACTCGCCTTTCTGTGAACATCAACAAAGTCGCGCTGCTGCGCAACGCGCGCGGCGGCAACCTGCCTGACCTCATCCAATTCGCCCGCGACTGCGAGGCTTACGGGGCCGAGGGCATCACTGTGCACCCGCGCCCCGACCAGCGCCACATCCGTTACAGCGACATTCCGGCCCTGCGCGAGGTGGTTACTACCGAATTCAACATCGAAGGCAATCCTACGCCTGAATTCCTCGACTTAGTGCTGGCCTATCCGCCGCACCAATGCACGCTGGTGCCCGATGCCGTGCACCAGCTGACCAGCGACCACGGCTGGGATACCCACGAACACGCCGCCTTCCTGCGCGACGTCATCGCCCGCCTGCACGAGCGGGGCATCCGCGTCTCGCTCTTCGTGGACGCTGACCCGCGCATGGTCGAGGGCGCCAAAGCCGTCGGTGCCGACCGCGTAGAACTTTACACCGGACCCTACGCCCACGACTTCCCGAAAGACCCCGCCGCCGCCATAGCGCCCTATGTGGCCGCTGCCGAGATGGCCCATCAGTGCGGGCTGGGCCTGAATGCCGGACACGACCTCAATCTGGACAACCTGCCCTACTTCCGCCAGCATTGCCCACACCTGCTGGAGGTCAGCATCGGGCATGCGCTCATCAGCGACGCGCTCTATTTCGGCATTGCCAATACTATTCGGCTGTATCGGAAGGCGCTTTGGCTAAAAAGCTGAAAACCCATTCAAACCCCCTGTTGCACGCCATAGGTAGGTAGGGGTAAATGAGGCAGGCTATGGCGCTTTTTGGTTTTCAGCGCCTACATTTGCATGTTTTTTATGTGTCTCGGTTCATTGGGGCCATAAGAAATGCCAACCTTTTGTTTTTAATCGAACACTTTCATTTTTCACTAAAAACTCTTTTCGTATGAAGCGTTTACTCACAACTGTCTGCTTAGCACTGGCCTTTAGCGGGCTGGCGCTGGCGCAACGCACCGTCATGGGAACGGTCAAAGGCGACGACGGCGAACCGCTCATTGGAGCGACGATAGCCGTCAAGGGTGCAGCCGCTGGCACGCGCACCGATGCAGAGGGTAAATTTACCCTTCCGGTGCCTGCTGGTTACGACGTGTTAATCGTGCGCTACACCGGCTACGAAACCCAGGAGGTAACGCTGGGGACATCCAACACGGTGGATATCGTCCTGCGCAGCGGTCTGCAGCTGGCCGAAACGGTGGTAACGGCCTTAGGGGTGTCGCGCGAGCAGAAGTCGCTGGCTTATGCCGTGCAACACCTGGAAGGCGATCAGCTGGTGCAGGCGCGCGACGCCAACTTAGTCAACTCTCTGTCGGGTAAGATTGCCGGCGTGAACGTCATCAGTTCGTCGGGCAATGTGGGCGCCTCGTCGCGTATCGTCATCCGGGGCAACACGTCCATTACCGGCGACAACCAACCGCTGTTCGTCATCAACGGCATACCGATGGACAACCGCAACCAGGGCGCTGGTAACACCCAGTACGGAGGTGTGGACTTTGGCAACGCCATTCAGGACATTAACCCCGACGATATCGAGTCCATCACTGTGCTCAAAGGCCCCAACGCTTCGGCGCTTTACGGCGCTCGCGGCGCCAATGGCGTCATCATGATCACGACCAAGACGGGCAAGGGAGTCAAGAAAGGTCTGGGCGTTTCTTACACGGGTGATGTAGGTTTCGCTACGCCCTTCCGCCTGCCGCGCTACCAGAACAAGTTTGGCCAGGGCGTTGGCTTCCAATTTAACTACGTGGACGGCGCCGGGGGCGGCCTGTGGGACGGCGTGGACGAAAGCTGGGGCCCGGCCTTCGACGCCTCCCTCAGCCAGCAAGACGGCATTGACAACAACGGCAACGGCCTCATAGACGAACCCGGAGAGGGCGAACGCTTCGACCAGTTCACCGGTAAAGACCAGCCCTGGGTGGCTCGCCCCGACAATGTGCGCAGCATCTTTGACACTGGTATTTCGCTCAACAACAGCGTCGCCATCACAGCGGCCGGCGAAAACATGCACGGGCGTTTCTCTTTTACCAACTTCGACCAGAAGGGCATGGTGCCCAACACTGACCTGCGCCGCAATATCTTCAATCTCGGCTTCGGCATGAAGATGAGCGAGAAGTGGAACCTGGACGGTAACGTTACCTACACCGCTGTGCGCTCCAACAACCGCCCGGGCATCGGCTATGCCGGCGACAACATCTTGCAGCAAACCATCTGGGCCGGCCGCCAGGTGGATTGGGATTATCTGCGTGCCAACTACGACAAGCGCGACGAATTCGGTCGCATCGTCAACTGGAACCACAACTACCAGAACAACCCCTTCTTCACCCTGTACAACAATACCAAACCGCAACGCCGCGACCGCACGCACGGCTATATCGCGCTGACGTACCAGATACTGCCCTGGCTCAAAATCATGGGCCGTACCGGCACCGACTACTACACCGACAACCGCGAAATCCGCTTCGAGAAGGAAACGGTGGACTATCCGAACGGCTGGTTCCAGGCGCAGTCCTATGTGTTCCAGGAGACGAACTCTGACGTGCTCATCACGGCTGATAAGTATTTCTCCGATGCGTTTTCCATCACGGCCACAGTGGGCGCTGTGCGCCGCGACTCGCGCTTTCAGGGCATCGAGCAGACGGCTAATGCTTTAGTGGTGCCCGGGCTGTTCAACTTCTCCAACGCCGATGGGGCCGTCAACGTCAACCAGTTCGTCAATCGCCTGCGCGTCAACTCTGTGTTGGCGCAGGTGTCGCTGGGCTTTTGGAACTTTGTGTACTTAGATGCTTCGGCGCGCAACGACTGGTCTTCTACGTTGCCACCACAAAGCCGCAGCTACTTCTATCCGGCGTTCAACGCCAGCGTAGTGCTGTCGGAAAAGGTGCAAATTCCGGGTGTCAACTTCCTGAAGTTCCGCGGTGGCTTCGCTCAGGCGGGTAAAGACACCGAACCTTACCGCTTAGCGCCGGTATATGCTCCCAACATCCCTTGGGGCGGTACGCCGTCGTTCACCGTTCCGAACGCCGCACCTAACAGCGAGCTGCGGCCCGAGCGCGCCAACTCTATCGAGGCAGGTCTGGAATTACAGGCCTTACAGAGCCGAGTGCGGTTAGACGTTACGTACTACAACACGGATAACATTGACCAGATTATTCCGCTCAATGTCTCTTCTACGACGGGCTTTACCAGCCGCTTCGCCAATGCTGGCACCATCAACAACAACGGCATCGAAGTGCAATTTGGCCTGACGCCCATCCGGGCCAAGTCGTTCCGCTGGGACATTGACCTGAACTGGGCCAAGAACAATTCTACGGTGAAAGACCTGCCCGAGGGCGTTACGGAAATCACGCTCAACACCAACTGGGGCTTGCGCCTGGTGGCGCGCGAGGGCGAACCGTACGGCACACTGGTGGGCCGCCGTGTCAAGCGCGCACCCGACGGGCAGATTATAGTAGATGCGAATGGCCGCCCGGTCTATGACGCCGACGCTAACGGCAACATCAACAACTTCGTGCTGGGTACCATCACACCCGACTGGGTCGGTGGCGTGCGCAATACGTTCACCTGGAAAGGTCTGTCGCTCAGCGCCCTCATTGATATGCGCCAGGGCTCCGAGCTGTTCTCCATGACCTACATTTTCGGGCGTTACGCCGGTGTGCTCGAGGAAACACTCGAAGGCCGCAACACGTTAGACGAAATCAAAAACGGCTACAACTTCGGCGGCGTCATTGACAACGGCGACGGCACCTATACGCCCAACACCACTAAGCGCTCGGCCGAGGCCTGGAACGCCGACTTCTACAACCGTCGCCACGACCGCGGGGTGTTTGATGCCAGCTTCATCAAACTGCGTGAAGTAACGCTTGCCTACGACTTCCCGAAAAAGTGGTTCGCCAATTCGGGCATCGGCGGCCTGCGTCTGGCCGTCTATGGCCGCAACCTCGCCCTGCTCAAGGCGAACGTACCGCACATTGACCCGGAAACGGCGTTCGACAACAGCAACGCCATGCAAGGCATCGAATTCGGCCAACTGCCCTCGGCGCGTACGGTTGGCGTTACTCTGAATGCTCAATTCTAATTGCGCCACTAAGGGCTCATTCTTTCATTAAAAAAACAATCACCGCTATGAAAAATATCAAAATCTGGCTGCTTGCGCTCGCCGTAATCGCTTCGAGCGTCGGCTGCGAAAAGGATTTCGATGAAATCAACACCAACCCCAACCGCCCCGAGGATGTGCCGCTGACCAACGTGCTCATCTCGGCCATCTCGCAGGGCGTGCGGCGCACCCACGGCGCCAGTATGAACATGACCTATGCCGGTCTGTGGGTGCAGCATTACGCTAAAATCCAGTACATTGATGAGGACTATTACGACTACCGCCCCGACGCCTTTACGGCCCACTTCGATGGCCTCTATTCCGGCCCGCTGGCCGATTTGCAAAGCATCATCGAAAAAGCGCCCAATCCCAGCAACATGCTGGCGGCAGCGCTGACGATGAAGGCCTACTATTTTGCCATCGTTACCGACATGTGGGGCGAAGTGCCGTACACCGAGGCACTCAATCCCTCTCTGACCACCACACCGCGCTATGATGGCCAGTCCACCATTTACGACGGCCTCATCCGCGACCTGCGCACTGCAGCCGACATGTTCAACCCGGCTGGCGACAACCTCGGTGCGGGCGACATCATCTACCAGGGCGATGTAGCAAAATGGAAAAAATTCGCCAACTCGCTCCGCGCTCGCCTGCTCAATCGGGCCAAACACAAAAATGTAGCCTACGCTTCCGAATTGCAGACGTTGTTGGCCAACCCGAGCAACCTCATCGCCAGCAACGCTGAGAATGCTTACATCACATATCCGGACAACACCGTCAATTCTAACCCCATCTACAGCGACAAGTACAACAACGGCCGCAACGACCACGCGGTGTCGAAAACGCTGGTGGACCTGATGCTGGCCACCAACGACCCGCGTCTGCCGGTGTATGCCGAAAAGAATGACCAGGGCATCTATAAAGGCCAGCCCAATGGCACCGTAGAGCCTAACCCGTTCACTTCCGTGTCGCAAATCGGTCGCGCTTTCCGCGACAACCCGGCCGCGCCCTCTGTGCTGATGTCGTACGCTGAAGTGAAGTTCATCATGGCCGAGGCGCTCAACAGTAAGCAACACTATCTGGATGGTGTCATGGCCTCTTGCCAGCAGCATGGTGTAACGGCGGATGCAGCCTTCATGACTGCCGTGGGCGCTGCCTACGACCAGGCTCCCCTGCGCGCTATCATCACCCAAAAATGGCTGGCCCTCTTCGGCGACGGCTGCGAAGCCTACACTGAGTATCGCCGCACGAGCTTCCCCTCCGAAGTGAAAGAAGTGCCCCTGTCCTCGTTCCCGGGAAAAGGCGTACCTACGCGCTTCGCTTACCCCACGAGCGAAACGGGCAACAACAAGGCCAACTTAGAGGCCGCTATCCAGCGCCAGGGCATTGACAACACGGGTATTTTCAGCAACCCGATGTGGTGGAAACTGTGAGCAACCAACGGTAACTGTTCAATCAGAAATCTTTGGGCTGCACTCCGCTTTTGCGGAGGCAGCCCATTTCTTTTTAGCGTTAGCCGGCCTTCAACAGGCGGTTTACCCTATCAGCACCCGCACCAGCAACACCCCTCCCGACACCAGCAACGCCAGCCCAATGGCGCGTTGGAGGCGCAACAGGTGCCGCGCCTGCAACAGCATGCGCACCCGCTTGGCCGCATACGCCTTGAGCGTGTCGGTTGCCATAAGCGCCCCCAGCATGCCGCCAAAAAACGCCAGCACCTCGGATGACGTCAGCTGGTTGGACACCACGAACGCACTGGCCAGACCCAGCCAGAAAAACACCGTGAACGGATTGACGGCATTGAGCAAAAAGCCGCGCAATGCGTAGCCCGGGTATCCCCACCGCATCCAGTTGTGCTCCACGCCGGGTGGCTCTGGGCCGTCAATGACATCCAGCAGGCGGTCGGCGGTGGTGCTTTGCGCGCCAGCTGCCCCTACCGGTTTTTTCATCAGCGTAACGCCGCCAAAGATCATGAGCACGAAACTGCCGGCCAGCCCTGCCCACAGGCGGAAATGCGGCAGCTCGGTAATCCGCGTCAGCACATCCACCCAGCGATAGACGATGAGCATGTACAGCAGGTCGCTCATCCAAACGCCGCACGCCAGGGCCAGTCCGGCCCGAAAACCGCGGTCGAGGCTGGCTTCCACGATGGCGAACAGCAGTGGCCCTACCAGAAAACTCAGCGAAAGGCCCAATAATATCCCTTGCCAAAGCATGGCGCGAAGGTAGGGCGCCACACCTGACGGCGCGGCCGTTTACCGACCTAAATGGATGAGCAGCACGCTGATGTCGGCCGGGCTGACGCCCGAAATGCGGCTGGCCTGCCCTAGCGTACGCGGTTTGTGCCGGCTCAACTTATCGCGTGCCTCAGCACTCAGGGCTGCCAGCGCCTGGTAGTCGAAGTCTGGGTGCAGATGCAGGTCTTCGAGGCGGTTCATTTTTTCGACCATCTCTTCCTCGCGGCGGATGTAGCCTTCGTATTTCATGTTGATTTCGGCCTGCTCCACAAACTCGGCCTCGAACGGCGCCAGAAAGTCGCGCACAAACGGCACGGCTTCGGCCAGCGCCCGGATGTCCACTTGTGGGCGCGAGAGGATGCCGAACAGTTTGACTTTCTGCGTTATCGGGCTCGAATTGACCGCTGTCAGGTACCCGTTAATCTGGTCGGGTGCTACGGCCGTTTCGCGGAAGAAGCGCTCGATGTCGGCGGCGGCCTGCTGTTTGGCGCGCACGCGCTCCATGCGTTCGTCGGCCCCGCGCAGGCCTAAGCGGTAGGCAATGGGCGTCAGGCGCAGGTCGGCGTTGTCCTGTCGCAGCAAGATGCGGTATTCGGCCCGGCTGGTAAACATGCGGTACGGCTCCTGCGTGCCTTTGTTGACTAAGTCGTCAATCAGTACGCCGATATAGGCTTCCGAGCGTTTGAGCACTAAGGGTTCATCGCGCTCCTGCACGGCCAGCGCGGCGTTGATGCCCGCTATCAGCCCCTGGCAGGCGGCTTCTTCGTAGCCGGTGGTGCCGTTTATCTGGCCGGCGAAGAAGAGGTTTTTGACCAGATGCGTCTCCAGTGTCGGTTGCAGCTGCGTGGGCGGGAAGTAGTCGTATTCAATGGCATAGCCGGGCCGAAACATGCGCGCGTTCTCCAGCCCCGGGATGAGGCGCAGTGCTTTGTACTGCACGTCTTCAGGCAGCGACGAGGAGAAGCCGTTGAGGTAAATTTCACACGTGTGGCGGCCTTCTGGCTCGATGAACAGCTGGTGGGCCGGCTTTTCGCTGAAGCGGTCAATCTTGTCTTCGATGCTGGGGCAATAGCGCGGCCCGACGCCCTGGATGCGTCCGGTGAACATGGGCGATTTGTCGAAGCCGCTGCGCAGCACCTCGTGGACGCGCTCGTTGGTGTAGGTGATGTAGCAGGGCAGCTGGTCGGTCAGCGGCGGCGTGTCGGTGTAAGAGAATTTGCCGGGCGGGTCGTCGCCGGGTTGCACTTCCATGCGTGCATAGTCCAGCGTGCGCCCGTCTAAGCGCGGTGGAGTACCGGTCTTCATGCGGCCGGCCTCGAAGCCCAATTCGATGAGCTGCTCTGTGATGCCGCGGGCGGCGCTTTCGCCGGCGCGTCCGCCGCCGAATTGCCTTTCACCGATGTGGATGATGCCGTTGAGGAACGTGCCGTTGGTCAGCACGACGCTTTTGCCCGGTATTTCTAAGCCCAGCCCGGTGCGCACGCCGTACACGCGGCCGTCTTTGACGATCAGGCCGGAGACCATTTCCTGCCAGAAGTCAATGTTCGGATGCGCTTCCAGCATCTGCCGCCATTTGGCGGCAAAGGCCATGCGGTCGCTTTGTGCGCGCGGGCTCCACATGGCCGGCCCTTTGGAGCGGTTGAGCATTCGAAACTGCACCATGGTGTGGTCGGTAACGATGCCCGAATAACCGCACAGAGCGTCCACCTCGCGCACAATCTGCCCTTTGGCCACACCGCCCATGGCCGGGTTGCAACTCATCTGGCCGATGGTCTGCATGTTCATGGTGGCCAGCAATACCCGACAACCCAAATTGGCCGCTGCCACCGCCGCCTCACAACCTGCATGGCCGGCGCCCACCACAATCACATCGTAGGTCGGAAACATGGTCTTTAATCCTGTCAAAAGCCCGTAAAAAACAAAAACGGCCCAAAAAGTTCAACCGTCCTGACGGCAGCTCCTGCGGCATTTTACAGCCCAACAGGCGCCAAAACGGCCACGAAGGTACCAAAAGTTCGGGGTATTCACTGATAAAATGCCTCGACCACAGGCCGGCGCGGCGGCTGAGGTTGCCCGCAGGCGCGATACCTTTGCACTCCTTTTCGAGCAGGTTATGGCAGAGCAGAATTTTGTGGACTATGTGAAAATCCTGTTTCGCTCGGGCAAGGGCGGGGCGGGCAGCGTGCACTTTTATCGCGGCCCCGGCATTCCGAAGGGCGGCCCGGACGGCGGCGATGGCGGTCGTGGCGGTTCCATCATTTTGAAGGCCGACCCGAATGAGTGGACGCTGTTGTCGCTCCGATACACCAAACACGTGTACGCTGAAGACGGCAAGCCCGGCAGCGGGGGGCTTAAAACGGGCGCCGACGGCGAGGATGTCATCATCAAAGTGCCGCTGGGCACCGTGGCCAAAGACGCCGAAACGGGCGAGGTGTTGTTGGAAATCACCGAGCCTGACGACGAGAAAGTCCTGCTCCCGGGCGGTCGGGGCGGTAAGGGCAACAATTTTTTTAAGACCGCCACGCGCCAGACGCCGCGCTTTGCCCAGCCGGGCGAGCCGGGCATTGAAAAGTGGATTGTCCTGGAACTCAAAGTCCTGGCCGATGTCGGGCTGGTGGGTTTTCCCAATGCCGGCAAAAGCACGTTGCTCAGCGTCGTCAGTGCCGCCAAACCCAAGATAGCCGACTATCCGTTCACCACGCTGACGCCGCAGCTGGGCATCGTGGAAGTGCGCCCGGGGCGTTCCTTCGTCATGGCCGATATTCCGGGCATCATCGAGGGCGCACACGAGGGCCGCGGGCTGGGGCATCGCTTTTTGCGCCACATCGAGCGCAACAGCGTCCTGCTCTTCCTCATCCCTTGCGATACGCCCCGCACGCTGCGAGAGGAATACGCCATCCTGCTCCACGAACTGGAGCAGTTCAACCCCGAACTCTTAGATAAACCGCGCGTTCTGGCCATCACTAAGGCCGACCTCATGGACGCCGAAATGGAAGCCTTGCTGCGTGAAACGCTGCCTGCCGGCGTGCCGGCGCTGTTTATCTCGTCGGTAACGGGCAAAAACATTCAGGCCCTCAAAGACCTGTTGTGGAAGACGCTCAACGAGTAACGCACGCGCCAGTGCCTCTCATCCGCCAAGTTTTCGGCCTTTTTGGCCGCATTAAGCACCGTTTTCTACCTTTGCGCGGCTCACAAACATTACTCTCATCACCTGTTATTCAATCGCTGCAGTCCAATGATCTTCGACTTGAAAATGATCCGGGAGTTTTACAAAAACTACCCTGCCCGCGTGGATGCTGCCCGGGCATCCCTGAAGCGCCCTTTGACGCTGGCAGAAAAAATCCTGTACGCTCACCTGCACCCCGATAGCCCGATGGCCGACTACAAGCGCGGCTCAGATTACGTGTTCTTCCAGGTAGACCGCGTGGCCATGCAAGACGCTACGGCCCAAATGGCCCTGTTGCAGTTCATGACCTGTGGCCGCAAGAAGGTGGCGGTACCCACTACCGTGCACTGCGACCACCTCATCACTGCCGAAACCGGCGCCGCCAAAGACCTGGAGGTGGCCTTAGACAAGAATAAAGAGGTGTTCGACTTCCTCAGCACCGTCTCCCAGAAGTACGGTATCGGCTTTTGGAAGCCCGGCGCGGGCATCATTCACCAGATCATTCTGGAAAACTACGCCTTCCCGGGCGGTCTGATGATCGGCACCGACTCGCACACGGTGAACGCGGGCGGCTTGGGCATGGTTGCCATCGGTGTGGGCGGTGCCGACGCCGTAGACGCCATGGCCGGCATGGCCTGGGAGCTGCAAATGCCCAAACTCATTGGCGTTAAGCTCACCGGCAAGCTGCGCGGCTGGGCTTCGCCCAAAGACGTCATCCTGAAAGTAGCCGGCATCCTGACCGTCAAGGGCGGCACGGGCGCTATCGTGGAATACTTCGGCCCCGGCGCCCAAAGCATCTCCTGCACCGGCAAAGGCACCATTTGCAACATGGGCGCCGAAATTGGCGCCACCACCTCGCTGTTTGGCTACGACAAGAGCATGTCGCGCTACCTGAAGGCCACGGGCCGCAGCAAGGTCGCTGCTATGTGCAACAAAATTGCCCCTTACCTCACCGGCGACGCCGAGTGCTACGCTGAGCCGGAAAAGTACTTCGACCAGGTCATCGAAATTGACCTGTCCAAATTGGAGCCGCACATCAACGGCCCCTTCACGCCCGACCTGGCGTGGCCGCTGTCCAAATTCGCCGCTGCCGTGCGCAAAAACGGCTATCCGGCGCGCCTGGAGGTAGGCCTCATCGGCTCGTGCACCAACTCCAGCTACGAAGACCTGACGCGCGCCGCCTCCGTAGCGCGCCAGGCCCGCGAAAAAGGGCTGGAAGTCAAGGCCGAATTCACCATCACGCCCGGCTCCGAGCAGATCCGCTACACCGCCGAGCGCGACGGGCTGCTCAAAGAGTTCGAGGCCATCGGCGGCGTCGTGCTGGCCAACGCCTGCGGCCCCTGCATCGGACAGTGGGCGCGCCACATGGACGACATGAAACGCCCCAACTCCATCATGACCTCCTTCAACCGCAACTTCACCGGACGCAACGACGGCAACCCCAACACCCATGCCTTCGTGGCTTCGCCCGAAATCGTTACCGCCTTCGCCATCGCCGGCGACCTGACGTTTAACCCTAAAAAAGGAAAACTCGTCAACCGAAAAGGCGAAGAAGTCAAATTGGACCCGCCCAAAGGCATCGAATTGCCCAAACAGGGCTTCGCCGTCGAAGACCCTGGCTATGTGGCGCCCGCCAAATCGGGCAGCAAAATAAAAGTGGTGGTGGACAAAAACTCGGAGCGCCTCCAGCTGCTCAAACCCTTTCAGCCCATCACGGCCGACCAGCTGCAAAACATGCGCGTGCTCATCAAAATCAAGGGCAAGTGCACCACCGACCACATCTCGATGGCTGGCCCGTGGCTCAAGTATCGCGGCCACTTAGAGAACATCTCCAACAACCTCTTCATCGGCGCCGTCAACTACTTCAACGACCAACGCAACCTGGTATACAACGTCGAGAAAGGCGCCTACATGGAAGTGCCCGCCTCAGCGCGCTATTACCAGAAGAAAGGCATCGGTACGGTCGTGTTTGGTGAGGAAAACTACGGCGAAGGCTCCAGCCGCGAACACGCCGCCATGGAACCGCGCTATCTGGGCGTGAAGGCCGTCATCGTCAAATCCTTCGCTCGCATCCACCAGACCAACCTCAAAAAGCAGGGCATGCTGGCTCTCACCTTTGCCAACCCGGCTGACTACGACAAGGTGCGCCAGGACGACCTCGTCAGCATCCTGGGCTTCGAGCATTTCGCTCCCGGCAAGCCGCTCCAGGTGCGCTTAGACCATGCCGACGGCACGGTGGACATCTTCGACGTCAACCACACCTACAACCAGCAGCAAATCGAATGGGTGCGCGCCGGCAGCGCCCTCAACAAAATCCGCCAGGAACTGGCCGCGCGCAAAAAGTAAGCAACAGGCCCTTCAACGGCCTTCAGGAGAACACCAACAGGGCGGTAGGACTTCCTATCGCCCTGATTTTTAGGGCAAAAACAGCCTTGATGGAGACACAGCTGGCGAGCACCCACCTCCCGTCGCTAATGGGGGAAAATTTGAAACGCATTCCGGGCTTGTCAGGTACATTTGCCCCTGTAGCGGCCAAACTTGTTTGGCCGCTACAGGGAGAAAACACTGAAAATCAGGCCAAACGAGTTTGGCCGCTACTGGTATGAGAAAACATTGGATTGCTTACCTGCTGTGGGTTTTGATGTGGAGCGGCCTTGCGCCGACGGCGCAAAGTCAGAAGCCCGACACGACGATTTACGACGCTGTGGAGCGTCTGCCGCTGCCGCTGGTGCCGGGTTGTTTGCCCGAGCAACATCCCAACTGGTCCGAAGACAGTCTGCGGCGCTGTGCTGAGCGCGGCCTGCTGATGCTGCTGAGCCGCAACATTCAGTACCCGGCTGAAGCGCGCCAGGCCAACATCGAGGGCACAGTGGTGGTCTCCTTCGTGGTCGAGACGGATGGGCGCATTTCCAATCTGCGCACCGTCAAAGACATTGGCGGCGGCTGCGGAGCCGAAGCCATTCGGGTGCTTCAGGCCCTCGACGAGGCAGGCCTGCGCTGGCGGCCCGCCCAATTGAGCGGCAAAGCGGTGCGGATGCGCCAGGCGTTGCCCCTGCGCTTTCGGCTCGAAGATGCCCCGCCTTTCCATCTGAACGAACGCGGCGACTCCATCTACACCGTGCTCGACACGCTGCCACGCTTCCGGGGCGGCGGCGAGGATGTACTCATCACGTTCATCCTCAACGAACTGCGCTATCCGCGCGCCTATCGCGACAGCTGCAAAACGGGCGTCATCGAAACGTCCATCCTCGTGCGGCCCAACGGGGCCATCGAAATGGACAACCAGATAGACTTCAGCAACCTCGGCATGGACTTCCAGTGGGAAGCCATTCGCCTCATTAACCGCACCGCTGGCATGTGGACGCCTGCCTATTACCAGGGCCGGCCCGTAACCACCAGCGTGCCGCTGCGCGTGCTGTTCAAATCCGATGCGCCGCGTTGCCAGGCCGCCAACGAAGCCTTCGACCAGGCCATGCTGCTGGCCGCCGATGCTGCCGACGAAGAGGACCTGAATGTGGCCTTAGAGAAGTGGACAAAGGCCCTTCAACTGCAGCCTAACAACACGGAATTGCTCTACTACCGCGGCTCTGCGCTGCTCAACCTCAACCGCCGCGAAGAGGCGTGCGAAGACTTTGCCCGTATCCGCCAATTGCTGGGCATCACGTGGTTTGAGTCGTTGCGCCGCGTCGTGTGCGGTTGGTAAAACACCACCTATCGCTATGCAATTACAGGGACAATTGGTGCGCACCCTGACGTTGCGCGCGGCCACGCTGCTCATCGTCAGCTCCGTCATCGGCTCCGGCGTGTACAAAAAAGTGGCTCCCATGTCCGACCAGCTGGGGGCCCCCGAGTGGGTGCTTCTGGCCTGGGCGCTGGCGGGCTTCATCAGCCTGTGCGGCGCGCTGAGCAATGCCGAAATCGCCGGTATGTTGGCCGACGCCGGCGGCGAGTACGCTTACTTCCGCCACATCTACGGCCGCTTTATGGCCTTTCTGTGGGGCTGGACGACCTTCGCCGTCATCAAAACCTCCGCCATCGCGGGCATTGCTTACGTCTTTGCGCAGTCGCTCAACGCCTTAGTGCCGCTGCCTCGGCTGCCCGAGCACATCGAGCACATCGAACTGTGGGGCGTCTTTCAGCCCTTCGATAACAGCGGCGTCAAGGCGGCTACCATTGCCCTCATCTTAGCGCTGACGTTCCTCAACACGCGCGGCCTGCGCGGCGGGGCGGGCATGAGCACCTGGATTTCGCGTTTGGTACTGGTAAGTCTGTTGCTGCTCGTCATTGCCGGCTTGGGGTGGGGCGGCGGCAGCTGGGCCAACGTACAGACGCCGGCCAGCACCTTCGTGTCGCGCCCGTGGTGGGACTTCGGTTTCGTCAAAGCCCTCTTTGCCGCGCTGCTGGCTGCCTTCTGGGCCTACGAGGGCTGGAACACCGTGGGCTTTCTGGGCGCTGAAATCAAGGAGCCGAACCGCAACCTGCCGCTGGCGCTGTTTTCGGGCATGTTGCTCATCATTGGCGTGTACGTAGCCGTCAACTTCACCTATCTGTACGTGCTGCCCATAGACCAGATCATCGCCGGCTTCAAAGACCAGAATGAGATTGCTGCTGTGGCAGTGGTGCGCCATTTTGCCGGTGCTACGGGGGCTGCCGTGTTGTCGGTGCTCATTCTCATCACCACTCTGGGCTGCACCAACGCTACGGTGCTCATGCCGCCGCGCGTCTATTACGCCATGGCGCGCGACGGGCTGTTCTTTCCCGCTGCCGCGCGCATTCACCCGCGCTACCATACGCCCAATGCGGCCCTGTGGATACAGGGCGTGTGGGCGTGTGCGCTGGTGCTGTCGGGCAGCTTCGATCAACTGACCGACATGCTCATTTTTGCCGCCTTTTTCTTTTACGGTGCTACGGCGTTCGGCGTGTTTGTCTTGCGTCGCCGCGAGCCGCATACGCCGCGCCCGTATCGCGTGTGGGGCTATCCGGTGGTTCCGGCATTGTTTGTGCTGTTCTGCGCAGCCTTGGTCGTCATTACCTGCTTCAGCCACCCCCGCGAGGCAGCGCTGGGCGTAGTGCTCATGCTCACCGGCGTGCCGCTTTATTTCTGGTGGACGCGCGCCAAAGCGTGAGCCTTCCCGTTCTTTTCTAAGGCAATGAAAAGCGAAACCGATATGTTGTCATCCCTTCTGAAACCGGCGCTATTTTCTGGCGCTTTCGCTCTGGTGGCAGCCGGCTGCGTTTCCAAAAAAATCTACCTGGCTGAGGCGCAAAAGCGCGCCGAATGCGAAGCGCGCGAAAAGACCATCATGGGCGAGGTACTCGAACGCCGCCGCGAGGCGACCGAATGGGCCAAACGCTTAGCCGACCTCAGCCGCGAGGTGGGCCGCCAGGAGGCTGAAATACAGCGCCTGCAGCAGGAGCTCAATGAGCGCACGGCTGCGCTGGGCGAGTCGGCCTCCAAGTTGCTTTCGGATAAGAATGCTTTGGAAAAGGCCCTCACCGACGCAAAAGCGCAACTGGCCCGCCTGAATGCGCAGCTGACCTCCGTGAGCGAAGCCCAACAGGCGCGCCAGACAACCTTAGAACAATTGCGCCAGGACCTGGGCAAGCGCTACGCCAGCGCCAAAAACATCGCCGTAGAAGTGGCCGAGCCTGCCGTGCTGCTGACGCTACCCGATGCCCAACTGTTCGATAAGGGCGGCCTGCTCATCAGCGCCGACGGGCGCAACCTGCTCAAGCCTCTGGCCGAACTGTTGGGCCAACGCCCCGACATCGGCGTGGAAGTGATCGCCTACACCGACAATGCCTTGCCCAAAAACCTCAAAAACATCGAAGATACCTGGGACTGGAGCCTGGCCCGAGCCAACAACGTCGTGCGCGCACTCATCCAGCAGTTCAACGTGAACGCCAACCAGCTGACGCCCATAGGCAAGGGTGAATATTACCCGGTGGCTTCCAACGAAACGCCCGAAGGCCGCCAGCGCAATCGCCGCACGGTGGTAGCCCTTTATCCGCCATTGGCCCGCATTCCGGCCCTGGGCGGCAAAGAATAAATACACCCGCCCTGCCTGAGGCTGCACTTGAGCCGTTATTGGGCAGTAAACGAGCGTTTTTCTCCAAAACCCGGCTCAAATCGTCAACTTTTACGGATGTTTGCCGGGCCGATTTTTATCAAAAAAACACACGCAACATGGGACAGCAACCGCTCGATGATTGGCGCTTAGAACAGGAAGAATGGCTCGAAGCGTTGGAGGAAATCCTGGAGGCTCACGGCAAAGCGAAAAGCAGCGAACTTATCCAGCGCCTTCGCTATTGGCTGGCGCGCAACGGCGTGCCCGTAGGCGGGCCGGCGCTCAATACGCCCTACCTGAACACCATCCCGCCGGATGAAGAGCCAGACTACCCGGGCGATATCCAACTGGAAGAGCGCATCGAAAATATCCTGCGCTGGAATGCGCAAGCCATGGTACTGCAGGCACAGGACAAGGGCCTGGCTTTGGGCGGCCACATTGCTACCTACGCCGCCTGCGCCACGATGCTGGAGGTGCTGTTCCATCACTTTTTGCGCCACCGCTCGGCCGACTACGGCGGCGACTTGCTCATGTTCCAGGGCCATGCCTCGCCAGGCATCTACGCCCGCGCCGTGTGGGAAGGCCGCCTGACGCTGGAGCAAATCGCCAACTTCCGCCAGGAACTCGAAGGCGGCGTCTCGAGCTACCCCCACCCGCGCCGCATGTCGCACTTCTGGCAGGCGCCCACCGTGAGCATGGGCTTAGGCCCGATGACGGGCATCTACCAGGCGCGCTTCATCAAATACTTAGAAAGCCGCGGCCTCAAGCCCAAAAACGGGGGCAGAGTCTGGCATTTCGTCGGCGATGGCGAAATTGACGAACCCGAAATCTACGGCACCATCGGCGTGGCCGCGCGCGAACACTTAGACAACCTCGTCTTTGTCATCAACTGCAACCTCCAGCGCTTAGACGGGCCGGTGCGCGGCAACAACAAAATCATCCAGGAAATAGAACGCCACTTCTACGGCGCCTCCTGGGAGGTCATCAAAGTCGTCTGGAGCAGCGACTGGGACGAATTCTTCGCCCAGGACACCGAAGGCGCTCTGCTGAACCGCTTGGAGAGCCTCGTGGACGGCGACTTCCAGGAAATGTCGAACCTCAGCGGCGCCGAAATTCGTAAAAAACTCATCGGCGACGACCCGCGCATCGAGGCCCTGCTGGCGCCCTATTCCGATGAACAAATCCGCAACCTCCGCCGCGGTGGCCACGACGCCCGCAAAATCTACGCCGCCTACGAACGCGCCCTGCGCTCCGATAAGCCTGTGGCCATCATCGTCAAGACGGTGAAAGGCTATAAAATGGGCAAGGCCGCCGAAGGCAAAAACAAAGCCCACCAGACCAAGGACCTGAGCGCCGAAGCGCGCATCGAAACCAAAAACCGCTACGGCATCCCCATCAGCGACGAGGAGGCCAAACAGGCCAAATTCTGGTTCCCAGGCCCCGATGACCCGGCGACTCAATACCTCCACGCCCGCCGAAAAGCTCTGGGCGGCTACCTGCCTGAGCGCTCCGAAGACTACACGCCCCTCCAACTGCCACCACTGCAACTCTTTGATAAACAACTCAAAGGAAGCCAGGCCGCCGGCAATAAGGACTTTTCCACCACCGCCGCCATGGTGGACATGCTCACCCAGCTGATACGTAACCCCGAAGTGGGTAAGTACATCGTGCCCATCGTGCCCGACGAAGCCCAGACCTTCGGCATGGAATCCCTCTTCAACTCCGCCCAGATCTGGAACCAGCAGGGCCAGAAGTACACCCCCCTGGAAATCGGCATCTCCGTCATCAAGTACAAAGAGTCCAAAACCGGCCAGGTACTCCAGGAAGGCATCAACGAAGACGGCGCCCTGGCCTCCTTCACAGCCGCCGGCTCCGCCTACAGCCTGCACGGCGTCCCGACCATTCCGTTCTACATCTTCTACTCCATGTTCGGCTTCCAGCGCGTGGGCGATATGATCTGGGCCGCTGCCGACATGATGTGCAAAGGCTTCCTGCTGGGCGCCACCGCTGGCCGTACCACCCTCAATGGCGAAGGTCTCCAACACCAGGACGGCCATTCGCACCTCATTGCCATGACCGTGCCCGCCGTCATCAGCTACGACCCGGCCTTCGCTTACGAATTGGCCGTCATCGTGCACGACGGCATCCGACGCATGTACGTGGGGAACGAGCATAAAATTTACTACATCACCCTCTACAACGAAAATCTCTTGATGCCGCCCATGCCCGAAGGCGTCGAAGAGGGCATCCGCCGCGGCCTGTACTGCTACCGCCGTTCTGAGAAAAAATCGGCCAAAGCCGGCGTGAAAGCCCACCTGCTTGCCTCCGGCATCATCATGGACCAGGCCCTGAAAGCCGCCGAAATCCTCGAAGCCGAGGGCGTCAGCACCGACGTGTGGAGCGCCACTTCTTGGAGTGAGCTGTACCGCGACGCCTTAGCCTGCGAACGCTACAACCGCCTGCACCCCGACCAACAGGCTCGCGTTCCCTATCTGCAGCAAACCCTGCAGGGCGAAAACGGCGTCTTCGTAGCCGCCAGCGACTGGATGAAACTCACCGCCGGATGCCTCGCCCCCTGGATGCCACAGCCCTTCACCGCCTTAGGCACCGACGGCTTCGGTCTGTCAGATAGCCGCGAAAACCTGCGCAACTACTTCGAGGTCAGCGCCAAATACATCGCTTACGCCGCCGTGCGCCTGCTGCAGCAACAAGGCAAAGTGTCGGAAAAAGCCGTGCTGGAATTCATGAAAAAATACGGCATTGACGCCGACAAGCCTGACCCGATGAGCGTGTAGCCACCTCAGTTACGGAGGATTTGCCGCCACAAATATTCGCTGACTACCGAGGCATCACGAGGCTCGCGTAGATGCAGAGGCTTTCTATAGACGGGCAAACGGTGGTCTTTTCCAACAGAACGAACAGTTGCGTCCTGCATCCTACTTCACCTTGAACCTCCACAGCAGGTAGCGAGTGAAGCTGCGCTGCTCATCCTGTTCGGACTCTCTGAACGTTTTTTCGCTTACGGAGAAGACCTCCCAACCCTGGGCGAGGTACTCGGCAAACACGCGGACGATAAGCGCCTCGTTTTCGGCGAAAGGGTCATTGCGCGGCGTTTGCCACCAGATCAAATCTTTTAGCGGATAGCGCTGTTGCGTGCCGTCCGAATGCGTTACTAAAATGAACGCATCGCCCTGGATTTGCTCTTGTTCGTAGAGAACGATAGACATCACTTCGCGAGGCACCTGGGCCAGGAGGTGCCCAGGCAGAAAGGCCCATAAGGCAATGCTGATGAGGAAGAGGGTACGCATGGTGAAATGGATATGGCTGATAGTGCTGCTAAAAAGCCGCTAACCGGGCCTGATGTGTCTGTGCGAAGGTAAGTAACTGACGCTACGCACGGTTATGCCACAGGCTCCCAGATTTTTCTTTTCTAACCGCAGAGGACGCAGAGCGAAACACCGCTGCGCCCCCCTGCGCTCTCTGCGGTTTTCTTGGCTTTCGCCTCGTGGCAGCCTTGCCTGAGATCAGGCGAGTAAACGAGTCATCCGGCCCGTCAATCGGTGCTGAAATGCTGAGATTTTCTGCCTTAAAAACGGCGGAAATGCCTCCCGTTTTGCACGATGAGGCTTTGCTTTTGGCTTCAATTTAAAATATCGCAATCACTTGTTAATCAGATTTTTGAGAATAAAAATCTCCTTTGTTTTGCTTTTTGTTTGCCTCAACAAAATGCAAAATCTGTCCCGAAGGCCGCCTGCTGACGCCTGCACTTTTGTCTCATCAAACGGACGGTAATCCATTCTCCCTACCTTCAATTTTTTCACGATCATGACATACAGTGCGATGAGAACGACTTCAGAAGTGAAACACGCACGGCGCTCGGTTCCAAAAGCTTTACAGCGCGTACGAACAGATGTGATACTGGGCTCGCCCAGTGCCAATTGCAGCGGCGTAGGTATCTGCCGGGTAATGGCATACCGCGAGGGTGGGCACCCTGACCTGCCCTGTCCCTCGGTGCGGGCCTGGCTAAGCCAAACCGACACGGGTAAGCTGCGCTTGGAATTTGATAAGGCCTCTTTGAGTAAGGCTATGCTGGAGGAACACTTTGCGTGGAGGCTTTTCCAGGTCCTGGAGCCATACGTAGTGCCTTATCGGCTGCTGCCCGGGCTGAAAATAGCCGAGCGAACGATACAGCCCGGCGTGTACCAGGTATGGGACACGGGAGAGCACTTGATGGTCGAGTTTTAGTGCTTGCCATTGTTACCACAAAGGCACGAATGTTTTTTACCACAAAGGCACAAAGAGGTTTGTGAAGGCATTGAGATATTTTAACCACGAATGTATGACACCACGGAGGTGTTGTCTTCGAGGTACGAGAAGGCGACATCTCGGTAGCAGATCAGATTCACCAAAAAAGGTCTTTATACCACAAAGGCACAAAGAGGTTTGTGAAGGCATTGAGATATTTTAACTACGAATGCACGACGCCACGGAGGTGTTGTCTTCGAGGTACGAGAAGGCGACATCTCGATAGCCGAAAGGCGCAAAAAGGTTGGCCATAGAGACACAAATGGTTTTTAGGGCCACGAATGCACAAATAGAGACACGAAGACGCTGCTCTTCAAAAATCGAGATTTTTTACAACAGCGAAACTGGACCTTACAGACAGCAGTGAATAGGCTGCACACAGTCTATAGAACTTGTGTGCAATGCTCAATAGAAAGGCGACAGCCTTTCACAGGAGATGGATATCTCTGTACGTGCGCTGAAAGAGGCGCGCTATTGGCGTACCCGAAGACACGATGCACTGGCAACGGCCAGAGCAAGGCTCTGCTATGCCCGAAGGGTAGGTAACATCCTCTCCGGGAGGTGGCACCTCTATGGACAAGCAACATTCATTCACTAATCATTTTTTAAATCATCCACTGTATCATGCGAACGCTTAATCGGTTTTCCAGCCAAACCCTATTCTCCCGCCTGTTATGGGTCGCCCTTGTCTTGTGCGCGCTATGGGCTGCACATGGTTTTTCTACGGGCCTGAATTTCAGGTATGGACCGCCTCTTGCGGCTAAGGTGCAGGCGCTCAGCGTTTCAGCGGCATCGAATGGCCCGCTGTGCGCAGGCGCGACGCTTAACCTGACCGCTGTGGTTACCAACGGCACATCGCCGTTTACTTTTGCCTGGAGCGGACCGGGAGGTTTTAGCTCTTCGGCGCAGAACCCTTCGCGCGCCAACACCATTCCTGCACACAGCGGGACGTATGGCGTAACGGTTACTGACGGTACTGGCGTTACGGCTTCTGCCACGGTCAGTGTGCAAATTAACCCGGCCGCTACGGTGAATGCCGGGCCGGATAGGGCCTTGTGCCCGGGTGCCTCACACCCGCTGAATGGGTCCATCGGCGGCTCTGCTACCAGCGCCACGTGGAGCGCTTCGGTGCCGGGCGGTATGTTTGCCCCCAACCCCCAAATGCTCAACGCGACCTACATACCCCCTGCCGGATTTACGGGTACCATCTCCCTAACGCTGACTACCAACGACCCACCCGGCCCCTGCCCGGCGGTGTCTGACCAGGTCGTCCTGACGTACGCCACGCCCGCGCCATTGGTCTGTAACGACACGGTGCGCATTTCGGCGCCGCCCAGCTGCCCCGTTACCGTAACGCCCGATATGGCACTGGAAGGCGATGTCCTGGACGATCTCTACACCATAACCATCTTTACCGCTCAGGGGCAAAACCTCGGCAATACCGTGACGGCACAGTACTTCGGCATTCCGCTGACCATTCGGGTGCGGGACAACTGTTCCGGCAATTTCTGCCTCACCACAGCCATTGTCAGCGATGTGCTCCCGCCCACCTTCTCCTCCTGCCAAAACATCACGCTGCCCTGTGTGGTAAACAACTTCACACCGGGCTATTTAGACACCGTACTTAAAGTGCCGGGCGCACGCCCCACTGTGGCCGACAACTGCACCCCCACGACCTTGACCTACCAGGACGTGTGGATAAACGTAGGCTGCAACGAAACCTTCCAGGGCCAGACTGACCTGACCGGATACGTCCGCCGAACCTGGACGGCTTCAGATGACTACGGCAATACCTCCAGCTGCGTGCAGTTCCTGTACTTCAAACGCCTGCGCGCACAAGACCTGACGCTGCCCACCGACGTAACCGTCAGCTGCGACAATTCGATGATAGACCCAGCTACTGTGGGGGCACCTTCCTATACGTTCAATGGGGTTACATTTTACCTGACCGGGCCCTCCAACTGCGGTATTGGCGTTCTTTTCAATGACCAGCGCAGCTTCAAATGCGATGGCGAATACGCCATCCTGCGCACGTGGCAACTCGTCAACAATGCCTGTCCGGGTGCCTCGCCAAATTCTATTCAGCACTTACAGGTCATCTATGCCATAGACACCAAAGGGCCGGCCATTCAATGCCCGGGCAACCTGACCGTGAGCACTGACCCGCTATCGTGTTGTGCCACTGTGGATTTACCCGATGTGGTTGTAGAAGATGCTTGTAGCGGCATCCGCGACGCTTCCGCTGTGATCCAGGTTCGAGACCTCATTACAGGTAATGTCGTCAGTCAGCTAAGCGTCAGCGGACAATTGTCAAATTTCCCGGCCAACAGCCCCTTCAAAAGAGATACTCTGGCTGTTTTTGGCCAGACGCCTTGCCTGCCCGTGGGGCAACATACCGTGCAGTACATCAGCGAAGATGTCTGCGGAGCATCCAGCGTTTGCACCTTCACGCTATCGGTCATAGACTTAGTGCCGCCCGTGGCGGCCTGTATCGAGGTTACCCAGGTCTCTTTGGGCATCAACGGGACGAGCTTAGTGAATGCCTCGACGTTCAACAACGGTTCTTACGACAACTGTGGCCCGGTGTCCTTCAAGGCGCGTCGCTTAGAGGCCAATAATTGCCAGACTAACGCGCAATTCCACGACCAGGTGAAGTTCTGCTGCGAAGACGTGGGCAAAACGATTGACGTCGTCCTACGGGTGTACGACGTGCCCGTGCCGACAGGCCCCATCGGCCTCACCCAGCTGGAGGCGCGCTCGAACGACTGCACCGTCAAAGTGCTGGTGGACGACAAGATCAGACCCGTGTGCACCCCACCGGCTAACGTAACCGTGGACTGCGAAAACTTCGACGGCAGCCTGTGGGCATATGGCAAAGCCACGGTGGCCGACAACTGCTGCGCCGACACGGCCTTCGAGACCTCCGTCAACTGGAGCCAGTTCGATACCCTGTGCTCCAAAGGCACCATTACGCGCTTCTTCCAGGCGCGCGACTGCCACGGCCTGACCAGCACCTGCTCGCAGCGCATCGTGGTCAACTACCGCCAACACTACTACGTGCGCTTCCCCAACGACATCGTCCTCAACAGCTGCAACGGCACTGCCGACTTCGGTCAACCGACTTTCTTTGCCGCTGACTGTGAAACGATTGGCATTTCGCACACCGATCAGTACTTTACCCTCGTGCCTGGCGCCTGCCAGCAAATCGAGCGCACCTGGCGAATCATCAACTGGTGCGCCTTCGACCCCAATAAGGGCTGCACGCAGGTGCCTAACCCCAACCCGCACCCACAACTCGACCACGCCTCCAACCTCGTCGGGCCAGTGGTGTCGGCTCCGGGTACGCAATTCCCCTGGGCGCCTACCGTGGTGAAAATCACAGCCAACGACGCCCAACCCACCAATTTCAGCCAGTACTGGTCGGAGAACGTCAACTGTTACGAATACAAGCAGATCATCCGCATCGCCGATGGGCAAAAGCCCGTTGCCCTGAATTGCCCAGCGCTACCACAGGAAATTTGCGACCTGTCGGACAACGACAACAACCTGTGGAACCAGAACTACTGGCTGGACCTGAAAACGCTCTCCAGCGACTTGTGCGAGGCACCCGTCGAGCTCCGCATCACCGCTACCGATGATTGCTCGAAGGCCAACCTGACGTTCCGCTACCAGCTCTTCTTGGACCTGGACGGCAACGGCTCAATGGAGACCGTCATTACCAACCAGCACCAGGATGCCGGCATCGTTTACTTCAATAACGCCAGCAACCCGAATTTCACCGGTGGCATTGCGCGCGTCTTCGACCGCCGCCCCGTGCCAGCAGACCAGAAATACCGCTTTGCCATCGAAACGCGCGCCAGTGGCGACGAACGCACAGCCTTCCTGCGCTGGAGTACAGCAGCCCAGCCCAATGCCTTCGTAGAACCGCAGCTGCCTCACGGCACGCACAAAATCAAGTGGTTCATCTCCGACGGCTGCAGCAACGAGCAGGTCTGCGAATACATGTTCACCATCAAAGACTGCAAGGCGCCCACCATCGTGTGCGCCAATGGCCTCAGCGGCAATATCGGCGCCGATAGAACCCTGACCATTAGTCAGCAGATGCTCGTTCAGGCCGCTTCGGACAACTGCACGCCTGCAAACCGCTTAGTTTATGGCATCCGCAAACGAGGCCAGGGAACGGGCTTCCCGCTTCTGTCTAACGGCACGCCGCAAACCAGCGTCTCGTTCGACTGCACCGAACTGGGCTTCCAACTCGTCGAAGTGTGGGCCAAAGACATCGAGGGCAACGCTGACTTCTGCGAAACCTACTTCCACGTCCAGAACAACGACAACCACTGCAACAGCACCCAGGCCACTGTGGCGGGCGCCGTGCTCACCGCCGACGGCCTCGGTCTGGAAGACGCCCAAGTAGGCATCGTGTGCAAGACCATACAGGGCAGCACCCCGCCCATCAATAAACAAGAAACTACGGACAGCGAAGGGCATTACAAATTCAATAATGGCATTCCAATTGCTGTTAATTATACATTGACACCCGTTAAAGACAATGACCCGCTCAACGGCGTCTCGACGTTCGACCTCGTGCTCATCAATAAGCATATCCTTGGCCTGGAGCCATTCACGTCGCCCTACCAATTCATTGCTGCCGATGTCAACAACAGCAAGAGCGTAACGACCTACGACATTCTGGAACTGCGCAAGCTTATCCTGGGCATCTACACCGATCTGCCCGACAACACCAGCTGGCGCTTTGTGGACAGGGCCTATCAGTTCCCCGACCCCAGCAACCCGTGGAAAGAGGTGTTCCCGGAAAGCAAATCGGTGTGGAACTTCCAGACCCACCGCCTGGAAGACGACTTCGTAGCCATCAAAGTGGGCGACCTGAACAACACCGCTATTGCCAACAGCGCCGTTTTTGCCGACGACCGCTCTACCGGCGTCTGGCTGCTCGACGCCACCGACCGCTACGTGAAAGCCGGCGAGATTTTCTCGGTAACCTTTACCGCCGCTGAGGCTATCGCCGGCTATCAAATGACGCTGCAATACCGCGACCTGGAATGCACCGGCATCGAACCTGCCGAAGGCATCAGTGCCGACCACTTCGCTCACTTCCCGGATAAAAAAGCCATCACGGCTGCCGTGGATGTGCCCGCAAGCGCTGGCCAGCCGGTATTTACCCTGCACCTGCGCGCCAAATCTGCCGGCCAACTGAGCCAGATGTTGCGCCTATCGAACAGCATCACCCGCGCCGAAGCTTACCCTGATGCCCGCATCGGCGAACGCTTCGACATCGGCCTGCGCTTCCGAAACGGCAATGAAAGCACCGTCTCTGGTCTGCCCTTCGAACTCTACCAGAACACGCCCAACCCGTGGGTCAATAAGACACAAATCGGCTTCTACCTGCCCGAGGCCACCGAAGCAACGCTGGCCATCCACGATGAAATAGGTCGCCTCGTCTTCACGCAAACGGCCACCTACGCCCGCGGATACAACAGCGTGTTCATCGAACGCGCCCTGCTCGGCAGCGGAAATGCCTTCTCGTACACCCTGCACACGCCCTTCGGCAGTGCTACGCGCAAAATGATCCTCGCCCGGTGATCGCCCGGTTGCGGCCCTCACCCCCGACACTCGCATGACGTTCGCACAACTATAGTGGGCCTCAAAGATTTTATCTCATGGTAAGATCAGTCTTTGAGGTGGCCCCTCCCTGACGCGGGAGGGGCTTTTGTTTTTTAGGGCTTCAGCATCGGCATTACCTGTATGAAGTTTGTGGTGGAGTGTTACTTAACTGGAAGTAGAGGTGAAGCGGGTCAGGATATTGGAGGTGGAGAGGAGGCGTTTTATCACCTCCAAATCAGGCGGGCGGTTAGCGGGATATGAGACAGATAGAGATGCGACTGTTTGGAAACTCAGACGGCCAAACAAGTTTGGCCGCTACTGGGGACCGCGCACAGACAGGGCGACGCGCTGCCGCTCGAGGTCCACTTCTAACACGCGCACGGTTTAGCGAAGGGGTCAGACGGCCAAACAAGTTTGGCCGCTACTGGAGGCCGCGCATAGATAGGGCGACGCGCTGCCGCTCGAGGTCCACTTCTAACACGCGCACGGTTTAGCGAAGGGGTCAGACGGCCAAACAAGTTTGGCCGCTACTGGAGGCCGCGCATAGACAGGGCGACGCGCTGTCGCTCGAGGTTCACTTCTAACACGCGCACGGTTTAGCGAAGGGGTCAGACGGCCAAACAAGTTTGGCCGCTACTGGAGGCCGCGCATAGACAGGGCGACGCGCTGCCGCTCGAGGTTCACTTCTAACACGCGCAGGCGGACGGTTTGGCGAAGAGGTCAGACGGCCAAACAAGTGTGGCCGCTACTGGAGGCCGCGCATAGACAGGGCGCCGCGCTGCCGCTCGAGGTCCACTTCTAACACGCGCACGCGGACGGTTTGGCGAAGTTTGACCACATCAGCGGGGTTGCGCACGAAGCGGTCGGCCAGTTGGGAGATGTGTACCAGTCCGCTGGCCTTCACGCCGATGTCCACGAAGACGCCGAAGTTGGTGATGTTGGTAACGATGCCGGGCAGCACCATGCCGGGTGCAAGGTCTTCGATGCTGCGCACGGCAGCGAACTCGAAGGGCTGGGCGCTGCCGCGCGGGTCGAGGCCGGGTTTGTCCAATTCGCGCAGGATGTCTTTGAGGGTTGGGAGGCCGACGTCGCCGCTGATGTAGCGTTTGAGGTCTATTTTCTGGCGCAGGTCTTTGCGTGCGATGAGGTCGGCTACCGTGCAGCCCAGGTCGCGAGCCATTTGTTCCACCAAGGCGTAGCGTTCGGGGTGCACGGCGGTGTTATCCAAAGGGTGGTCGGCGTTGCGGATGCGCAGGAAGCCGGCGCATTGCTCGAAGGCTTTTTCGCCCAGTCGGGGCACCTTTTTCAGTGCCGCGCGCGAGCGGAAGGGGCCGTGTTCGGCGCGGTAGGCCACGATATTTTGGGCCAGCACGGGGCCGAGGCCCGACACGTAAGCGAGCAGGTGTTTGCTGGCTGTGTTGAGGTTGACGCCAACGGCGTTGACGCAGGACTCTACCGTGCGGTCGAGGCTTTCGCGCAGGAGTGTCTGGTTGACGTCGTGCTGGTATTGCCCTACGCCAATGCTCTTAGGGTCAATTTTGACTAATTCGGCCAGAGGATCCATCAGGCGGCGGCCAATGCTGACGGCGCCGCGCACGGTAACGTCGTGGTCGGGCAGTTCCTCGCGTGCGGCGGCTGAGGCCGAATAGATGGAAGCGCCGGCTTCGCTGACCTGGTAGATGTCCACCGTTTGGGCCAGAGGCATATTGCGCAGCAGGTCCATAGTTTCGCGTCCGGCGGTGCCGTCGCCCACAGCGATGGCTTCTATTTGAAAGACTTCTGCTAAGTGTTCGAGGGTTTTGCGGCTTTCGGCCACCTGCCGCTGTGGCTCATGCGGGTAGATGGTGGTGTGTTCGAGCAGGTTTCCGCTGGCGTCTAAGACGACGACTTTGCAGCCGGTGCGGAAGCCGGGGTCAATGGCCAGCACGCGGCGTTCGCCTAAGGGGGCGGCCAGCAGCAGTTGGCGCAGGTTGTCGGCGAAGACACGGATGGCTTCGGTGTCGGCGCGTTCTTTGGCGCTGTGCCGGAATTCCGTTTCGATGGAGGGCTGCAGCAGGCGTTTGTAGGCGTCGCGCACGGCGGCCTGTACCTGTTGGGCGGCGGCGGCGCGGCCTTTGACCCAGAGGGTTTCGAGGTCGGCGCAGGTCGCTTCTTCGTCTTCCGGAGCAATGAGCAAGCGCAGATAGCCTTCGTCTTCGCCGCGGAACATGGCCAGCAGGCGGTGCGAAGGGCATTGGGCCAGCGGTTCGCTCCAGGCGAAGTAGTCGCGGTACTTGGCGCCGTCGGTTTCTTTGCCTTTCACGACGCGGGCAGCGATGCGGGCCGTGCGCGCGAAGTGGTGGCGCAGGCGGTCGCGGGTGGAGCGGTCTTCGCTGGCCCATTCGGCAACGATGTCGCGGGCGCCTTGCAACGCATCGGCAGGGGTGGGCACCTCGTCGGTCAGGAAGGGCAGGGCGAGTGCTTCGACGTCGGGAGCGTCCTGCTGCTCTAAGAGGCGTCGGGCCAGCGGTTCCAGCCCGCGTTCGATGGCGACGGAGGCGCGGGTTTTGCGCCTGGGCCGATAGGGCAGGTAGAGGTCTTCTAATTCCGTGAGCGTGCTGGCAGCCTCGATGGCGGCACGCAGTTCGGGCGTCAGTTTGCCTTGTTCCTCAATGCTTTGCAGAATGGCCTCGCGGCGCCGGTCGAGTTCTTGCAGGCGTTTGTAAGCGCTCTGGATGTCGGCGATTTGCACCTCATCCAATGAGCCAGTGGCCTCCTTGCGGTAGCGCGCAATAAAAGGGATGGTGGCGCCGCTTTCGAGCAGGGCCAGTACGGCACTCACCTGCCGTGTGCTGATGCCCAGGGCCTGGCTGATGCCTGAAGCGTAGGCGGTCATTTAAGCGTTCTTAAAGTCCCAGGTGTTCAGGAAGCCGGTGTGGAAGTTGCCCTTGCGGAAGTCCTCGTTTTGCATCAGTTTCTGATGGAAGGGCACGGTGGTCTTGATGCCTTCCACAATGAACTCGTCTAAGGCGCGCTCCATTTTGGTGATGGCCTCGTCGCGCGTGCGGGCGCGGACGATGAGTTTGGCAATCATCGAGTCGTAGTAGGGCGGGATGGTGTACCCGCTGTACACATGGGTATCTACGCGCACGCCATGCCCTTTGGGCGAATGGAACGAGGTAATGCGGCCCGGGCTGGGACGGAAGTCGTTGAACGGGTCTTCAGCGTTGATGCGGCACTCGATGGCGTGCATTTCGGGGAAGTAGTTGCGCCCGGAAATGGGCACACCGGCGGCGATTTTGATTTGTTCTTTAATCAGGTCAAAATCAATGACCTCTTCGGTTACCGTGTGTTCCACCTGGATGCGCGTGTTCATTTCCATGAAATAGAAATTGCGGTACTTGTCCACGAGGAACTCTACGGTGCCCACGCCTTCATAATTGATGGCATTGCAGGCTTTGATGGCGGCAGCGCCCATTTTTTCGCGCAGCTCGGGTGTCATAAAGGGCGAGGGCGACTCTTCGACGAGCTTTTGGTGGCGGCGCTGGATGGAGCAATCGCGCTCGGAGAGGTGGCAGGCCTTGCCGTATTGGTCGCCGGCCACCTGAATTTCGATGTGGCGCGGCTCTTCGATGAATTTTTCGATGTAGATGCCGTCGTTGCCGAAAGCAGCCTGGGCTTCGCGGCGGGCGGTCTCCCATTGACTTTCAAAGTCGGCCTCTTTCCACACGATGCGCATGCCTTTGCCGCCGCCACCGGCGGTGGCTTTGAGGATGATGGGGTAGCCCACCTCTTTAGCCACACCCAGGCCGGTTTTCAGGTCGGTAACCAAGCCTTCGGAGCCAGGGATGCAGGGTACACCGGCAGCGAGCATGGTTTCCTTGGCCGTGATTTTGTCGCCCATTTTGCGGATTTGCTCGGGCGTGGGGCCGATGAACTTGATGCCGTACTCGCCGCACACTTCGGCGAAAGTGGCGTTTTCGGCTAAGAAGCCGTAGCCCGGGTGTATGGCATCGGCGTTGGTGATCTCCACGGCGGCCATGATACGCGGGATGTTGAGGTAACTTTCGACGGAAGGCGGCGGACCTATGCAGACGGCCTCGTCGGCAAAGCGCACGTGCAGGCTATCGCGGTCGGCGGTAGAGTAGATGGCGACCGTTTTGATGCCCATTTCTTTGCAGGTGCGAATGATGCGCAGAGCAATTTCGCCGCGGTTGGCGATGAGTATTTTTCGGAACATGGCGTGCGTCGGTTTACGGCAAATCGCCCGTTTGGGCAAGGTTAGGGTGGTGCGGAGGAGCGCCTGTCAGAGCGGCTCCACTAAGAACAGCGGCTGGTCGTACTCCACGGGCGAGGCGTCTTCGACGAGCACTTTGACGATTTTGCCCTTGACTTCGGACTCGATTTCGTTGAACAGCTTCATCGCTTCGATGATGCACACTTTGGTGCCTACGTCCACCGTGTCGCCGACTTTGACGAACGGCGGCTTATCAGGGCCGGGCGAGCGGTAGAAGGTGCCTACCATGGGCGATTTGATGGGCACTAAGTTGCCCGCTGGGGCTGCTTCGGCTGCGGGCGTTTCCGCTGCTGGTGAAGGCGTGGCAGGTGCTGGAGCAGCAGCAGGTGGAGGCGGCGGCAACACGGGCGCTGCCGCGGGCATGTTCACCATTGGCGGCGGGAAAGCCACCACTGCAGGGCCGGCGCTGCTGGGCTCGGGTTGCGTCTGGTTGCGAATGACAATTTCAAAATCGCCCTCTTTCAGGATGAGCTCAGCGATTTTACTCTTGCTGACCAGGCGAATAAGTTCTTGTATCTGATTGATGTCCATAAGCAAATACGGTTTGGCGAGCGCCAAATATAGAGCGCTTCGGAAAAGCCAAAAGCTTCCGGTTTCTTATTTTTTTACTCGCTCGATATATTCGCCCGTCGTCGTATCAATTTTGATGTATTCGCCGGTCTCGCAGAAAAGCGGAACGCGCACTTCAGCGCCGGTTTCTACGGTGGCGGGCTTCAGGGTGTTAGTGGCCGTGTCGCCGCGTACGCCCGGCTCGGTGTAAGTGATCTGCAGGACTACCGTCTGAGGCATTTCTACCGAAAGCGGAACCTCCTTCTGAGCGTGATAAAGTACGTCCACAACGTCGCCTTCTTTAAGGAAGCGGGCGTTCTCGATCATATCCGCCGGTACGGTTATCTGGTCGTAGGTCTCCTGATTCATGAGTACGAAGGAGTCGCCTTCAGGGTAGAGGTACTGGAACTTGCGGCGCTCGACGCGCACTTCCGTGATGTTGTGGCCGCTCTGGAAGGTGTGCTCGATGATCTTACCCGTCGTGGTGCTCTTCAGCTTCGTCCAGACCTTGCCGCTGCCGCGACCGACTTGGAAGCGCTGAAAGTCAATGACTTTCATGATGTCGTTGTTCAACTCGATGCACAGGCCGTTTCGGATGTCTGCCGTGGTTGCCATTTTTTGCGTTTGTTTTTAGTGGATAGAATTTTCGTGAAAAGGCGCGCAAAGGTACGCCGCGCCGTTCGTTTGCATCCATGGCGGCGAATACGATGCGTAAAAATCGAGCGCCTGCTCGCGCTCATTTAGCGGCCAGACGGTGCTTGCGCACAAACTCCCACGTGGCAACACCCGCCGCTACGGCGACATTGAGCGAGTGCTTGGCGCCAAACTGTGGAATTTCTAACGCTCCATCGCAGTAGGCCAGAGCAGCCTCCGAGACGCCGCTGACTTCGTTACCCAATATAAAGGCGTAGCGAGCACCCGCCGCTGGCGTAAATTCGTGCAGCGCCATACTCGTGGTTACCTGCTCCACAGCCAGCACCCGATAGCCTTCGCTCCGGAGACTTTGCAGCGCTTGCACCACATCGGGCAAATACGACCATGCCACCGTCTCGACGCTCCCCAGGGCAGTCTTATGGATTTCCCGATGCGGCGGGCAAGCCGTGATGCCACACAACACCAGGCGCTCCACCGCGAACGCATCCGCCGTGCGAAAGATCGAACCCACGTTGAGCGCCGAGCGAATACTGTCAAGCACCAACACCAGCGGTAACTTCTCGCTGGCCTTAACCGCCTCTGCCGAGGGGCGTCCTAAATCTGCCGGAAGTCGCTTTTCCAATAGCCGTTCTTTTTTCCGCGGGCAAACATAGCGTCTTTGCCCAACCCAAAACCACCGACCCCGTTGGTCATGCAGACCTTCCAGGGGCTGCCCGGCCACCCATGAAACAAAATCGCCTCCGAAACTCAGTCGCATTCGGCAGTCGGAAATTTCTTTGAGCGATAAAATGCTCCCAACGCCGCGCGAAAACAGTAGATTTGCCCTGCACAGGTGCTGCTACCTGAAGAACTCAAAAACCCTGAGCCGGCGGAGGCGTTGCCCACCCGGGCGCGCTTTTTTGCCCAACTTTTATTCTGTGCGACGATATCTAAAATAAGCATTTCCAAACAATTGCCGGAAAGGCGTGAAAAAGCACCATTTTTTCCGCAAAAAATTTGCAGGGAATATCGGCGGTGTTTTTCTATCTTTGGCGGCTTTTTCAAGGCATCCTCAACGTTGTGAATGCTATTCCGGTAAGAGCGATTGATTTTTAAACCTGTTTTTGAGAAATGTCATCCATAGTTGGCACACCCGACATCCTTCAGGAGAACCTGCTTAAGCACTTTGGCTTCGAAGCTTTCAAAGGTCAACAGCGCGCCATCATTCAGAGCCTGCTCGACGGGCACGATACCTTCGCCATCATGCCCACCGGTGGCGGTAAAAGCCTCTGCTATCAGCTGCCCGCGCTGATGTTGCCCGGCACCGCCATCGTCATCAGCCCGCTTATCGCCCTGATGAAAAACCAGGTGGACAATATCCGCGGCTATTCCGACACCGACGAGGTCGCACACTTCCTCAACTCCTCCCTGACGCGCGCCCAAATGCGTAAGGTCAAGCAGGATATCGTAGAAGGGAAGACCAAGCTGCTCTACGTCGCCCCCGAAACCTTGACCAAAGAGGAAAACATCGAGTTCTTCCGCAACAACAACATCTCCTTCGTGGCCGTGGACGAAGCCCACTGCATCTCCGAATGGGGGCACGACTTCCGGCCCGAATACCGCCGCATCCGCGTCATGCTCGACGCCATCGCCGGCGACGTACCGGTCATTGCCCTGACGGCCACCGCAACACCCAAAGTCCAGCAGGATATCATCAAGAACCTGGACATGCAGGACTACAACCTGTTCATCGCCTCGTTCAACCGCGAAAACCTCTTCTACGAGGTGCGCCCCAAAATCAAGAAAGAACAAACCATCCGTCAGATCATCCAGATCATCAAGGAGGAGTTCCGCGGCGAGTCGGGCATCATCTACGTGCAAAACCGCAAAACCGCCGAAGACCTGGCCGAAGTGCTCGTCGTCAACGACATTAAAGCCGCTCCTTACCATGCCGGCCTCGACCCCAAAACGCGCTCCAAAACGCAGGACGACTTCCTGATGGAAGAAATTGACGTCATCTGCGCCACCATCGCCTTCGGCATGGGCATTGACAAGCCCGACGTGCGCTTCGTCATTCACTACGACATGCCCAAAAGCATTGAAAACTACTACCAGGAAACCGGCCGCGCCGGCCGCGACGGCCTCGTGGGCAAGTGCATCGCCTTCTACAACTACAACGACATCCTGCGCTTAGAAAAATTCCTGCGTGACAAACCACTCGCCGAACGCGAAATGAGCGCACAACTCATGCAGGAAGTCGTCGCCTATGCCGAAACCGCCTCCTGCCGTCGCCGCTTCTTGCTGCATTACTTCGGTGAAGAATTCCACGAAGACAAGTGCGGCAAAATGTGCGACAACTGCAAAACCCCCAAAGAGCGCGTCAACGTCCAGGAGGAAATGGCGCACGTCATCTCGGCCATCCTCGAACTCAAGGAAAACTACCTGATGAAAACCATCGTGGACTTCCTGCGCGGCAACGAAACCAAAGAAATGCGCGACTTCCGCTTCAACCAGTCCGATAACTTCGGCATCGGCGAAGAACGCGACGAAAACTTCTGGACCTCCGTCATCCGACACGCCATTATCAATAACCTGGTTTACAAAGAGGTCGAAGAATTCGGCATCCTCAAAGTAACCGAAGAAGGTCGAAAATACCTCCAGGCGCCATATCCCATTCAGATCACCATCAACCACAACTACGACGATGGCGGCGCTTACGACTTCGACGACGAAAAAGGCGGCACGGCCGTCCTCGACGAAACGCTCATGAACATGCTCAAAGACCTGCGCAAGAGCGTCGCCAAAAAACACAACCTGCCCCCGTACGTCATCTTCCAGGACCCTTCCTTAGAGGAAATGGCCACCCAGTACCCCACTACTATGGAAGACTTAGCCAAAATCCAGGGAGTGTCGTTGGGCAAAGCACAACGCTACGGCCAGCCGTTCATTGACATGATCAAAAAATACGTCGAGGAAAACGAAATAGAACGGCCCTCCGACATCACCATCAAGTCCGTTGCCAACAAGTCCAAAACCAAGATCAGCATCATCCAGGCCATTGACCGCAAAATCCCACTCGAAGACATTGCCAGCGCCAACGACCTGTCGTGGCAGGAACTCATGGACGAACTGTACAGCATCGTGCAGGCCGGCACCAAAATCAACCTCGACTACTACATCAACAAAAACGTGGACGAGTACGTGCGCGAAGTCATCCTCGAATACTTCGCTACCGCCGAAAGCGACAGCATCGAAGCCGCCGTCAAAGCGCTCAAAGAAGACGAAGTTACCTGGGAAGAAGTCGAACTCATGCGCCTCAAGTTCCTGAGCGACAACGCTAACTGACGCAGACGACGCCTTCAACGCCTCCTCACCTCGGCTCCCGCTGCGGGCAAATGTACTGCAGCGGGAGCCGTTTTTTTTTAGAAAAATGGAACCCGGAGGGTTGCGCACTTGTCCTTCATCGTACTTTTGCGATGAATAAGGCCAGGTCGCCTAATTTCTTTTTTAAAAATAGCACCATGCCCGCTGCCCGTAAAGATGCCTTTAGCCCCGAAGAGCAGCAACTGGCTGCCGTTGCGCGGGCGCTGTCGCACCCGGCGCGCATTGCCATCCTGCGCGAGCTGGCCCAGCGCAGCACCTGCATCTGTGGCGAAATCGTCAGCGCGCTGCCCTTGTCGCAAAGCACCGTATCGCAGCACCTGCACGTCCTGCTCGAGGCGGGCCTCATTCAGGGAACGGTGGACGGGCCTCGCTCGTGCTACTGCCTCAATACCAGCGCCATTAAGGCCTTCGGAAAAGCCTTTGGCGACCTTTTCCAAGCGCTGAGCAACCGGCAATGCTGCTAAAATTTTTTTGCTTTTTTTCATCGTATTTTTACGATAAAATGAGGCGAAAGCACGGACGTCCATTATTCTCTTTCATCGTCATAAACAACTTTTTTCTATGTACACTGAAAAGGAAATCAAAGACATCGTTCGGGAGAAGTACGCCCAGATAGCCGGGCAGGATCGCGCGGCCAATGCCGCTTCGTGTTGTGGTGTGGGCACACCAGGCACCTATACCATCATGTCGGAGTCTTACGCCGGGCTGGAGGGCTATGAGCCGGACGCGGATTTGGGCTTAGGTTGCGGCCTGCCTACCGAATACGCGCGCATCCAGCCGGGCGATGTTGTGCTCGATTTGGGTTCGGGCGCCGGCAACGATGCCTTCGTCGCCCGCGCCGAAACGGGCGAAACGGGCAAAGTCATCGGTGTGGACTTCACACCGGCCATGATCCGCAAAGCGCGCGAAAACGCCGACAGGCTGGGCTACAACAACGTGGAGTTCCGCGAAGGCGACATCGAAGACCTGCCGGTATCGGATAATTCCGTGGACGTGGTGGTCAGCAACTGCGTGCTCAATCTGGTGCCCAACAAAGCCAGAGCCTTTGCCGAGATTTTCCGCGTGCTGCGCCCGGGCGGCCATTTCAGCATCTCCGACGTCGTGCTGACTGGGCCGCTCCATCCGCAGCTGCAGGCAGCCGCAGAAATGTACGCTGGCTGCGTGGCGGGCGCTATTCAGCGCGACGAGTACTTAGCGCTCCTTCAGCAGGCGGGCTTTGAAGCGATCAGCGTAGAAAAACAAAAGCCCATCCTGATACCCGACAGCATCCTGATGGACTACCTTTCGGCGGCGGAATTGGAAGCCTTTCGGCAAAATCCTTCGGGCATCTTCAGCATCACCATTTACGGCCAGAAGCCCGGCGGCGACCCAGAGCGCCGCGAACAGCGGACAGCCAAACGCAAGGTAGCCCTGCGCGACCTGACGAAAGGAGGAGCAGGGTGCTGCTCGCCCAACTCCGGGTGTTGCTAAGAAGGCTGCCCACACCTGCCGCAGCATTCACTTATGAAAGAATACGTCAAAGCGGACCGGGTTGAATTGGTTCACAGCGGCGAAGACTACTTCGCACGCTTGCTCAGGCTCATTGCTGATGCGCAGCGCAGCCTGCACATCCAGACGTACATCTTCGCCGACGACCGCACAGGGCGAGAGGTAGCAGAAGCCTTGCTGGAGGCTGTGCAGCGTGGTGTTCAGGTGTGGGTCATAACCGATGGCTTTGGCTCGGCGACGTTGCCCGGCGCCTTTGTTCAGCGCCTGAAAGAGGGCGGCGTGCATTTTCGCTTTTTCCGCCACATCGTATCGGTGTGGCGCTGGCAGGGCGGGCGCACACTGCACCAAAAAGTGGTGGTGGCCGATGCGCGCCGGGCACTCATCGGCGGCATCAACATCGCCGACAAATACCGCGGCACACCTGAAGAACCGGCCTGGCTCGACTTCGCCGTGTACATCGAGGGCAACGTGTGCCAGCACCTGCACGACCTGTGCACCGACATTTACGAGCACTATTATTGGAAAAGACGCTGGCCTCGCCGCGGTAAAAAAGCCGAGTGGCTCCCCCCGCCTCCGCGCCAGGGACTCGTCCGCTTCCGCCTCAACGACTGGCTGCGGCGCAAAACCGAGGTCTTCCACAGCTATTTGCACGCCATGCGCGGCGCCGAGCGCTCACTGACGCTGGTAGCCAGCTACTTCCTGCCCGGCCTGCTGGTGCAACGACGGCTGGAGCGCGCCGTGCAACGCGGCGTAGAAGTACGCTTGCTGCTCACGGGGCCTTCTGATGTGCCCCCGATGAAATGGGCCGAGCGTTACGTCGCCTATCATCTCATCCAGAAAGGCGTGCGCGTCTTCCTGTGGCAGCAGTCGGTCATGCACGGCAAGGCCATCCTGGTAGATGGCCTATGGGCCTCCGTAGGCTCCTTCAACCTCAATCCTCTGAGCCGCTTCCGTAGCTTAGAGATGAATGTGGATGTGGCCGACCCCGCTTTCGTGCGCACCCTATGCGACCACATCGAGGCGCTATTTGAGCGGCATTGCATAGAAATCACTCGTGAACGACTGCCCGAACTCGCCAACTTCTGGACGCGCCTATGGGCATGCGCAGCCTTCTATTTTGCCATGCTGGCCATGCGCGTACTCTTTCCGCCCAGCCGCTGGGAGCGTTAGGCCTTTCGACTCAGGTACGCTCATCTATGCCCCAATAATTCAGTTTTTGCCTATGCGCTATCGCAACGCGGCCTCAAAAGGGCGCAGGTCGGGCCGATGCTTTCGCGGGCGTTGGCGTTCGTAGTTGTACACCGCCCGACACAGGGCGGCTAAAAAAGGGCGGCCTACGGTGTCGTAGTCGTAGCGGTCGTCGTTGAAAATGCCGTCGGCGTTGCACAGGATAGTGGCCGCCAGGAAGAACTCGACGCCGTTTTCGGCATCCACGATGTAGGCTACATCGGTCATGGTGCCGTAGGCCTGCCCGACTTTGTTGAACACGCGCAGGCTTCCGTCGTGGGTGCGGCGCTCTGGCGGGAATAGGAAATACTTGACGTAATGGTCGGGGTAGTGAGTAGAGTCATAATGCGGCCAGTCGCACTCGCGGGGAAATAGGCCCATGTAGCGCCACACGAAGCGGTAGTCGTCTTCGCTCAGGTCGAAGCGATTTTGCTGCGGTACATTCCGGGGAAAAATGATGGCGCGCAGCATCTTTTCCATGTCCGTGAGGGCGAACCAGTTTTTGGTGCGCATGTCGAAAGGCTCATTGACCTGCTCTCCGGCGGCATTGATCCACCCTTTGCCGAAGACGGTAGCGTGCTGCGGATTGGCCCAGGTTTGGCGGCCGACTTTTTCCGCTTCGCGGTAGAGGATGCGTTCGTCGGTTGGGTTGTAGAATTCGATAGGGCTGGCAAGCCGTTGGTCGCGCTGTGGGCTGTAAAAGCGGTGTACGATGCCGGTGCGCATGTAGCCTTTTTCGCGCAGGGTCTGGTTGATGTCGTCTATGCCCAGAAATTCGAAGAGGCGGTTGTAGGCCGGGTTGTCGCTGACCATGAAGATCTGCCGCACGTCGTGAGCGATGCTGGGCAAGCCGTTGGAGGCGGTGATGTCGGTGGTGAACCGCTGCTGAAAAGGGCGCACGGAGTCTATTCGGTAGGGCGTGTCGCGGTGCAGCTCCGGGTAGCCGTTTTGGCGAAGGCGATGAATTTTTTCTAAAGCCAATAGGGCCAGCGGCATTTTGACCATGCTGGCCGGGTAGAAATAGCGGGTGCTATCCACCTGGTGCCCGAAGGCGCGGAAGCGCGGTGTGCCGTCGGCCTGGCGGTCAATTTGGGTGTACAAAATCTGCACCTGGTACATCTGTGGGTGGCGGAGCACTTCGCGCGCCACCGAGTCTTGTTGCAAAGTCTCCAGAATGGTGCTCAAAGGGTCGCGGTGATGCGCAGGCCGTTGCAACGAGGCGCATGCCGACCAACCGCTTGCAGCCAACAGCAGCCAGAGCCAGTGCTTTTTCCTCATACGCGATGGTGGCCATGAAAACACTGGCTCAAAGTTATGCTAACCACTCTTGCCTGTCGTACACTTATGGCTACCGAATGGACACAGCCTGCTCCGACAGGCAAGAGTGGCAGCTGAAAAAGCGGTTACCGGTCAGCGATTGATAGGCGTCAGTGTCGCCTCTATGCGCACAGCCACCTCTTTGGCGATATTGTCGCGCACAACGCTGGGAATGTTGATGTTGTAGTCGGCGCAGGCCACTTTGAAGTCTGACGTCACATTCAGTTTGCCACCGGCGACGGTGATTTTTCCTGGCGCCTCGATATCGCGTTCCACTCCGTGAATGGTCATTTTGCCTTTTGCGCGCACATTGTACTCGCCGTCTTTGCTCAGGTTCACGTCTTTGATGTTGACGATCTCTCCTTTAAAGGTAGCGTTGGGATACTTGTCGGACTCCATGTAGTTTTCGTTGAAGTGCTCCTGCATCAATTTTTTTTCAAAAACAAAATTCTTGATGAGCACTTTCCATTCCATTCGTCCGGTTTCGGCGTCGAGCACAGCAGAGCCGCTTTTATTCACAGCTTCAATCTTTTCCAGTGGCGCTTCGGAGAGGAAGGAGATGCGCGCGTCACGCGTCATGAATTTTTGAGCATACGCGGTTACCAGCAGCAGGGGCACTGCGGCAAGGGCTAAACAGAGCTTTTTCATACCTGATAGGTGTGGTGGTTAAGTGAATGTTGTTCGGAAAGGCAAAACGCACGAGCCGGCTCAGGCGAGGTAGAGCTCGTGTTATGATTTTACAGATGTAGCTATTCTACCACAGCACAGCGGGAGAGGAGGACGTCGAAGTTGAATCCGGCGCATTCGCCTTTGAGGGTCAGCCGTTCGCCCGGTTCGAACTGGGTGCGTTTGTGGGCGGTGTTGGGGTCAAATTCACACAGCACTCCAAAGTCTTTGCCGGTGTCTAAGACGACCTTCACAGTGCCGTCGGGCAGGGTGTTGGCTTCGCGCACCTGGCCTTCGACGGCCAGTATTTTGCCCAGATAGCGGGCGTTGGCGGCGGCCTCGTCGGCCTCGAAGGCCGCGTACAGGTCGGCAGCCGAAACGGTCATTTCGGCCTTTTGACCGGCCATACTGGGCATTTTCAGGTTGTAGAAATACAGGCCCACGGCGCCGCCGATAACGGCCAGCAGGACGGCAAGCCAAAGGATGCGTTTTTTCATCGCTGACAGGGTTAAGGTGAAAGATTAGACATTATGCAGATTTGAAGTTATTGATTATCAGGATATTTTGGCGGGTTTGCCATTACCCTAAAATTATGTAATCCCGTACAGGTGATGAAAATAGCCTCCCTAAAGTTGTTCTTATACACTCTGCACTCATCCTT
>CAZYEV010000006.1:0-73000 GCA_964646615.1 uncultured Saprospiraceae bacterium
AATTGTAGAGGGGGGTCAAAGCTGTGTGGTTAGGAATCAGCGGAATGAACCAGCGGAGGATGACCATGCAGAACATCCCGGGCGGTACCGGCAGCAAGACAGAAGTCCGTGTGCGCATCGTACGCACGACGGCCCCCGACGCGTCGACGACAAGCTCAGACGGCACAGAGTACGTGAGGCCCAACTGCAAGGGCCAGGACTGCAAAATCACCGACCTGACGGTCAAAGTGGGCGACTGCAACAACGACGGTACGTATCGGGCACAGATCAATTTCAACGCCGTAACTGCCGCCCCCGGCTTCTTCAGCGTATGGGCCAACGGTCAGTTTATCGGTACCTACCCCATCAGCGCGCTGCCGCTGACGATACCTAGCTTCCCGGCCAGCGGCAAGCCCAAAGACGTCGTCAAGGTGTGCATCGTTACGCCCAATGCCTCGCAACCGCTGTGCTGCGAGACCATCGAATTCGACGCGCCCAAGTGCCAGGGACAGGACTGCAAAATCAAAGACCTGACCGTCAAAACGGGCGACTGCAACCCTGACGGCACCTACCGCCTCAGCTTAGACTTTAAGGTGGACTATCCGCTGACCGTGATCCTGAACTTCAGCGTCTGGGGCAACGGTAAATTCCTCGGCACGTATTCGCAAGCAGACCTGCCGCTGAAGATCCTCAGCTTCCCGGCCAGCGGCAAGCCCAAAGATGTCATCAAAGTATGTGTATTGGCTCTGGGTTCGACGCAACCGCTGTGCTGTGCCGAGCTGGAGTTCGACGCGCCCGACTGCGCCAGCAAGCCGTGCAAAATCTGGGACGTGAACGTACAGGCCACCCCGTGCCTGTGCGGTCAGTTCTTTGCCGTGCTCACCTTCCGCCACCAAAACGGCGGTGCCAATGGCTTCCAGATTGCTGACGCCAACGGCAATGTCATGGCCAGCTTCCCGTACAGCCAGCCGCAGCCCATTATCCTGGGGCCCTTCGATGGCGACGGCAAGACGCCCTACGTCTTTGTGGTGCAGGACAAGGACAAGCCCGCCTGCGCGGACTACGACAAATTAGGCGTGATAGATTGCCCCGACTTTGCGCCGCCTACCCCGCCCACAGCAGCTACGACCCTGAGCCTGTCGCCCAATCCAGCTACCAACTGGGTAACCGTCATGGCCAAATCCCAGAGCGGCACCGTCATCGGCCAGGCAGTAGCTGAGGTGCGCAAACCCGACGGACGCCTCATGCGCACCGAAGTGGTGCCCAACGGCAACCTGTTCACGCTCAACGTGGCCGAACTGCCCGCCGGCATCTACCGCCTGTCGGTGCAAACAGCCGAAGGACGCTACGAAAGCACGTTCGTCAAGCAGTAACAGCCAACTGAACGCTATCCGGAGCGAGCGCGGAGATGCCTCTGCGCTCGCTCTGTTTTTAGAGGGCAGCACACTGCAAGACCTGGATATACGGGCACCTTCTCGAGCGTATGGGCAGATAACTCGAACAGAAAAGGTGCGTCCAGGTGTCGGCGCGAGCACCGCGGGAATGGTGAGCGCTGTGCGGGCCTTTGGCGGCGCCGTACCTTCGCCCCATGTTTCACCCGCATCTGAAAATTGGTATCCTGGGCGGTGGGCAATTGGGCAAAATGCTGTGCCAGGCTGCCGCTGATTGGCACCTCGACATTTCCGTTCTCGACCCTACGCCCGACGCTCCGGCGGTGCACCTGTGCCGCGAATTTGTCGCAGGTGACTTCCGCGACTACGACGCCGTGCTGACTTTCGGCCAAAAAGCCGACCTGCTGACGGTGGAGATTGAGCAGGTCAATGTGCAGGCGCTGTACGAATTGGAGCGCATGGGCAAGGTGATACACCCCGCTCCGCGTGCGCTGGAGCTTATTCAGGACAAAGGCCGGCAGAAGGTCTTCTATGCCGAAAACGGCATTCCGACGGCGGCCTTCGAGTTGTTCGACGACGACGAGGCGCTGCTTCAGGCCGTTCGCTCCGGTCGCTGGCCGTTGCCGCTGGTGCAAAAGACGCGCACGGCTGGCTACGACGGGCGCGGGGTGGCGGTTTTGCGCACACCAGAGGATTTGGAGACGAAGCGCTTGCGCGGCCCTTGCCTGGCGGAAGCGTACGTGCCTTTGCGGGCAGAGGTCGCCGTCATTGCCGCGCGCAGCACTACCGATGAGGTGGCCGTATTTCCGCCCGTAGAAATGGACTTTCACCCCGAAGCCAATCTGGTAGAGATGCTGTTGTGCCCGGCCCGTCTGTCGCCCTTTGAGGCTGCGGAAGCCGAGGCACTGGCCGAGCGCGTCATTCGGGCCTTCGACCTGTGCGGCCTGTTGGCTGTGGAAATGTTCCTGACGGAGGACGGGCGTCTGCTCGTCAACGAGGTGGCGCCGCGCCCCCACAACAGCGGCCACCACACCATCGAGGCGGCAGCGACGAGCCAGTTTCAGCAGCACCTGCGGGCCATCTGCGGCCTGCCTCTGGGCGATACCTCGCTGCGCCTGCCGGCGGCCATGCTCAATGTGCTGGGCGCGCCCGAACACCACGGCCCAGTCCATTACGAAGGCGTGGAGACCCTGCTGGCCGAACCGGGCGTCTATCTGCACCTGTACGGCAAGCAGAAGACGGCGCCTTTCCGCAAGATGGGCCACATCACCGTAACAGCACCGACGTTGGACGAGGTGGTGGCAAAGGCGCGCCGTGTGCGCGACATCGTGCGCGTGGTCAGTCGGCCAGAATAAGCGACGAGGTGGCTTCAAGTCGTCCTGTCGCTATCGCCTTCGCGCCAACGCGCATACAGGTCGGGTCTTCGCGTGCGGGTACGCTCGAGGCTTTGCTCGTGTCGCCATTCGGAGATGCGCTTTTCGTGGCCCGACAGCAGCACTTCGGGCACCGCCATGCCTTCCCATTCGGCCGGGCGCGTATAGACGGGTGGGGCCAGCAGGTCGTCCTGGAAGCTGTCGGAGAGGGCCGACGTTTCGTCGTTGAGTACGCCGGGTATGAGGCGGCCCACGGCGTCCACGAGCACGGCAGCGGCCAGCTCGCCGCCGGAGAGGACGTAGTCGCCGATGCTGATTTCTAAGGTAACGAACTTCTGGCGGATGCGTTCGTCAATGCCTTTGTAGTGGCCGCACAGCAGCAGGAGGTTTTCCTTGAGCGACAGGTGGTTGCACAGTCTTTGGTCGAGCGTGATGCCGTCGGGAGTGAGGTAGATGACCTCGTCGTAGGTGCGCTCGCTTTGCAGTTGTCGGATGCAGGCAGCCAGCGGTTCGGGCCGCATGATCATGCCGGCGCCGCCGCCGAAGGGGTAGTCGTCCACCTGCCGGTGTCGGCCCAGGCCGTATTGGCGCAGGTCGTGTACCTGCACGTGTAATAGCCCGCGTTCTTGCGCCCGCTTGAGGATGGAGTGGTTGAGCGGGCTTTCGAGCAATTCGGGCAGGACGGTAACGATATCGAAGCGCATAGGTGGGTCAGGGTTGGCGGTCGTACAGCTGACGCAAAAAGGCCATGGTATCGGCCCCGTCGGCGTAGTCGTCCAGTTCGGGTTGCTGGCTTTTGCCAAAGGGCAGGGCGCTGAAGTCGCGCAGTTTGACTTTGCTGACGATGCACTGAATGCCGTCTTTTTGTTCGGCCAGCATCGCTTCCAGGTCGAAGAGTTCGTCGTAGTATTCGTAATGTGCCGAGGCGATGCGGGCTTGCAGGCTGCTCTCTTCGCGCAGCAGCAGGCAGCCGTTGTTGAGGTGCGGCGTGTGGTTGAGGAGGAATAGGGCCAGGTTGTAGTCGTAATTGTTTTTGTACTTATCGTGCAGGAGGACATCTCGGTTTTCGGCCAGGATGTCGAGCAGGTGGTCGAAGCGGTATCCGTGTGGTACGTAGAGTTTGGACACGTTGCGGCATCCGAGGCCGAAGTAGGTAAAAATATCGCGCCCCAGTGCGCGCAGTTCGTCGTCGGTTTCGTAGCCGGTCAGGACGGCCACGCTGTTTCGGTTGCGCCGGATGATGTTGGGGTATTTGCCGAAGTACTGCTCGAAGTAGCGGGCCGTGTTATTGCTGCCGGTAGCAATGACGGCGTCCATGTCGCGGAGTCGTTCGCTTTCGTCCAGAAAATGAGTGTATTCCCAGCTTTCAAAGGCCCAATCACCCATTTTCTTAACGAGGAAGGGCAGCAGGTAGCGGTCTTTCTCCGAGCATTTGACCAGTGCCTTGTGGCCAGCGACGAAGGTGCACAGCCAGTCGTGAAAGCCCACGAGCGGGATGTTGCCGGCCATGACGATGCCCACGGTTTTTTGCGGATGCGCTGCATCGGGCATGGGGTATCGGGCGGCCCAGGCGGTGAGTTTTTCCTCGGCTAAAAAAGCCGTAGCAATGGCCGACAGGGCCTGGCGGATGTTTTCGGGCGTAAACCAGCGGTTGGCCACATAGGCTTGCTGGATGACGGCTTCCAGGGCCTCATCGGGCGTTTCCCGCAGGTAATGACCCAGTTCGGCCAGCAGTTCGATGCGTTCGCGTTGCGTCAAGGGAGATGTATTTTTTTAACGGGCAAAGTTACCGCCTCGCCCCAGCTCGGAGGGGCGTTTGAGGGCGATAATCTCAGGGAGGCTGCCGGGCTGCTGATGAGCGCAGCAGGTGCATCGCAAAAGCGCACGGTGCTTCTTTTGTGGAAAAAGTCGTCTCTTAGCGGCCAAAAAGAGCCACGTAATTCAGCAACGCGTATGCGAGTCATTGTCATCGGCGGCGGCATCATCGGGCTAAGTGCCGCCTATTACCTGCAAGAAGCGGGCTGCGAGGTCGTCGTGCTGGAAAAAGGCGATCTCACCGACAACTGTTCGTTTGGCAACATGGGCTACCTTTCGCCGTCGCACTTTGTGCCTCTGGCGTCGCCCGGCGTGGTGGCGCAGGGCATCTGGTGGCTGCTTCATGCAGAAAGCCCGTTTTACATTCGGCCCAGCCTGGACTGGCGGCTCATAGACTGGGGCCTGAAGTTCATGCGGGCAGCCACGCCGGCTCATATGGAACGCTCAGCGCGCCCGTTGGCCGATTTGTTGCTGCTGTCGAAGGCCGAGACAAAGCGCTGGGCCGAGTCAGGCCTGTTGGACATGGAGTACACTGAGCATGGCTGTGTGATGTGGTACAATACGCCCAAAGGCGAAAAAAATGAGGTGGAAACAGCCCGTCGGGCGGAAGACTTAGGTCTGAAAGTAACCGTGCTCGATGGCGAGCAGGCCAGAGCCTTAGAGCCTGACGCACAAATAGAAGTGCGTGGCGGTGTGCTGTACCACGACGACGCGCACCTGTACCCGAATGCACTGATGGAGCAGCTGCCGCGCGTGCTGGAGCGCCGCGGCGTGCGGGTATTGCGCAACAGCGAAGCTATCGGGTTTGAGCGCTCCAACCGGGCGATTGTCGCCGTTCGTTACCGGCCCACAGGCGCAGCCAACGGTGCTGAAGAGCAGCTAAGTGCCGACCTGGTTGTGCTTGCGGCAGGTTCCTGGTCGCCGCAGCTGGCGCGCCTGAGCGGTGAGTACCTGCCCATGATGCCCGGCAAAGGCTATTCCGTAACGGTGGATAACCCCCAGCGGAAACTCAACTATCCGTGTATTTTCAAAGAGGCTAAAGTGGCCCTCACCCCCTGGCGCCAGCGTCTGCGCATTGGCAGCACGATGGAAATCGGCCACATGGACAACCGCATTCGCCTGCGCCGCGTGCAAGGCATCCTGCGTGCCGTACAGGAGTACATGCCGGGCATCGCCGCTGACCCCGGCGTACAAGCCTTACAGGATGCTCAGACGCTACGCCAACGGGCCTGGTTCGGCTACCGGCCTCTGTCGGCCGATGGTCTGCCGTATATTGGCTTTGGGCGCCACAACCGAAACCTCATCATCGCCACCGGCCATTGCATGATTGGCGTCAGCATGGCCTCTGGTACCGGTCGGCTCGTCGCAGAATTGGCCACAGGCAAACCAACCGCCATACCTGTGGCTGATTTTGACCCCAAGCGCTACGCTTAGCGTTCCATCCATCGGCATAGCGGAAGACTTTGAGGTGGTTAGACCGCATTCCTGTAAACCCGGCAGGGGGGCCTATCTTTGCCCAGAACCGAAAAAACATCCGCCCAATGTTGTATAGAAATCTATTCATCGTTTGCTGCCTCGGTGTCTTGCGCCTCTCCGCACAGCCTTTTTCACCCGTGCTCGTGGCCGACCGCACTTTCAAAATGGACGGCGACCACATGTTTACGTATGCCTTTGCCAAAGACGACGAAGTGCAATTGCGCATGGAAGTGCTCGTCGGTCGTCAGGTGCGTCAGGTAGAATTTACCCAACTCAACGGGCCTATCCTGTTCAGCACGTATGCGCTCGATACGTCGCTGACGCATCGCATCCGCATCCCTCATACGGGCATCTATCAGCTGACGGTGCGCGAACGCGGCTTGGGCAAAAAGGTCTGCCGTTTCGTGCTGCACCGCACGCCGGCGTCGCCAATTACCGAGCGTTTCGATACGCAGGTCAACTGGGACGTGCAGCAATATCCCAACTTTCGCGAGCAAAAACGCTCCGTGTTGGTCGGCACGCAGACCGAAATCGTCTCGCTGGGCGGTCAGGTCAATGTCAGCGCCAGCAAGATGTGGACGAAAAAACCCATGGGCCTTTATCAGTTTACTTTACCGCCCAACACAGCACGCTGGGCTTTTCGCATCACCGTAGGCCAGGCCACCGCCGAGGCGCGCCGAAAAGACGCCGAAGCCCTCAAAAACCTCCTCCAATCAGGAGCAGCAAAAGCATTGGCTGTTGCTCCTCAAACAGCCCTGGCAGCCTTCGCCCTCGGCGCCGCTGTGGATCTGAGCGTGCCCAAAGTCGGCGAAGTCATTGACTACGCCCTACTCTCTCGCGAAAACGCCGAAAAATTCCTCAAAGGCGAAAAATATCAGGCCTTCATTTTTCAGGAAAACGTCAGCGCCGACGTGCAGCGCCGCCTCACACCGTTGGCAGGCACCTGGCATTTCGCCTTCCGAAACGACAACTGGGTGGACGACATCGCCGTACAGGTGGATATCGAAGCCGTCGTCGAAACCCCCGTCTATGCCCAGGAAACCTACCTGGAACCCATAAAATGAAGCCTGTCCTCAAAAAGGGCAGGTAACAAATCCGAACGTTAGCCAGATTGAGTAAGTGCTGATTAACAGCTGTTTAGGTCAAATGTCTGAGCCAGCGCTTCACCAATTGCAGGTAACGCAATGGGCCTTTTTGTTGTCGCCCTGCCTCACTCGTTGCCTTCACCTTTGGCATGAAAAGTTTCTCCATGAAACTTCTCATGCGACGACAAAGCTGAAGCGATGCAAATGAGCATCGCTTTTTTTGTTTGGGCAGGGCAGAAGAGGGTCTTCGCATCCGGGATATGCCGTACATTTGACTGCCTCGAAAAAAAGTTGTGGCAGGGCTTGCGCAAAAACATTTTGTTTTACTTTTGTGCCGGCTTTTTTCAGAAACACCCTCAACTGCACACATTTTATGTCAAAAGAAAAAGACGATAGACTCAGGACCCTGCAAGCCACCATTGAGCGCTTAGATAAAACCTACGGCAAAGGCACGGTAATGCGCTTAGGCGACAAGCAAGCTGTAGAGGTGGACGTGATACCCACTGGTTCATTGGGTCTGGATATTGCCCTGGGCTGCGGCGGCTATCCGCGCGGGCGAATTATCGAGATTTATGGCCCCGAGTCATCGGGTAAGACAACACTGGCCATTCACGCCATTGCCGAATGCCAGAAGAAAGGCGGCATCGGCGCCATCATTGACGCCGAGCACGCTTTTGACCGCTTCTACGCCGAGAATTTGGGTGTGGACGTCAATAACCTGCTCATCAGCCAGCCCGACAACGGCGAACAGGCGTTGGAAATCGCCGAAAATCTGATCCGCTCCGGCGCCGTGGACATCGTCGTGGTGGACTCCGTGGCAGCCCTCGTGCCCCGCTCCGAAATCGAGGGCGAAATGGGCGACTCAAAAGTGGGCCTCCAGGCGCGCCTGATGAGCCAGGCCATGCGCAAGCTCGCTGCCGCCATTGGGCGCACGGGGTGCTGCTGCATCTTCATCAACCAGCTGCGCGAAAAAATCGGCGTTATGTTCGGCAACCCGGAGACAACCACCGGCGGTAATGCGCTCAAGTTTTATGCCTCCGTACGCCTCGATATCCGCAAGAGCGGCGCTGCCATCAAAGACAAAGAGGGCAACGTCGTGGGCAACCAGGTGAAGGTCAAAGTGGTGAAAAACAAACTGGCTCCGCCGTTCCGCGTGGCCACGTTTGACATCGTCTTCGGCCAGGGAGTGTCCAAAGTAGGCGAAATTGTGGACCTCGGCACAGACTTAGACGTCATCCAGAAAAGCGGTGCCTGGTACAGTTACGAGGGTACCAAAATTGCCCAGGGCCGCGATGCCGCCAAGCAATTCCTCCAGGACAACCCGGAGCTGGCCGCCGAAATCGAGAAAAAAATCAAGGAGAAAATCGCCGCTGGCCAGCCAACGACGCGCAGCGCTGCTGCGCCTGTTGTTCCGCTGGATGAACTGGGCGGCGAGGAAGACGACTTCTAAAGGCGTGGCTCAACGCTGCTGCTTCGTCTCTTCGAGGATTTTTTTAGCGTGTATGGTTTGCGGATGGTCTTCCCCCAGGTCTCTGCGGAAGATAGGGTAGGATTGTTCCATCAGCCGAATGGCCGCTTCTCGTTCGCCGGTGAGGGCATACAGCTGCGCCAGGTTGAAATAAAAGCACGCAGTGTTCAGGTGGTCTTTGCCGTAGATTTTCTCGGCATAAGCGGTGGTTTCTTCCATTAACGAAATCGAGTCGCCCTCTATGCGTATTTCATCCGTGTGGGTATCCATCCTTTTGTAGAAGGTCGAGACTCGGGTGGTGCGGGCACCGGGCTTTTGCTTTTCAGCTTTTTTCAATTTTTTCTGTAGCGCTCGCCCTTCGGCAATGCGGCCGGTGAGCATGTACACCGAAGACAGGTTGGTGCACACTCCGGTGGCATCGGGGTGGTCGAGGCCTACGCTTTGCTCGTAGGCTTTCAGTGCCTTCTCCAACAGTTCCTCAGCCTTTTTGAGGTTGCCCTTGGTGAGGTGTATGGCGGCTACGTTGTTGTAGCTGCGTGCAGTGGCAGGATGACGCCACCCGAATTTTCGTTCGTGAGCGGCGAGGGCTTTTTCCATCATGGTCAGGGCGTTGTCGGTGTCGCCCAGATGGTTATAGACGATGCCCAGTTCCGTATAGCCATAGATGGTGTTGGGGTCGTCGGGGCCGAGGTGGGTTTCCCACAGGTTCAGGGCTTTCTCCATTAGTTCTCTGGCGCGCGCGTAGTCGCCTCTGCTGGCCAGTATTTTGGCCTCCTCGAAGTAGTCGGAGGCTTCTTCCACCTCTTTGGAGTCGGGTTGGCTTTGCTGGAGTGCCGCCGTCTTTTTCGCCAATGCCTGGGCACCCTTGTGGTCGTTCAGGTCGTTGAGTATTTCGGCCAACTTGTTGTACGCTTCCAACGTATTAGGGTGGTGGAGGCCGGCATTTTTTTCGCACAGTTTTACGGTCTTTTCCAAGAGTTTGCGCGCGCCTTCGAGGTCGCCGGTTTCGTGGAGTAAGTTGCCCCACATGAAATAGGTGGCTGCGGTGAGTTGGTCGTCAGGCCCAAGTTGGCGCTCCACTAAGGTGGCGGCCCGTTCCCATACCGCTTTTGCGCCCTCCACATCGCCTTGTTCGCGAAGGGCGGTAGCCAGCATGTTGTAGGCCGAGCGCGTGCTCTGGCTTTCCAGCCCCAGGTTCGCCTCCATAAGCGGCAGTGCTTTTTGCAGCACGGCCTGCAGTTCGGCATAGCGGCCCGCCCCATGGAGCATGCAGGCCAGACTGTGGTGTGCTGCGGCCACCACTGGATGCTCCGGTTCAAACGTGCGCTCAATGATGTCGAGCGCTTTTCGGGATGCAGCACATGCCTCCTCGTGCTTGCCCAAATGGTGCAGCGTCCTGGCCAGCTCATTGTAGCCCTCCGCCGTCAGGAAGTGGTCGGGGCCCAGATGCTTTTCCGACATGGCGATATGCTTCTGCCAGTGCGATAGTGATGTCTCTACGTCGCCGGAGTCCCGGATGACCTTCACTAAAGTGCCGTGCGCGCTGACAATGGTTTCCCATTCTTCCATCTCTAAGGCCAGCGCGAAGGAACGGCGGGCATGATAGAGCGCCTGTTCGTAGTCTTTCCCCTGCAGGTAATGATGCGCCAGGCTTTCGTGGGCGTACTGCGAAGCGGGTGCGTCCTCCTCGTCGTCCTTAGAGGTCGAGGGGCCGCCCAAACCTTCAGCCGCCTTCTTCAACATGAGCGCGAAGTAGCGATAGAGCTCGTCCTTCGAGGTTTCATCGGCAGGCTTGCCGGAAAATATGGCATTTTTCAGGCGTTCCCATTCCTGGATAATCCTGAGCCGTTTTTCATGCATACGTTGTAACGGTTTGGTGAAAAATTGGAGGGCAGGCCGTCCGCATCTTTCGATACGTTTACCTTGCACAAATGTACGCTATAAAATGCAATTTCAGCGCCTGGCCAATAGCCAGCACGGACTTTGTTTTATGGCGTACTTTTAACGGCTGCTGCTTGGTCTTCGAGGGAAAAAAGAGCAGGAGGCTTTAGAGGCATCCTAAGCGCTCCAGTTCCTGTCGGATGAGCGCCTGTCCGGTGTCGGACATGGGTACCAGCGGGAGGCGCACCTCGCGCGAGCAGAGGCCTTGCAGTTCGAGTGCGGCCTTGACGCCGGACGGGTTGCCCTCAGAGAAGAGCAGGCGATACAGGTCGAGCATCTGCAGGTTGAGGCGTTGGGCCTCGGTGAGGGCGCCGCGCAAGGCTGCGCGCGTCATGTCGGAGAAGGGCTTGGGCGCTGTGTTGCCAATGACGGAGATGACGCCGTCGCCGCCGCAGGCAATGAGCGGTAAGGTGATGAAGTCGTCGCCGCTGAGCACGAGAAAGCCCGGGGGGCGTCCTTGCAGGATTTTGCAGACCTGGTAGATGTCATCGCTGGCCTCCTTGATGCCGATGATGCGTTCGTGGGCATGGGCAATGCGCAGCGTTGTTTCGGCGGCCATGTTCGAGGCTGTTCGGCTGGGCACATTGTAGAGGATGATGGGCCGGGGCGAGGCTTCGGCCAGCGCCATGTAATGGCGAAAGATGCCTTCCTGGGCAGGCTTGTTGTAGGCTGGGTTGCTGGCTAAGAGGGCGTCAATGCCCTCGAAGTCGAATGCGTGCATGCGGCGGACAATTTCGCCGGTATTGTTGCCGCCAAAAATGCCCACGACTAAGGGCAGGCGCCCGCGGTTAATGCGGATAGTGAAGTCAATGATCTGGCGCTGTTCGGTTTCGGACACCGTAACGGACTCGCCTGTGGTGCCGAGGCTGACCAGGAAGTCCACGCCGCCGGCGATGACGTGCTCGATGACTTTTTCCAGGCCCTCCCAGTCCACGTGGCCGTTTCGGAAGGGGGTAACTAAGGCCACGCCGGTTCCGCGCAGGCGTTCAGGCAGGTTGCTCATGGTGCACAGGGACGATTTTGCTCAGGTAATGGGTGGCCTCGCGCAAGAAGAACTGGATGTCCTTCTCAGGGGGTGTTTCGACCACGAGGTCGAAGTCGTGCGGCGGCTCGTTGGTGTTGCCGATTTTCATGGTGGCCTTCGAGGCGGCCGCTACCCACTGAACGGGTAGCAATTGGCGCGGGTTGAAGCACAGCAACAGGTCGGGTGTTTCGGCCAGGAAGTGTTCGACGGCTGGCCCCTCCAATCGGCCGCGCCACCCTAAGTCCTGGGCAGTGAACTGTGGGAAGCGGCTTTGCCCGACGGTGTGGGCATCGTCCACGAAGGCGAGCACGTGCAGGCGCTTGCGGTGTTCGCGTTCGGTGAAGCCTTCGGCCCACAGGGCCACAATTTTGCGCGTTTCCTCTTCGGAGGCGTCGAAGAGCAAGGCTACCGAGCGCGCTGTGTCAAAAGTGTGGGGGCGTCGGCGGCGTTTGGAGTGCTCTACCAGCTGGCGGAGCGAGCGGCGGAGCAGGGCCATGCGCAATCGGTCGAGCATAGGCAGAGGCGTTTTAAGAGGCGTTCAGCTCCCGATAGTGGCCCATGCGGCTGTACTTTTCAATGCGCGCAGCAATGCGCGCGTCGGGGTCCATGGGCGTCAGTTCGGCCAGCTGTTCCAGGATATGGGCTTTGAGGCGGCGGGCCATTTCTTCGGGGTCGTTGTGGGCGCCGCCAAACGGCTCTTTGAGCACGCCGTCAATGAGGCCGAAGCGGAGCATGTTGTCGGCGTCGAGTTTGAGGGCATCGGCGGCCTGTTCCTTTTGGTCCCACGAGTGCCACAGAATGGACGAGCAGGACTCTGGCGAGATAACCGAGTACCAGGTGTACTCAAGCATGAAAACGCGGTCGCCCAACCCGATGCCCAGCGCGCCGCCCGAAGCGCCCTCGCCGATGATGTAGCACAGGATGGGCACGCGCAACTGTGCCATTTCAAAGAGATTGCGCGCAATGGCTTCGGCCTGCCCGCGCTGCTCGGCCTCAAGACCCGGGTAGGCGCCCGGTGTGTCAATGAGCGTAACTACCGGAAAGCCAAAGCGTTCGGCCAGCTTCATCAGGCGCAGCGCCTTGCGGTAACCTTCCGGGTTGGCCATGCCGAAGTTGCGATATTGGCGCATCTTGGTATTGACGCCCTTTTGGTGCCCGATGATAACAATAGTCTGGCCCTCCAGGTCGGCCATACCTGCCACAATGGCGTGATCGTCGCCGCTGCAGCGATCGCCGTGCAACTCGATGAACTTGCGGCACATCGTGTTGGCATAAAAGAGGGTGTAGGGCCGCTCCGGATGGCGAGACAGCTGCACCTTTTGCCAGCCCGACAGGTTGGCGTAAATCTCCTCGCGCTTTTGCTGGATTTTCGCCTCCAGCTCGCGGATCATGTCCGACACATCTATTTCGCCTTGCTCGCCCACCTCACGCAGCTTTTGCAACTGCTCGTTCAGGGCCTCGAGCGGCTTTTCAAATTCCATAAAAGTCATAGCACAGGCATCGTTGCGTGGTTCATCGTTTCATAGTTCGCAGGCTATACCGGCGGGCAAAGGTACGGCTTGCCCTAAGGAACACGCGGGAAAAGATTTGCCGTTACAGGGCATAGGCTTTGAAATGGGGTAAACGAGTCGGGAGCTTCGCCTGCGCTAAAAGATTTTTTTTGTTGGCACTTGCACGAGTGAAATCCGTGCCTATACCTTTGCACCGCTTTTTCCGAAAAGGTCTGGTAGTTCAGTCGGTTAGAATGCCGCCCTGTCACGGCGGAGGTCGCGGGTTCGAGTCCCGTCCAGACCGCGAAAGACGAGACGCGACGAGTTCCGAAGGGAGCGTCGCGTTTTTTCATTAGGAAGTTTTTTGTTTTTTGGGCTACGGCCATTTTGCCCTTTGGCGGGTAGCGCGCGCATCAGCGCCGTTTTCAGGAAGACCCGCCCGTGTCGTTGGGAAACCGCTTGCGCTTCAAGGCGCTCTCCTTCCCCATGAGTGGTCAAGCCCGCATTTCGACACTTGTTTTTTTACCTTTTTTCATGACAGACTTTAAAGAAATGGGCCTCTCGGAGGCCCTGCTTCAGGGCATTGCCGCCCTGGGCTTTGAAACCCCAACGCCCATTCAGCAGCAGGTCATTCCGGTGGCGCTGCAATCGGACGACGACATTGTGGCCCTGGCTCAGACGGGCACGGGCAAAACGGCGGCCTTTGGCTTGCCACTGTTGCAGCGCATCCGGCCCGAAGACAAACACGTGCAGGCCGTGGTGCTGTGCCCCACGCGCGAGCTGTGCGTTCAGGTAACCAACGACCTGGCCAACTATACCCGTTTTGCCGAGCGCTACAAGGTGGTAGCCGTGTACGGCGGCGCCAGCATCGAAACCCAGATACGCCAGATACGCTCCGGCGCCCACATCATCGTGGCCACACCGGGCCGATTGGTGGACCTGCTGGTGCGCCAGGCCGTAGCGTTGGACAAGGTGTCGCGCGTGGTACTCGACGAAGCCGACGAGATGCTCAACATGGGCTTCCGCGATGCCGTGGATATCATCCTGGAGGCCGCCGAAAACCGCCAATCGCTGTGGCTCTTCTCCGCCACCATGCCCGATGAGGTGCGCGCCATTGCAGATACGTACATGCGCAAGCCCATTGAAATCGGCGTTGCTACGCGCCAGCAGGCCAATGCCGACATCGAACACACCTATTACATCTGCCGCCCTGAGCACCGCTACGACGCGCTCAAGCGCGTGGTGGATGCGCATCCGGGCATCTATGGCCTGGTGTTTTGCCGCACGCGCGCGGAGACCAAAGAAATCGCCGAGCAAATGATCCGCGACGGCTATAATGCCGATGCCCTGCATGGCGACCTGTCGCAAAGCGACCGCGACCGCGTGATGCAGCGCTTCCGCGAACGCCACTTGCAGCTGCTGGTGGCCACCGACGTGGCTGCCCGAGGCATTGACGTGAGCGACATCTCCCACGTCATCAACTACGGCTTGCCCGATGAACCGGAGGTGTACATCCACCGCGCCGGTCGCACTGGTCGAGCCGGTCGCAAAGGGGTGTCCATCAGCATCATCACGCCCAAAATGGAAGAGCGCATCCGACTCATCGAGCGCCGCGCCCGCATCGCCTTCACCCGAAAACCCATACCCACCGGCCCGGAGGTGTGCGAACGCCAGCTGTTCCACATCATTCAGAACATCCGCGAACAGGAAGTGCAGCGCGACCAGATAGCGCCCTTCCTGCCCCAAATCTTCGAGGCCCTGCGCGACCTGACCAAAGAGGAACTCATCGAGCGCTTTGCCAGCACGGAGTTCAACCGCTTCTTAGCCTACTACCGCAATGCCACCGACATCAACGTGGGCAGCCACCGCCAGCGCGGCGACCGCCCCAGCCATGGCGAACGCGCTCAGGCATCGGGCAGCGCCGGTCAGCAGCGCCTGTTCATCAACGTCGGCCATATGGATGGCATCCAGAAAAAAGACCTGCTCTCCCTGCTCACCAGCGAATTTCGCATCCCCAAGCACGCCATCGGAAAGGTGGACGTCAAGCGCACCCACACGCTCTTAGACATAGACGCCGCCTTCGTACGCGACGTACGCCGCGGACTGGAAGCCTTCGACGTCAATGGCCGCCGCATCCGCGTCAACGAGGACAACGGCCCCAGCCACGACAAGGCACCGCGCGACAAAAAGAAAAAGCGCCACAGCAAAACACCTGTAGCGCTTTTCTAAACACCATACGCACCATAGACCCTGCCCGCCGACGCCGTTTGCGCGCTGGCGGGCAGTTTTTTTAGAAAAAGATGCCCAACCGCAAGGTGATGGCGTTGGCCGTAGCGCGCGCGTTTTCGCGGCGCCACTCCGTAGCGTTCGGCGGCAGTACGGAGCCTTTATTCGTCGTCATGTCGGTAAAAATCTGCTGAAACTGCAGGCCGCCTACCGCCGTGATGCTCTGGCTGAGCTCGTATTCGACACCCAGGCCGAAGCCCCAGGACAGGGCCAGATTGGTTACATCGCGCTTGATGTTCTCATCTTCCCCGCGTACAGGTACGTTACCGCGGAGGTTGCCGTTGGCGCGGGTCAGAAAGCCCAGGGTGAAAATGGGTGCCTCTGCGTAAATGCGCAAAGGCGAGTCTTCGCCACTGCCGCCTCGAAAGCGCAGGCTAACGGGTATTTCAACGTAGCGCAGGCTGTAATGCACACGGGCGTCTTTGCTCAGGGTGTCCAGACGCGGGTCGCTCAGGTTGGAGTTGGGCAGCAACACCGCCCGCGGATAGCCGTTGAGCAACTCGCCACCATGGCCAAAAGCCAGACCCAGCCCGCCGGTAATGGCGTAGTTGGTAGCGAAATAGTACTCACCCTGAACGCCCATTTTGAGGCCCCAATTGACGCCCGTGCCCTCGAGCAACTTGTCGTCGGTGCGCATCCACGACCACGTCGGGCTGGTGTGGATGCCAAAGCGGAAGGAGGGGCGTTGTTGCTGCGACCATTGCGCATGGGCGCGCCCGAGCCACAGGCCCAGCGATAAGAAGAGCAGAAGTGAAATTTTTTTCATCGCGTGCAGTTTTTTTGTGCCGTGAAAAAGGCGAAGCCTCGCCAATACCGGCGCGAAAATCGCAGCTTTTTCCTCTGACAAATATGACCTCTGGATTTTTTAAAAAAGCCGCCTTGCTGGCAGCGCTTGTTTTGAGCCTGCTGGCCTGCCAGGATGACCCACCGCCCATTGCGCTGCTGCGCTTCGACGAAGACCTCATGGCCCTCGACTCCACCCGCCTGCAAGAGGGCATGGAGCAACTGGCACGCAAGTACCCAGACTTTCTGCCTTTCTTCCTGACAGAAATCGCCCACAACCCGGAAAACCCTAACGAGACACCCCAGGAGGCCTTAGTGGGCTTTGCCTTTGCGCCCCAAATTCGCCGTCTGCACGACTCTTGCCGCGCAGTTTTTCCCAATTTGGATGAGCAGGAGATCGCCCTGGCACGTCTGGCACAGCGCTACGCGAAGCTCTTTCCCAGCCGGCCGCCGTTGCGCTTTGTAACCGTCGTTACAGAGTTCGTTGGCGACGCCTATGCCGTCAACGACAGCCTCGTCATGATCGGTCTGGACATGTTTTTGGGTGAAAACTTCAGCGGCTACGACCCACAATACTTTCCCCAGTACCTGCGGCGGCAGTTTTCCAAAGAATACCTGCCAGTGAAGGTTGGCCTGGCTTTAGCCAGCCGCATCGTAGGGCCGCCGCATCAGGAGCGCATTTTAGATTACATGGTGAACAACGGCAAGATTTTGTACGTACTGGATCAGTTGCTGCCCGATGAGCCGGAGTATCGAAAAATGGGATACACCGAAGAGCAACTGGCCGGCTGCTACGCTAACGAGGCCGAAGTGTGGGCGCGCCTGCTGGAACTGAAAGTGCTCTACGAGCCGCTTACGCACCGCAATCAGAAGCTCGTCATGCCCAGCCCGGCCACAGAAATGGTCTTCCAGGAGGCGCCGGGCGAAATTGGCAACTGGGTAGGCTGGCAAATCGTCAAAGCCTACATGCGCCGCCACCCCCAAACGACACTGGACGAACTGATCAACTTTCGCGACAGCCAGCGGTTGTTAGAACTGTCCAAATACAAACCCAAACGCACAGACTGATGGCTCGCACGTTCGCTCTTTGGCAAACAGCAGGCCGTTGCTTAACAGCGGTGTTGTGCCTGTGGGCGGCAATGGCGCCAGCACAGTCGGAAGCGCCCACCTTTGAGGTGCGTGGCCCGCGCCGCGAGGTAACCGAAGGAACACGATTTGAGGTTTCTTTTGTATTAAAAAACGAAACCGCGCAGCGTTTCATCCCGCCCGATTTTGGCGGCCTGACGGTGCGCACCGGCCCGGCCGAAGTGCGCAGCGCGGGCTTCACCCAGGGCAAGGCCTACATGCAACAGTCGTGGGTGTATGAACTGGAAGCCGGCAGCGCAGGCAGCTACACCATTGGGCCGGCAACGGCGCAAACCGCCCAGCGCAATTTCCGCAGCCAGCCGCTGACGGTGCGCGTGGTCAAGTCCTCTGTGCGTCGCCCCAAGAAAGGCGGCACCACTGTCGAAGAGCCTTACTTTGTTGTGGCCGACGTGCTGCCCGAACGGGCGTGGCTGGGCCAGCAAATGCTCTATCGTCTGCGCCTCTTCACTCAAGTGGGCGTGTCGGAAGCTGACTTAATCGAATTGCCCTCTTTCGAGGGCTTCTACGTGCTGGAGCGCCGCCGCTACGACACGCGCGTGCAACGCGAAAAGGTGAGCGGCAAAACCTACGCCGTGCGCACGCTGTACGAGGCATCGCTCTTTGCCCAGCGCACGGGAATGCTTGCCATCGGCCCGGCACGCCTGCGGCTAATGATAGAAGGGCGCGAGCGCAGTCTGCTGGGTGGCACGCCCGCCATTGTCGCTGCCAACACCGTCTCGGCAGAAATACGGCCCCTGCCCGAGCCACAGCCCGAGCACTTCTGCGGCGTCGTCGGCCAATACGAATGGACAGTCACGGCCGATAAGCAAACGCTGACCACCGACGATGCCCTCACGCTAACGGTGCGTATCCAGGGCAACGGCGACACGCGCCGCTTCATCAACCCGCGCCTCGAAGTACCCTCCGGCCTCGAAGCCTTCGACCCCGAAGTGCGCGAACAGGAAGAATACGAAACAGGCGATGAGTTTGTCCACCGCCGCACGCTCACCTATGCCATCCTGCCCAAAGAGCCGGGTACCTACCTCTTTACGCCCGAAATGACCTTCTTCCACCCCGATAGCGGCAACTACCAGACGTTGCGCGCAGAAAAGCCCGTCGAAATCGTCGTCGCGCCGGGTGCGAACTACGGAAAAGCCGCACCTCCTCCCGAAACAACGGGTACGCTGCCTCCACCGGAAGAACCCGGCTGGTGGGAAGAGATTGAGGCTGCACCTCCCACCTGGGTGCTGGGCATGGCCGGCATTGCAGCGCTGCTCGTGCTGGCCTGGTTAGCCGCGCTGCTGTGGCAACGCCAGCGACGAAAACCTCCCACAACAGACCCAGCCCTGGAGAGCAATTTCGCCTATACGTTGCCCGATAGTCATACGCTCAACACGCAACTCCAGCGGCTGCGCCAGCGCCTACCCGATGGGCCGCCCGAAGCCTTCTACCGGGACCTGCTGCGGTGGCTGGAAGGCGCCGTAGCCGCCTACCTGCGCGTGCCATCATTCATGCTGAGCCGACACGTCGCTCTGGAGCAGCTGACCGCTCGCGGAGTGCCTCCTGCTACCGTTGAGGCCATCGCCGAGGTGTGGGAACGCTGCGAACGCGCCGTCTATGCCCACGTGGCTTCGCCAGAAGACATGCGAACGTCCTGGGAAAAGGCGCACATGGTCTGGAAGACCCTGAGTGGCAAAAGCTGAGCGCTACGGCGCCCACCGCGAACAAATCGGGCATTTCTGCGGGTCGTGCCCCCGCGCCGGGCAGTATTCGCGACCAAAGTAGATGATCTGCAGGTGCAGCTTGTTCCAGCTCTCCTTCGGGAATACCGCCTTGAGGTCGCGCTCGGTCTGTTCCACACTTTTACCGCTGCTGAGGCCCCAGCGCGCCGCCAGCCGGTGGATGTGCGTATCCACCGGAAAAGCCGGCTCGCCAAAAGCCTGCGACATGACCACCGAAGCCGTTTTGTGCCCCACTCCCGGCAGTGCTTCCAGTTCCTCAAACGTACGCGGTACCTGGCCTCCGTGCTCTTCCGCAATGCGGCGCGAAAGCTCCCAGATGGCTTTCGACTTGGAAGGCGACAGGCCGCAGGGCTTGATGATCTCGCGAATTTCATCCACGCTCAGGCGGATCATGTCTTGCGGCGTGCGGGCGCGGGCAAAGAGGTGCGGCGTTACCTGATTGACGCGCTCGTCGGTGCACTGGGCCGATAGTACTACCGCCACCAACAGTGTGTAGGGGTCGTCGTGATGCAGCGGGATGGGCACTTCAGGGTATAGCTCATCCAGGATGCGCTGAATCTCCGCAGCCTTTTCGCGCAGTGCTTTGGAAGGTTTGGGCGATTTTTTCGAGGTTGCGTTGAGCGTTTTCTTCTTTGCGTCCGCCATATCTGTTCAGAACAGCCCGTGCAGTTCGGCCTGTACCATTTCCAAAACACGACTCGCATGTTCGGGGTTGTGCTGGAAGTCCATCTGATCCACGTTAATGATGAGCAAGCGCCCATCCTTGTACGTGGTGATCCATTGCTCATAGCGCTCGTTGAGGCGCTTGAGGTACTCGATGCTGATGTTGCCCTCGTAGTCGCGCCCGCGTTTTTGGATGTGTTCCACCAGCGTAGGGATGTTGGCGCGCAAATAGATGAGCAAATCGGGCGGGCGCACCTGCGAAATGATGGACTGAAACAGATGGATGTAGTTCTCAAAGTCGCGCCGTTCCATCAAGCCCATATCGGCCAGATTGGGGGCAAAAATGTAGGCATCTTCGTAAATGGTGCGGTCCTGGATGACCGTGCGATTGCCCTGCTGAATGCGCAGCATTTGCTGGTAGCGGCTCGACAGGAAGAAGACCTGCAGGTTGAACGACCAGCGCCGCATGTCCAAATAGAAGTCGGCCAGATAGGGGTTGTTCTCCGTGTCTTCGTAGTGGACGTCCCAGCCATAGTGGCGGGCGAGCATTTCGCTGAGGGTAGTTTTGCCGGCGCCAATATTGCCGGCGATGGCGATGTGTTTGATGCGCGGCTTGTCGGAGGGAAGGTTGCCTGTCATTCCCAGTATGTTTGTGCAGCGGCGAAGGTAGGCAAGCCCCCCGTAACCGCCAAACTTGTTTGGCTACGTGGCGGCTAAACTTGTTTGGCCCGACCCTTAAAAAGCCAGGATACAACCCTGAGCATAAGTTTCGGCAAGGTGGGCGCCTCGCCAGAGCCGGGAGTTTACGATACCGGTTTTCGCATCACCCAGTCGGGTTGTGGGTCGGCGCCAACCCAGAAGGTTTCCGTGCCGAAGATGCGGAAGCCGTTTTTTTCATAAAACCGCACGGCGCGCGGCGCTTCCTGCCACACGCTCAGCCATAGCCAGGTGGCGCCGGTCTGGCGGGCCTGTTCTTCGGCGAAGGCGAGCAGGCGTCCGCCCAGACCGTGACCCTGCCAGGGAGCATCCACGTAAATGCGCTCGATTTGCAGGGGCTTTCCGGGCCACAGCGGTTGCTCCAGACGGGCGGAGGCCCCGGGCAGCTGGCCGATATTCAGTTTCAAGTAGGCCACGGGCGTGTTTTTCTGCAGGGCAAAGTAGAACCCTGCGTCTGGGGCGGCCATTTCGGCGGCGAAGCGTTCGAGGGTGAAGTGCGTGCGGCAGTAGTCTTCGAAGTGCACCGGGTTGTTTTGCGCCTGCCAGGCTTCGCGGAAGGTGCGCTCGGCCAGCTGAAGCAGTAGCGGTAGTTCGTCCGGTTCGACGGGTCGGATGCTCAGGCTCATAAGTGGCTCAGGTTCAGGACGTCGCTCATGCGGAAGACCCCTTTCTTCCCAATAATCCATTCAGCGGCCAGCACAGCACCGGCGGCGAAGCCAGCGCGCGAGTGGGCAGTGTGGCGAATTTCGAGGGTATCTATGGCCGAGTCCCAGCGGACGATGTGCGTGCCGGGTATTTCGCCGCGGCGTATGGCCGTCACGGGCAGTGCATCGGGTGGTGCGGGTTGGCCGGTAGCCGGTAGCCAGTGTTTGATGCGCGCAGTGTTGGCCACCAGTTCGTTGGCCAGCGTTTGCGCTGTGCCGCTGGGGGCGTCCAATTTGTGCACGTGGTGGGTTTCTTCTATAGAGGGAGCGTATTCATCCCGCGCGTCCATCAGCCGCGCCAGATAGCGGTTAAGGGCAAAAAGCAGGTTGACGCCAACGCTGAAGTTGGATGCCCACAGCAGCGTGCCGCCGTGCTCCCGGCAGTATTGCTCGGCCTGAGGCAACTGCTCGCTCCAGCCGGTGGTGCCGCTCACCACGGGCACGCCGGCCTGGAGGCAGGCCATGACGTTGGCAAAGGCAGCGTCGGGACGCGAAAATTCGATAACCACGTCGGCCTGGCGCAGCAGCGCGTCCGTCAGCTCGGCGCGGTTCGACCACCCGATGCGCCAGGCAATTTCGTGGTCGCGCTCCAGTGCCTGAGCCTCTACGGCATGGCCCATTTTTCCATAGCCTAACAAACCTATCTTCATCGTACAGCAAATGACGGCCCGAAGGTAGAGCGCACCTTTTGAAAACAGAAATCGCATTCAGTGGCAACCTTTCCAGCAATATGGCGTTTGAAGGAAGAAACGAAAACACCCGAACACCGCGCCGCGCCGAAGCGGCGCATTTGATTTTTTTATGAAAAAAAACAAAAAAAGCGGCAGCAAAAAGTTGACTGCCAAGGCCTTGCAAATTGAGGTGCTCAAATTTCTGCTGGCCAATCCTCGAAAAACCTTTGCTCCCGCCGAACTGTCCGAACTGCTCAATGTGGCCAACAACCGCCATTCAGTGGAGCATGCGCTTCAGCAGCTGACCCTGGCCGGCTCTGTGGAGGTGAAAAAAAACGGGCGCTACGGCGCTGCTTTAGACCGCCTGACGGCAGGCGATGCAAAAGCCGAAAAGACCAGCCCTGCGCCTCCACCGCCCGCTGCGCCGGTAGGCAAAACCAAAAAGCGCCAACCCGAGCAGCCCAGAATGGTGGAAGGCCGCGTGGACATGACGCGCTCAGGCGCTGCCTACATCGTTACTGACGAGACCATGGACGACGTGTTCGTGGCTCCGCGTTACCTCAACGGTGCACTACATGGCGACATCGTGCAGGTGCTGCTCTTCCCAAAAGCCTACGGACGCCGCGGCGCTCAGCGCCGCCCCGAGGGCGAGGTGCTCAAAGTGCTCAAGCGAGCCAGAGAGTTCTTCATCGGCACGCTGCGCAAAAGCCGCAAGTATGCCCTCTTCCTGCCCGACGACCCCAACATGCCTGTTGATGTGTACGTGCCGTTAGACGCCTGCGCCGACGCGCGCGATGGCGACAAAGTCATCGTCCGCATCACCGACTGGCAAGAAGGCAAAGGCCGCGTGCCCATCGGCAAGGTTACCCAAACCCTCGGCGCCACCGGCGGGCACGACTTCGAGATGAATAAAATCCTCATCAATGCCGGCTTCGAACTCACCCACTCGCCCGAAGCGCTGGCCGAAGCCGCCGACATCCCGGATGTCATTCCGCCCGACGAGTACGACCGCCGACGCGACTTCCGCCCTGTACTCACCTTCACCATTGACCCTGAGGACGCCAAAGACTTCGACGACGCCATCAGCGTGCGCCAACTCGACAACGGCCACTTAGAGGTGGGCGTCCATATTGCCGACGTTACACATTACCTCAAGCCCGGCACACGCCTCGACGCCGAGGCATACCAGCGCAGCACTTCCGTCTATCTGGTGGACCGCGTATGCCCCATGCTGCCCGAAAAACTGTCGAACCACCTGTGCTCACTCGTGCCCCACGAAGACCGCTTGACGTTTTCGGCCGTCTTTGAATTCGACGAGCAAGACCGCATCGTCTCCCGCTGGTTCGGCAAAACGGTCATTCATTCGGCCAAACGCTTCACTTACGAAGAGGCGCAGACCATCTTGGAAGGAAAGCCCGCCGAAGCCCTGCGCCAGATTGCCATTTACCCGCAATTGGAATGGGCGCTCAAAGCCCTGCAGCGCATCGCCAAAAAGATGCGCCGCGAACGCGAACGCAACGGCGCCATCGGCTTCGATACCGATGAGGTGCGCTTCCGCCTCAACGAAGAGGGCATTCCCGTAGAGGCCTACATCAAGGAACGCAAAGACGCTCACCTGCTCATCGAGGACTTCATGCTGCTGGCCAACAAGGAAGTAGCCCTTTACATCCAGCACAAAAGCGCCGGCCAGCAGGAAATACCGTTCGTCTATCGCATACACGACCTGCCCGACATGGAAAAGGTGGCCGAATTCGCCCGCTTCGCCGCCGAAATGGGCTGCCCCCTCAAGGTGAACACGCCGCGCCAAATTGCCGAGTCGTACAACCTGCTCATGCGCGCCTCTGAAAAAGACCCGCGGCTGAAGATCCTGGAGCCGCTGGCCATTCGCACCATGGCCAAAGCCGTCTATTCGACCCGAAACATCGGCCACTATGGCTTAGGCTTTTCCCATTACACCCACTTTACCTCGCCCATCCGCCGATACGCCGACGTGCTGGCGCATCGCATTTTGGAAAAAAACCTTGGCGACACGATTTACCGCGCCAATAAAGAGCGCCTGGAAGAACAGTGCAAACACATCAGCGACCAGGAGCGCAAAGCCGCCGACGCCGAACGCGAAAGTATCAAGTACGTGCAGGCTCAATTGCTGCGCCGCCACATCGGAGAAGTGTTCGAAGGCTATGTCAGCGGCTTCATCGAGCGCGGCTTCTTCGTAGAACTGGCCGACACATTGGCCGAAGGTTTGGTGGATTTCCGCACCTTGCGCGAGGCGTACACCATCGAGGACGGCAACCTGCGCGCCCGCGCCCGTCGCTCGGGCCACACCATCAAAATGGGCGACCGCGTGCGTGTACGCATCGTGGCCGTAGATACCGCCCGCCGCCAGATTGAAATGGAATGGGTGGAAGAAGAAGCCTGAAAAAACTACGTCAGTGCAATGCCTATGGGCATGCGTCTGCTCACCATTTCTGGGAAGTCCTTCTTGATGTCCGTCAAATCAGCCAATTCGCCGCCAGAAAGAGCACCAAATAAATCCAGAGCAGGTCTAAGAAGTGCCAGTAGATGGTCAGCAGGCGCAGTTTGAGGCGTTTTTCGGGGTCGGAGAAGTAGAGGAGCACTGTGATGGGTTCCACCATTTGCTTGCGGGCAGTGCGGTAAAAGGCCACCAGAAAGGGCAGACCCGCCACCACGTGAGCGAAATGGGCAATCGAGAGTACATAGAGAAAGCCCGCCGTAGTAGAGCTTTGCATACTCACCTGGTTGATGTTGAACAACCACAACCAGGCTGCGCCCTGCATGAGCAGGAAAAGGACGGAAAGCCAGATGGTGTGCTTAAGGTGCTTCTGATACCCCGCTGTGTCGTCGTTCTGGTAGGCCTTTTTGGCCTGCATCAACGTGTAGCTGCTGCCCAGCAGAATAGTGGTGTTGAGCATGAACAGCCACGGCAGGCGCACCGGTGGCACATTCATCGTTACGCGGATGTAGATGTAGCTCGCCGTCAGGGCCAGAAACAGGAGCGTCAGGCCAAACAGGAGCAAAAATAGCATGACATTGTAGGGGTGGAACGTGAGGTCTTCCTCTAAGGCGCGCGGTTCCTTTTCCATGTCGTCAGGTAGAAATCAGTGCAATAGCGGCGATGGCCAGCGCAATGCCCCAGCGCTGTAGGCCAGATAAGCGCTCCTGAAACAGCCACACGGCGCCAAAGGTTGTCGTCAGGATGATGCCGATGTTCATCAGCGGGAAGGCCACCGAAGCTTCGAGGCCGCTATCCAGCGCGCGCAGCAAAAACCACATGCTGGCATAGTTGGGAATGCCCAGCAGAATGCCGCCCACCACGTTGCGCCACGAAAAGCGCAGCCGCCCCAGCGCCAGACCGATAATAGCCAGCACCAACCCCAGCAGCCCTGCCGTGCCGAAAACGGTGGTGATGAAAATAGGACTGCTCGTGTCTGTCAGCCGCTCGTGCTGAACGGTTACCAACACCATCTCAATAACTCCCGACAGCACCCACGTCAGCAGCGGCACCCACAGCAAACCCATGCCCAATGGTGCCGAAGACGCCGTTGCTGCTGAAGGCGACTCCTGCCGCCAGTTGACCAGCACAATGGCCGCCAATGCCAGGACAAAACCCGCCCATTTGGCCACCCCCGACGACTCCTGATAGACCCATATTGCAAAAGGCACCGTCAGCAAAATGGACATTTTTTGCATCACCTGGCTGATGGTTACGCCAAAATAACGCACCGTCTGCGCTGCCGCATTAAAACCCGAAATAAACACCAGACCCAGCATCAGCGCATACGGCATCCAGGCCGCCGAACGCTCCGCCGACCCAAACGGCAAAACACCGGCGTGCAACCACCCGCATGCCACACACGTGAAGTAATTGACCACAATGGCCTGAAATGTATGCACGCCATAGCGCTCGAACAACTTGAAAATGAAACCTAACAGGACGGAGCAGGCAATGGCCAAAAGCAGACTAACCACACCAAATACGTTTGTTGTACGGAAAAAATGCAGCCAAAAGCTGTTCAGATACCTTCACCTAACCCCTCCCGCTTTCCACAATCATTTGCTGCAATTCAGCATTGAAAGCGTCGGCTTTTTGCAGGGCTTCTATGGTCAGGTGCATGCGGTATCGCCAGTAGTGGTTGGCGTTGGCCGGTACGTTGATGCGTTCGTCGTGTGGGTTTTCGCGACGCAGAGTGCCGTTGATGCTCATGAGGTCCTGTAGTTGGAAGATGGCCCACATGGCCGGGGAGTGCAGGTGTTGGTTGATGAGGATGCGGCACACCCACGGTTCGCAGAAGTAGGGTGCTGTTCCGGCGTAGCCCATCACTTCGTTGAAGAAGCGCTGCGTGCGTTCGCGGTCTTCTTCCCACCATCCGCGCAGGGTGCTCATGTCGTGGGTAGAGGGGGTTACGACCGACAGGTAGGGCGCATCTTTGGGGTGGAAGAAGGCCAGGCCGCTGGCTTTAGGCATGCGTTGCACCTCCAGGCTCAGAATGCCCAATTCACGCATGACGTCGGGCACACAGTGGGGCACCATACCTAAGTCTTCACCACACACGAGCATGCGCGTGGCGCGCTTGAGGGCGGGCAGTTTCTCCATGGCTTCGCGTTGCCACAGCGCATCCTGGCGGCGGTAGAAGTAGTCGAGGTAAAGTTCCTTGAGCGGCGCCCTGACGCCGTCGGGCAGCGCCTGAAAAGAGGCTGTCTTCTCCATATCAATGCGGAAGGCATAGGCCTTTTCTTCGGCGCCCTCTGGCGTTACGTCGAGCAGGACGACGTTGGCGTGCAGGTGCAACAGCCCTTCGCGCACGATGGGGGGCATGGCGGCAGGGTCGGGTGTTTTGCGGCTGACGCGCTTGCCTTTGGCCTCCGGGGCGGCGGCCAGTGCCCAGAAGGCTTCTATTTTTCGCTGAGTGTCGAAGGCGGGTTTGAAGACGTATTGCCCTCCACCCGACCAGTGGCCGGCGTCGGGGGTGCGCTCGAGGAAGGTATCGCGCACGGCGTCGGCGTATTCGCCGAAGAAGCGGTGCAGCACGGCGTCGGTGATGTACGGCTTGCACAGGCGCTCGTAGTTGAAGCCGATGCCGGCGCGGTGGAATTCGTCTTCGCGGAGCGGCACTGCGGGTACAAAATGGCCCAGGATGCCTTGCGTGGCGTGGATGGGAATGCTCCAGATGCGGAAAAAGCCCAGGATGTGGTCAATGCGGAAGGCGTCGAAATAGCGGCTCATCTGCTCGAAGCGGCGGCGCCACCAGGCATAGCCGTCGGCTTTCATATGCGCCCAGTTGTAAGTGGGGAAGCCCCAATTCTGGCCACTGACGGCGAAGTCGTCAGGTGGAGCACCGGCCTGCATGTCCATGTTGTAGAGTTCAGGTGCTACCCAGGCGTCGCAGCTGAAACGATAGATACCGATGGGAATATCACCCTTGAGCACTACGCCTCGCGCATGGGCATATTCCACAGCGGTGCGCAGCTGGCGGTGCAGGTGCCATTGCACGAAATAGTGGATAGCAATAGCATCGTAGTGCTTCGAGTTAGGAGCCGTCAGTTTTTCAATGGCTGAAGGGCGATAGGTGGCGTGCTCCTGCCATTGGCTGAAGTCGCAGGTGCCGTACTTGTCGCGCAAGAAGCAGAACGCGGCGTAGGGGACCAACCAGTCGCGGTTTTCAGCGAAGTAGCGTTTGAAACCCGGGTTTTGGAGGAAGTCCTTCTTTTGGGCGGCAAAAAGTTCCTGAATGATGCCCCATTTGGTTCGGATGACGGCCTCGTAGTCCAGGCTTTCCATACCGTTGAGGGCGGTTTGCTGTTGGGCATAAGGTTCCAGTAAGGCCGCGTGTTCTTCGCCGGCCACTTCGGCCACATTCAGGTAGAGGGGATGCAGGGCAAAGGCCGAAATAGCTGAGTAAGGATAGGAGTCGGTCCAGGTGCCTGTGGCGGAGGTATCGTTGATGGGCAGCAGTTGGATGAGGCGGATGCCTACCTGCGCTGCCCAGTCCACGAAGGGGAGCAGGTCGGCAAATTCGCCCACGCCGAAGCTGCGCTCCGTACGCAGGCTGAAGACAGGGATAGCCACGCCCGTGCCGCGCCAATGCGGGGTAGGAAAGCGAGCAAAGCCATCGTGCAACACCGTGTAACGAGTGCTTGGATGCGGCTGGTGAATGACCCGATTGCTGCCCTGCTCGAAGCCGCGAAAGGTGCGGGTGCGGGTGTTCCATATGCCGTATTTGTAGCCCAGGGGAAAGGCCTCGTCCGACAGGTCGAGCGCTATACTCCACCCTTGTTCGTCGGGTTGCAGCAAGATGGGGGCGCTGGTATCCCAGTTGCGCAGCGCGCGTCCGTGTCCCAGCACACACACGGTTTCATCGGGCGGCAACAGGGGGGCTTTCACGCAGAAGCGGTGCGTCCATCCACCGCTGGCGCGCGTGCGCGCCGGTGGCGAGGGCTGTGGGACCAGCACCCGAAAGGCCTGGGTCTCAAACGCATGTTCCACGGCGCCCATCGGCTCCCAGTAGTCGTACACCTCGACGTATTCCTCTCCTTCTCCGGCCGTCAGCACCCGGTCGCACCACTCTGTCCGTCGGTTGCCGTAGCCGTCGCGCCATTCGTAGTGGTAGCGGATGATATCGCCTTCGGCGGTGTCAAATACCAGCATGCCATGCCACAGGCTATCGTTCAGGTAGTTGAGCAAATGCTCTTCTTCGCGAACGTCTGAACCGCGTTGTATGCGGACAACGACATAGAGGTTTTCGCCAAATTGCGTCGTGTAGTTGAGGTAGAAATGGATATTCATACAAAAGGACAAACCGCCCTGCTGCAACGGTCGGCGGCGAAAATAGAGAAAAACCCCAGTTGGCTGCCTTTACAATCCAATGCCACAGGGCAACAGCCTTTGAAAACCGACCTTGTGCAAAGCTGCTGCAAGGGGTACTCCTGCATTCTCAGAGGTGTCGCCTTCTCGTGCTTCGAAGACGACACCTCTGAGGCCCTCCAAAGATTATTCGTGCATTCGTGATTATCTGACTCCTTTGTGCCTTTATGATGAACCTCATTTGCGGCAACGAACTAATTCGCACTTTTGTGTTCAAACCCGCTTTTGGGCAGTAAGTGGTTTTTGAGCTATGCGTATTCAGTTGCTCCGCAATGGTCAGGCGGTTTTCGCCGACTTGTCGCGCGGTATTGACCTGTCGCTTCCGCTGCGCGATGGGGCTGCTAATCCCAATGCCTTTTGGGCGCCAATGCCGGCGTTTAGCCCGGTGCGTGCGGGCCATTTTGTGGGCAGTACCGCCGAGGGAGGGCCGGTCAATTTTTTCAATGTTTTCTTCAATCCGCACGGCAATGGTACGCATACCGAGTGCGTCGGGCACATCGCCCGCGAGCGCTATCTGCTGCGTGAATGCCTGACGGAGTGCCATTTCTGGGCCAAAGTGGTGAGCCTGTACCCACGCCGGCTCGATGACGGCGACCGCGTGCTGATGCGCGACCAGCTGGAAGAGGTGCTGACCACCGGTGAGGCCGAGGCCTTAGTGATACGCACGCTGCCCAACGACCCCACCAAAAAAATGCGCCAATACTCCGGGACAAACCCGCCCTACCTGCATGCACAGGCGGCGGCCCTCCTGGCAGAGTACGGTATCCGCCACCTGCTCATTGACCTACCCTCCATAGACCGCGAAGAAGACGGCGGAGCCTTGGCCGCGCACAAGGCCTTCTGGCAATACCCCAATGCTGTACGCAGCGATTGCACCATTACCGAACTCATCTACGTGCCCGACGAAGTCGCCGACGGGTTGTATTGGCTTTGTCTGCAAACGGCTTCGTTCGACCTGGACGTCAGCCCCTCGAGGCCGGTTTTGTTTACCCTTTCCCGAAACGACTCATGACAAGGCGTCGCGTATTTTTGTCCGATTAAACCTGCAAAGGCATGAGCAAAAACAGCACCCCCACCGCACGAGAGCGCTTGCGCCGACGCCTGCACACCATCATTTTTGAAGCAGACACACCAGCCGGCAGGGCCTTCGATGTCGGCCTTTTAGTGGCTATCGTCATCAGTCTGCTGGTCGTTATTCTGGAAAGTATTCCATCCCTGGACCAGCAGTATGGCACGTGGTTTTACGTAGCGGAATGGGTGCTCACGGTCCTGTTTACCCTAGAGTACTTGCTGCGCCTATACAGTGTGCGGAAGCCCTGGCTTTATGCGCGTAGCTTTTACGGCGTAGTGGATTTGCTCTCCATTCTGCCTACCTATCTGAGTCTGTTCGTGGAGGGGACGCAGCTGCTGCTGGCCGTACGGGTGCTGCGTCTGTTGCGGGTGTTTCGGATATTCAAGTTGGCGGGCTTCGTGCGAGAGGCGCGTCTGCTGATGCGAGCGCTGCGGGCCAGCCGCGGGAAAATTATCGTCTTCATGCTCTTCGTTGTGCTTATGGTAACCGTCATTGGCTCCATCATGTACGTCATTGAGGGCGATACTAATCCGGCTTTTCAGAACATACCCATCAGTATTTACTGGGCCATCGTAACCCTGACTACGGTGGGCTTTGGCGACATTACACCGCAGACCTATCTGGGGCGCTTCTTTTCGGCTGTGGTGATGATACTGGGCTATGCCGTCATCGCCGTGCCGACGGGCGTGGTTACGATGGAAATGATGCGCCACCAGTCTACCACAACGCAGGCATGCCCTAACTGCAGCGCAGAAGGCCACGACGACGACGCGCGCTATTGTAAATACTGCGGCAGCGCCCTGGAAGAAGAAACGTGAGCATGGGCGGTGCTCTGGTCTTTCTCTCTCTGGTAGCATGGCGACTTTTAACTGGTACGGGCAAAACCAAAAGTCGTTTGCCTCAGGCAGTGCGTGGTTTAAAGGCAATCTTTAAATATGATTGCCCTGAGGGGCAGTCAAAGAACTGCGCCCAAAACTTTTTTGGTGTACCTTGCAGGCATATATCCAAAACCCACTGCCAGCTTATGCGAAAGAAATCGAAAAAGCTGTCGAAAAGAAAAATAGCGCAACTCTACGACCGCTTAGTCCGGCTGTTCCTCGGCTTCACGGAGGTGCCTCAGGGCGTCATCCGCTACTACACGCCAAAGAGCGTCTCCCAAATCGTGGACCTGTCTTCCTTAGAGCCGGTATCTTCGGCGCACATCAGCGGCCGTTTTGGCACCTCTTATAGCGACGTGATTTACCAGGCACGCCTCAAAAACGGCGACTCCGCACGCCTGCTTTTCCTCTTCGAGCACAAGAGCACCCGCCCAGATTATCCGGTGCATTTGCAACTCCTCGACTACATCAAACAACTGTGGGAAGACGACCTGCGCCACGGACGCCCACCCTCGCTCATCATTTCCATCGTGTTGTACCACGGCGAGCGCCCCTGGGTGCACAAGACGCTCATCGAGGAACTGTTTGGCAAGCCGCCCAGAAGCCTGCAGCCCTACCTTCCCAACTTCCGCTACATCGCCATCAACCTCAACGAGATGTCGGTGGAAGACATTTTGAAAAAGACCCCGCCCGGCTATTTGCAAAACCTGTTTATTTTGCTGAAATTTGCCCGAAATTTGAATCAATTGGGCCAGCACTTGCCTTCTATATGGGCGGTGTTCAAAAAGCGCCTATTCGATATTCGGGCGCGCATGCTGGGTCAATCTACCGTTAACTACATCGAAAATTTGCTGGATATGAACGACATAAGTGTTTCCGAATGGATGAAGCAACTGCCGTCTTTTGCGCGCGAGGCCTATGAGGAGATGCTCGCTGAGTATCGCCAGCGCGTATTGCCAGAAGAGATGGAAAAGGCAGAAATCAGAGGCATAGAAAAAGGCCGGAAAATGGGCCGCGAGGAAGGCCGCGAGGAAGGCCGCGAGCAAGGCCGCGAGCAAGGCCGTGAGGAAATGAAAAAGGTCTTCATTATCAACTTACTCACCGAAAACCCGGACTGGAGCGACGCCAGAATTGCCGCCCTGGCAGACACCACGGAAGAGCAGGTAGCCCTCATGCGCCAGCAATTGGCATCAAGAAAAGGCGATCCTCCATCCGACAACTAAGTACATGTGATGAGAGAGGCTGGGGAGAATTAACACTTCTGAAGCTGCCTTCTGGAGCCATTTATGGCATTTGTTTTTAGATTCGATTGGCGTGGAGTGGTGTTACTCTTTGCGCCGCAATGTGCGCTCGAGTACTACCTTTGCCCGCCTAACGCGAGCCTGATATGGCAAATTTTCTGGAACAACAACAAGACATCCGCGCCTTAGGCAGCAACCTCGAACTGCTGGCGCGGCAGGTAGTGGAGGGGTTTATCGTAGGCATGCACCGCAGCCCGTTTCATGGCTTTTCGGTTGAATTTGCCGAACACCGCCTCTACAACACGGGTGAAAGCACGCGCAACATTGACTGGAAGGTATATGCCCGCACCGACAAACTCTTTGTCAAGCGCTACGAGGAAGAAACCAACTTGCGCTGCCAGATAGTTGTGGATGCTTCCTCGACCATGTACTACCCCTGGGATGCGCGCAACCCTGATAAACATAAGTACGAGAACAAATTCTGCTTTGCCGCTCAGGCGGCTGCCGCGCTCATGTACGCCCTGAAGCGGCAACGCGACGCCTTTGGCCTGACCCTGTTCGACGACGCCATCCGCGTGAATACGGCGTGCAAATCTACCACCCAGCACTACCAGCAATTACTGACCTTCTTAGCCGAACGCATCGAAACCCCGCAACTTAACCGCGCCACCGACGTGGCCGGCACGCTGCACCATATCGCCGACAGTATCCATCGCCGCTCGCTGGTGATTATCTTCACCGACGTCGTCGAGCGGCCCGAAGAAGCGGATAAACTCTTTTCGGCCCTCCAGCACCTGAAGCACAACAAACATGAGGTCATCCTCTTCCACGTATCCGACAAGCCGCGCGAGCTGGATTTTGAATTTGAAAACCGCCCGTACCTGTTCATAGACATGGAAACGGGCGAGCAGGTGCGCCTGCAGCCGTCGGAGGTGAAGGAGTTTTATACCAAACAGGTTGGGCGCTTCACCGAGCAGCTGCGCCTGCGCTGCTTGCAATACCACATTGATTTTGTGGAAGCCGACATCAATCGCGGCTTTGTACCCATCCTGCAGACCTGGATGGCCAAGCGCGCTCGTATGCAGTGAGTGATAGCGTCGCTATTCGCGTTTGAGGGCCAGTATCTTGATTTCTACGCGCTGGTTGAGCCTTCGCCCTTCAGGGGTGGCGTTGTTGGCGATGGGTTGGCGTTTTCCGTAACCTTTGTATGTAACGCGGCGGGGGTCAATGCCTTTCTGAATGAGGTAATCGGCTACGGCCTTAGCGCGTGCGGTGGAGAGGCGGTCGCAAAATTCGTCGGGTGGTATGTTGTTGGTATGGCCCCCGATTTCGATGACGATGTTGCCGTTTTCCTCCATGAAGTCGTAGAGTTCGTCCAGCGTGGGCAGGCACTCGGGCGTGAGGTTGAAGCTGTCGGCCTCGAAGCGCAGTTGCTCCATGCGGATGGTTTGTCCGCTGCGCAGTACGTCGGCATTGAGTTCGGGCAGGATGCGCTTCTTTATCTCGACGGTTTTGGTTAGTTTGCAACCCATAGCGTCGGTGAGTGTAACGGTATGCGCGCCGAGTTTGAGTTTGGAGGCGGTGGCGGTGGTTTCGCCGCTGTCCCAGGCAATGGTGATGGGCGGCGTTCCACCGTTGATTTTGAGGGTGGCTTTGCCGTCGGCGCTGCGTTCGGTGGTGGCGCCTACAACGCGCGTTACTTCAGCCTCTAAGGGTGCCGGGCTGTTAACGACGACAACGGCAGCCTGTGTGGTACCCTGCGCATCCGTTACCGTGATGGTGTAAGAGCCGGGGGCTACGTTTTTGATTTCCAGTCCGTTCCAGCTGGCTTCGCTCCATTTGTGCTGGTAAGGCGGTTTGCCGCCAGTAATGGTGGCTTTGAGCGTGGCCATCTGGCCGGCGCAGAGGATGCGGTTCGTTTCTTCAATATTGACCGCGAAGGGCAGGATATTTTCAGGCACTTCAAGGGTGAACGTGGCGGTGCATCCGCGTTCGTCGGTTATGGTTACGGTGTGGGCGCCGGGGCTGAGATTTTCTACGGTGGGGGTTACTTCGCCGTTGTCCCAGGCGAAGGAGAGTTTGCCGGTGCCTCCGCGGCCTTCGGCGCGGGCTTTGCCGTCGCTTTTGCCGGTGCTGGCCGGCGCGAGGAGTACAGCAAAGGGAATGATGGCGGGTGGTTCCTTAATCTCAATAGAGGCGGAGACAGAACTGCGGCGGGCATCGGTTACAGTTACGGTATGACGGCCCGGGCCGGCATTCTCCGGTTGTTCACCGCTGAGCTCTTTGGTGTCCCACTTGTACACATAAGGCTTGATGCCGCCACTGGCATGTACGCGCAAGGTGGCTTTCTGCCCGTGGCAGGTGATAGGCGCCAGTTCGGAGATGTTGACGTTGAGGGGGAGCAGCGTTTCGCTTACGCTCACAGCGGCGGCGGTGGTGCAGCCGTTGGCGTCGGTAACGGTGAAGTTGAAGGTACCGACGCCCAGCCGGTAGGCGTTTTCGCCCACTTCGTCGTTTTGCCAGCGGATCTGGTAAGGCGGTGTTCCGCCGGAGATGATGGCCTGGGCGTTGCCGTTGTTTTGGCCAGGGTCAGCGGTGCGCAGGACTTTGGCCGTTGCCTTGAGGGTGTCGGGTTCGAGCACCTGGAAGGCCGTGGAGGTGCGCCCTCCGGCGGCGTCGGCCACAACGAGCTGATAGACGCCGGCGCGCACGTTGGTGGGCGTTTGCCCCTTCAGGTTGGGTTGCGCCCAGAGGAACTCGAAGGGCGGTTTGCCACCGCGCACGTCCACGCGCAGGCTGGTGGTGCCGCCGGCGCAAGGGATTTTGCCCGTTTCTTCGATGCGAATGGAAAGCGGCAGAATGTTTTCGGTCATGGTGAAATCCACCACCGTTTCGCAGCCGTTGTTGTCGGCCACGGTTACCTGGTGAGGGCCGGGATAAAGGCGTCGGGCCTGTTCGGTATATTCCTCACTATCCCAGCGGTACTGGTAAGGTGGGGTACCGCCTTGAGCTTTTACGGTAGCGCGTCCGTCGGCGCTGGCCAGGCCGGCGGGGGCATCCAAAGTTACGGAGGCTTTGACTGGCTCGGGCTGGCGCAGGGTGTAGGTGGCTGTAGCCTGATTGCCGGCGACGTCAGTGACGGTTACAGTGTAGGTGCCAGCCGCCACCTCTTCGGGCTGATAGCCAACCAGTTCCGGGCGGCTCCATTTGAATTGGAAGGGGCTTTTGCCGCCTTCCACGCTCACCTCGAGGCTGGTTTTGCCTCCATAGCATTCGATGGGATGGGTTTCTTTGATGGCGGCCGACAGCGTCGGGATTTTTTCATCAATCACGACGCGGGCCGACAGCGTGCAGCCGTTAGCGTCGGTAATCGTTACGCCGTGCTCGCCTGCAGTCAGGGCGGTAGCGGTCTGAGTCGTTTCGCCGTTGTCCCACGCGTACGAATAGGGGGCGGTGCCGCCGCGGGCGGTAGCCTGGGCTTTGCCGTCGGCTTTGCCCAACAGGGCAGGTGCTTGCTGGGTGGCCACCACGCTCAGGGCGGCGGGCTGCGCCACGGTGATGCTGGTTACCGTGCGGCCGCCGAGGGCGTCCACTACCGTCAGCGTGTAAACGCCGGCGGCGACACCAGAGACTTGTGTGCCACTGAATTTGGGGTTGCTCCATTCGTACTGGTACGGCTCTTTGCCCCCCTCCACCCGGACGCCCAAAATGGCGTTGCCCCCAAAGCAGGGGATGGGGGCGTTCTCTTCGATGCGAGCCGCTAAGGCTTCTATCTTGCGCCCGATGGTTACGCTGGCTACGGCCGTGCAGCCACGCTTGTCAGTAACAGTTACGGAGCGCGTTCCTTCGGAAAGGCGCACGGCGGGGTTGGTCGTCTCACCATTATCCCACTTGAAGCGGAAATCGGGTGTGCCGCCGCGCACTTTGGCCTCGGCGCTGCCGTCTTTGGCACCCAGAGCACTCTCTATCTTGCGCTGTTCGGCAGTGGCGCTCAGGCGCTTGTCTTCAATGGTAACCTTGCCCTGTTTGGACTTACCTGCGGCGTCTGTAACGGTAACGGTGTAAGCGCCGATGCTGACGTTCTTTGGGTTGGGGCCTTCCAGGCGCGCATCCGACCAGGCGTAGCGATACGGGGGCGTGCCGCCACTGACGTTCACGCGCACCACGGCATCGTCGCCAGCGCCCGTGCACGAGACCTCCTGTTCCACCGAGCAGTTGACCAACAGGGCCGAGGTTTTGCTGATGAGGTAAACGCCCTTGTCGTCGGTACCTATCCAGATGCTGCCTTCGCTGTCGGCGGCAATGCAGCGGCCGTATTCGCTGGTGAAGTATTCGGCGCCGCTGAAGACCTCGAAGTCATCGGTCAGCAGGCTGTATCGGCTGGCGATGCGCGACAGGATCCACAGGTTGCCCTCCTGGTCGAGGTCGAAGTCTTCCGGCTCGCCCTCTAAGGCCTTGTCTTTAATGTTGATGGGTTGCCAGCGCTGGCCATTTTGGGCCAGCCAGAACTCGCCGTCGGCCAGCACGTAGATGTCGGTGCCCAACTGGCGCACGCGCTGCACATTGTAACCTTCCAGTTCCAACTTCCAGCGATCGGGCGTGCCCACGAGCATGCCTTCGTTGGAGCCTACCCAGTAGCGTCCGGCGCGGTCGCGGAAGATGGTCGTGATGGTGTTGGTTTTCAATTTGGTGTTTGAGGAAGTGAATTTGGCCACCACTTTCAGGGCGGGTTTAGTGTTCACCTGAAAAAGGCCGTGTTGTTCGGTACCCAGCCACAGCCAGTCGCGGTCGCTGTCGTAGTAGGCGGCGGTTACTTTGGGCGATACGCCCAGCACCATTTGCAATACTTCGGGCGTCCAGCGCACGTCGGCATTGCCGCCGGCAAATTGGAGAGCGCTCTGCTCACCGGTCGTGAGCGATACAGATACACCCAGGTCGCACGCCGACACGCGGTACAGTCCGGCGCTGCTGGAGACCCATTTGGTATTGTCAGCATCCACATGGATATGGTTGACGGAGGCGGAGCGGCTCACGGCACCGCAGCGCACTACTTGATAGGCCGATTTTTGGGCAAAAAGTGCAGAAGCGCTCAGTAATGACAGGAAGAAAAGCGACGAGCGTACGCGAGAGAAGGAAAGCGTCATAGTTGTTTTGTGTGCGTGTGTGGAAGGCGCAGCCAGGGGTAATAAGTGGTCGTTCTGGCGGCCTTTCGTTGGGCGCGCAAAGTTCGCGCAAGGTTGGCCAAATGGCGGCAGATAAACGGATTTTGGCTGCCGGCATTGTGGGCGTTGGGCGGCAGGAAGGCGCGATTTGAGGCAATCTTCAGGCAAGGAAGTGCGCTTTAAAGGCGCATTTTCACCCGGCGGCCAGGCAGGCGCTCCCAGGCGGGCGAGGCGGCGTCAATGCCGCCGGGAGCCACTATCCACAGTACGGGTACGCGCGGTCGGACGAGAGGGGCCTCAGCGTAGCCGTCGGTGAAAAAAATCAGGCCGTCGGGGCGTTCGGCATTGGCCAGCTGAAGCGCGTCGTTGAAGTCGGTGCCGCCGCGGCCGCAGACGATTTCCGGCAGGCGCCCGCGGTAAGGGTAGCGCCGCTGCACGCGCGCGTCGGTCTCGACAATTTCGACCGCTGCGCCAGCGCGCCAGAGGTGGTACACTTCGCCGAAGAAGCGCTGAAGTTCTTGCTGGTCAATGCTGCCGGAGGTGTCAATGGCGGCCATCAGGCGGCGCTTGCGGCTGATTTGCAGGCCGGGCGAGGTGCCGTAGCGCTTGCTGGGGCGGCGTATGGTGTTGGTCAGGCGCGTTTGCGAGGCGCTGGCGGCAAACAGACGCAGCACGTATTGCCACGGCAGGCGGGCGGGTGGCTGGAGGGTTATCTCGCTCAGGGCTTCGCGCAGGGCACCGGGCAGTGTGCCCCACGAGCGGTCGCCGGTGCGGCGGCAGGCCGATTGGAGCAGCCCTTTAAGGTGCGTTTCGGCCACGGCGCGCTCCAGTTCGCTGCGCCCGCGGATGTCGCGCCAGGCTTTGTGGCGTTCCAGCCCATGTGCGTCGGATTGCAGGTTTTGCGGCAAAGTGCCCTGCTGGCCGTTGGCCGCTTCACTGCCGGCGGAACGGCGCAGTTCTTCCAGTTTTTTATAGTAATAAAACCACGTTTGGCCAGCTTCCAGGCGCAAGGCGCCAAAGGTGTCCAGAAACAGGCTGTCGTCGGGCAGCAGCTCGCGCTCGATGTATTGGTTGACCACCAGGTCGAATGCCACGTTGAGCAGCGTAGGGTCTAATGCAGGTTCGTTGACGAAGGGGTGGCGGAACACCAAGTGCAGCAGTTCGTGCTTCAGCACGCCATAGCGATGCCGGGGCTGGGTGAGCGTTTCATCCCAAAAGGCGGCGTTGATGTATAGCGTCAGCGAGTCGCGCCCCATGCCCACGCCTAAGGTCTCGACCGGATGGCCCGGCCCAACAACGGCCTTGTTGAGGCTGCCGAGCAGGTGGGCATAAAACGGCTCGCGCAGCAGCAGCTCGACGCCCGTGCGCGATATTTCATCCAGAATGCGAAGCGTGGTTTGGGCCATACGTGAAATGAGCGCCTGATGAAGGCAAAGTTAGCCTACAACGCCGCTGCGGCGGATGGGTTCAGACGCGGGCATTTGCTGTAAAATGAAATAGCCGGACAGCGGATGCCTGCCCGGCTATTGAAGGCGCCTTCAGGAGGGCGAAAGGTTCGTCAGAACCGGAAGTTCAACCTGGAGAACAGGAACGCGCCGTTGAAGCCCATTTGCACGGCATCGTACAGGCCGCCGCCTTCGGTTTCCTGGTCTTGCCGCGTGGGGTAGGCGTTCAGGACGTTGACGCCGCCCAGCGTCCAGCGCACGCGCGGCGACAGGCGGTACGAAAGGCTGAGGTCGAGCGTTACGCGCGGGTCGTACACGTCTATTTCGCCGATGTAGTCTTCCAGTTCGATGCGGGCGAAGTAGTTGACGCGGGCATTGAGGCCCAGCCGGCGGCCGTGCAGGTCGAACGTGAGGTTGCCCTTCATGGGCGGAGCAGAGGCGAGGATGAATAGTTTTTCGCGGTTGCTCAGGTAGGAGTCTTCCTTGCCGACGAGTTTGGGGCTGGTGTTGACCTGGTCAATGGTCATGCGATTCCAGTTGCCGGCCAGGGTGAGGGTGAAGCGCTGTTCGTCGCCCAGTGTTCCGCTGTAAGCGGCCACGAGGTCGAGGCCGTTGGTAGTAGTATTGATGGCGTTGGCGAAGAAGCGAGCGCTGCCCACGTTGAGCGCCCGCAAGATGCCGCCTATCTGGTCGTCGTCATTGGTGAAGTCGCCCGTCAGCACAATGCGGTCTTTGATTTGGATCCGGTAAAAGTCGGCCGACAGCGTAAAGCCCTGGCGGCTGTACGTCAGGCCAGCGCCGAGGTTGACGGACGTTTCCTCTTTGAGCGGCTCAATGCCCAACGCGCGGGTAACGGGGCTGTTGTTTTTGGCTAAGAACTTGTCCACAGCTACGCCGGACTCGAAGTCGGTGTAAACGGAGTTGAAATACAGCTGCGCCAGCGATGGCGCGCGGAAGCCCGTGCTGGCCGAGCCGCGCAAGGCCAAGCCGTCGGTGAGTTTGTAGCGGGCGGCCAGTTTGCCGTTGAGCGTGTTGCCAAAGTCGGAGTAGTTTTCAAAGCGCACAGCAGCGCCGAGGCTGAAGGTGGAGGAGAAGGTGAATTCACCGTCCACAAAGGCGGCGATGTTGGTGCGGCTTTCGTTGACTTCATTTTGCGGCCCAAAGCCCGGAAAGCCCTGCGCGCCGCCAGGTCGGGCGATGCTGTCGCCTTCGGGAGTGATGAAATAGACCGGCCCATAGGTGCGCCACGAAGCTTCTTCGCCGGCGAAGATCTGGTAGTTCTCCAAGCGATGCTCGGCACCGAAGGCGATGTTGGTGCCGTTGAACCAGTCTCGGAAGAAGCGGCTAAACGTGAGGTTGGCCGTGTTCTGGCGCAGTTGGAAGCCGCCGTCGTCGAATTCGGTGGGCGAGCGTTCTTCGAGGCTGGCGTTGAGGGTGCCGCGTCCGTAGTAGTGGAAGCGGTTGAGGCCGACCGTGTAGTTGAGGTCGGTGTTCCAGTTATTCAGTGCGCCGCGCACGCCTACGCTCATGCTGCGGTCGGTGATGTTGGAGGCGATAATGGGGTCGAAGCCATTGGGATAGATGGCGTCCACGTTGCGCTCGGTGCCCGGGTCGCGGCTCCAGGCGTAAGCGTTGGTCTGGCGGAAGTTGGAGCCGCCAAAAGCGTACAGCGACACGTCTTTGCCCAGCGGCACGGCAGCGTTGAAATAGGTGGCGAAGTTGGTGCCCTGTGCGTCGCCGAATTTGCGCCGGTACAGGGAGGGGTCATAGCGGTTGGTGTGCCCGCGCGACCAGTAGTCCATGGTGAAGTTGGCGAAGCCGCCCTCGCCGATGCGGAAGCCATAGTTGCCGTTGACCTGAAGGTTTTCGCCGTCGAAAGTGCTGCGTTCGGGGTTGTCTTTGGCCAGATGAGCTCCGACATTGACATTGCCGTTGAACTCGTTGACGTTCTCTTTGAGCACGATGTTGATAACCCCCGCGATAGCGTCGGAGCCGTATTGCGCTGAGGCACCGTCGCGCAGGATTTCGATACGCTCAATGGCCGCTGCCGGTATGGCGTTCAGGTCGGTGCCCGTGTTGCCGCGTCCGCGCGTGCCGTAGATGTTGACTAAGCTCGACTGGTGGCGGCGCTTGCCGTTGATGAGCACAAGTGTCTGGTCGGGCCCCAGGCCGCGCAGCGTAGCCGGGTCCACGTGGTCGGCTCCGTCGGCACCCGTCTGGCGGTTGGCGTTGAACGACGGCGCGGCGTATTGGAGCATCTGATTGACGTCCAGCTGGCCCTGTGTTGCCATCAGCTGGCGCACATCGAGCACGTCAATGGGCACCAATGAGTTGGTTACCGAGCGATTGAGCGCGCGCGAGCCTACAATGACCACACCTTCCAACACCAGACCTTCCCGCATCTGCACATTGATCTCCGAACGACCATCCACCGGTACTTCCTGGGTCGCGTAGCCCGTGTAGGAAAACACCAACGTGGCATCCGACCGACTGACGCGCAGCGAATAGGCGCCATCCCAGGCCGAAATGGTGCCGTTCGTGGTGCCTCGCTCGTAAATGGTAACGCCTACTAACGGATTGCCGGACTCATCGGTAACCTTGCCCTTGACAGTTCCCTGGGCGTGCAAGCCCACTACCGAAAGGCTCCACAGCAGCCCAAGGAGCAGGAGAGTGTTAAGTTGTTTCATAACGCAGAACAGTTTTGTTGTGAATGGATGAAATAAAATGAAACGCTTTTTGGCCAAAAAGCCGGGCGAAAGTAGGGCAGAAGCGTATGGCTGCCAAATTTGAAAAATTTTTACCGAATGCCTGGAGAGCAACCGTCCCAGCTATGGGCGGCTATTTTTGCGCATTCAAACAGCCTCTTCTGCGCATGCTTTCCCATGCCGTTTTGCTCCGTTGGCGAAAAGCGCTTGCCCTGGCTTTGTCGCTGTGCCTTTCGTGGTCGTGCCAGCGAGGCCAGGAGCCGGCGCCCTCTCCCGAGCCGCCCGATACCCTGCCGTTCATCGCCGCCGCTGACATTTCTGGATATCCGGAAATAGAAGCCAGCCGGCCCACCTTTTACACCGACGACGGTCGGCCGGGCGATTTTCTGGAGATCCTCCGATCCAGCGGCGTCAACACCATCCGCTTGCGGCTGTGGGTCCATCCCGCTGGCGGGCATTCCGGCATAGAGGAGGTTGAGGCGTTTGCCCGGCGCCTGAGGGCCATGGGTTTTCGCCTGTGGCTCGCGCTGCACTACTCCGACACCTGGGCCGACCCGGGCCGCCAGCAGGTGCCCGCCCGCTGGCAATCGCTCGACTTTGCCCGCCTGCAAGACAGCGTGCACGCATATACCCGACACGTGGCCGAGCAGATCCAGCCGGAAATCATCCAGCTGGGCAACGAAATCAACAGCGGCTTCCTGCACCCCGCCGGGCATCTGGCCCTACACCCGCAGCAGTTCCGGGCGCTGCTCTCCACAGCGGCCCACGCCGTTCGGGCGGCGTCGCCAACATCCAAAATCCTGTTGCACTTCGCCGGCATCGAGAACGCCGGCGGATTTTTTCAGCAAATTGCTGACCTGGACTTCGACCTCATCGGCCTGTCGTACTATCCCATCTGGCACGGCAAGCAGCTGGCGCTGCTGCACGCTACACTGAGGCAACTCGCCCAGCGCAAGCCCGTCGTCATCGCCGAAACGGCCTACCCGTTCACCTTAGGCTGGAACGACTGGACGACCAACATCGTGGGCTTGCCCGAGCAACTCATTCTGCCCGAATACCCCGCCACGCCGCAGGGTCAACGGGATTTTTTGAAAAAAATAAAAACCATCGTGCAAGACACCCCCAACGGCGCCGGCTTGTGCTACTGGGGGGCGGAATGGATTGCCTGGAAAGGGCCAACAGCCACCGACGGCTCGCCGTGGGAAAATCAGGCCCTGTTCGACTTTGACCACCGGGCACTGCCAGCGCTGCGGGTGTTCAAACCCGATTGAACTGTAGCTCCAATGCAGCGAACCGGCAGGCCTTTTGCGCAGTTTATGCCGCCGAATGCTACGGGTGCAGGTGCTACCTTTGCCGCCCTACTCCCGTTAACGTTTGTTGCAAGATGCAAAACCCGACGCTCCTCATCTTCATTGCGCTGTACCTGTTGGGCACCTTAGCCGTAGGCTGGTGGGCCGCCCGGCGGGTGAAAACGACAGCAGACTTTGTGGTGGCGGGCAAAAATTTGCCCATGTTCATTGCGGCTTGCGCGCTGTTTGCCACGTGGTTCGGCTCCGAAACGGTCATGGGTGCCTCGTCAGAGTTCATCTCACACGGCGTGTCGGGCATCATTGAAGACCCCATGGGCGCTGCGCTGTGTCTGTTTCTGTCGGGCCTGCTCATTGCGCGCCCGTTGTACAAGCGCAACCTCTACACATTCAGCGACTTCTTTCGGCTGCGCTACAACCGACGCACGGAACTGGTGTCGGCTCTGTTCATGGTGCCGTCGTATTTCAGCTGGATTGCCGCACAGCTCATTGCCCTGGCCATCATCTTGCAGGCCGTTTGTGGTCTGGAGAAGGTGTATGGGGTGCTGATATGCACCGCGCTGGTGCTGGCCTACACGTATGTGGGCGGCATGTGGTCGGTAACAGTAACGGAATTTGTCCAGACCATAGCCATCATCGTTGGACTGACGTTTCTGGCCGTTAAGCTGGTGCTTCAGGTAGGTGGCTTTGAGGTGATGCGGGAGGCGGCACCGGCGGATTTTTTCCGGTTTTGGCCGGAGGCGAAGCCCGTGCCCATTCTGCACTGGCTGGCGGCGTGGATGACCATTGGGTTGGGCAGCATCCCGCAGCAGGACGTGTTTCAGCGCGTGATGGCGGCGCGCACCGAGCGCGCTTCGGTGAATGCCTGCTACACGTCCTCAGTTATGTACTTGAGCGTGGCGGCGCTACCGCTCATCATTGCCTACTGCGGGCGCATGCTGTATCCGGAGCTGACGGAGGGCGATGAGGCACAAATGATGATCCCGCATTTGGTGCTGCAACACACCGGGCTGTGGACGCAAATTTTGTTCTTTGGCGCGCTGCTGTCGGCCATTTTGAGCACCTGCTCGGGCGCTATGCTGGCCCCAGCCACCGTCATCGGCGAGAACCTGATAAAACCGCTTTATGGCAGCCTCAACGACGCCCAACTGCTGCGCATTATGCGCATATCGGTGGTCGGCGTGGCCGTGGTTACGGGCGCCATGGCGCTCATGCGCAACAACATTTATGAGCTGGTGGGCGAGTCGTCGGCTCTCAGCTTAGTTTCGCTTTTCACACCCCTGCTGGCCGGGTTGTACTGGAAGCGCTCCACAGCGGCGGGCGCCATGGCCTCCATGATAGCCGGCATTGTGGTGTGGGCTTTGGCCAGCCATTGGAGCGCTGGCCACGAAACGCTGGTCGAAGGACAGGGAAGCCTTCTGGAACAGATGGCCCAGGTGCCGGCCATGCTTTACGGCTTCGCAGCCAGCCTCCTGGCAATGGTGGTGGTGTCGCTGCTAACGCCCCACCAACCACAGGAAAATCAGTGGCATAACATTTCTACCGAGGAGACAACATGACCATACAACAGCGCTACATGCTTGGCCTGGAGCTCATCTGGTGGCTCTTGACAGCCGTAGTGGCCTGGGCCGTACTCTGGCCCATTCACAAAGCCATGCACGTGTGGCCTTTCGAGCGCTGGAACGTGATCTTCATCGTGGCGCTCATCACGCTGGCGCGCTACACCTTCTTGCTGCCGCACACCTTCATCGCCCGGGCGCAGGAGGTGAAAGTGGCGCTTTTTCTGCTCATGTTCCCGCTCACCTTTGTGCTGGTGGAAGCCGTCAATGGCTTTATGGTCTACATCGAAGAGAACACGTGGGACGGCCTGACAGGGCACCTCCCGCTGGAGCGCAAACAGGCTGTAGAAGAATATATCTGGGCCGAAATGCTCTTCTTCGGCGTGGGTAGCTTCATCGCAGCGCCAGTGTTCGCCGTGCGTCTGCTCATCTCCGTGTGGCGCACGCGCAATCGAGGCACGGCTTGAGTGCACGTTCACCAACAGCCGAATTTACGGGCGTTTTGCCCGAAAAAATGCCTTCAGCAGCCGCATGGCCTCTTCTTCCAGCACGCCCATCTCCACGCGCGTTTTGGGGTGCAGGAGGTTTTTGCCGCCATAGCGCATAAAGCCGCGCTTGTCGTCGGAGGCTCCGTACACCAATCGCCCCAACTGTGCCCAGGCCAGCGCACCTGCACACATGACGCATGGTTCCAGCGTTACGTACAGCGTGCATGTAGGTAAGTACTTACTGCCCAAGTGGTTCGACGCCGCCGTGAGGGCCAGTATCTCGGCATGTGCCGTTACATCGGTCAGCTGCTCCGTCTGGTTGTGCGCCCGCGCAATGATGCGGCCTTCGCTCACAATAACAGCGCCCACCGGCACCTCGCCGCTTTCGTAAGCGCGCTGCGCTTCGGCCAGCGCTTGCTGCATAAAATAGGTGTCGGATTGGACGAAAAGCATCGTACCGCAGGCAATAGGCTGTTGCAAAAAGAGGTGCAGCTAAGGTACAGGTGGGCTCGACGCTGAGGTGCATTAAAAAAAACTGCACCCCTGCGCAACGCATCAATTCCATAGAAAGAGCGACCTTTGCGCATGGTATTCAAGAATGCTCCTTCCAAGTTTTTGGGTCTGTCCCTGACGTTCGACGACGTCCTCCTGGTTCCCGCTTACAGCGAAGTGCTACCGCGCGAAGTGGACATTTCCTCCCAGCTGACCCGCAAGATCCGCCTCAATGTTCCGATAGTGTCTGCCGCCATGGACACGGTTACGGAAAAGCAGATGGCCATTGCCATGGCGCGCCAGGGCGGCATCGGCATCATTCACAAAAACATGAGCATTGCCGACCAGGCCGAGCAGGTGCGAGCGGTGAAGCGCTCGGAGGCAGGCATGATCCTCGACCCCGTCACGCTGCACCCCGATGCGTCTGTTTCGGAAGCCCTCCAGCTCATGCGGCGTTACAGCATTGGCGGCATTCCGATTGTGGACGGCGAGGGCCGGCTGGTGGGCATCCTGACCAATCGCGATTTGCGCTTCGAGAGAGATACCTCGCGGCCAGTGCGCGAGCTGATGACGCGCGACCACCTCGTCACGGCGCCGGTGGGCACCACGCTGGCCGAAGCGCGCGACATTTTGCAGCAGCATAAAATCGAGAAGCTGCCTGTGGTGGACGAACAATTCCACTTAGTTGGCCTCATCACCTACAAAGACATCATGAAAGGCGAGCACTACCCCAATGCCTGCAAGGATAGTCTGGGCCGTCTGGTCGTGGGCGCCGCCGTGGGCGTTACGTCCGACATGCTCAAGCGGGTGGAGGCTTTGGTGCGCGCCGGAGTGGATGTCGTAACGGTGGACACCGCACACGGCCATTCGCGCGGCGTGCTCGATGCTGTCAAACGGCTGAAGGATGCCTTTCCCGACCTGGAGGTCATAGCAGGCAATGTAGCTACAGGCGAGGGTGCTCTGGCGCTGGCCGAGGCTGGCGCCGATGCTGTGAAGGTAGGCGTTGGGCCGGGCAGCATCTGCACCACGCGCGTTATTGCGGGCGTAGGTGTGCCGCAGCTATCCGCCATTTATGAAGCTGCCGAAGCCCTCAATGGTTCGGGCGTCCCGGTCATCGGCGATGGCGGCATCCGCTACACGGGCGACATCGTGAAAGCCCTGGCCGCCGGAGCCGACACCATCATGGCCGGCTCGCTCTTTGCCGGCGTCGAGGAAGCCCCAGGCGAAACCATCATCTACGACGGGCGCAAGTTCAAGACCTATCGCGGCATGGGCAGCCTCGGCGCCATGCAGGAAGGCTCCAAAGACCGCTACTTCCAGGACGTCGAGGACGACATCAAAAAATTGGTGCCTGAAGGCATCGAGGGGCGCGTGCCGTTCAAGGGCACCACCGCTGAGGTAATGACCCAGTACATCGGCGGCCTGCGCGCAGGCATGGGCTACTGCGGGGCACGCACCGTCCGCGACTTGCAACAAAAGGCGCAGTTCGTCCAGATAACCGCTGCCGGCGTGGCCGAAAGCCACCCGCACAACGTAACCATCACCAAAGAGTCGCCCAATTACTCGCGACGCTAAGACGCCGGGCGTCGCCATTCCAAGGGCGGCTGCGTAGGCTGCCGATGGCGACAGGCTTCGGGCAAATGAGCGATAATCTCCTGCTGCAGTGCCGCCAGCAGGCGCTCTTTGACCACATGCCGGTGGGTAACTAAGCTGATCTCGCGTACCGGCTCGGGCGCCGCAAAGCGCTTGACTTTCGCCAGCTGGGCCGGGGTGAGGGTGCTCAGGGCCAGCTCGGGCAGAATGGTTACACCGTGCTGAGCGTCCACTAAGTGCTTGAGCGTCTCCAGACTGCCCGCCTGGTATTCCACGGCAGGATGCTGCCTTTCGCGCAGTTCGCACAACTGCAAAATCTGCGAGCGAAAGCAGTGCCCTTCCTCGAGCAACCACAACTCGTTGACGTCCAGGTCTTCCGGCAGCAGATACTCCTTGGAAAAGTCGTGGCTGGAATACACCGCAAAAGCCTCGTAAAACAGTACACGCTCCGTCAGCATCGGGTCTTTGAGCGGCGTGGCCAGCACTGCTGCGTCCAGCAGGCCTTTGTGCAAACTTTCTACCAAAGCCTCCGTAATCCGCTCCGTAACCTTCAAGTGAATGGAAGGGTATTTCGCCACAAATGCCGGCAAAAAAAGCGGCATTAAATACGGCGAAAGCGTCGGAATGACGCCAATGCGCAGCTCGCCCGTCAGGCTGTGCTCTTCCTCGTGCGCCATCTCGCGCAGGCGCTCCACCTCGCGCAAAATGACACGCACCTGAGGCAGCAAACGCTCGCCCGCATCCGTCGGCACAATGGGCTGCCGGCTGCGGTCGAAGAACTTAACTCCCAGTTCTTCTTCAATCTTTTGCACCATGGCGCTCAGCGTCGGCTGCGTAACAAAACACTCCGCCGCAGCCTTACCAAAGTGCCGGTGTGCATCCAATGCGGCTAAATATTCTAACTGTTGCAGGTTCATCCGTAGCGGCCAAACTTGTTTGGCCCAGTAACGACCAAACTTGTTTGGTCGTTCAAGCCCAGATAGGAATGTATTACAGCCCAAAGACACCCGCCAAACAAGTTTGGCGGCTACAATGCCAAACAAGTTTGGCGGTTACGGGGCTGGCAAAGTTATTGACAGAGTCTATTGCCCGATAAAAAATATCGGTTTTGTTTATGGTTTGGGCAGGCGTAGTTTTGTGCCGCCCTTCAAGGCCTCGTGCTACGAGGGCGCCCAACACGTCATCGTTCATCCAATAAACATCGAGAATTATGGAAGGTAATCCGGTTAAAAACGGCAAATGCCCCTTTTCGCATCCGACCAGCGCTGTGGGCACGCACAACCAGGACTGGTGGCCCAATCGGCTGAAGTTGAACATTTTGCGTCAAAATTCTTCGCGCTCCAACCCGCTAAGCCCGGGCTTCAACTATCGCAAGGCATTTAAAAAATTAGACTACGAAGCCCTCAAGCGCGACCTGCACGCCCTCATGACAGACTCACAAGAGTGGTGGCCGGCAGACTTTGGCCACTACGGCGGTTTCTTTATCCGCATGGCCTGGCATAGCGCCGGCACGTATCGCATGGGCGACGGTCGCGGTGGTGCGGGCGGCGGCTACCAGCGCTTTGCCCCGCTCAACAGCTGGCCCGATAACGCTAACTTAGACAAGGCGCGCCGCCTGCTGTGGCCCATCAAACAGAAGTACGGCGACAGTATTTCCTGGGCCGACCTGATGATCTTGGCCGGCAACGTGGCGCTAGAGTCCATGGGCTTCAAAACCTTCGGCTTCGGCGGCGGCCGCGAAGATGCCTGGGAACCCGATGAAAGCATCTACTGGGGCTCCGAAACGAAATGGCTGGCCGACGACCGCCGCTATTCCGGCGAGCGCCAGCTGCAAAACCCGTTAGCCGCCGTGCAAATGGGCCTTATTTACGTCAACCCAGAAGGCCCGGGCGGAAACCCTGACCCGGTGGCTGCGGCCAAAGACATCCGTGAAACCTTCGGACGTATGGGCATGAACGACGAAGAAACCGTGGCCCTCATCGCCGGCGGCCACTCCTTCGGTAAAGCCCACGGCATGGGCGACCCCTCGCTCTTAGGCCCCGAACCCGAGGCTGCCCCTATCGAAGAAATGGGCTTCGGCTGGAAAAGCCGCTACAAATCGGGCAAAGGCCCCGACACGCTCACCGGCGGCCCTGAAGTAACCTGGACGCGCACGCCAACGAAATGGAGCCACGACTTCTTCAAGCACCTCTTCGAATACGAGTGGGAACTGACCAAAAGCCCTGCAGGCGCCTATCAGTGGGTAGCCAAAAATGCTGAACCGGTCGTGCCGGATGCTTTCGACCCGAATAAAAAGCATCTGCCCACCATGCTGACCACCGACCTGTCGCTGCGCTTCGATCCCATCTACGAAAAAATCTCGCGACATTTTTACGAAAACCCTGACGCCTTCGCCGACGCCTTCGCTCGCGCCTGGTTCAAACTGACCCACCGCGACATGGGGCCAAAAGCCCGCTACCTCGGCCCGGAAGTGCCCGCCGAAGACCTCATCTGGCAAGACCCGCTGCCCAAAGTGGATCACCCGCTGGTGAATGCCAACGACATCGCCGAACTCAAAAAGCGCATCCTCGCCTCTGGCCTCACTATCTCTGAACTGGCCCTGACGGCCTGGGCATCGGCTTCTACCTACCGCGACTCCGACAAACGCGGCGGCGCCAATGGCGCGCGCATCCGCTTAGAGCCGCAACGCAACTGGGAGGCCAACAATCCGAAGCAGCTGGCCAAAGTGCTCTCGGTGCTCGAGCAAATTCAGGCAGAGTTCAATGCCACCCAAAAAGACGGCAAAAAAATCTCCTTAGCCGACCTCATCGTGCTGGGAGGCTGTGCCGCTGTGGAGCAAGCCGCCAAAAATGCCGGCTTCAACATAGAAGTGCCCTTCACGCCGGGCCGCACTGACGCCTCGCAGGAGCAGACGGACGTACACGCCTTTGCTTATCTGGAGCCTTTTGCCGACGGCTTCCGCAACTACCTGAAGGAGCCTTCCGACGTCCCCTCAGAGCACTTCTTGGTGGACAAAGCCCAACTCCTGGCGCTCACCGTGCCCGAAATGACCGTCCTCGTCGGCGGCATGCGCGCGCTGGGCGCCAACTACGACGGCTCCGACTACGGCATCCTCACGCACCGACCCGGCGCCCTGACCAACGACTTCTTTGTCAACCTCTTAGACATGAGCACCGCCTGGGCGCCCGCCGACGAAACGAAGGAAACCTTCGTGGGCCGCGACCGCAAAACCGGACAGCCCAAATGGCGTGCCACCCGCGCTGACCTCATCTTCGGCGCCAACTCCGAACTGCGCGCCGTGGCCGAAGTCTATGCCAGCAACGGCAACGAGGAAAAATTCGTCCGCGACTTTGCCGCCGCCTGGGCTAAAGTGATGAACCTCGACCGCTTCGACCTCTTAGACTGACTACGCCAGCGCGGCCTTTAGCCGCCTGCCAATACCCACGACACAAGAGGTTCTCGACGACATACGGGAATTTTTTCAAACCGGGCCTGCCTGACAGAAGGCGGGCCTTCGGTTTTTTATACTGCTCCCGGGGCGACACCTCCTTGGCGGAGATGTCGCCCCGGGCTTTCCGCCAAACCCCTGATGATCTCTAACGGCAAATTTTGGCTAACTCGGCATCGGATGCCTGATTTGCCATAATTTTGTTGCATGATACCGCGCACATTAGCCCAAAAGGCCCTTTATTTGGCCTCTAAGTTTCCTATACTCAGCATTACCGGTCCGCGACAATCGGGCAAAACGACGCTGGCGCGCCATCTCTTTCCAGATTACGTTTACGTTAACCTGGAGCATCCAAACGTTCGGCTGGCTGCCAGGGCGTCTCCGAGCGACTTCCTGCGGCAAAGCGAAAGGGGGATGATCATTGACGAAGCGCAATACGCCCCGGAACTATTCTCCTACTTGCAGCTAGAGGCCGACGAGCAAAACCGACCGGGCCGCTTCATCTTGTGCGGCTCGCAGCATTTTTTGCTCATGGAGCGCATTACGCAAAGCCTGGCCGGGCGGGTGGGCATCTTGCAGTTATTGCCGTTTTCTATGGAAGAGCTGACCTCGGCGGGGATACCTCGACAGGACGCGCTTTCTTACATTTTTGAAGGCTTTTTTCCGCGCTTGCATGCCGATGCCATTGAACCGGCCGACTTTTATCCGGCCTATATCCAGACCTATATCGAGCGCGACGCCCGGCAAGTTGTCAATATTTCGGATTTGGATACTTTTCAAAATTTTGTCCGCTTATGTGCAGGCCGAATTGGCAACCTGTTCAATCAGAGCGAAATAGGCGGCCTGATTGGCGTGGATCAAAAAACGGCTCGCCGTTGGCTGACCATCCTGCAAACGGGCTTTCAGGCCTTCACGTTACCTCCTTATTTTCGGAACTTTGACAAGCGTATCGTCAAGGCTCCTAAGCTCTACTTCTGGGACACAGGTGTTGCTTGTGCCTTGCTGGGCATCCGCTCGGTAGCGGACTTGCGCCAGCATTTTGCCTACGGCGCGCTGTTTGAGAATTTTATTATTGTTGAAATACTCAAGCACTTCCTTCATCGAGGTATTCGCCCAAATGCCTATTTCTGGTCGGAGCGCGGGGTCAACGAAGTAGACCTGCTCATCGAGGAGGGCGGCAAATGCTATCCCATAGAAATCAAGGCAGCGCAGACGGTACAGCCGGCTTTTTTTAAGGGTATTCGGGCTTTCAATAAGGCGTCCGGTAACCCGGTAGAGCACGCGATGCTCATCTACGGCGGAGAGGCGTCCTGGCGCACCGAGCAGGGCGAACAGGTGAGGGCGTGGTTTGACCTGCCCACCTTCCTCTCCGGATGAAAGCGACTACCGCCTCGAAGCCGCATGGCGAGAGGCATTCCGGTTCAAGAGCGCCTGCCACAGCCCGCTGATGCCCATGACTAAGCCACAACCCAGGGGATTGTACCACAGGTAGGCGTCGCGATCCACGCCGAAGAAGAGCACCAGGATGACGGCCTGGGAAATGACAGCCGCCCAGAAAACCGCTGTGCCTTTGACCTTGGGCAGGAAGAAAGCCGTAAAAAAGATGCCCAGGATGGTTCCGTAGAACACTGAGCCGATCATGTTGACCGCCTGAATCAGGTTTTCAAACAGGTCGGCATAGCTGGCGAACACGACGATGAAGATGCCCCAGCCCACGGTGAACCAGCGCGAGGCGCGGAAGTAGTGCGTGTCGTCTCGGTCGGTAACGATGGAGCGGCGATAGATGTCGGACACCGACGTGGCCGTCAGAGCGCTGAGTTCGGAGGCTGTGGTGCTCCAGGAGGCGCAAAAGATCATGGCCAGCATCAGGCCTGTCAGGCCGACGGGCACGTAGCGGAGGATGAAGTGGATGAATACGAAGTCCTTGTCTTTAGGGTCAGTGCCCGGGCGTGCCTGTTTGACGATGGCTTCGGCCTGCTGGCGCAGGGCTTTGCGTTCGGCGTCCCACTGCTGCAGCTGGTGGCGAATGGGCTGGGGCAATTGTCCGTTGCTCTGGTGCAGAGTGGTTGTGGCCTCTCGGAGCATTGCCTGTTTGAGGTGGGCAATGCTGTCGTTACGGGCCTCCAATTGCTGGAAAGCGGCCTCGTAGGGGGTGTTTCGCACGGCTTTCCGATTGGCTTCGTGGAAATACAGCGGCGCGGGGTTGAACTGAAAAAAGACATACACCATCACACCCACCCCTAGCACCAGCAGCTGCATCGGGATTTTGACAAAGCCATTAAACAGCAGCCCAATGCGGCTTTCGCGCAGCGACTTGCCCGACAGGTAGCGGCCCACCTGGCTCTGGTCGGTGCCAAAATAGGAGAGGAACAAAAACGTGGCTCCCAGAACACCCGACCAGATGTTGTAGCGATCGTGCACGTCGAACGACCAGTCCACCACTTGCGTCTTGCCTGTGGCACCGGCTACGGCCCAGGCTTCGGGCAATCCGACGCCATCGGGCAGGCTGTTCAAAGCAATGACAAAGGCCAGAACAAGGCCGCCCAGCATGATGCTCATTTGCAGCTCCTGCGTGCGGCTCACGGCCGCGCTGCCGCCCGAGGTGGTGTAAATGATGACAAACAAGGCCATGAGCGCGTTGGTCAGGGCCAGATTCCAGCCAAAGACAGCGCACAGGATGATGCTCGGCGCATAAATGCTGATGGCGGCCGCCACCCCGCGCTGGATGAGAAACAGCAGGGCCGTCAGCGTGCGCATACGTCGGTCGAAGCGGTGCTCTAAGTACTCATAGGCCGTCGTTACCCGCAGCCGATAGTACACCGGCAGCACAAACGCTACCAGGATGAGCATGGCGATGGGCATGCCGAAGTAAAACTGAGCGAACTCCATGCCGTCGGCAAACCCTTGCCCAGGGGTACTCAAAAACGTAATGGCACTGGCCTGCGTGGCCATGATGCTCAGCCCAATCGTCCACCACGGAAGGTCGCGCTTGCCGGCCAGGAAGTCCTTGCTGGTACCGATGTGGCGGCTTTTCCAGATGCCGTAAATCACCACCCCCGCCAGCGCCAGCACCAGCACGGCCCAGTCTATTGGCGTCATTTTGAAAAGGATAAGTAAAGAATGACAAAAATAACCACGGCCAAAAGCAGCCAGCTGCCGAAGCCAATGCTGTTCTCTCGCCAGATGTTGAACATTTTTTCCATCAGGCTTCGCCAGTCCAGCTCGCCCCCAGAGCCGCGTGTAGCCGGTTCGTGCACTAAGAAAAAGTACTTGCGCTGCCCTTTGCGCACCTGGTCGCCGTGCTTGGTCAGCACCAGAAAATCGGCGTTCAAAAAGCGAAGGTCAAACAGCTCGCTTTTGCCGGCCAGCTCCAGAATGAGCGAATTGCTCGTGCCTAATTGCTTCCAGGTGCCTTTGAGCACATTGCCGTCCAGGGACAGCAAGTACTCCCCACCAGCGTTGAAAATGTGCAGGATAGCCTCGTGAAAGCCCTCGTCGTCGCGCACCTCTTTCCAGCGTTTGCCCAGCCAGAACCCACCCTCGCGCAGGTCTTCGCCGTACGGTATCACCTTGGGCAGGATGAAATCCAAATGCTGATCCATCGTGCCCAGATCGGCCGGCAACTCCGGGCTTAGTGCGCGGGAAATATCCTTGAATGTGGTCAGTTCCATCGCTCGTGCCGTTTTTCGCGGGGTAAAAATCGGTATTCGCCCGCTTCCTGAGCAAAATTCTGCCGACGCAGGCCCTCTCCTTCACGAATGCGTTTTTACCACCCAGGCACAAAGCGGTTTTAGCCACTTTTCCTATCGTACGTACGCATTCTTACCGCTTGTTTTTATCGCCAAGGCACAAAGCGGTTTTAGCCACGAATGCACGTGGAGGTGTCGTCTTCGACGCACCAGAAAGCGACACCCCCGAGAATACGAGAGGACTAAGGGTTTTCTGTAACCGCGAGGGCGCAGAGAGAGAAGACTCTCTGCGCCCTCAGTGGCTTCTATTGTTTCATTGCGTAAAGTGTCGGTTCGGCCGCCGGAGGCTTTCCGCAAGGCCTATTGCGACCCGTCGGTGCGGCCGCGCTGGACGGCGTACTGCCCTACTTTGCGGCCGGTCTCCAGCCCTACCTCGCAGTCGAAGCGGTAGTGGATGCAGCCATAGACGCGGGACTCGGACGCCTCTTTGGCCATCGCCTGCAGGTCGCTGGCGTGGTCGGGGAAGAGGTAGGCCAGCACCTCGGCAGCGGCGCCCGAGAAGGTGGAGTGTCCGGAGGTGTAGGCCGGGAAGTTCGGGATGCCCGTGCTGGTTTTGATGCTGCGGTCGGCTTCGGTGGGCCGCATGATCATGTAGTGGTACTTGACGTCCCAGCAGGTAACGCCGGCGTCGTGCAAGGCTGTATTGACCAGCGCCATGGCGCGGGCGGAGCGGATCTCATTGAATTGCTTTTCCTGAATGAGCTCAGCGGCGCGGCGGTTCCAGTGGCCGGGTGGCGTGTAGGAGCCGGGGCCGTCGGCCCAATAGGCAGCGATGCGGAACTGCTCACGGGTGCGGTTTTTCGTAATACGGCGCAGTTCTTCCATGTCTGCTTCAAACTCCGGCGAGCCGGGCATGGGCGGCATGGGCGGGCGCAGGGCAATTTTGGTGGCATCGTCGAAGTTCCAGGTTTTCACATAGCCGAACAGCGGCAGCATGGCCGGTCGCTCCGGAATGTCTAAGCTGTGCCATTGCTCCCGGATGCCGCGGCTGGCTGCGTCGGCGCGCACAGAGTCCATTTTCGACTGGTCGCCGGCGCGGGCCATGCCGTCGTTGCGGGCGTAGGTCAGTACGCGGTTGGCCACAGCCTGACCGAGCACGCGGCCCGCATGCAGGTCGCTTTCCACATTGGCGCCAGCCCACAGGCGGCTCTGGATGTGCTCTTCGGCCATGCGGTCTAAGTACTCCTTCTCTGCCGGGAAAAGCATCTTGAGCAACTCACGCGAAGTGATGGCAATGACGGCGTCCTCCGACGGATAGGACGGCAGGTCGTTGGTCGGAATGAGCGGCTCAATGCTGGTGTCGTACTTGTAAGGCGCCAGCCGGTTGTGTTGGAATTTAGCGTGCCAGGCGGCTACCAAGCCATCGTATTGCGCCACTGCCAGCAAAGCCAGCGCCCGCGCCGTGTAGGGCGGGTTGGCAAACGGGAAACGCGGATAGGCGGCCGGATTGTTCGGGTCTGGATTAGGATACGTTTTGCCGTCAGGGTTGTAGTTGGGCGGTACATTGTACCGGGCGGCCAGCTCGCGCGCGATTTCGTGCCAGCGCAATATGGCGTTGCCGCCCCAGAAGCGGGCCAGGCGCTTTTGTTCGGGGGGAGCAGCGGCCATTTGCCGCTTCAGGTCATTCAGCTCCAGCTGGTACACCGATGAAGTGGGCGCTACCGGAGCGGGCACCGGTATTTCCGAGCCGCTCGTCAGCACGCACGTCTTCCACGTGCCGCCGTTGGCGTCGAGGCTGGTCTCCGGATAAGGGTCGAGCGCCGGGCTTTCCGGGCTTTTTTCGCAGCGAACTAAGAGAAAGAGGACTGCTAAGCCTGTGAGTGTCCACCGAAGGTAAGGCGTAGTGTTCATAGCATTTTACCAATTAAGATTGAGACATACGGGTGATAAGAAAGCAAGCCATTATCGGCTCGTGTTGAACAGATACGAAAGGCCGCCGGAGAGGGTAGTGCCCTGGCCCACATTCCGACCACTCAGGACCTGCCCAAAGGCGGCTTGCACGGCCAGGCCCTGCCGCACGAAATACTTGGCATAAGCGCCGGCTGTGGTGGCGCGCATGCGGTTGGTCGGTTGCGGCATCTCGTTGTAGCGGATGTCGTCGCCGCTGGTGCCGGTGAAATAATCCAGCTGGATTTCCGCCTGGAAGCGGTGGTTGATGAAGCCCAAACGCCCGGTGGCGTCGAGCAGGTTGGGCACCGGCATCCGGTTGGTGTAGTAGAGCTGGTCGTGAAACAGGAAGGCGTCGCGGTCGGTCGTGACGTCGCTGCGCCAGGTGTGTCCGGCTTGCAGCGTGATGTACCACCCTTTGGCATGGGTGTAGTTCGCAATACCGCGCAGAGAGGCCGTCCGGCTTTGCATGCCGATATTCAGCGGCATATAATCGGCGGCGTAGTTGGTAACCGGTGTGGATAGGCCACCCGTGGCTTGCAGGCGCACCTCACCGCCGCCTACATTCGCCTCAAAGGGCTGATACTTCAGCCACAGCGAAAAGTCCTGCAGGCCACGCTGGCCCTGCAGGTAACTGGCCGAGCTGTGCGTCCACACATAGGGCAGCGCAGCCAGGACGTTGAGCCGGCGCGAAAGCCCGTAGTCAAAGCCCAGCATAGCGCTTTGCGTCGTAACGACGCCCAGATTGAGGTTGGAGCGCTTCGTCGGCCCTTCCCAGTAATTCTCCCACCGGGTGTGGGTGTACTGGGTCAGTACGCACCATTGGCCTTTGGCCATCATCAGAGCGTCGTTGGGCAATTGCGCATACACTCCTTGCAAGCCAAAAAGTAGAAAAGTCAGGAAAAGGTAGCGTTTGTTCATGGGTAAGGCAATTAAGTGATACAAATTTTGCACCAATCAGGCGCATTCTCTACGACTTCAGGCAAAGGTATAAGATTTGTTGCGCTGACGACAAAAAAGACAGGTGCTGACTGAGGCAGTCGCATCCACTCCCGTCGGCACTTATCTACTGACCTCACACAAGATGGCTGCGGAGGCAAGAGGTTGAAAAAACGCTGAAGACACAGGGCCGCAGAGGTGTTTCTCTCGGCGTTTTTCTGCAGCCTCGGCGATGAAAAAAATCCGGTTTAAAGGCCGGCCGACTACTCGTATTCCAGCACCGCATACACGGGCAGGTGGTCCGACGGGTAGCGGCAGTTTTTGGAGTCGCTCAGCACGGCGTATTTGCGTGTGCGCAGGTTGGCAGTGGTGAAGATGTAGTCAATGCGCAGTTCTACGGGTTCGTGGAAGCGGAAGCCGTTGAAGGTGCCGTCAGGCCCAAAGGGCGGCTCCTGGCTGCGCGTGCGGGTGTCGTAGAGTTCGCGCAGGAGGATTTGCACCGGTTCCGTATTGGGGCCGGCATTGAGGTCGCCCATGACGATGGCCGGGTAGCGCGGGCGCTTCATTTCCCACAGCCGCATGAGCAACAGCGAGGCCGACTGGCGCCGCGCCTCGCGCCCGATGTGGTCGAAATGCGTGTTGAATACCCACAGACGGCGTTTGGCCACGGTGTCTTCCAGCAGCGCCCACGTGCAGATGCGCGGCAGGGCGGCATCCCAGCCCTTCGACACCTGCTCGGGCGTGGGCGACAGCCAGAACGTGCCGCTTTGCTCCACCCGAAAGCGCCGCTTGCGGTAAAAAAGCGCCGAGTATTCGCCTGCCTCGCGCCCATCGTCGCGCCCAACGCCTACCCAGGCGTAATCGGGCAACTGCTCCTGCAGAAAGTCGAGCTGGTGCTTCAGCCCCTCCTGCACCCCAAAGATGTCGGGCGCGTAAAAGCGCAGCTGATCGGCCAGCCAGTGCCGACGCTCCGACCAGGCGTTCTCCCCGTCGGCAGGGTTGTCGTAGCGAATGTTGTAAGTCAGCACCGAAAAAGACGGCTGCGCAGACGCCGCCATCGCCCAAAAGAAAAAACCTGAGGCCCAAATCAGACAACCGTTCCGAAACATGATGAACAAAGGTACTGCGGGGTGGGAGATGAGGGGCGGCTGCTTTTTGACCACAAAAAAAAAACCGGGCGGCCCCCCTCAATTCTCAGGAGCCGCCCGGTCGCATGATTTTTTCAGAAACGAAAGCCTCAGGCCTTCACCTGTTTGGCAGCAGGCCGTGTGGTGGCGGCGGGCTTTTGTTCCACGGCTTTGCCGGTCAATACGCGCTCGCGCGTCAGGTCAACGACCAGGGAGGAAGCGACGAAGACCGAGGAATAGGTACCAAAGAGGATGCCCACCGACATACCGAAAGCGAAGCCTTTGGTGGCGTCGCCGCCGAAGAGGAAGAGCACTAAGGCTGCGGCCAGCGTAGTGCCCGAGGTGATAAGCGTGCGGCTCAGCGTGGTGTTGATGGCCATGTTGAACACCTCCTCTTTGGGCCGCCCGATGTAAGTGTTGATGAACTCGCGGATACGGTCGTACACAATAACGGTGTCGTTCACGGAGTAACCGATGACCGTCAGGATGCAGGCGATGATGGCCTGGTCAATCTCCAACGAGAACGGCACGATGCCGTGCAGCAGGGTGAAGAACGTCAGCGTGATGAGCACGTCGTGGAACAGAGCCAGCACGGCGCCCAAAGAGAACTGCCAGCGGCGGAAGCGGATGAGCAGGTACAGGAAGATGAGCGACAGCGCCCAGATAGTGGCGGAGAGCGAGGAGTCTCGGATATCGTCGGCCACTGTTGGGCTGACCTGGCTCGAAGAGAGGATGTACGTGCCCGAGCCGGAGGTGCTCTTGAAGTTCTCTAAGCTCGTAGAGAAGCCCGCCGCCGTGATGCCTTCGTGCAGTTTGGCGATGACCTTGTCCATCACGTCGGGGCTGGTGTCGTCAATGAGGTACGAGGTGGTGATGTTGTATGTGTTTTCGGTACTGATGGCCTTCACAATCGGATTGCCGCCTAAGGCCTGCGAGAGCGCCGGGCGCAGTTTTTCCAACGAGACGGGCTGGTCAAACTTGACATTGAACGAGTAGCCCCCCTTGAAGTCCACGCCCAATTCGAAGCCGCGCAGGAAGAAGGAGGCGATGCCAATGATGATAATGGCGCTGGAGAAAATGTAGGCGTATTTGCGCTTGCTGATCCAGTCCACGTTGACGTCAACGAGCCACTTTTCCGACCAGGGGTAGCTGTAGGTCATCTCCTTTCCGCGGTCGAGCCACCACTCCGTCATGAGTCGGCTGACGAGTACGGCGGTGAACATGGTGCTGAAGATACCGACCATGAGCACGGTACCGAAGCCTTTGATGGGGCCAAGGCCGAAGTAGATGAGCACAAAGGCCGTGAGCAGGGTGGTTACGTTGGCGTCAATGATGGCCGGCAGTGCCCGGCTGAAGCCTGTGGCGATGGCTTTGATGCCTTCCATGCCGCCCCGGATTTCCTCGCGGATGCGCTCGTAGATGATCACGTTGGCATCCACGGCGGTGGCCAGCGTCAGTACGATACCGGCGATGCCGGGCAGGGTGAGCACGGTGCCCATCGAGGCCAGCGTGCCGATGATGAAGAACAGGTTGGCCAGCAGGGCGATGACGGCCACCACGCCACCGCGGGCGTAATAGGCGATCATGAAGACGCACAACAGCACTACCGACAAGATCATGGCGATGAGCGACTTGCGAATGTTGTCAGCGCCGAGTGAAGGGCCGACCTGGCTTTCCTGCACGATGCGCGTGCCGGCGGGCAGTTTACCCACTTCGAGAATGTTGGCCAAATCTTTGGCTTCGTCGAGCGTGAAGCCGCCCGTAATGGACGAGTTGCCGCCCTCGATGGGGTTGATGACGCGCGGAGCGCTGACGACCTCGTCGTCGAGGACGATGGCAATTTCACGGTTACCACCCTCATATGCCTGGCGCGTCATTTCGGCCCAGATGCGGGCGCCTTCGTTGTTCATCGCCAGACTTACGGTTACCTCGCCTGTGTTGGGGTCGGGCTGTTCGCTGGCGCGCGTAACGACGCTGCCATCCAGACGCGGTTTATCCTGGTTGCGCCACTTCTTGAGGGCATAGAGTTCGTATTTGCCGGCGACAGACGTATTGCCGTCGCGTTCGGGCACGGGCTTGAGGCTCCAGCGGAACATCAGGTCCACCGGGAACAGCGCCTTGATGTCGGGGCGCTCGAGCATCTCGGTGATGGCCTTCATCTTGTTTTTGTCGGCGTACCCGATGACCACGCTGCGCGGGTCGTTGGCGCGCGTCAGCAGGCGGAACAGCGGCCCATCGCCCTGCGGGGTGGCCGGTTTATCCACAACCTTCATCTCCGGCGTTGCCGACGAGTCCGGCTTGCCGTCGGGGCCAGTAGGGTAGGTGTAGATGGTATCTTTGACGGTAACCAGCAGACTGGTGTCGCCCGCCAGGAGGGCTTTCAGGCGGTTGTCGGCATTCTCGAGCGCCTGTGGGATGTTCTCATCGCCAAAGCGGTAGGTGTCCCAGAATTCCAGTTTGGCGCTCTTTTGCAGCATGTTGCGCGCGCGCTGGGGGTTGTCAATGCCCGGCAGCTCCACCAGGATGAGGTCGCGTGCAGCATCCAAGCTGACGTTGGGTTGCACCACGCCGAGCTTGTCAATGCGCTGCTTGAGGCGCTTGTAGGTTTCGTCCACCGTCGTGTTGGCCAATTGGCGCACCACGCGCACCACCTCGGCATCGGGCGACTCGAAGTTGATCTGCCCGCGCAGGGTCTCATTGCGGGCGAAGATGGAAGCCAGCGATTTGCCGCCGCCCACCTCTTTCCACGCATTGGCGAACAGCGTGATGAAATCCGTCTGTTGGGTCTTCTGCTGGTTGGCAGCCTTTTCCAAAGCCTCCAAGAAAGCCGGGTCGGTGCTGTTGCCCGCCAGGTTTCGGACAAAGTCCTTCAAATCCACCTGCAGCAACACGCTCATACCGCCCTTCAGGTCGAGACCCAAAGCCAGCTGGCTCTTTTTGAGGTCGGCGTAGGTGAATTTTTTGATGAGTGGAATGGAAAACACCGTTTCGCTGGACAGCGAGTCCAGATAAGCGCTGTAATGCGTCTGCCAGGAAACTGCCGGGTTTTGGGCATGGCGTTCATCGGCATAGCGCGCGGCAGCGCTCTCAATATTGCTGGTGGGGATGATGAGCAAGTACTGATACAGGCAAACAACCGTCAGCGCGATAAGGAAGAAACGTACGACACCTTTAATCTGCATACCGTATAGTTCAGGTGAAAAGAAATGAGCGGGTTCCAAAAAAGCGCGCAAATATAGGCAGTTGGCGCAACGTACGCCCAAAATGAAAAAACGCACGCTCCGCCACCGGTGCGGAGCGTGCGTTTAAGCGCCCGTTCAGGTCAATGCTCAGGCTTTTTCGCCCTCTTGCTTAAGCGCGCTGCGTTTTTTGAAATACTTCATCGGCACGATGAGCAGCCCGAACGACTCGCAGCCGTCCTTAGTGGTTTTGGCGTGATGGGCGCCATGCGCCCGCAGGATGGCGCGCGAGTACCAGCCATCGAGCTGGCGAAACCACTTAAAGCGCTGGTGGATATACACATCGTGGATGAGGAAATACGTCAGGCCGTACAGCGAGATGCCAATGCCGATAAACAAGGCCCACGTGTGCTCCGTCAGCCCGCCAATGAGGTAAAAAATCATGCTCGGAATGGCAAAAACCAGAAAAAAGCGGTCGTTCTTTTCAAAGAAACCGTGCTTTTCGTGGCGCGGCTTGTGGTGGTCTTCGTGCCAGCTCCACAGCAGGCCGTGCATCAGGTATTTGTGCGTAAACCACGCCATGAATTCCATTCCTAAATAAGCGCCCAGCGTAATGAGCAAGTATAGCAGCCAGTCAGCCATAGTCCCTCTTTTTTTTTTGATAAAAAATCCTTTGCCCGGCAAAACGCCGTTGCGCCCGCAAAGTTCGCCACAGCACTGCCAGATGCGTGTACTTTTGCCGGGCTTTTTAACGGCATTTCCTTATGATACAAAAAAGCGCTGTCCTGCGCCTTTTCCGTTTTCTGCTCTACGTCGTCCTGATTGCCGGCGCACTGCTGGCCCTTTTTGGGCTTTTTGCCAAAAAAAGTTACCTCATCGAGCGCCAGATAACCATAGCGGCGCCCGCAGCACTGGTGTACGACCAGGTGCGCTATTTCCGCAATTTTCGCGTCTGGTCGCCCTGGGCCGGTATGAATGCCGACCTTCGCCTCGAAGGTGAGGACGGCGCCCCGGGCGCGGCCTACTCCTGGACGGGCGAGGGCGAAGTGGGCAGCGGCAGCATGGTGCTCAAAGCCGTAGCACCTCAGCGCCTGGACTTCGAGGTGAGCACCGAAAAGCCCTACCGCAGCGCCTCGCCCACGTGGTTCACCTTCGAGGCCGACAGCGGCCAGACCCTCGTTACCTGGGCCTTTCACATGCACATCAGCTTCCCCTGGAACGGCCTGGCGATGTTCACCGACGTCAACACCTATGTGGGCAAAGACTTTGAGCGCGGGCTGGAAAACCTCAAACGTCATTGCGAAAGCATGATGCCCCGCCTTTACGCCGGTTACGAAGTGCGCGAAGAAGAACGGCAGGAGCAATCCTACGCCGGCTTTCGGCGAGTCGTCCCCCTGGAACAGGCCGAAGTGTTCGTACGGGAGCACCTGGAAAAATTAGACCTCCTGACGCGCAAGCGACAACTTGCGCCCACCGGCCCGATAGTCGCCCTCTTCTGGACAATAGACAGCCTCACGCGCCAGGCCGACATCGCCGTGGCGGCGCCCGTAGCCGCAGGGCAAAAGACGCCGCCCGCGCTACAAGTTTTTACGCTCGAAGGCGGCCAGTACTTTTGGATAGAACAACCGCGCCAGCCCGACCTCAACGCCGCCCAAAAGGCCCTGGCCCTATACCTGGATGAAAAAGGCTGGGTGCCCATTCCGCCCACCATAGCTGAATACCTGCAGCGCCCACCCGCCGTGCAGGACACAGCCCAATGGACAACCCGCATCTACCTGCGCGCAGCCGCGCCACCGCCCGCACCACCCGACTCGCTGGACATCAACGGCAACGGCGCTGACGACGAGGGCGGGCAATAAACGCGCCTATTGCCGCACTACCCACTGCACCTGACTACCCCATCGGCTGATGATGCGCGCCACATAAAGCCCTGCCGGCAGAGCCGAAAGGTCGAACGACATTTCGCCCGGCGTGCTCGTCCACAGCAAGCGACCCAGTGGATCGAACCACAGCACGCGCACCGCAGGGTCGGCCGGCCCATCCAGATGTAAGCGGTCGGATGCCGGGTTAGGGTAAAGCCTCCACACACCAGAGGCATCCTCCATTTCAGGGACCGAAATGGTGCTTTTGCACGGAACAAAGCCCACGATTTGATCCCACAGGTTGCTCTCGGTCGTGCGCACGCCACATTGCGAGCCGTTGGGCGTCGCTTTCAACTCCAGGTAGCAATCGGCCGGGCTGGCATATTGCGGCCAGCCCACCAGCCCGGTACCGTTGGGGTCGCCCGTGCGGGCAAAGTTGGTCCAATAGCGCAACAGGTGTTGTTGTACACTGTCGTCGGCGGGCCGAAACAGCGGGCCACTGCCAAGCGTGGCATTTTCCCAGCTGTTGAACACGTAGAACAGCTCCATGCCGTGGTAGGCGCCAAAGGGCTGCAATACGGGCACTGTATGGCGGAACGTGAAGAAGTAGCGCCAGACAGGCTCCGTCTGGTTTTTGCTCACACAATCGGCTACACGACGAGCCGGTGCCGTGAACTGCAGGTCGCTGACTAAGGCCACGTAGGAAGCGCGCGCCTGCTCGTTGGTGGTGCCGGGCGGGTATGTCGCCAGCACTTGCGGCCGATACGCGGGCGGGATGCTGGCCTGCACAAACGCCTGAAACATCTGCGGCGTAATGACCAGGGGCAGGTGAAGGCTCATCTCGTCGCTATTGGAGCCGATGAGGAGCGGCACGTGGTTGTGCTGGCCGTTTTGTATCGCCTCCAAAGGCGGCCGGACAAACCAGTGCTCATCCAGCACCGGCTGCCACGGCGCCTGGGTGATGCCGTTGCCGGAAATAGGGCTGGAGTCGCCGCTGACCAGCGAGTCGGGTGGCAGCGAACGCAGGTAGGCCATCTGTTGGGCAGCAGTGCCCGCAGCGCCGAGTTTTTGGGCAAAGGCGATGCCCTCCGTGCGCGCAGCGTTGTAACCTTTCAGGCGCGGCGACCCGCTCTGGAGGATGGCGCGGTGAAACAGCCCTTTGGCCGCCGGCATTACCAACAGGTTGCCCACGTTGACAGCGCCAGCGCTTTCGCCAAAAATCGTTACCCGCTCAGGGTCGCCGCCAAAGGCCTCGATGTTTTGCTGCACCCATTGCAGGGCAGCCAGATGATCCATAGCGCCGTAGTTGCCCGCCTTGCCCCAGGCGCTCTCGGCTTCCAGGCCAGGGTGTACTAAGTAGCCTAAAGCGCCCAGCCGATATTGAAGGGTAACGACCACCACACCGCCGCGCTTTGCCAGGTTTTTGCCGTCGTAAATGCGTGCGCCGCCGGTTATCTGACTCGTCGAGCCTTGCTGGTTGCCACCGCCATGAATGAACACCATCACCGGCAGCCGCCCGCTCAGGTTGGGCGTCCACACGTTGAGGTAGAGGCAGTCCTCCTGACCGACAACCTTACCCACCGTGTCCCCAGGCGAAAACTCCTTCTGCGGGCATGCCGGCGGAAAGTTCTGTGCCAGCCGTACCCCCGACCAGCCCGCATGCGGCTGCGGCGGCGCCCAGCGCAACGGCCCCACCGGAGGGCTGGCGTAGGGAATGCCCAGAAAAGCCAAAACACCGTCCTGGCTCAGACCCTCAACGGCGCCGTAAATCGTGTTCACCACCTGTGCCCGGGTCAGCACAACACTTCCCAGCAACAGAAAGAGCATCAGTAACTTCTTCATCGTGCGATGGTTTTGCCAAAAAAAGAAACTCCCCCCACCGCCCTATGCAGGCCGCAAGGCGAGGATACACGTAGGACGGTTTCGCAAGACAGCCGTTTAAAAACCTCAGCCAAAAATCAGGAGTAAGTCGTTTTATCGCCGGAGTAGTCGCATTTTTTGCGATCGCTGGAGTCTTATTTTCTAACCGCTGAGAACGCCGAGAAACGCTAAGGCAGGAACCCCGGCAGATCTCTGATTTCTCTGCGTTTTTTAATCTTTTGCCTTGCAATGGCCTTGCACAAGGTCAGTAAATAACGTTCAGCCCATAAAAAAAGGCCGCCGGAGCCTTGCTCCAGCGGCCTCTGATGTCCTTATGCCTGTTTACGTTTGCGCGTGCGTGCTTACAGTTCCGTGATCTGCTCGCGATACTCCGATAGCGGCGCCTTGCCCGTTTCCTTGATGGCCTTGAAGCCGCCGTCCACGTTCACTAAGTTATCGAAGCCGCGATTTTTCAGAATGCTGATGGCGATGACGGAGCGATAGCCGCCGGCGCAGTGCACTAAGTATTGCACATTGTGGCGCAGTTCGGCCATGTTCTTGTTGATGAAGTCGAGCGGGAAGTTCTGAGCACCGATGACGTGCTCGGTTTCATACTCGCTCTTGCGGCGCACATCGAGCACCACCGTGTCCGGTGCTTTCATGCGGCTGACGAACGTTTCGGCGCTGATGCTTTCGATGCTGTCCACGTCCTTGCCTGCCGCCTGCCATGCAGCAAAACCGCCTTCCAGATAGCCCAGCGTGTTGTCGTAGCCCACGCGCGCTAAGCGCGTTACCGCTTCCTCTTCGCGACCCGGTGGGCACACCAGCAAAATCGGCTGCTGAAGGTCGGGAATGAGCGTACCTACCCACGAGGCAAACTGACCATCCAGCCCGATGAACACCGACCCCGGAATGTACCCCTTAACGAACTCCTGCTCCGAGCGCGTGTCCAGAATGAGCGCATTTTCTACCTCTGCCACCGTGATGAACTCATTGACCGACAGCGGACGCACACCGCGCTGCAGCACGTTGTCAATGCTCTCATAGCCCATGCGGTTGAGCACGGCGTTCTTCGGGAAGTACTGCGGTGGCTCGACTAAACCCGTCGTTACCTCCTTAACGAATTCTTCTTTCGTCATATCGGCGCGCAGGGCGTAGTTCAGCTGCTTCTGCTGGCCAATGGTCGAAACAGTCTCTTTGGCCATCTTCTTGCCACACGCCGAACCGGCACCGTGGCCCGGATATACGCGCACATCGTCGGGCAGCGTCATGATCTTGTTGCGCAGCGACTCGAAGAGAAGGCCTGCCAGGTCTTCGCGCGTCAGGTCGCTCTTCACCGCCAGGTCAGGGCGGCCTACGTCGCCGATAAACAGCGTGTCGCCCGTGAAGACGGCCACCTCTTTGCCGTTCTCGTCAATCAGCAAGAAGCACGACGACTCCATCGTGTGGCCCGGCGTATGCAGCACGCGAATTTTCACCTTGCCCAGCGGCAACTCCTCACCGTCCTGAGCGATGTATGCGTCAAAGTTGGGCTTTGCTGTGGGGCCATACACGATCTTCGCACCCGTCTTCTTCGCCAGGTCCAAATGACCCGACACAAAGTCAGCATGGAAATGCGTCTCCAGCACGTATTTGATCTTCGCTCCGTCCTTCTCAGCGCGCTCGATGTACGGCGTTACCTCGCGCAGCGGGTCAATGATGGCAGCTTCGCCATTGCTCTCGATGTAGTAGGCAGCTTCGGCCAGACAGCCGGTATACAATTGTTCTACTTTCATAGGTGCAGACATTTAGTGAGTGAATGGTTGAGCAATTACAAACACAAAAATGCCGGCCCACCGCTTTGCTCAGGAATGACGCTGCTCGCCAAAGAAAAAATTCTTCGTCATTGCTTTTTACATGGAAAAAGGTTATAGCCTGTAAAAAATCCAATGCGGGCGATAAAAAATGCCGCGCTGGCAGCCTTAAAGACAAAAGGCCGGCGAGCAGGCGGAGCATATCGCCTCTGCTGACCGACCGAGGTGAGAGTGTTCTGGGGCCGTGAAGGTGGCAGCAGCTACCGCGCCACCACGAATGCCCGATGTGCATAGGTGCCGTCAGGGTAAACGATCCGGCAGGCGTACATACCGGCAGGCAGGTGGCCGGTCGGCAATAGCAGCTGATGATGACCCCGCTGGTGCGCCTGGCCTGAGGCTGGCGTCTGCACCACAACTCCCTGCGCGCTGACAACGAAGATAGACACCGGGCCTTCGTCGTCCACGGAGTACTCTAACCGCAGATACTGGTCGGCCGGGTTCGGATAGAGTGCAAAATCCCTGGAGTGCAGGCGCCTGTCGGCACTGCGGTTCTCCGCTGGCTTGCTGCCCGGGCAGGGCGACAGAGGCTGAATACTGGCCCGGAAATCGGCGCCCGCCAGCGCTTGAAAGCCCGGCGTCAGGCGAATGGAGACCCCAGCGCGCAAGCGCACGTCGGCGGTAGGTTCAATGCTGTAATTATTGCCGGCCGTAATCGTGTTAGCGGCGGTAATGTCTGCGTAAATGGTGCCGCTGAGCGTTGTATTATCGAGGGTGTAGTCATTGGCCTGCGTGCGGAAGTCGCGCACGCTCGTCCAGGTTTCGTTCAGTACGCGGGCGTTGTGGTGCGTGGCGGTGGTGCCCATGGGCTGGTCTGTCGGCGGATAGTTGACGTCCGGGTTCGACCAGTAAGCCACGCGAGCGCAAAAGACGCCGTTGTCTTCGCACTCGTTGTTGTAAGCCATCACAGTGCGCCACTGGTCGCTCACCTGCACGTACCCGTGCCCGTAGGCAAAAGGCGTCGCCGTATTGTCCACATAGGGGTCGTGTCGGCAGCCGAAGAGGTGGCCCAACTCGTGGGCAAATGTGAAGTTGCCCACACAACAGCTGGCGTTAGCCGCGCAAAAGGCCTCGTTCTCCGGCGTGCCAATCTCAAAAGCGCGTCCGCAGCCGCCATTTCCCTCGGTAATGAGCACACACAAGTCGGCCCGATACAGGTCGCGCAGGGCGTGCAGTTCATCCATATCGCCGTCCGAAGGGTCTTGCATGCGCCCTACATCGGTAGCAAAGTTGCCCGACTCCGTGTACGCCACGCGCACGACGCAGGCCAGTTCGAAGGTAAAGCCGACATCGCTGTTGGCCAGCGTCGCATTCGAGGTGTTGACTGCAGCCTGGGCCAGCCCTACGGCATCGCCGAAGCCGTTGCTTTGCGCCCACATGTCGGCCGCATCCGTGTAGGCCACCAGCAGGCGAATGGTGCAGCCAATGGGGTCGTCGCCAGGCGGTTTGGCTGAAGCCTTTTGCTGCAGAGATGTACTTCCTTTCAGGTCTCTGCAGTCTTCTTCGGGCAATGAAGAGCGGTCTATTTGCTGAAGCAGGTAGTAGTTGCCCTCCAATGGGAAAAGCCGGTAGTAGTCTTTATCCACAAAAATGGAGGCGTGATAGCCCGTTCGCGTCGGCGTGAGGATGAGGTTGCCCCGCTGTTTTCCTATAGCCTGGCCCACCCAGCCGTTTTCTACCGGCTGGTCTGAGCGCTCAAAGACGACAGCACCTCCTTCGAAAAGCGTGGCGAAAATCCATCGTGCTTCCAGCACTTCGGCATTAAACAGAACGATGCGGCTTTGTACCACATCCGCCCCCAGAAAGGTTTCAGGTATCGGGCGCTTTTCGCCTGCCGCCTCGTGAAAGAGCACAGCCCGTAGGGGCTGGCCCCAGGCATTCGTTGCCAACAGCAGGGCGACCGCGAGCATTGTTTTCAAAAAAAGGTGTTTCATGTGGGAATTTTTTTCATAAAAAATGGGAGAAAAAAACCGGCGCCACCCCCGCCATGCACTCAGGGAGACGGCGCCGGAAAGGGCTGGCCTCATTCTGCCTTCACTACCCGGCGTACCAACCGGCCGCCGCTGTGTTGCAGCTGCAGCAGATAGACACCTGGGGGCAGGTCGGGCAGGTCGAATGTTTCATCAAAGCGACCTTGAGCGGGCGCCGGGCAGGGCAGCTCGCGCGCTAAGCGCCCCGACAGGTCGAAGAGGCGCAATGCGGTGGGCACGGCCTGGCCGAGGTCGGCGCGCACACGCAGACGGCCGGAGAACGGGTTGGGAAACGCTTCGAGCGTCTCACCCGAGGCTACCGGCGTTGTCGTTTGCGGTCGGCGGTCGGCTACGGGCAGGGGGCTTTTGAAGAACAGGCCTTCGCACAGGTCGTTGATGGTCAGCAGCACGCTGTTGGTGCCCGTAGGCAAGATGCGCGTGCCGGGCTCTACCTGTATGAAGCGCCCCGCGTTGCAGATGCCTTGCGCACCGGCGGTCATGAGCACGTCGCCCGCGCCGCCGATGTTGCCGATGCGGATGCTGTTTTGCGCACCAACGGCGATTTCGCCCAGCAGCGTGGCATTGCTGATGACGCGGTCCTGCGGCGTGAGGCGGTCTTGCAATGCAGCCGTGGCGTTAATGGTGTTGTACATACGCACCGCCTGGCCGGCAGTGAACTCACTGTAACAGGACCACCAGTAGCTCATGATGTTGCGCGTGGGCGGGGCGTAGCTAAAGGTACCGCCATTGCAGCCAATCGTCTGTGTGCCCGTATGCGTGCAGCCCGGGCCGTCGTTGTTCTCCGAGCCGCCGTAGTCGGCAGGCGTGTCGCACACCTGGTCGCCGGCGGTGGCACAGTTGGAGCCGTCGGGGCATTCGGTGCCGGCAGCCGTCTCGAACGTGTGCCACAGACCTAAGCAGTGGCCCATCTCGTGCTCGAAATTGAACGACGACGGCGCCGCCACCGAACAAAAAACCGATGGAATACTGTACGAATTGCCGCCTGAACCCTGGAAATTATTCCGATGCACATAGATATCAATGGCGTCGCTGTGCGGGTTGATGGCGTGCATGGCACCGATTTCACTGGTCATGTAATTGGTGTTCCAGTTGGTGTTGTCAATGAAGTCGCGCCCTACAAAAGTGAAACAGATGTTGTGCGGGCGGTAGAAATCAGCCATACGCTGCAGGTTTTGAGCCAGCACGGCGTCGGTCATAGCCGCGTTGGAGCCGTCGTCGTTGCGCAGGATGTGCACGAAGATGGAGAAGACGTACGGCGGCGGGGCCACCATTTTCTGCAGCGCTACCTCCTCCGGAAAGGGCAGCTGAGTGGGCATTGGCGTGCCGCAGGGCGCAGGTTGTACCTGTGCGAGGGCGGCGCTTGCCCACAAGGCGAAAAACCAGAACAGGGCTTTCATAGGCCTGCGATTTTTAGCGGGTTAGCGCTGCTGTTGTGTGGCTTTCAGAGTGGCGTTTTCGGCCTCCAGCGCCTGTATGCGCTTTTCCAAAGCGATGAGGTGCAGGTAGAGCTCCTCGATTTTTTCCATCTGCATTTTCTGCATCTGGCCCAGGTTGAGGCCGTTGGTCTCCACCTCACGGGCAGGCGCCACGCCGGGCAGGTGCTTTTCGCGCTGGATGAACGTTTCCACCTCCGACAGCGAGAGCAGCGGGTAGCCGGCCTCGAACACGTAGTCGGGCCAGGGCTGCAGGCGTACGAGCACCTCTTCAGCAATGATGCCGCCGCCCACCGCCAGCTCGTAGCTGGTCGAGCCGGGGAAGTTCGTCGCTCCAATCTTGACGCGCCCGTCAAAATTAGACTGGCCGGCTACGTCTAAGTCGAACGTCGTAGGCGCCTTGCCAATGCCGACGTTGCCAACGACCTGCGCATTGCCGCCGACAGTAATGTTGGCGCCAACGGAGGCGCTGGTAACAACCGATAGCCCAACGGTAGTCGTTGTGCCATTCACAACGGCGTTATTGGCCACGTTGAGGCTGTTAGTGTTGGTGTTGCCGTCAATGGTAGCGCTGCCGGTAGTGCGCGCGTTGCCATTGACCGTCAACACATCGGCCGGGTTGAACACAGGCATCACGGCTGCCGGCGCTGGCGGTATGCCGCCGATGACGACGTTGGCGCCGTTGTCGAAGATTTGCCCGTCGCCCAGCGTGCTGGAGGTCGGCCCCGGCGGCAGGAAGCGGGCCGTCAGGTTGGGGCGTCCGCCGATGTCGCCGCTGGTCAGGAGCTTCTCCCATGCTGCCCAGCTGTCGGCACCGCCCGCGTCTTGCGAGCGCGTCCAGAGGCCGTCGGTGCCACCGCTGAAGATCTGGCGGCGCAGGCTGTTGCCACCGGGCGCCAGACTGAGGATGCCGCCGTCGGCATAGGTATTGGGCGCCAGCCCCAGCGCCGCACGGCTCTTGCGCTCGAAATAGGCCTCATCGGCATAGGTGTTGGGCAACCCCGTCGGCTGGCCCACATCGAAGTGGATACGCCCATGGAAACGCCCGGTGGTGTGCGTGTTGCCCACCGTGTGCAGGTTGAACTGCGGCGTGTTGGTGCCAATGCCCACCAGACCCGTCTCCGTAATGATCATGCGATCCACCAGACCGGCAGCACCGCTGGTCTGAAAAATCATGTTGGCCTGCAACACACCCGGCGCTACCGGCTGCGTAATCACCGACCGAATGGTGGCGCCCGAACGGATGTCGCCATACGTTACCAAAGCACGCCACTGAATGGTGCCCAACACATCACCCTGCACCACCGGCAGCGGCGAAATGGTAGGACTGCTGTTGTAGCGATACATAGGCAGTTCCGGCTTCGTACCGGCATTCTGGGAGAGTGCAGCAAACGGCAGCGCCAAAACGGCGGCCAGCGCAAGAACACAAAAGAACAGGTGCTTTTTCATTGTTTCTGTTTGTTTTTGGTGAAAAATGCGGATTGAATGACCAAAAGTGCACGCACCTGCTCCACCCGCTTTGGAAATGCGTTGGAAATGTTTTGGAAATGTAAAAGCTTCCACTTCGCCGCAACCTGAGCCCTTGCTGGCAACATTGGAGATTTTTACGGATGTTTGCCGCGCCTTTTGGGCAACCACCACTTTTTAATTGCTTTAGCACATGAATTTCGACCTCATCGTCATCGGTAGCGGCCCAGGCGGATACGTGGCCGCCATACGCGCTTCACAATTGGGCATGAACACCGCCGTCATCGAACGCGAAAGCCTCGGCGGCATCTGCCTCAACTGGGGCTGCATCCCCACCAAAGCCCTTCTCAAAAGCGCCCAGGTATTCGAGTACCTCCAACACGCCGAAGACTACGGCATCCACATCGAAGGCAAAAGCCAGGCCGACTTCCCAGCCATGATCAAACGCAGCCGCAGCGTGGCCGAAGGCATGAGCAAAGGCGTGCAGTTTCTGATGAAAAAAAACAAAATCACCGTCATCAGCGGCACTGGCCGACTCGCCCCAGGGCCAAAAGTGGTCGTCCGCGACAAAGACGGTAAAGAAACCGAATACACGGCCAAGCACATCATTATCGCCACGGGTGGCCGCGCCAAAGAACTGCCCAACCTGCCCATTGACGGCCAGAAAGTCATCGAGTACCGCCGCGCCATGTCGCTGGAACAGCAGCCCAAGCGCATGGTCGTCGTCGGAGCCGGCGCCATCGGCGTCGAGTTCGGCTACTTCTACCACACCATCGGCACCGAAGTAACCATTGTGGAGTTCCTCGAGCAAGGCCTGGTGCCGCGCGAAGATGCCGACGTATCCAAAGAACTGGCCAAAATCTATACCCGCAAAGGCATGAAAATCTACGCCGGCTGGGCCGTAGAAAGCGTGGACACCTCCGGCAAGGAAGTGAAAGTCAACATCAAAAACCGCAAAGACGGCAAGACCGAAACGCTCGCGTGCGATGTCGTGCTGAGCGCTGCCGGCGTAACACCCAACACCGAAAACATCGGCTTAGAAGCCTTAGGCATCACCACCGACCGCGGCTACATCCAGGTGGACGAATACTACCGCACCAACGTGCCCGGTGTGTATGCCATCGGCGACGTGCTGCCCACCCAGGCTCTCGCCCACGTGGCCAGCGCCGAAGGCATCACCTGCGTGGAAAAAATCGCCGGCCTCAACCCCGAACCCATAGACTACAACAACATCCCGGGCTGCACCTACTGCTCACCCGAAGTGGCCTCCGTCGGCTACACCGAAGCCGCCGCCCGCGAAGCCGGCTACGAGGTGCTCGTGGGCAAATTCCCCTTCACCGCCTCCGGCAAAGCCAAAGCCGCCGGCGCACCCGAAGGCTTCGTCAAGGTCATCTTCGACAAAAAATACGGCGAATGGCTCGGCGCACACCTCATCGGCGCCAACGTAACGGAAATGATCGCCGAAGTCGTGGCCGCACGCAAATTAGAAACTACCGGACACGAAATCCTCAAATCCGTACACCCTCACCCCACCATGAGCGAAGCCATCATGGAAGCCACAGCCGCAGCGTATGGAGAGGTGATTCATTTGTAAAAGAGCAACATGGGAATGGATGAATGGCTCAGCCGCCGGGGGAGTGCTCTGGGGGG
>CAZYEV010000007.1:0-26571 GCA_964646615.1 uncultured Saprospiraceae bacterium
CAGCGGCGACACGCCGGCATAGCGCGTTACCAACTGCCGCGCAAAGCCGTTGACCAAACCCGGCTGGCCCGCGGTGATGCGGTAAATGGCCCGCTTCACCGCCTCATCGAACCTCTGGCCCGTCTCCGCCTCGTGCTGGCCCAGCAACTCGAACACCTCTTCCTCTGTGAAGTAGGGCAACTCCAGGTTGTCCGCGATGTTGAACGGCGAAGCGTTGTCGCTCACCACGTTCAGGATGTTCGTTACGCCCACCAGAATGACGCTCTTCAGGGCGTGCCGCTGGCGCGAGTGATACAGGTTGCGGATAGAATGCAGGAAAACACCAAAGTACGCTGCGTTGATGCCCTCCACTTCGTCCACAATGAGCACCCATTTTTTGTCTCTCACCTCAGAAAGCCGTTCAAAAACCAGGACTAAGTCGGTCTCCTGACGCAGGTCAATCCCCCAAGCCTCGAAAATGTGCTTAGTGAAAGCGTACAAAAACGCCTCTAAAGACGCCGCCCGGTAGTTCTCGAAGTTCATCTGCGCCACCTCGTACCCTCGGGCCTCCAGATATACGGCCAGCTGCCGGAAATACGTGCTCTTGCCCGTCTGGCGCGGCGCCCAGATAGTGAAATACCGCTCCTGCTCCACCATGCGCAGGCCCTCCGCTATTTGCGGGCGCCGCTCGATGGTGTAGTGCCGCTCCGGAATGTTCGGGCCTGATGTGTTGAACTCTCGCATGGCCTTTCCTTTGCGCCCAAAGGTACGGCTTTTGAAGCGGCCACGCCCGAGGTGTCGTCTTCGAGGCACGAGAAGGCGACATCTCGAAAGTAAAACCATCCGAGACGACACCTTCCAGAGGAAGATGTCGCCTCAAGACGGCAGAGACGACACCTCCCTGCGGGAGATGTCGCCTCGGAGGGCGGGAGATGTCGCCTCGTCTTAATGGTGCTGGGAGAATTGCTTTACTTTTGTGTCCGCAATGAATGCTCCACAATACGACGAGTTTGGTTTTTTGCTTCCGGAGGCGACGCCGGGTGCGGAGGAGCCGCATGTGCCGATGCGGGAACGTTTTCCGCCGGCAGGTGCGGAGTATCTGGGCGGTCGGAGCGACGGTTGGGAGTACCGCAGTGTTTTTGCCGGCAAGACGCTGGCCGACACGTTTGACATGATTCGGCGCTTTTTGCAGGAGGAGGGCTACGGCGATGTGCCACTGCCGGCCAATGCGGCGGAGTTGAAGTTGTTTCGCCGTCCGCGTTCGCCGCAGTTGGAGTTGTTTGGCGAGCAAGGCTACGTACACAACCCTATCAAGATTTTGTTTCCACGCGAGGCTCGGTTGCGCAATGCGCTCATCTTGTGCGTTTACAACGAGCAGGCTCCTCAGCATTTGCTGCGCTTTCACGGGGTTTTACCTCAAAAATAATGGGCATTGCCATGCAAATGGCGACCTTTGGACGCAGCGGCAGGGCACTCCTCTGCTTTTTTTTTAACCACCTAAACAACATTACTTTTATGAAAAAACACCTCCTGCTCCTGGCGTGCGCAACCCTCCTTCAGCACGCAGCCTTTGCGCAAAGCGCCAAAATGCACCCACCTGCTGATGGGCCTCGGCCGGCGCCTGAACGACTTCGCATCAATCCCTGGCCCGGTCGGGCGGGTGTGCCGCCGGCGGCGCCGCCTTTGATGGCCGAGCCTTTTCCTTTCCGCCCTATTGGTGTACTGCAGCTGCCGGAAGCGCCGGCAGAGGCGCCTTTGGTAGAGCGCACGCTGGATGCCGATAGCGGACTGCCTATCTGGTTCAGCGGGCAGGTGAAGGCTGCCGAAGTGGCCGATGCCGATCGGCCCATGGAGTCGCGCGCGCTGGCTTACCTGACAGCCCTGCGCCCCAACGGCATCGAGCACCCAGAGGCAGAGTTCGTCGCCCGCCGTGCGCACCAGGACGAGCAAGGCGCCTGGCACGTTCGCTTAGAGCAGGTCTATCAGGGTGTGCCCGTCTATGGCGCAGAGGTGATTGCGCACACACAAAGCGGCACCTTCGCCCTGCTCAACGGGCGCTACTATCCAACGCCGCAACTCGCCTCCGTAACCCCCACGCTCAGTGCTGAAGAGGCTATCCAGCACGTGCGCGCGCACCTCGGCCCACACAAGACGTACTGGACCGACGAAGAGCGCGCCTTAGTGGGCGGCCAGGAAGCCCGCGCGGAATTGGTCATTTATCACCCTGAACGCCGCCTCGACGCCGAACGCCTCGCGTGGATGGTTACGCTGTACGCCGACCTGCTGCACCGCAAGGTCTATTTCGCTGACGCTCACGACGGCAGCATTCTGCACCACTTCGACCACACATGCCGCATCGCGCCCTTCCACGACGCGCCGGCACCAACGCTCACCATCGCCCCTGCGCTGTGCGACCACACCCACGACGCCACCATCGCCGGCAACGGCAACCCGGTAACGGGCAGCGGCTTAGACCTGAAAAACATCAACCGCACCTTCGGCGCCTGGCAAATCGGCTCCAACTACTACTTAGAAGACGCCAGCAAGCCCATGTTCAACGCCGCCGCCTCGCAAATGCCCGGCAAACCCGTGGGCGCCATCGTTACGCTCAACGCCAAAAACACTACGCCGACCAAACCCAACACGTTTGACTACACCATCTTCATCTCCAACTCCACGGTGTTCAACAACAAAAGCGCCGTGAGCGCTCACTGGAACGCCATTCAGAGCCACGACTACTTCCGAAACACACACGGACGCAACTCCATTGACGGCAAAGGCGGCAACATCCTCTCGTTCTTCAACGTCGCCGACGACAACGGAGGCCCCATGGATAACGCTTTCTGGAACGGCTTCGCCATGTGGTACGGCGCCGGCAACACCTTATTCTTCGACCTGGCGCGCGGCCTCGACGTGGGCGCCCATGAAATGGGCCACGGCGTCATCGAAAACACGGCCAACTTGGAATACCAAAACGAGAGCGGCGCCCTCAACGAGTCCTTTGCCGACATCTTCGGCGTCTGTGTGGACCGCAGCAACTGGCTCATCGGCGAAGACGTCGTGCGCCCGGGCGCCACGCCCAACAACTGCTTGCGCGACATGCAGTTTCCCAACAACGGCTCGCCCGCGCAGCCCAAGCACATGAGCGAAAAGTACAACGGCCCGCAAGACAACGGCGGCGTCCACATCAACTCGGGCATCGTCAATCGCGCTTTCGTCCTCTTTGCTACCAACGCTGCCGTGGGCTTGGAGCGCGCCGAGCGCGTTTATTACAAGGCCCTGCGCGATTACTTAGTCAAGTCCAGCCAGTTCGTGGACTGCCGCTTAGCCGTCATCCAGGCCGCTACCGACCTCTACGGCAGCACGGTGGCCAACGCCGCCGCCAGCGCCTTTACCACCGTAGGCATCGGCGGTGGCCAGCCCTCCAATCCCTTCGGTCTGCTTAAGGAAAACCCGGGTTTCGGCCTTATCGTGTCAAAAAATAACAACGGCGCCCTGCTCGACCTGCACCGCGACAACGGGCAATACATCGGCTCGCTCTACAACGGCGGCGTCGCCAGCCGGCCCAGCGTGTCGGACGACGGCCTGCAAATTGTTTTTGTCAACACTCAGGGCCACATCATCGCCATAGACCTGCAGTATGTGGCGCCCAATTTCCTCTATCAGGTGGGCCAACTCAGCCAGTTTCCCGAATGGCGCAATGTGGCCATCTCGAAAAACGGTCGCTTCTTAGCCGCCATCACCCAAACGGCCGACAACCGCGTCTATGTGTTCGACCTGGGCGACCCGCTGGGCAACTCGCGCGTGTTCACCCTGTACAACCCCACCTATTCAACTGGACAGACGACCAGCGACGTGCGCTATGCCGACGTGCTGGAGTTCGACTACTCGGGCGAATACATCATGTACGACGCCTTCAACCGCCTGACCAGCACCACCGGCCAGACCTTAGAATACTGGGACATCGGCTTCATGCGCTTCTGGCAAAACAACGCCTTCACGCCCGCAGCAACGCCGCCTATCTCCAAACTCTTCAACGGCCTGCCGCCGGGCGCCAGCGTGGGCAATCCGGTGTTTTCGCAAATGGCACCGTTCGTCATCGCCTTCGACTACGTGGACGGCCTGGCCAACCAGTACCACGTGCTGGGCGCCAACGTGCAAACGGGCGACGTGGACTTCCTCGTGCCCGACAACGGCGTGCTGGGCTGGCCCAGCTACACGCGCACCGACAACACGCTGCTCTTCGAACGCCGCGTCAACAATCAGTACAACCTCTACCAGCGCACGGTGGCGCCCAACCGCATCCAGGGCACGGGCACTTCGGCCCCATTGGTCATCTCGGCCCACGACTGGGGCCGCTGGTTCGGCTTTGGCACGCGCAGCCTGCAGGTGAGCGCCCCCACCCCCGACGCCGCCGCACTCCAGCTGACGGCCAGCCCCAACCCGACCACCGACGCGCTGCGCCTGACCTTTGAACTGCCGCAAAACGGCCTCGTGCGCGCCGAAGTAGCCGACCTGCTCGGCCGCACCGCACGCACACTGGCCCAAGAGCTACCCGCCGGAAAGCAGCAACTCGACCTGAACCTGCAAGGGCTGCCCGCAGGCACGTACGTGGTGCGCCTGTGGGCGGGTGAGGCCACGGCGGCGCTGAAGGTGGTGAAGCAGTGAGAAAAACCTTGCCCTTTCCGGGGCGAGCGACCTGGGGGTCGGCGTGGGGGACTGCGCCGGCCCTTTTTGGCCAAATAAATTTGGCCGGTACTGGGCCAAACAAGTTTGGCGGTTACAGGGCCAAATGAATTTGGCGGTTACGGGGCCAAACAAGTTTGGCGGTTACGGGGGGAGTTGACGGATCCACTGGCGGATGAGTTCGATGCCTTCGCGGTGGGGTATTTGGCGTCCGAGTTCGGGCATTCGGATGCCGGGGTCGTCGTGTTCCATTCGGTAGAGGAGGATGCTTTCGTGGGGTTTTCCGGGGGCGATGCTGTACTTTCGATTTCCGCTGCCGCGTCCGGCGGCTACAGGGGGTTTGTAAATGCCGAGGCGCATGGGGTCGGTTTGGGTGGCGTCTAAGAAGAGGCCGCTGGTGCTGGCCGGGCCTCGCGGGTGGTGGCAGTGGGCGCAGTTGGCGTGCAGGTAGGCGCGGGCGCGGGCGTCGAGGGGGAGGCCGGGGTTTTCGTAATTGGCCAGCGGCGTTACGGCAGTCAATGCTGCGGCGTTGGCGCCTTCTAAGCGGCCCTCGGCGCTCCAGCGGTCGAGGGGGCTGCCGTTGGGGCCATCCGGGCGGTGCAGCTGTTCGGCACAGACGCCGATGGGCACCAGCTGGCCGTCGGCGGCGTGGCAGCCTTTGCACTGGTTGAGGTTGGGCACCTGGTACTGGAGGGTGCGGCGTTTGCCGGTGGCGTCCGTCCAGCCGATGGGCACTTCGGCGCCGGCCACTTCGAGCAGGGCATCGGTCTGGTCGGCATTCCACACGTAGGTCAGGGCCTTCCAGCCGCCGGCCTCGCGCACGAGCAGACGGGTTTCCACCATGCGGCGGCCCTGCTCGGGCTTTCGGGCGTCGTGGAAGTAAAAGAAGTTTTTGAGAATGACGCTGCCGGCTGGAAAGTCGAATGGCCCTTCGGCCCGAAAGCCCATGCGCGCGCCTTTGGGCAGGGCGATGAAGCGGGCTTTTTCGGCATAATCGCTGAAGAGCGCTGCGTTGACGGTGTAAGGGAATACGCCCTCTGCAGGCTGCAGGTTGGCCAATGGGCCGACGAAAAAGCCGTATTCCGACAGGCGCTGCGCAGGTCGGGGCGGCGCAGCGGGGCGGCTAAATGCCGCCAGCAGCAGGAGGGCAGCCATGGAGGCCAGGGCGGCTAAGAGCAGCCTATTCGGGCCGGGGCAAAGGCGGAAGCGAGCAATCATGCGGAGCCAGGTCGGTGGTGATGTTTTTGAAGCCCTGTGCCGCTTTCACGTTTGCAAATGAGCCGTTGGCATTTTGTCGCAGGCAAATGTGCGCCTGGGGAGCGTTGGGGTCGGTGATGCCGTCGTACACAATGCTGGGCGGTCGGCGTCCGAATTTGAGCCAGAGCAGGAAGCCTAAGCGGTGGCGCCAGGTGGGGCGGCGCTTACCGGCGGAGTACGTGTTGCCGTGCACGTACACGTCGGCGGCATAGGGCGAGTAGTCTTTATCTTGAATGGGCGTTTGGGCGATGTAGTAGCTGACGATGGCCGTGGGGGCCGTTCGGTGGTCGAGCACGGTGTTTTCGGCGATTTCCACCTGGCGCGTGGCCAGCACCATGATGCCGGTGCCGGGCGGCACTTTGGCTACGATGTTGCCCTTAGGGGCGAAGTTTTTGTGGTTGTTGTGCAGCACCTGATTTTTCCACACCAGTACGCGGCCGCCTTGCTTTTTGGGCAGGTCGGGCAGGTCGAAGACCAGGATGCCGCCGGTATTGTCGCGGGCGGTGTTGTTCCACACCCAGGCGTTGGTGGTGTTTTCGATTTCGATGCCAGCCACATTGTGATAGGCGAGGCATTGGGTTATCCACACGCTGTCGGACTGGCCCACATAGATGCCCGCGTCGGAAGCGCCGATGGCTGTGCAGCGCTCGATGTGCACGCGCTGGCATTGCACTGGATAGAGGGCGTAGGAGCCGTTGGTTTTGCGCGGTTTGCCTGTCCATTGGGCTTTGAGGTCGCGCAGTGTCAAGCCGTTCACCTGTTGGGCTTTCAGCAGGTCGCCGCGGCTGTTTTCGAGGGTAAAGCCTTCAAGCACAATGTCGGAGGCGTTGGTGATTTTAAGGCCTTCGGCCCCCTGCTTCTGGCCTCGGAACGACAACACAGTGCGGTCGGTGCCGGCGCCGCGCAAGACGATGCCTCGTTTGCCGTCGAGCCACAGGGTGTTGGTCAGCTCGATGCGCCCGGCGGGCAGTTCGAGCGTGTCGCCGTCTTCGGCCAGGATGAAGCGGGTTTGCCATTGCTTTTCCAGGTCAGGCTGGGCCAGACACGAGGCAACCCACAGGGAGAGGCACCACAGGGCACTGTTGCGAGCGTACGACATATTGGGCGCTAATAAGACAGGTACTGCCAGCACTTCGGGAACACACTGGTTTTTGGCCAATGCTGGCGCTAAATTACGCCCGAAGGCTAAAAAAAATTCCAAATGAGATGCCGCTCGCGCACTCTGCCGAAAAACTTGCCCTAATTTTCGGCCTGTTCCGATGCCAGTGATATTGCCGCCGTCGCTGCGCATGGGTCGTCATCGGGCGGTTACTATTCCTTCATTCTTTTCCTCCTTTTATCGCATGAACATGATGAGAAAAGCCTTCTTCTGCTCCATCTTTACCTTGATGGCTGTTGCTGCTTGTGCTCAGTGGAGTGTGGGTGCTCGTTTTGGCGGCGCCTCTGGCCTGAGCTGGAAACACTACAACCGCGCCAACACCGCAGCTTTTGAAGTGCTGACGGGCTTCAATTTCGACCGGGCCATTGATGGCCTTGCCATTTCCCCCTTCTTCGAGAAGCTGGCTCCGCTGACCGGCAACGGGAAGTTTGCCGCCATTTTTGGCCCAGGCGTTAACGTCATTTTTGGCGATAAGACCTATTTGGGCGCTTCCGGCATTTTGGGTTTCGACCTGCGGGTGGGGCGCGTTGGGTTTCAAGCCGACTGGATGCCGACGTTTATTTTTATCAACAAAACCTATTTCAACGCCAGCAACGCCGCCCTGACCGTTCGGTGGGTCTTTGAACCGAAAAAGTAGCGCCTGCTTGCTTACGTCTCCTTTTTTACCATGCGTACTGCTTTTCTTCTTCTTATTTTCCTTTGGAGTGCGCTCTTTTCAGTCGCACAAACGCCTGTGGTTCAACTCACGCCACACGTAGGCTATTCCACGGCCTCTGGCCTTCAGATGTACTACGGCAAGGTGCGTACTTTAGACAACTGGAATTTCGGCGCCAGTCTCGCCGTGGGCAGCGGCCGCCGGGGCGCGGGTTTTTCGCGAAATGCTTTTATCGAAATTCAATACAACTACCTCAACACCGACCTGCGCTACCGCTACTACGACGTTATTTTCAAGGAAGAACACCTCGGGCAGATAGCGGTACACAACATCCTGGTAGGCAGCATTAAAGAGACGGTCAGCACGCGCGCGGCGGGCTACTTCGGCTCTTACGTGGGGCTGACGGTATTCAACCCTTCGCGACCGCAGTACAACGACTACACGCGCTTTACGCTTTCGTTTGCCGGGGGGCTGAAGTACGCCTTCAGCGCTCGCGCCGGGCTGCGGCTGCACAGCCAGCTGTACCTGCCGTTCTGGGACGAAAGCTTCTACATCGGCTGGTCGCCCGGGGGCGGCACGAGCGCAGGCATCAGCTCAGCGCGCGTGAACGTGTACGCCACCTTTAACCTCGGGGCGTACATCAACCTGACCACCGACAACGGAGACTTTTAAGACACAGGTCGAGATGGAAGCCCTGCAGCCGCTGTAGGGTGCCTATTTTTGCAGGCAAAACGGTAGTGCTGGCTTCAGGGGTCAGCGGCAACCGGTTACTTAAAGCCTCTCGAGCGTTCTTATTTCGTTTTTATGACCAACCGCACCATCAGAAGGGTTATCATCCTGGGCGCACTCACCGTCATGGGGCTGCTGTCGGTGCAGACCTATTGGGTGGTGCGCATGTGGGATTTGCAAGAGCAGGATTTTGACCGCCGCGTGCGCCAGGCACTGCTGGAAACCGCTCGCGACCTGGCGCGCATTGGCCTGTTTGTGCTCGAGGATGCCAACCTCATTCAGCAGGTGCAGTCCAACTATTACGTGGTCAACATCAACAACCAGTTCGACGAGGCCTCGCTGGAGTTTTATCTGCAAAAAGCCTTTGAAAAGCAGGGCCTGCGCGAAGATTTCCAATACGGCATTTTCGACTGCTCGAGCAATCAGATGGTCAGCGGCCGGCTGGTCAAATACAAAAAAAAGGCCGAAAGCGACGCCAGCACGCAACTGCAGGCGCCCTTGCCCGCCCACCACGACAGCGATTTCATCTACTACTTCGGCGTGCGCTTTCCGAACAAGGAGGTGAACATCATGGCCAACATGTGGGTGGTGATTGCCTTCACCGTGTTGGTGTTCCTGGCGGTGCTGTTTTTCATTTACACCATCGGCGTCATCCTTCGGCAAAAGCAACTCTCGGAGCTGCAGCGAGATTTCATCAACAACATGACGCACGAGTTCAAGACGCCCATTGCGACCATCAACATCTCGACCGACGTCTTTTTGCAAAGCCCGGTCATCCAGAACGACGCCCGCCTGTCGCGCTACGCCGGCATCATCAAGGAGCAAATCATGCGCCTCAACACTCAGGTGGAAAAAGTGCTCCAGCTGGCCAAAATCGAGCGCGACCACGTGCAGCTCAACCTCGAAGAGGTGGACGTAGCCGACCTTATCCGCGGCTTGCAACCCTCCTTAGAAATGAAAACAGAGGAGAAAAAAGGCACGCTCGAACTGAAACTGCACACCGATCACGCTTTCGTGCGCGCCGACCGCCTCCACCTGACCAACATCCTGCACAATCTGGTGGACAACGGCGTCAAGTACTCCAAAAACGCCCCGCACATCGAGGTCGAACTTATGCCCGTCAATAGCCATGTCGTGCTCGCCGTCAGAGACCACGGCATCGGCATTGCCCCTGAACACCAGCGGCACATCTTTAAGAAGTTCTACCGCGTGCCGACCGGCAACGTGCACAACGTCAAGGGCTTTGGTCTGGGCCTTTATTACGTGCACACCATCTGCCGCGAACACCGCTGGAAAGTAGCGTTGGACAGTGAACCCGGGCGCGGTACGACCGTCAGCATCCACATGCCCTTAGCCAACGGCCACGCATGAGCGCGCCCGACTTTGTCATCGCTGGCAGCCCGGTGTGGATAGGTTCTCTCGAGCGGATGCTCCTGTCGTGGGTAGAAGCGCATCGGGCGTCTTATTCCGACCTGTTTCTTCTGGCCGATGCCAACGCTCTTCCAGCTGGTCAGGCCGCAGTGGACGCACTGTCGGAGGTGTGGGGTGACTTTCACAAGTGCCCGATGGCCCTTTCCAACACGCAGACCTACACGCCGGGCGATGCCGAGGCAGGCAAAACCCTACTATCGTGCGAGCACATCTGGCGAGCCATGCTGAAAGCCCAACTTGACCGCCGCGCCTTAGTGCTCATCGTGGGCGGCGGCGTCATGGGCGACTTGGGCGGCTTCTGCGCAGCCACTTATAAGCGAGGCATTGACTTCGTCCAGGCCCCCACTACCCTGCTGGCCATGACCGATGCCGCTCTGGGCGGGAAGGTGGGCATCAACTTCGACGACATCAAAAATACTATTGGCGCCTTCCGACAGCCTGCCAGCGTCTTCATTGACCCGGCCTTTCTGCAAACATTGCACCCGCGCGAACTGCGCAGCGGCCTGGCCGAAGTGGCCAAACACGCCTACATCGGCACCCCCGAACTGCTGCAATATCTGCAACAACACCCGCGCGTATTGACTGCCCCTGAAAGCCTCAGCCCCGACGAGTGGAGCAGCCTGCTGCGCGCCTCCATTGCCGTCAAGGCGCACATTGTCAGCGAAGACCCGCTCGAACACGGCCTACGCGCCCTGCTCAACTTCGGCCACACCTTTGGCCACGGGCTGGAAAGCCACTTCCTCAGCATTGGGCAGCCCATCACCCACGGCGAGGCCATCGCTGCGGGCATGCTGTGTGAAATGGACGACCCATCGCCCGCCGACATCGCCTTGCTGCGGCCGCTGCTGCCGCCCGTGTCGCTCAGCGAAGTTTCCTGGAGCAGCCTGTGGGCCTTTATGCAACAGGACAAAAAGAACGACCGCGACCGCGTCGTCATAGCCACACCCGGCGACGCGCCTTTCCGGATGCGCAAAACCACCCTGACGCCCGCTGACGCGCAGGGCCGCTGGCAACGCTTTCTGGAGCAAACGGGCCAGGCTTAGTACGGCGTTTTATCTGCCTTCTCGCGCCAGGCGGCAAAGACCGCCAAGGCCTCCTCGCGCAACAGGGGCGTCATCTCGATACGACGCTCGCGTAGGGGTGCGGCTATTTCCCGATAGATGAAATCGTCGTCGAAGTCAATGGCTGCCGCATCGTGGCGCGTGCAGCCGAAGAACACGCGGGCCGGTCGGGCCCAGTAAATGGCGCCCAAACACATCGGACACGGCTCGCAGGAGGTGTACAGCACACAGCCGTCGAGCTGGAAGCTGCCCAGCCGGCGGCAGGCTTCCCGAATGGCTACTATCTCGGCGTGGGCTGTAGGATCGTTGGTGCTGGTTACACGGTTGTTGCCGGTGGCAATGACGTGGCTGTCCTTCACCACGACCGCCCCAAACGGGCCGCCTTCGCCGTTGACCATGCCGCGATGGGCCTGTTCGATGGCCAAACGCATAAAAAACTCGTGTTGGCCGATATGCTCTTTCATAGGCTATTCCTTTGGGCCGACGCCTGCGCGCCTGCCGGTGAGAGAAATTGCAAAGAAAGGCAAAGCGCGCCTTCGGACACACACAGGGCGCTTTTCCTATGCAAAAACTATTCGGGCTTATTGGCCAACCTTTGCGGCGCTTTACCTTTGGCCCGCCCGGCAAATGGGCGGCTGGCTCAACCTGATTTTTCATCAAAAACAAAACCTGTTTTCCTCCATGCACTTTCCTGACAACTGCAGATACACGGAAGACCACGAGTGGATTCGCTTAGAAAGCGGCAACATCGCCTACGTAGGCATCACGGACTTTGCCCAAAGCGAACTGGGCGAATTGGTGTACATCGAGGTAGAGACCGTCGGGCAAACCATTGACGCCCACGGTGTTTTCGGCACAGTAGAAGCCGTCAAGACCACTTCCGACCTGTTCATGCCCGTGAAGGCTACGGTGCTGGAATTCAACCCGGCCATTGACGACGCGCGCGGCGGCAACCCGGCGCTCGTCAACGAAGACCCCTACGGCCAGGGCTGGATTGTCAAAGTAGAATTGGCAAACCCGGACGACCTCAACGCCCTCATGGACGCGGCTGCCTATCAGGCGCACTTAGCCTGATGACTGCTTTAGCACCTTCAACCGTCACTATAAACACGCAACGAGGCGCTCCCGGTCGCGTGCCAGTAGGGCCCTTTTGGGTGTTGCCTGCTTCCGAACGACATGGAGCCTCTACTGCTTTTGCATGGCGCTTTAGGCGCTGCCGCCCAATTTGACGGCCTGCGCACGCAACTGGCCGGCGAGTGGCATGCGCTGGCGCCGGACTTTCCGGGCCACGGCGACGCGCCTGCTGAAGGGCCGTTTTCGATAGACGCCTTTGCGCAGGCAGCGCTGCGCTTTCTGGATGCCCAGGGTGTTGGGCAACCCATAGCCGTGTTCGGCTACAGCATGGGCGGATACGTTGCCCTGCGTATGGCCCTGATGGTGCCCGAGCGTGTGCACGTCATTGCTACGCTGGGCACCAAGTTCGACTGGGCGCCCGAGACGGCAGCGCGCGAGGCCGGGCGCCTGGCCCCCGAGCGCATAGTCGAGCGTGTGCCCGCCTTTGCCGAGGCGCTGGCCCAACGCCACCGCGCTCAGGACTGGCGCGAGGTAGTGCGCCAGACTGCTGACCTGCTGCGCCGGCTGGGCGCTGGCGAAGCGCTCGGCGAAGCCGACCTGCGCCGCGTAACCTGCCCGGTACGCATTGGCCTGGGCGAACGCGACCAGATGGTCAGCCTCGAGGAGTCCGAACAGGCGGCGCGCTGGCTGCCCAACGCCCGCCTGGAGCGCCTGCCCAACCTGCCACACCCTATCGAGCACGTGCCCACTGAAGCCCTGGCGCAATGGCTGCGCACCGCCTTGGCGCCATAAGGCCCGCACTGACGCGCCATTTTCTGTAAACGTGCGCCCAAAGCCTCGCATCTTTGCCCAAAACACTGCTTGCCCATGCCGCGCCTGCAATGGTCTGTGGAACAGTACGCCGAAGGCATTCGCGCTGGCGACCGCGTCGCGCTGGGCCGCGCCATTACGCTCATCGAGAGCGCGCGGCCCGACAATCAGGCGCTGGCGCAGCAACTCCTTGGGCTACTGGCGGATACCGCGAGCGAGCACACGCTGCGCTTAGCCATCACCGGTGCGCCGGGTGTGGGCAAGAGCTCGTTCATCGAAGCGCTGGGCATGCGCGCGGTGGAGGAAGGCCGCCGGGTGGCCGTGCTGGCCATTGACCCTTCCAGCGCCGTCAGCGGCGGCAGCATTCTGGGCGACAAAACGCGCATGGAGCGCCTGTCTGCCTCGGAGCGGGTCTTCATTCGCCCCTCGCCTGCCGGCAGCTCGTTGGGCGGTGTGGCCCGCAAAACGCGCGAAACCATCCGCCTGGTAGAAGCCGCCGGCTACGAGCTGGTGCTGATAGAAACCGTGGGCGTGGGTCAGTCGGAAATTGCTGCCCGCCACATTGCCGACATCTTTCTGCTTCTATTGCTGCCCGGCGCGGGCGACGAATTGCAGGGCATCAAGCGCGGCATCGTCGAGATGGCCGACCTGTTGGTGGTGAACAAAGCCGACGGCGAGCGCCTGCAACTGGCCCGCCAGGCGCAGGGCTACTACCGGAACGCCGTACGCCTGCTGCCTCCGCATCCCAGCGGCTGGACGCCGCGCGTACTGACCTGCAGCAGCACAGAAGGCTCCGGCATTGCCGAAGTGTGGCAGGCCGTGCAGGAGTGCCTGCGCCAGTTTCAAGACAGCGGCTACTTCGCCCAACAGCGCCAGCAGCAGGCACTTTACTGGCTGCGCGAAAGCATCGAGGACGGCTTGCGCCAGGGCTTCTACCAGCACCCCGCCGTACGCACGCTGCTGCCGACACTGGAGGCGGAGGTGGCTGCGGGTCGGCTGTCGCCCTTTGCCGCTGCCGAGCAAGTGCTGACGGCGTACCATTCGGCGCTGCGCTAACCGGAGATGCCGCCCGCGCAACCCCTGCACAAGATACCCGTCATGCCTTGAACGGCCTACTGGGCCTCTTCGCTAATGTTCATAAAGCATGGGAATAGGACGCCTCCTAAAGCGAGCAACGAAGGCCGTCGGCCGGGAACCGTGCTATTTTGCTGCGCTTCGCGCATCGCCTCGTACCTTTGGCGCATAAAAAACCACACGCATGTCTCATCCTGTTGGCAACGACTTACTGGCAGAAGTAAAACGAGTTACGGAGGCGCTGGGCGCTGAAGATGTCTCCACCGCGGAAGCTTTGGAGCAGTTTCGCGTGCGCTATCTTGGTTCCAAAGGGTTAGTGAAGACCTACATGGAACAGATGCGCCACATTCCGGCGGAGCAAAAGCGCGAATACGGGCAAGTAGTCAACGCTCTGAAGCAGGCTGCCGAGGAGCGCTACCAGAGCGCCAAAGCGGAGTTGGAGGTCAAGGCCGAGCAGGCCAGCACCGCCGCCCTCGACCTGACAGCGCCGGGCGAACCGCTCCCACTGGGTGCGCGCCATCCGGTGGCTATTACGCTGGAGCGCATCATCGCCATTTTTGAACGCATCGGCTTTGCTGTGGCCGACGGGCCGGAAATTGAGCACGACTGGTACAACTTCACGGCCATGAACACGCCGGAAGACCACCCGGCGCGCGATATGCAGGATACCTTCTATGTGGTGGATGCCCCGGGCATGCTCCTGCGCACGCACACCAGCAACGTGCAGGCGCGTGTAATGACAACGCGCAAGCCGCCTATTCGCATCATCGCTCCGGGGCGTGTCTATCGCAACGAGACCATCTCGGCGCGCTCGCACGCCCAGTTCCATCAGGTGGAAGGGCTGTATGTGGACGAAGGTGTCTCGTTTGCTGATATGAAGCAAACACTGCTCTACTTTGCCCAGGAAATGTTTGGCGCGCCCAAAATTCGCCTGCGGCCGTCGTTCTTTCCCTTCACCGAACCCAGCGCCGAAATGGACATCTGGCTGGGCACAGACACCGAAGAAAACCGCCGCCTCACCAAAGGCACTGGCTGGTTGGAAATACTGGGCTGTGGCATGGTGGACCCACAGGTACTCGAAAACTGCGGCATTGACAGCAGCCGCTACTCCGGCTTTGCCTTTGGCATGGGCATCGAGCGGCAAGCTCTGCGCCTGTTCAATATCCCGGACATTCGCCTGTTGTTTGAAAACGATGTGCGCCTGCTGCGCCAATTTGCCAGTGCGCTTTGAGGCGCCCTCTGCACATATACTTTCACCCACATCCCAATCTCACGGCTATGGTTCTTGTTTTCCTCGGCCTGATTATTCTGGCCATCTCGCTGACGCTTCGGCGTCCAGTGCCCGGTTCTCCTTTTGGCCAGTTTGCCCGCATTGGCCGCTTTGTCGGCTTTGGCCTGATTGTACTGGGCTTGCTGAGCGCTTGTTTCGTCCAGATTTCGCCCGGTACGGTGGGCGTGCAGACGCTTTTTGGCAAGGTGCAACCCGGCATCCTGACGGAGGGCCTCAATGTCGTCAATCCGCTTGTGGAGGTCATTCACTTCGACATCCGCACCCAAAACTACACCATGTCGGGCGTGCACGACGAGAGCCAACGCATGGGCGACGACGCCATTCGCGTGCTATCGTCCGACGGTCTGGAAGTGGTCATTGACCTGACGGTGCTCTTCCGCGTGGTTCCTGAGAAGGCGCCCGACATTTTGCGCACGATTGGCCAGGGCTACCGCGACGTCATTGTGCGCCCGTTGGTGCGTACTAAAATCCGCGACTATGCGGCCTACTACGACGCGGTGTCGCTGTACTCGACCAAGCGCGACGAATTCCAGCAGCGCCTGTCCGATGCCATTGAGAAAGATTTTAAAGAGCGCGGGCTCATCCTGGAGCAGGTGCTCATCCGGAACATCAACCTGCCGCCATCGGTCAAGGCTGCCATTGAGGCCAAAATCAACGCCGAACAAGAGGCGCAAAAGATGAAATTCATCCTGGACAAAGAGCGCCAGGAAGCCGAGCGCAAGCGCGTAGAAGCGCAGGGCATCGCCGACTATCAGCGCATTCTGACGGCCTCGCTGACCGACAAGCTGCTGCAGTACGAACAGATTAAGGTGCAGCGCGAGTTGGCGGCTTCGCCCAACGCCAAAATCGTCATCATGGGTTCGGGCAAGACGGCGCCGATACTCATCAACCAGTAAAGGTCTCCAACAGGCGGGCCATTTGTTGCTGCAAGCGCTGGGCCTCGGCGCGCGCAGCGTCAGCGAAGTCTTCGCCCGAGGAGGCGTACAGAATACTGCGCGAGGCATTGACCAGCAGCCCGCAGTCGCGCGTGAGGCCGTAACGACAGACGGCCTCCAGGTCGCCGCCCTGGGCACCTACGCCCGGCACGAGCAGGAAGTGCTCCGGCGCCAGCGCACGCACACGCGCGAACGCTTCAGGGTGTGTGGCGCCTACGACGAACATCAGGTTTTCCGACGTCCCCCAATAGCGCGCCTGCCCGATGACGCGCTCCCAGAGCAGCGCTCCTTCCGGGGCCAGACGCTGTTGCTGGAAATCAGCGCTGCCCGCATTCGACGTCAGGGCCAACACGATGGCCCATTTGCCCTCGAAGGACAGGAATGGTTCGACACTATCGGCACCCATATAGGGCGCTACAGTAACGGCGTTGCAGGGTAAGTGCCGGAAAAATGCCTCTGCGTACAGGCGCGAGGTGTTGCCGATGTCGCCGCGCTTGGCATCAGCGATGATAAAATGCTCAGCGCCGATGTACTGCACCGTTTGCTCGAAGTCGCGCCAGCCCTCGGCTCCACGCGCTTCGTAGAAGGCCAGATTGGGCTTGTAGGCGACACACAGGTCGCGCGTGGCGTCTATGATGCGGCGGTTGAACTCAACCACCCCATCGGGCTGCCCTTGCAACGGCCGTGGCAGGCGCGCCGGCTCGGTATCTAAACCAATGCAGAGGAAGGTTTTTCGGCGGAAAATTTCCGCGACCAGCGCTTGGCGATTCATGGGGCAAAGGTAAGATGCTGAGGGGGGTCTGTAAGCGTTGCGGGCGTTTTTGCCCTTTGCAGGCGGCGGTTCGTGCCCGCGCACCGAGTGTGCTCGGTGCCTTGTGCCTGTCCAACGCTCCGTATTCAGACGCCCTACACGAACTTATCGGCGCAGGAGGAGGAGGCAAAGGCGTCGGGCTTGGCTTTAAACTCGAAGCCCATACTGAGAATGTAGCCCATGGCCTCTTTCAGGGCCGCATTGCTCTCAAACATCGGATCGGTGTTGATGTCGGCATGCACCTCCAGGCCCACATCGTAGCGATCCAGAAGTTCGCACAGCGAGTAGGCGACTTCGACGGAGCGGCCCACTTCCAGGATCATGCGTTCGCGCAGGCTCATCTGGCGCGTGCTTTTGTCGTTGGAAATGAACATGAAACCACCGCGCTTCTCGCGCAGAAACACGATGACCGTAGCGAAGTGCACTTCATCGCCCAGCACCTGCGAGTCGGTGCCGATGCAGACTTTGAGCCGATGCCCTTCGGCGACCTCGCGCCGGATGGTTTCCTCCACCGCCTCCAGGAGCGGCTTTTCGATGCGTTGACCGTTGAGTCTTCTCCAGTTCATATATTACGTATGTTTGGAAAATGCCCGCTCACGACTACAAAAGTAGAGGGTTCTTGCTGTTGTGTGCTTATTTCGCAGAAACTTAATGGTTTTTTAAACCTGTTGTCTCTTTACCCCTGCGAACGACGCCACTCGCTTCAGGCCGCAAGGCCGCCACGAAGGCACGAACTTGAGGCGACATCTCCCGTCAAGAGGTGTCGTCTCGAATGCAGTGCCTAAGCGGGTTGTGGCCAGACGGAGAGACTGTTTTTCGTGGCCCGACGAAGAGGGTGGTATATTTGCGTATGCAAAACAAGATGACTCGTTGGCTTGGTTCCTCGTGGCGCTTTCGCCTTTTTTTGTGGTGGAAGTTGCCCGCTGCGGCGTTCATGGGCGTGCATTTAGAGCGGCTCGATGCCGAATGTTGCGTGGTTGGGCTGCCTTATCGTTGGCGGTCGCAGAACCCTTTTCGCTCCATTTATTTTGCTGCACAATGTGCTGCTGCGGAGCTTTCTACGGGTTTGCCCGCCTGGGTTGCCGTGCAGGGGCAGACGCAGCCTGTGTCTATGCTGGTTACCCATGTGGAGGCGGCCTTTTTGAAAAAAGCGAACCAGCCGCTCCGTTTTACGTGTGAGGCTGTTCAGGAGATTGGGCGGGCGGTGCGGGATGCCGCTTCTACTGGCGAGGCTCAGACCTTGCGTGTGCTTTCTACAGGCTGCTTGCCGGACGGCACAGAAGCGGCGCAGGTGTGGGTAACGTGGTCCTTTCGGGCAAAAAAGCCTTCATAGGGCACTGATCTGCCCGGAAGACGAAAAGTTTGCCACCGCGCCTGCGCACACGGGCCTCAAACGCACCAACAGAAAACAAGCCTCCCGGCAAGCAATGCTTAACCTGGGAGGCTTGTTTTGTTACCAAAATGCGGTTCCGATCACTGCGGTATCGTGCCGCCAAAAGTGGAATTCCAGGGGAAGGTCTGGCCAAAGGGCTTAGAGGTCGTCTTGCCGCCCTCTACCTTTAGCATCTCGTCTTTATCCAAGACCTGCATATTCTCCTGCACCTTGTCCAGTTGACTCTTGGACTCGGGCTGCTGCTCTTTGGGCGTCTGGTTGTTCGACTTCTTATTAAAAAAGGAAAGCATGACCTTGCTTAGTTTTTGTGCGTCAAAGGTAAGTGTTTTTTTAGACTCATCAAGAATTCGGTCGCTTTTTTTAGGGAAAGGCGCTTTTTGTCGGTTTAGCGGCGGTTGATGTAGAACTTTTGTGCAAAAAGCCTGCCGAAATTTTGGCTTGCAGCGAACACTTCTTAAGCATGTGCGTTGAACAGTTATTCTTGCTGGGTCGGGAAGAATTTAAACAAAGAAGAGGTTTGCATACATTTGCCGCCGAGAATTATGAGCGTTTATTCCATTCGAGACTTAGAGCGCCTTACAGGCATCAAAGCCCATACCATTCGGATGTGGGAGAAGCGGTATCGGCTTATTTTACCCGCCCGAACGGAGACAAACATTCGTTATTACAACGATGAGAACCTTCGCTTGCTTTTCAACATAGCACTTCTGAATCGCGCGGGCTACAAGATCAGCAAGCTGGCCAAGATGCCGCCGGAAGAAATCAGCGCGCGCGCTGCCGAATTCACACGGCGTACCGAGACTACGGATAACCGCATTGAGGCTCTGACGCTGGCCATGCTTGATCTGGATGAGGCCGCTTTCGAGCGCATTTTCCTGAATTATCAATGGGAGCATGGTTTCGAGCCGGTCATGCTGGACGTGATTTATCCCTTTTTGAACCGCCTGAACGAATTGTGGCTTACCCGTAGCATTTCGCTGGCGCACGAAAAGTTTATCACCCAGCTCATCCGCCGTAAGTTGATGGTGGCCATTGACAGCGAGATGCTAAAGCCGGAGCCTAATGCTCCGCGTTTTTTGCTTTATTTGCCTGAGGATGAGCGCCAGGAGTTGACACTGCTGTTCTTGTTTTATTTGCTGCGTCGCAGGGGCATTCGGGTGCTTTATTTAGGTTCGGGCGTATCCTTGAGCGATCTGCAAGACGCTGTTCAGAGTTTTAAACCGGACTATGTTTACACCATTCTGAACGACCCCCTACCGCGTCAGTCGGTGCAGCAGTATTTGGATAAGGCCTCGAAAGCGTTAGGGAACGTTCAGATGCTGGTGTCGGGCATGCAGGTATTTGCCAACCCTGTGCATTTCCCTCCTAATGTGCGGCGGCTCAATGGTTTGCCGGAGACGCTTCAGCTAGTAGACCAGTGGAAGGGCCATAAGGCTTAGTCATGGCTGTCGGTTCTGGCGGCCAGGAGGTGTTCGAGGTAGTGCTCTGGTAGGCCGAAGCTGGCTTTGAGGGCGTCCACTTGCTTGAGGGCAGTTGCGCGATGCTCTTTGGACAGCTCCGCCGAGACTGCTGTGATGAGCAGGTTTTTGGCTGTATGTTCGGTGGATACGAACTCGAAGACGCTGGTTTTGTATCCGTTAGCCTCTAAGAGGAGGGCTCGGATGCCGTCGGTAAGGATTTCCGCCTGGCGCTCCTCCAGAATACCGTGGCGCATTACTGGGGTCATTTCGTTTTGGGGCCGCATGTGCTGGCGCACATGTTTGTGGCAGCACGGAGCAGCCAGCAGGATATGTGCCCGACGCTGGATACCAGCGGCCAATGCCAGGTCGGTGGCGGTGTCGCAAGCATGTAAAGCAATGAGCATATCTAGGTACTCGGGCTGGTAGTCGGCAATATCCTGAGCGAGAAATTGCAAGCCTGAAAAGCCTGCTTTTTGAGCCACTTGCTGGCAGAAGTCCACTAAGTTCTTGCGCCGTTCGATGCCCACGATGGTAGGTTTCAAACCCAGGCGATGGGTCAGGAAGTCGTAAAGGGCGAAGGTGAGGTACCCCTTTCCGCTACCCATATCGGCAATGTGTGCGTCGGGTGGCAACGGGTGCGCGCGCAAGAGGCTTTCGATAATCTCCAGGTACTTGTTAATCTGTTTCCATTTGTCCTGAGCGCTGGGCAGTACCTGGCCCTGCCGGTTGGTGATACCCAGTTCGCACAGCCAGGGTGCTGTGGGGTCGAGCAGGCGCTTTTTGGCGCGATCGTGGCTCAAGTCGGCCGATTGCTGGTGGCTGGGTGGCTTGGCCTGCCAGATGGTTTTTCCGTATGGCCCTTTCGACAGGCTGTAATCCTGTTCGGTACTGAAAAGGTCGGCATTTTGAAATTGCCCGTTCAACAGGGCTTTCAGCTGATCTTCAGCTTTTTCTAAAGTAAAGTTTTTCACCTCGTCGCGTGTGGCGAAGCGATAGGTGAAAGCGATCCGATACCCTTTTTTAAGCAAAACAGGCCGCAAGTAAATGTTTTTCAAATCGGTCGGCGCTTGCGCTGTGGGTCGGCTGAGGGTGCATTTGATAAAGGTGCCGCGCTCGCAGGTTTCCCGGAAGGCGACAAGGAACGATTCGAGCATAGGCAAAACTCAGGAGAGATAAGCGCGTGACGAAAGAATGTCAGCGAGAGGTGGCTCCTCGACCCTTCAGCGCGGCGCGATTGCGCAGTTCCTCTTCCACCTGTAAAAGCGTGTACATCAACTCGCCGCGGCTTTCGTATTTCCACTTCAGCCACCAGGCTCCGCCCAGAAAGCCCAAGGTAAAAAGGCCTGAAAGCGCATAACAGATGGCTGCCATAATCTTCCAGCCCGCAAACACGCATCCAACACCTCCCATAAACCAGCCAGCTGCCGCGGCGCCTGCGACCATGAGCATCTTCGTAGTGCGGTCGAAGCGATCCAGACGTTGTCGAATTTCCTCCCGCAAGTCCAGCAAATGGTTACTATCAAAATGCTCTGGCCCCAAATCTCTCAGAAGCCCAAAGTCATTGTTTGCCTCTCGCTCGAGGCGGTCCAAAGACGACTCATTGTAGCGGCGAAACAGCATAGGCCAAACCGGGTTAGTGCTTACGGATGATCTGTGGCTGAACGGTGCGTGCGCTTTTTTATTGAAAGACCATGCAAATATAAAGCATTCACAGCAATCCTTTTTGCATACTCGACCAGGACTATTTTTCTGAGGTGAAATGGCCAACGTACTGGCAGGTGTAGGAAACACTTCTTGCGACGCATCTTTGCACTTCGACTGATGGCTTTTTATGTTCCCGGTACATGCATATTTTGATAATAAATGGCCCAAACCTCAACCTGCTGGGGCAGCGTGAGCCGCAGTGGTACGGCAATGTTTCTTTTGAGGCTTTTCTGGAAGACCTGCGCCAGCGCTTCCCGGAGACCCAATTGGAATATTTTCAAAGCAATAGCGAAGGTGCTCTTATAGACGGCCTGCACCAGCTGGGCCGGCAGGCCGACGGTATCGTCATCAATGCGGGCGCCTATTCGCATACGTCCGTTGCCCTGGCCGATGCGCTGGCAGCCGTGGGCAAACCCGCCGTGGAGGTGCATATCAGCAATGTCTTCGCGCGCGAGACCTTCCGCCACCATTCTTACCTGACGGCCCGCTGTGTGGGCTGCATCGTCGGCCTGGGGCTGGAAGGCTACGCTTTAGCCATCGAGTACCTGCGGCGGCGGCGTGCGCCCGGGGCATAACTTTCCGGCCTAAGGTCTGTTATCTTTCCAACCGTTTCGGGGCTAACGCGGGCTAATTCAATGCCTCTGCCTACCTTCGCGCGGCGAAGGTTCGCTGCCTTCGTGCACATGTCTGCTCAACACCTCCCGTCCAGAAATTCGTTCCGCTCGTATGTTTGTTAAGCACATCAAGAAAGTCGCCGTACTCGGCTCCGGCCTCATGGGCACGGGCATTGCTGCCCACTTAGCCGGCTGTGGTTTTGAGGTTTTAATGCTCGACATCCTGCCACCCGACCTGTCGGAAGCCGACGCCCAAAAACCCGAAGCGCGCAACCGCATCGCACAGCAAGCGCTGCAAAACGCGCTCAAGGCCAAACTTAACCCGTTCTACGACCCCAAATTTGCCAGCCGCATTACGGTGGGCAACTTCGAGGACGACTTTCCCAAAATCAAAGACTGCGAGTGGATCATTGAAGTCGTCGTCGAGCGCCTGGACATCAAACGCCAGATATTCGAAAAGGTGGAAAAATACCGGGCGCCCGGTTCGCTGATCAGTTCTAACACTTCAGGCATTCCCATCCACCTGATGACCGAAGGGCGCAGCGAGGATTTCAGGAAAAACTTCCTCGGTACTCACTTCTTCAACCCGGTGCGCTACATGCGCCTGCTGGAAATCATCCCTACCGCCGACACGGACCCGGCCGTCACGGAGTTCTTCATGCACTTTGGCGATGTATTTCTGGGCAAGCAAACGGTGCTTTGCAAAGACACACCGGCCTTCATCGCTAACCGCATCGGTGTGTTTTCGATGGCGAAGATATTCCAGCTCACTTACGAACTCGGATTAGACATCGCCACAGTGGACGCACTCACCGGCCCGGCTATTGGCCGGCCTAAAACGGGTACCTTCCGCCTGGCTGACCTGGTAGGCATGGACACCGCAGCCCACGTCATCAGCGGCTTGCGCCAAAATTGCCCCAACGACGAACAGGTGCAGGCTTTCGAGATGCCGAAGTTTTTACAATTTCTAATTGAAAACAAGTTTTTCGGGGACAAATCGGGCAAAGGCTTTTATCAAAAAACCGACCAGAAAGACGACAAAGGCCGCTCCGTTGTGCTGGCGCTCAACCTGCAGACGCTCGAATATGGGCCCTCGCAAAAGGCAAAACTGCCCCTGCTCGATACGCTAAAGCAAATAGACGAACTACCGCGCCGCATGAAGGCCATTTTCCAGGCCAACGATGCGGGTGCTGAGTTGCTCCAGCGCTATTTCCTGAGCCTGTTTGCCTATGCTTCCAATCGGGTGCCGGAAATCAGCGACACCCTGTACGCCATTGACGATGCTCTGCGCGCTGGCTTCGCCTGGGACAAAGGCCCGTTCGAGTACTGGGATATGGTCGGCGTAGCCGAAGGAGCCGCCGCCGCCGAAGCCCGCGGCGAAAAGATAGCGCCCTGGGTCAAAGACATGCTGGCAGCCGGCCATACGCAGTTCTACCGAATGGAAAGCGGCAAACGCCTGTGTTACAATCCACAGACGAAGACCTACGAACCGCTGCCCGGCGGTGAGGCGTTTATTGTACTCGACGCCTATCGGAACCAGAAGCCCGTATTCCAGAATGCTGAATGCACCCTGCACGACATTGGCGACGGAGTGCTGTGCTTAGAGTTCCATTCCAAGATGAATGCCATCGGCGAAGGCATCCTGCGCGGCCTCAATGAGAGCATTCGCATCGCCGAAGAAGAGGGCTGGCGCGGCTTGGTGATTGGCAACAACGCCCAGAACTTCACCGTGGGCGCCAATCTGATGATGATTGCCATGATGGCCTACCAGCAGGAGTGGGACGAGCTGAACATGGCTGTCAACTTCTTCCAACAGACCTCCATGCGCCTGCGCTATTCCAGCGTGCCGGTGGTCATGGCCACGCAGGGCTATGTCTTCGGCGGCGGTTGCGAACTCGCCATGCACTGCGACGCTGTGGCTGCCGCTGCCGAGAGCTACATAGGTCTGGTGGAGGTAGGTGTTGGTCTGCTGCCTGGCGGCGGTGGCACGAAGGAGTTTGCTGTGCGCGCCTCCGATGCTTACAGCCGCGAGGGCGATGTGCAGATACCAACGCTGATAGAGAAGTTTAAAACCATTGCTACGGGTCAGGTTGCCACATCGGCGTTTCAGGCCTTCAACTACGGCTACTTACTGCCGCAAAAAGACCACGTCGTGCTCAACACGGCCCGCAACATCGGTGAGGCAAAAGCGCGCGTGCTGGCCATGGCCGACGACTATGTGCAGCCCATACCGCGCAGGGACGTGTACGTGCTGGGCCGCACGGGTCTGGGAGCGCTCTACATCGCCGCACACTCGCTGTATCTGGGCAACTACGCCACCGAACACGACATCAAAATCGCCCGTAAAATTGCCTGGGTGCTCTGTGGCGGCGACCTGACGGGGCCACAACACGTTTCGGAACAATACCTGCTCGACCTCGAACGCGAAGCCTTCCTGAGCCTGTGCGGCGAGCCCAAGACGCTGGCCCGCATTCAGCACATGCTCGAAAGCGGCAAACCGTTGCGCAACTAAAGCCTGCTCATTGACACCCTTGCCGGGCAGCGGCCACCAGCTTACGGGCCAATTCCAGCCCGGGGCGTATGGCCTGGTTTTCGGGCAAACGTTCGCTACGCGCCAGCGCCTGCTCCACCTCCTCGAAGCGCCGCTCACTCAGGGCACGCTCCAGGTTCAGCTGATGCGCCGCGCGAAAACGGGTCATCTCAGCAATATAATCAGGCGCAGGCTTTAAAAACCACACGTAGATGGCACACAGCAATAGCGCACTCATGAAACCGGAGAGACCGGACAGCAGCAGCATTTTGAGGCCAAAACCGCCCTTTTGCAAGCGCAGTCGCTCGTAGTCCTGCTGAATGCGATGGCGGTCTTCGCGCAACTGACGCGCCAGCTGTCGTTCGGCAAACAGGTCGTCGGCATAGCGCTGCCTGAGCGTTTCCAACTGTTCTCTGCACCTTTGCTCCGATTGTTCCAGAGCCGACAGGCTCTTCTTCATCTCCTCCAGCCGGGCTGCGAGGTCTGAATTCATCTCCATAGCAGTGTCTGTTTTCTCGAACAAAAGTACTCATGACTGTTGACATCCTGGCCATCGGCGCACATCCTGACGATGTAGAACTGAGCGCCTCCGGTACACTACTGCATCAGGCCGACAAGGGCTATACCTTCGGCCTTCTCGACCTCACGCGCGGCGAATTAGGCTCGCGCGGCTCCGCCGAATTGCGCACCCAGGAAGCCCAGAAGGCCGCGCAACTCCTGGGAGCGACTTTCCGCACTCAACTCGACCTACCCGACGGTTTCTTCGAGTATTCGCGCGAAAGCCTGCTGGCCATCATCCGCGTCATCCGACAGCATCGGCCGCGTATCGTGCTGTGCAACGCTCCCAGCGACCGACACCCCGACCACGGCAAAGCCGCCCGATTAGCCGCCGATGCCTGCTTCTATGCTGGCCTCCTCAAAATCGAAACCTGGGACGACTACGGCACCCCACAACAATCCTGGCGCCCTCAATCTGTGTTCCACTACATTCAGGACCGCCACCTGACGCCGCACTTTATTGTGGACATCACCCCCTACTTCGAGCGCAAGATGCAGGCCATCCTGGCCTTCCGCTCACAGTTCTACGACCCTGACGCACCCGACGAAGGCCCTCAAACACCCATTTCGAGCAAAGATTTCCTCGACTTCATGGAAGCCAAAGCGCGCATCTTCGGCCGGTCGGCCCAGGTACGCTACGCCGAAGGCTTTATCACCTCGCGTATTCCAGCCGTCAGCGATCTGTTTGCATTGTTTTAAACGCCAGGCCAGCACACGGAAGAAGTTAAAGCGAACGCCGTACTCTCTGCACAACCTCCACAGAGACCTCGAAAGCATCTGCTATAGCCGCGTCGTTCCAATCCGGATTTTTCTTCATAAAGGCGCGCAATGCTCTTTCCAAACCTTCTTCGCGACCTTCCTTGCGGCCTTCTTCGCGACCCTTTTCAAGGCCTTTCTCGAAACCCTCTTCCAGAATTTCCTCGTAGGCGCTTTTTGCGCGCTGCTCATAAGCCGGCGGCAATGTTTGTGTCAGGTCCATAATCTCTTCTTTTTGAAGGGTAGATGCCGGTTGAGGCTACCTCAGGCGCAAAGACTATCGCCAGGCTGCCAGGGTATCATACGAGCGAACGCCGTACTCTCTGCACAACCTCCACAGAGACCTCGAAAGCATCTGCTATAGCCGGGTCGTTCCAATCCGGATTTTTCTTCATAAAGGCGCGCAATGCTCTTTCCAAACCTTGTTCGCGACCTTCCTTGCGGCCTTCTTCGCGACCCTTTTCAAGGCCTTTCTCGAAACCCTCTTCCAGAATTTCCTCGTAGGAGCTTTTTGCGCGCTGCTCATAAGCCGGCGGCAATGTTTGTGTCAGGTCCATAATCTCTTCTTTTTGAAGGGTAGATGCCGGTTGAGGCTACCTCAGGC
>CAZYEV010000008.1:0-207641 GCA_964646615.1 uncultured Saprospiraceae bacterium
CCCTCAAACAACTCTCGACTGCCCGAGTACAACTCCTGCAACGTCGAAACCGTCAGCGACTTACCAAAACGGCGCGGACGGGATAAAAAGTAGGACACGGGCATGCTGGCCAGATCATACAAGTAACGGGTCTTGTCCACATACTTGAAGCCATTCTCCCGGATCTTCCTGAAATCCTGTATGCCAATGGGCAGTTTGTACATCGTTCTGTCGTCTTTCGGGCAAAGATATCGTGTAGAGCGGTAGAGCAGCCGCTTTTTGCTCAGTTTTGACGAGGCTGCTGCCTCGCTGAAACCTGTCTCCACGACTTCTCCCGTCAGGAGGCCGTGTAATGCGTTATTGGGCATAGATGGGGGGCTTCGGAGCGCGGAGCACCGAAGGCACCCCGCGGGTTTTTAGGGTTGTTGGGCAGGTGTTTGGGCAGGCCAGACGAGTTTGGGTACTATTTGGGCCAAATAAGTTTGGCGGTTACGGGGAGTGGGTCAGGCGCATACTCCAGCGTTGGGCGCCCTGTCGCACTTCTAGCCAATAGGCGCCGGGAGTGGGGAATAGTGCTGTTGGCAGGTGGAGGCGTGTTTCGGCGGTCGTGGTGGTCCAGAGCAGGCGCCCGTGGGCGTCGAAGAGGCGCACGTCGGCGAGCTGGTCGCTGGCCGACAGGTGCAGGTGCATGCCGTTGGCGCCGAAAGGGTTAGGAAAGGCTATGGGCCGTGCCGGTGCTTCTGCGAGTGGCGTCTCTGACCAGCGCAATACGGGCTGCAGCGCGCGCCCTTCGCCTAAAAAGGCAGCAGCGGGCGTAGGGCTGTCAGTTAGCGCGAGTGCCTGTTGGAGTTCACCAGACTGGCGGGTTCGGAAGCGTACGGCAAACAGCGGGACGGGTTCGTCATTGGCATTGGATGCCGATGAACGCCTAAGGTAGCGCACATTTTCTATGCAGGCCGTCAGGCAGGGTCGTCCGCCCGGGCGGAGGGCGAAGTGTTCAGCGAAAAGGCCATCGGCTAAGGGCTCTACGTCCAGCACTTCCAGCGTTTGCGGGTCGAAGGCCAGGCCGAACTGAGCGGCGGCGGTCGTTTGCCAATCGGCCGCAAAGACCACACGCAGCGTTTCGCCCGCTCGAAAGGCGCGGTTAGCGGCATGAAGCGCCCAAGGCTGGCGTGGTAGGGCGGGCGTTGGGTCGTTCAGTTGCGTGCTGGCACTGCCGTTCACGTCGCCGATGCGGATGCCGACGAAATTGACCTGTTGCGGTTGTAGCCCTGAGGCTATGGCGACAGTCTGAGGGAAGAAGGTCTGAAATGGATTGTCCGGGTTTGGGAACGAGAAACTTTCCGGCACGAAGCGCCACAGGGGGCTTTGGGTCAGCGTAGTATCCATGCCCAGAATGAGCCGGCGCAATTGCACAATGTCGAAGGTGGTAACGGACATGGAACTGTTGGCATCGGCAGCGATGATTTTGTAGGGCGAAGGCAGGCGTTCGAGGTTAAGGATGTGTTTGTTAATGAGCAGCAGGTCGAAGGTACTGACGCCGTTGAGTGGGTCGTCGGTGCGAGTAGGTCGCAGGCTATCGGTCAGGCAGGGAGCGCCGGCGGATATCTGGTAGGCGCCGGTGGCTGTGCTGAGTACGAGCGGATTGTTGCACAAGCGGGCGTTGGCGATGCCCTGGCCGTCTTCGGTGCGTACAAAGCCCTGCACGGCCACGGCGGGCGCTCCGGGCAGCAGGTGGAGCGAGTCGAGTGGGAATGTCCATAGCCCGCGCGCGTAAGAGGCTGCCATCAGCTGGTTGCGCACCGGGTTGAGCTCCAGGTCAAACACCGGCACGAAAGGTAATTTGGTGCCCAGCCGCAGCCAGTGAGCGCCGCCGTTTTTGGTGTAATAGACGCCTGCGTCGGTCGCTACGAAAAGGATACTGTCGGCGTGGCCGGGCAATACGAGGAGGTCGTTGACTGGAATGTTGGGCAGGTTGCTGCTGATGTCCGTCCAGGTAGCGCCGTCGTTGTCGGAGCGGTGTACGTGCGGGATGCGCTCGTTGTCGCGGAAGCCCGAGTGGGTTACAAACATTCGGGTGGGGTTCGTCGGCGAGCCGCAGACGGAGGTGACGTAGCGGTTGGGCAAGCCGGTGCTGATATTGACCCATGTACCTGACGGCGTGCGGCGCCACACAAGGCCATCGGAGGTGCCGGCGTAGAGTTTTTCGGCCTGCAGAGGCGACTCATCCAGGCAAGAAATGGTGTGGAAGCGCGGGCCGAAGATGATGCCGCGCGTCAGGTCGCCAGAGATGGCCCCCCAACCCGAACCGCCTTCGGAGAAATACACGCGGTGGGTGCCGGCAAAGAGGCGCTGTGTCGAGTGCCGGCTGCGGAAGTAGGGCATGTCCCAGTTGCAGCGGTCAGGTGTGCCGATGCAGCGCGAGCCGAACTGCCACGTCTGGCCTCCGTCCGTGGTCTTGTGGATTTCGCCGTTTTGCGTTTCGACCCAGAACGTCAGCGAGTCCGTCGCGTGAAAAGCACAGCGGAAGCCATCAGCCGGGAACACCGCCTGCCAGTTGTTGTAGCCCTGAGCATTGCCGCGCTGGATGCCATTGTCTTGCGCACCAGCGTAATATAAGTGTGGGCGATGGTGGTCGTAGGAAGTTCGGTAGAATTGCGTCGTGGGCAGGTTCAGGCTTTTCGTCCACTGCTGTTGTCCCGGGCTATGGCGATACACGCCGCCATCGCAGCCTAAGTAGCGCTTTCCGGAAGGCGCAAACTGCAGGTCGTGAATGTCGGCGTGCGAGTTGGCGGCCGTCAGCCATTGGTTCGACCCCGCCGGCTTTCGCCACAGCACGATGCCCAGAAAGTAAACCTCCTCGTCGTTGTTAGGGTCGAGGCGGATTTTGCCGAAATACCAGCCGAAGTCTGCTACCGCCGTTTCTAAGGCTGAGACATCTACGGACGTCCACGTCTGGCCGCCGTTTTCGGTTTTATACAGGCCGCCGGTGGTGGCTAAGGTGTCAATATAGACCACGTAGAGTTTGTCCGGGTTTTGGCGCGACATGGCTAAGCCCGTGCGGCCATTTCGGCCCGTGGGCAGACCGCCGGTGAGTTGCGTCCAGGTCTGGCCACCGTCGGTGGTTTTATAGACCCGCGCGTGCGGGCCGTCAATGATGGACTCCTGATTGCTGCGCACGCGGTCCCAGAACGAGGCGTACAGGATTTGCGGGTTGTTGTAGTTGATGAGCAGGTCGCTGGCGCCGGCCTGATTGCTGACGAAGAGCACTTGCGTCCACGTATGGCCGCCGTCCGTGCTCTTATAGATGCCGCGTTTATTGGTGCGCACGTACGGGTTGCCCATCACGGCAGCGTACATGGTGGTGGGGGTGAATGGGTCTATTTGAATTTTGGAAACGATGCCCTCGTCGCCGAGGCCCAAGTAGTGCCACGACTCACCTCCGTCTGTGCTGCGGTAAATGCCGTGGCCATTGAAGACATACGCCGGCACGTTCGGGTCGCCCGTACCTGCGTACACGATGTTGGGGTCGTGAGGGTGATAGACGATGTGGCCCACAGCCAGTTCCGGGTGATCGTCGGCTACGGGGCGCCAGTTGATACCACCGTCGGTGGTTTTGAAGATGCCACCCGCCGAAAAGCCGGCCAGTACGATGTTGTCGTTTTGAGGGTGAATAGCGATGGTATTCACGCGCCCCGCCGCATTGCCCGGCCCTTGCAGTGTCCAATCGGGCTGGTTGCTGTTTTCCGTTCCCAAAGAGCGCGGTCGGCTGCGCTCGAAGGCGGTCCGCAAGGCCGTTACGTTGCGCCGCCATCCGTCGGCATCGAAAGTGGCATCGGGATACGAGCGTTGAAAAGCAAAGTATTCAAAAGGGCGCATCTTGCGTTCGATAGCCGCCATTTTGCCGTTTGAGGCCGAATGCTCGCAGCCCCAAAATGCTGCCACCAACACTGCTATGCTTACCCATGTCAATATACGAGCCATACCGGTTTTTGTCTGGATAAATGTTTGTGAAATGCCGCGCTCAGGCGGCTCGCCTTGTAGCCTTTCGGCAACTGCTCAGCGGCGCAAAAATCGCACCATTGACGGGAGTGTTTTGCCAAAACTGGCCGATGCTTGGGAAAACTCCGATGCGGCGCTGCATCTTTGCGCGCCGGATAACAATCGAAACAACACCGTATGGCATACGAATACAAGCTGCCGTCGCTGGGCGATGGCGTTACAGGCAAGGTTACCGAAATCCGCGTGCAGCCCGGCCAGGCTGTGGCCAAAGAGGACATCGTCATCGTGGTGGGTACCGACAAAGTGGACGCCGAAATGCCCGTAGATGTGGATGGCGTCGTCGAAGAAGTGCTGGTAAAAGTTGGCGACGACGTTACCGAGGGCACCCCCGTGCTGCGCATCCAGGTCGGCAACGGCGTGGCAGAGGCGGCGCCCCCCCCTGCTCTCAGCGCAGACAGCAGCAAAACCACTGCCGGCAAGGACTCCAGTAGCAGCAAAGGCGAGGACGCTGATAACGGTGGAAAATCTGCGCCGGCGCCGGCACCCACTCCCGCGGCCGAAAAGCCCGCCCCTGCCGCGCCTAAGGGCCACCTGCGTGCCAGCCCATTGGCCCGCAAACGCGCCAAAGAACTGGGCATCGAACTCGCCGAAATCACGCCTGCCCCTGGCAGCGAACGCATCTCCTACAAAGACGTGCTGGACTATGTGAAACGCAAAATGGACAGCGCCAGCGGAACAGCCGTCGCCGCCGGCGGTGCAGGGCTGGCCCATCGCCCGCTGCCCAACTTCGATAAGTTCGGACCCACCGAGCGCCAGGCACAAAGCCGCATCGGCGTCATCACGGCCGAAAACATGGTGTACGCCTTCAATGCCATCCCGCACGCCTGGATCTCCGAAAAAGCGGACATCACCCGATTAGAGCAACTCCGCCAGCAATACAAAGACCAGGTAAAAGCCGCCGGCGGCAACCTGACCACCACTGCCATTCTGGTGAAAGCCGTTGCAGCCATGCTGCGCAAAATGCCGCAGTTTAACGCCAGCTACGACCCCGAAAAGCGCGAAGTCATCGTCAAGAAATTCTACAATATCGGCGTCGCTGTGGACACGCCGCGCGGCCTGCTGGTGCCCGTCATCAAGAACGCCGACCAGAAGAACCTCACCGAAATCTCCGTCGAACTTACCGAACTGAGCGCCCGCACCCGCGACGGCAAAAACAAAATCGAAGACCTCGAGGGCGGCACCTTCAGCATCTCCAACATCGGCGGCATCGGCGGCACCAACATGCACTCCATCGTCAACTGGCCCGAAGTGGCTATCCTCAGCGTTACCGCTGCTCGCTACGAACCTGTGTGGAACGGCAGCGCCTTCGAGCCGCGCCTGCTCATGCCCATGACCATCGGCTGGGACCACCGCGTCATCAACGGCGCCGATGCCGCGCGCTTTTTGCAACACCTAAAGGCTGTCTTGGAAGAACCATTCTTGGGGCTGCTGTGAGATACCTTTTGAATGAAAAGCACATCGCTGCAGGCGAAATAAACGCAAAGGCTCATCATCGCCCTTCCTCCCACGGCCTGAATGCTTTTTTGAAAAAACGGCTGACCTACCGTTTCTGAAACATCTGCGTAAAGCGCCTTCCACCGGAATGGCACTGCAGCAAATAGCTGCCTGCCGGCAGGTCGTACACGGGAATTTCCCACGCGGCGCTGCTGGCGGCATTGCCCTGCAGCCATACGCGGCCCAACAGGTCGGACACCTGCCAGCGCACTTCGTCATCAGCATCGGAAACCGGCCCGAGCACCTGCAACAGGTCGTGAGCCGGCGAAGGGAATACCCGCAACTCGCCACTGCCGCGCAACGCATACACCTGGCGAATAGGACTGTACGAAAAAGCACCATCGGCGTCCGTCAGGCGCAGGCGGTAGTAGTTGAGGCCAGGCAGAGGTTTTGCGTCAAAGAATTCGTATTGGCGCGCTTCGCGGGCGTATCCCTGTGCTGCTACGCGACCGATGGCCTCAAAACGCGCATCCGGCCCGCTGCGCTCCACCTCAAAATAGGCGCTGTTGTATTCGGTAGCTGTGGCCCAATGCAGGTGCGTGCGGTCGCCTTCGGCCTGGGTCTCAAAGCGGAGCAGCTCTATGGGCAGGGAGAAGTTTTCACCTACGGCAAAGTCGTCTATGCGGAAGTTGGGCGGAAAAGAGCAGTTTATTGTATCTATCGTCGTAACGTACGAGAAGCGAAAACGCAGGTTGGAGACATTTTCCGCCCCAGAGGGCAGGTCAAAAAAGAGCGCATCCCAGGCGGTGGTGGCGCCTGCTGCCACGTTGCTGGAGATAGTGTTCCAGGTCGTGCCGTTGTTGCTCCAGGCAAACGCTACGGCTGTGGCATGCGCATTGGAGCGCCTGCGACCGAAGCCGACGCGGATACCGGTGCGGCCTACGGTATTGATGACACCGCTGACGGTGAGCTGGACGGTTTCGCCCGCGGGCTTGCAATCGTCCATACGCATGTTGAAACCCCCGGAGGCCGGCGGTGGGTTGTAACCGGAACTGACGGATTGGTTGCTAAGAACTACCCGGCTATTGTTGGCAGACCACCCGGGCGGGAAATTACCATCGGGAAAAGGCTGCAGGTAGAAAATCTGTCCCCACGCCACCGTGGCTAAGGCAACAAGCAGGGCAATAAGCGTAGCATTTCTCATAGAAATGGGAAGAGTTATAGTGCGCAAAAGGGCTTTCCCTTAAAAAGCCGGTAAAGTTTGCGCATTCTCATCCATATCCGGATGCGGCGCCCTAAATTTCAATTTCGCTTAACACCCCTCCAGAGGCCGCCGTAGGGGTAAACTACTGTTTTAGAAACCGTTGGGTTAGCGTTCTGCCACCGATGGCACACTGCAGCAGGTAAGCACCGGGGGGCAGGTCGTGCACGGGGATGCTCCATCCGCTGCTGTCGGCAGCAGTGCCCTGGCGCCAGAGGCGTCCCATCAGGTCGCAGATTTGCCAGCGCGCCTCCAGGTCGGCGGTCGGTGCTGGAGCAGAGACGTGCAGCACACTGGTCGCTGGCGACGGGAACACCGATAATATAGTAGCCGTCGGTGTCGTCTGCACCTGACGAATGGGGCTGTACGAAAAGGTGCCATCAGCGTCGGCCTGGCGCAGGCGATAGTAATTGGTACCGGGTAATGGGCGGGCATCGAAGAATTCGTACTGGCGCTCCTGAAGCGAATACCCGGCGGCAGCGACACGACCGATGGGCTCAAAGCGCGCATCCGAGCCGCTGCGTTCGATATCGAAGTAGGCACTGTTGTGCTCCGAGGCAGTTGCCCAGGTCAGGCGGATACCCTCGCCTTCAGCGCGCGCGTCAAAGCGCATAAGTTCTACGGGCAGGGAGAAGTTTTCGCCTACGGCAAAGTCGTCTATGCGGAACACAGGCGGTGAGGCCGTACAACTCATATTCGTCTGCGCTACGTAAGAAAAGCGAAAGCGCAGGTTGGGCACGTTTTGCGCTGCAGCAGGCAGGTCGAAGTAAATGAGCTTCCACGTCGTGCTGGCGCTGTCGGTGATGTTGCCGGAGATGGTATTCCAGGTGGTGCCGTTAGCACTCCATCGAAATGAGACAGGGCGATTGAAATCGCTGGAGCGCCACACCCCGAAGCCTACGCGAATGCCGGTGTAGCCAACCGTGCTGATGACGCCATTGACCGTCAGTGTGATGGTATCCCCTACAGGCTCGCAGTCTGACATGCGCATATTGTAGCCACCCGAGGCTGGGGGCGGGTTGTAACCACTACTTGGCGAGGCGTCGTTGGGCGTTACGCGGCTGCTGTTGGTGGACCACCCCGTAGGAAAGGCGGCAGATGGAAAGGTCTGCAGATGGATAATTTGACCAGTAAGCGTTAGCGGCAGAAAAGTCAGCGATAAAAAAAGAAGAGTAGTGTTTCTCACAATGTGCAGGCGGTAGCAGTATTTGGAATGGATACTTAGCAGGGAAATTGCCGCCAATGCCTCTTCAAATACCTTGCCTTTTTGGCGCACTTTGCATGAAAGTGCGCTACGGACCCTTGAAAACACCATCTGCTGCCGCCGATGAAGAGAATTGCCCGGAGCGGTGATGCCGGTCAGCCAACCTCGTTTTTTCTGCTGCTTACCTTTGCTGTGTATCAAATCAGGCAATGTGCTTATGCTGTGTCCATCCTGTCAGGCGCCATTGGTTACTAAGATGCGCTTCGATGTAGAAATTGACTTTTGCCCACGCTGCCGCGGCGTGTGGCTCGACCGCGGCGAGTTGGATAAAATCATTGCTCACTCCATGCGGCATCACGAAGAGGAGGAAGATAAAGCAGCAGAGGCGTCTGCCGCCCGCCCACTTAAAGCAGGCGAGCGGCGGCCAGTGTATCCGCCAGCGAATGTGCGCCGGCGTTTTATGCTGGAGCAGTATTTTGACTTTTAAATACTGCACCTTACTGCATAAAAATGACGTCAGAGGCGCGAGAAATGAAGGACTTCCGTGTCGCCGCCGCCTCCGCTGCGGTGTTCTAAGCGCATAAGGGTATCGGTCATGGATACGATATGCCAGTCTTCGGCTAACTCGCGCAATGCACTGGGTGCTGCTGCCTCAAAGGTGAGGCAGAGTTTGGGTGCACTGTCGTCGCAGGCCGTTGACCACGTACCGCTCCAGTTCTGGGTGGCGTTGCGAGCAACGAGCTGGCCACCAGTCTTAAAATTGAACGTGTAGGGAGCGTAGGTTGCCGTTTTATCGGAGCGGTCGAAATAGTAGGAGACCTTCCAGTCTCCGGGTTGAACGGCGGGTGTCGAAGTGTCCTTGCTGTTTTTGCAGGCAAAAGAAGCCCACAACAGGGCGATGAGGGCCAGGATAGGGAAAGGATTGCGAGGGAGCAACATAGTTAAAGGATGGGTTTTTAATGTTTGCGTGTTTTGCATACGTCCGGCGACCAAGAGAGCAAGGCTTGCTTCCAAAGCCGGCGGTGGTTAGACGGGCGTTTTAAACGCGAGGGATTAAAAAAATTAGCTTTCCGGTAACATTCTTTCTTCGTTTTCCGAAATCCTGCAGATATTTCGGCCCGAAAACCGCCACCACCTCTGCCCTGCGGTTTGGTCTGGCTCTGACCTGGCACCACCAAATTATTCGCCGCTATAGCCAGAAAACGCCCGTTCCCTGTTGCTTTTTTGTCCTGTTTTGCTCACCTGCTTTTCTACAAGGGAAAGGCTTTTGACTTTGAGAGAAAGAGTCACCAAACCTAATTTCATTTGTATGAGGTATTTTACGCTTAAACCAGTTTTGATTCTGCTTGCTGTGTTTTTAGCCTATGCGGGCTGGTCGCAGCGGCAGATTAGCGGGGTGGTTACCGACAGCGAGTCGGGCGAGCCACTCATTGGCGCCAGCGTGCGAGCCCTGGGCACGTCAATAGGCGCAGTAACCGATTATGAGGGACGTTTTTCGTTTGAAGTACCGGAAGGCGTTACGCAAATCGAGGTTTCGTACACGGGCTACGCTTCGCAGGTGCTGAATATCGGCGCGTCCGGCGTGCTCAACGTCGTGCTTTCCCCGGGCGTGCTTTTGCAGGAAACCGTGGTCATTGGCTACGGCACCGTGAAGCGCGAAGACGTAACCGGCGCCCTCTTGGCTGTTGGGCCTCAGCAGTTTAACAGAGGTGCCATCAACTCGCCGCAGGAACTCATTGTGGGCAAGATCGCCGGTGTGCAGGTAACGCCCAGCCCTGATCCGGGTGGCGGGGCAGTCATTCGCATTCGGGGCGGTTCCTCGCTGAGTGCCAGCAACGACCCGCTCATCGTCATTGACGGCGTACCGGTAGGCAATGAAGGCATCGGTGGCGAGCGTAACCCGTTCAACATCGTGAACCCAAACGATATCGAGTCATTTACCGTACTTAAGGATGCATCGGCCACAGCCATTTACGGCTCGCGTGCCTCCAACGGTGTGATCCTCATCACCACGAAAAAAGGCTCGCTCAAGCGCAAAATCGGGGTGGATTACACGAACAACTTCTCGTTCGCCACGCCGGCCAACCGCGTCAACGTGCTTTCGGCCGACGAATTCCGCCAGCTCATCAACCAGCGCTTCCCCGACGGGCACCCGGCCCGCAGCATCGTGGGTACGGCCAGCACCGACTGGCAGGACGAAATCTATCAGACGGCGTTCGGTATGGACCACAACTTAGCCATCTCTGGCGGCGTGGGTTCCTTCCCGTACCGCGTCTCCGTGGGCCTGACCGACCGCGACGGTATCCTGAAGACCGACAACTTCAACCGCCTGACCGGCGCCGTCAACCTCAGCCCATCCTTCTTCAACAACACGCTGCAAGTGAACGCCAATGCGAAGGCCATGCAAACGCGCAACACCTTCGCCAACCGCGGCGCTATCGGCGCGGCGCTGTTCTTCGACCCGACGAAACCCGTTCGCGACCCGAACAGCCGCTTTGGCGGGTTCTACACCCCCACCGGCCCCGACGGCAACCCGCTGGGTCTGGCACCTGTCAACCCGGTTGCCCTGCTCGAAATGCAAAGCGACAAGTCCACGGTAAACCGCTTCATCGGCAACATCCAGCTGGATTACCGCCTGCCTTTCCTGCCCGAATTGCGCGCTAACCTGAACTTAGCCTACGACCAGACAAATGCCGAAGGCGAAGCCAGCGCACCGGCCAACTTCCCAGGCGGCTATCGGCGCGACGACCAGGGCCAGGACGACGGCGGCTTCAAGCGCACCTACGAACAAAAGCGCACGAACGAGTTGCTCGAATTTTACTTGAACTACGTCAAGTCGTTCGGCTCGACGCAGTTAGACCTCATGGGCGGCTATTCGTGGCAGCACTTCTATTTTGAAGACACCTCGCGCACCGTCAGCGCACGCGGCACCCGCGTCATTGACCCGGGGCTGTTCTTCCCGCGTGAATACTACCTGCTGTCGTTGTTTGGTCGCCTGAACTTCAGCATCCAGGACCGCTACCTGTTCACCTTCACGCTGCGCCGCGACGGCACTTCGCGCTTCGGGCCGGATAACCGCTGGGGCCTCTTCCCTTCAGCAGCCTTCGCCTGGAAGGTGATTGACAACCGCGACGGCATTCTTAATCGCCTCAAACTGCGCGTCAGCTACGGTGAAACCGGCCAGCAAGATCTGGGCGGCGATTTCTATCCCTATCTGGCCCGCTACCAGTCGAGCCTGCCCACGGCAGACTATCAGCTGGGCGATAACTTCTACACCACCATCCGCCCGAATGGCTACAACGCCAACCTGAAGTGGGAGGAAACGGCTACTTACAACGCCGGCTTCGACTACGAACTCGTCGGCGGACGCATCTATGGTTCGGTGGACTACTACATCCGCAAGACGACCGACCTGATCAACTTCGTACCCGTGCCGGCAGGCACCAACTTGACCAATTTCATCACGGCCAACGTCGGTGACTTGGAGAACCGCGGCGTCGAAGTCGCTATAAACACCATCCCGGTACAGCGCAGCAAATTCAACTGGGAACTGGGCGCTAACTTCACCGTCAACCGCAACAAGATCACGCGACTGACGGCTACCGACGATCCCGACTACCGCGGCGTAGCCGTGGGCGGCATCTCCGGCGGCGTAGGCAATACCATCCAGATTCACAGTGTAGGCTATCCGGCCAACTCGTTCTACGTCTTTGAGCAGGTGTATGACGAAGACGGCAAACCCATCGAAGGGCTGTTTGTGGACCGCAACGGCGACGGCCAGATAACGCCTGCCGACCAGTATCGCTTCCGCAGTCCATTCCCCGACCTGCTCATCGGCTTCTACACCAGCTTTACCTGGGGCCGCTTCGACATCTCCGCCGGCGGACGCGCCAGCCTGGGGAACTACGTTTACAACAACAACGAGTCGAACCAGACGGCTTTCAACAACCTCTACCATCCCACGGGCTATCTTACTAACCTGAACGCTGACTACACGCGCACGCAATTCGCCGTACCGCGCTACTTCAGCAGTTACTTCGTTCAGGATGCTTCTTTCCTCCGCTTTGACCACATCACCGTTGGCTATAACTTTTCTAAACTCGGTTTCGTCCGAAACCTGCGCCTGTTTGGCTCTGTTCAGAACCCTATCCTTGTAACTAACTACCGGGGCATTGACCCCGAAGTGTTCGGTGGCATTGACAACAACGTCTATCCGCGCTCCGTCACTTATCTCTTCGGTCTGAACGCCAGTTTTTAACTTCCAAAACTTCTTCTCGTTATGATGTTCTATAACAAAACCAAAACAGCCGCCCTTCTGCTACTGGGAGTTGCGCTGTTGGCTGTGTCCTGCTTCAAAGATTTGGACACAGTACCGCTCAATAAAAATGAAGCAACGTCGGCCAACGTGTACGACGACCCTACGGCCTATAAGGGCGTGCTGGCCAAGTTGTACGCCGGTCTGGCCCTCAGCGGCCAGCAAGGGCCTGCGGGTCAGCCTGACATCAGCGGCATTGATGAAGGCTTCTCCACCTATCTGCGCCAGTACTGGAAGGCCCAGGAACTGACCACCGACGAGGCCGTCATCGCCTGGAACGACGGCAACATTCAGGACTTTCACCAGCAGGACTGGGACGCCAACAACGAGTTCATTACGGCCATGTACAACCGGATATTCTACCAGATATCCCTATGCAATGAATTCATCCGGGAGACGACTGACGAAAAATTGGACGGCCGCGGCGTTACGGGCGCCCTGCGCTCGGAGATTGCTACGTATCGCGCAGAGGCTCGTTTTCTGCGCGCGCTGAGCTACTGGCACGCTTTGGATATGTTCCGCAATGTGCCTTTCGTGACGGAGAACGACAAAGTGGGTGCTTTCTTCCCGCGTCAGGCTTCGGCTCAAGAAGTCTTTGACTACGTCGAGAGCGAGCTAAAGGCCATCGAGTCGCAGCTCCGCCCGCCGCGCCAGAACGAGTACGGCCGCGCTGACCAGGCCGCCGCCTGGATGGTGCTGGCCAAGTTGTACCTCAACGCTCAGGTGTATATCGGACGCGAGCGCTATACCGATTGCATCACCTATTGCAAGAAAGTCATTGACGCCGGTTATACGCTCGAGCCTAACTACGCCAACCTCTTCAAGGCCGACAACCATAAGGCCAAAGGCGCCATCTTCTCGGTGCTCTTCGACGGCTTGCGCAGCCAGACGTATGGCGGTACTACGTTCATCTGCCACGCGGCTGTAGGCGGTAGCATGAACCCCGCCGACTTTGGCCTCGACTTCGGCTGGGGCGGAACGCGCGTTACCAGCGCCTTAGTGGCCAAATTCCCGGCCACGGGCGGCAGCGTCGTCGTTGCCCCCAACCCGGGCGGCACCTACCCGGTCATTTACGTGCCCGGTTCATATCAGGGCTGGAACCCGGCTCAGGCTCGCCAACTGTCGTCGAAAAACAACGATAACACCTATGAAGGCTACATCTTTTTCGCCGATGCCGGCACGGAATTCAAATTCACCCTCGGCCCCAACTGGGACAACAACTACGGCGACAACGGCGCTGACGGCACCCTGGACCAAAACGGCGCCAACATCAAAGTAAATGAAGCCGGTTTCTACAAAATCAATGTCAACCTGAACACCTTCCGCTACACGCTGCTCAAAACCACCTGGGGCCTCATCGGCTCTGCCACTCCAGGCGGCTGGGGCAGCGACCAGGACATGACGTACAGCCCTACAGAAGGTGCCTGGCGCATCCAACTTAACCTGACGCAAGGTGAAATTAAGTTCCGCGCCAACGACAGCTGGGACCTCAACTACGGCGACGACGGTGCCGACGCCATTCTGGAGCAAAACGGCGCCAACATCAGCATCCCGTCGGCGGGAACCTATCTGATTAAGCTGTTCCTGAACAAGCCGGACTACACCTACTCCATCGAGCGGCCCCTCTTTGACCGCCGCGCCATGTTCTGGACGCAGGGGCAGTCTTTAGAGATTGACGACATCTCGCAGTTCACCAACGGCTACGCCGTAACGAAGTTTACCAACATGCGCTCTGACGGCACGCCAGGGTCGGATAAAACCTTCGTGGACACCGACTTCCACATGTTCCGCGTCGAGGATGCTTACCTGATGTATGCCGAAGCCGTCCTCCGCGGCGGGCAGGGTGGCGATATCAACACCGCCGTTACCCTCATCAACCGCCTGCGCGAACGCGCCTACGCCGGCACGGGCGGCAACATCACGGCCAACGATCTTACGCTAGACTTCATCCTGGACGAGCGCGCCCGCGAACTATACTGGGAGTGCCACCGTCGCACCGACCTCGTGCGCTTCGGGCGCTTCAGCAACACCACATACCTGTGGCCCTGGAAGGGCGGCGTCAAAGGCGGTGTGAGCCGTCCGCAGTTCTACGACGTGTTCCCGATACCGAACTCCGACATCGGCGCCAACCCGAACCTGCGCCAAAACCCGGGCTATTGATACGTTTGAGCGAGGTATCGGCGCTGTCCGTTGGGTAGTGCCGATACCTCGCCTCCTTTCGTACTTCTATTTAAAAAACAGGCAGCGCTTCCGTTCCTAAGTGTTATCTACGCAGGACAAACAAATGCTGCTCTTTCAAAAAAACACTTTTTGGTTATGACTATTCGACTGCTTCCTCTAATGGCCGCTCTGTTGTTTCTCGTGGTGAGCGGCTGCGAAAAACAGGGTGATTTTAACCCGTCGCCGGCCCTGCGGCTTCGGGCGCGCCCGGTCATCACGGCGCCCGCTAACGGCAGCGCCCTTGAACTCAAGGAAAACCAGGCCAGCAACCCATTCGTAGTAACGTGGACGCCCGCTGACTTTGGTTTTCAGGCTGCCGCCACGTATGCAGTAGAGATTGATCGCGCCGGCAATAACTTCAAAGATGCCGTAGTGTTAGGCACCAGCAACAAGACCTCCCTGGAGTCAACGGTAGAAAAGCTGAACACGGCACTCTTCACAGCACTCGGACTGCCCGGCGAAGAGGCGTCCAACATCCAGATGCGACTGGCAGTTACGGTCAACCCGAACGTGGACGTGGTGTACTCTGACCCCATCACGCTGCGCGTTACACCGTACACTATTGTCATCGTGTATCCGCAACTGCAGGTGCCCGGCAGTTATCAGGGCTGGAACCCTGGCGATAACACCACGGTCATCTTCTCCGCTAAAAGCAACAACCGCTACGAAGGCTACATCTATTTCAAAGACGACAACACCGAATACAAGTACACCGTAGGCCCCAGCTGGGCTGAAAACTACGGCGACAACGGTGGCGACGGTACCCTCGAGCGCGACGGCGCCAACATCAAAGCCGGCCCGGCAGGCGTCTATCGCCTCCGCGTCAACATGAACGACAAGACGCACGACAACCTGCGCACCGTGTGGGGCCTCATCGGTTCTGCAACCCCCAACGGCTGGAACAGCGACCAGGACATGACCTTCAACCCGGCCACGAACAAATGGACCATTACCCTCAACCTCGTGGCAGGCGAAATCAAGTTCCGCGCCAACGACAGCTGGGACGTCAACCTCGGCGACGACGGCCTCAACAAGTCGCTGGAGTACAACGGAGCCAATATCCCCATCGCCGACCCGGGCAATTACACGATTGACCTGATCCTGAACCGGGCCATTTACACGTACAACATCAAGAAGAACTGACGACTCCAGGGCTTCGCTCCACTCCTGACGACCCTGCTGCGGCCTCGCTGTGGCAGGGTTGTTTCTTGAAAGGGGAACGCGGGTGCATGTATGGGCAAACTGAGCGAATACACTTTCCCGTTTTTTGCAGTGTCTGGCATGTCAGTAAATTTGAAATGCTTTAAAAAGCTCAGGGACGGCCTTTATTCGACATGAAAAAAGTTAAAATCATCAATCACAGTGGTTTCGATTTGCCAAAGTCCTCCAGGATAGCCGTCCTGCGGAGAAGAAATTACCAGATACTACGAGACATAACCACTATCGGAGACAGGCCCAAGAATTTTATCCGGATTTATGAATATGGTACACCCGGCTGCCGAAGAGATAATCCTAAAACCTGGTTGTCTTACATAGCAAAAGTTGGCGACAAATGGTATCCTGCGGAAAGCCTCACTGAGTACTTGCTGAATAAAATTGGAGAGATACTCGGAGTAGAAATGGCGAAATCAAAACTGTACATCATTGATAATCAGATACGTTTTTGTAGCCTCTACTTTCTAAAGCCCTATGAGGAACTCGTGCATGGTGCTCAAATTTACGCCCGCTATCTGGACGATGAAGTTTTTGTTCGAGAGGTCGAGGAAAAGAAGATGGAGCGAGACATCTTTTCTTTTCAAGAAGCGAAAAAAGCAATTCAGAATCAGTTTAGCCATCATGCGCACCAGCTGCTAATCGCCTTCGTCAAGATGATGGTACTCGACGCTATTATTGGTAACAACGATCGGCATTTTTACAATTGGGGAGTAATCGTTGATGTACGGGAAAAGAAACCTCCGCGCTTTGCTCCGGTCTTTGACACCGCAAGGGGCTTTTTTTGGAACGAACGAGAAGATAGGCTGAACGGTTTTCTCAAGGACAACGCAAAATTTCAAAAGTTAATCTTGCCCGTCCAAAAATAGGTTGGGATGGTGCTCTAGAACTTAATCATTTTGAAGTCATCCAAAGGCTTTTAGAAAATTATCCTGAGTTAATTTCGCCGGCTGCGTTTTTATTGGAGGAGCATAAGAAGGCCGAGGTCTTACAGTTCATACGTCTCGATATGAGCAACTTTTTAACACCACTTCGCGTTGAATTAATTACAAAGTGCTTCTGTGCGCGCTTCAGCCACGTGGCGCAATTATTTCACAATAAGGGATACTAAATCCGTAGAGGCATGTTTGCATTAAAAGCCATGATTAAGAAGTGGCTCCGACCGGAGGGACACGAAGATATTGGAGGCACTCCAAAGGAAAAGGCCGTTTTTGGCCTATATTTTCGCAGCCTTCCGATCGGAATACTCACCTTTGAAGATGGAGGGTGGCGTTTTGAATATACGGAAGAGTTTAAGCGTCAGGACCGTATCAAGCCATTGTCAGATTTTCCAGATGTAAATAAGGTATATACCTTCGAACACCTTCCTCCCTTCTTTCTTATACGGATACCTAATCCCAATCAATCGGATGTACAGGCCATTATTCGAGAAGAAAAAATTGATCCTACAAACGAAATCCAACTTCTCAAGCGGTTTGGGCGACGCACAGCGGCTAACCCTTATAGCCTTCGTCCGATGTAGGGCCAGGCTTCTATGGGCAAGGCCACCCTATAGTATCGGAATTGCCTGAAGAACTGAGATAGGTGTAGCGGTTATGACTTCTGCGGCTCCTCCTCTCATCAGCATCTTGCCCGTATCGGTGCCAATGTTTGTTCTCTCGTACTATGCCATCGCCCAGACTCCTCATCATCACCGGCCTTCCGGCTACAGGCAAGACGACGCTTGCTCGCGCATATGCCGGGCGCTATGGTGCCCTGCACCTCAACAGCGACCAGGTGCGTGCCGAATTGGGCTTGCGCGGCCAGTACGGGCCAGAGTCCAAGCAACAGGTGTATGAGGCATTGCTTGCGCGCGTGCGTCAGGCCCTTCAGGTCGGGCAGGATGTGGTCATGGACAGTGTGCTTGCGCGCGAAGCGCTGCGCGAGCCTTTCCGCCGCGTAGCCGCTGAATGCGGAGCCGAATGCCGCTGGGTGCACCTGCGCCTTCGCGACGACACGGCACGCCAACGCCTGAGTCGCCCACGCCCCGACAGTGAGGCCACCTATGAGGTTTATGAAAAATTGCACGACGAATGGGAAGACATCGCCGGCCCGCACCTTTCTTTGCAGGCCGACGACGCAACGCTGGACGACCTGCTGAGCGCCGCGCGCGAGTACGCTCAATAACACACGCCTATGCATTACCTGCTCGACCGCATGAACGCCCAGGCCGCCAGCTGGGAACAACAAGGCGACCAACGCTGCCACTTCCAGCGCTGCTACGGCATGATGAGCGCCAACATGGTACAGGCCATCGCCGATAGACGCTTCCACGACGCCGCCTGGGTAGAACGCCTCATGTTGCGCTTCGCCGACTATTATTACGACGCCCTGCACCTCTACGACCAGCAAAGCGACCAGACGCCCGCCGTGTGGAAGCAAGCGCACGACGCTACCTGCCACCGCCGTTTGCACATCCTGCAACGCCTGCTGCTGGGCATCAACGCCCACATCAACTACGACTTGCCGCTGGCCCTGTACGACTGCCTGCGCAACGAATGGCCCACCGCCGATGCCAACGCCCGCCAACGCCGCCGCGACGACCACGAAACCGTCAACCGCGTCATCGCCGAAACCATTGACGCTGTGCAGGATGACATCATAGAGCCGCGTTCCGTAGCCATGGCGCTGGTAGACCGCCTCATGGGCCGCACGGACGAGTGGCTGCTCGCCCAACTCATCCGCAGCTGGCGCACCGACGTGTGGCATGTGGCCGTGCAACTGCTGGAGGCCGAAAGCGATGAGGAGCGCGAACGCATCCGCCAGGCGCAGGAGGCACGTGTGCTCGAGCGCGGACGCGACCTGGCGCTGGAAAACCTCCGGTAAATGCAGCGTACTCAAATATGACCTCTGAACAAATCCGAGATATCGTTGCCCGAAATGCCTATCCCGGCCCAAAAGGGCCTGCCCAGGTCATTGAAACCCACATCTCCTGGGTGCTGCTCACTCCGACATATGCCTTCAAAATCAAAAAACCGCTCCAACTGTCTTTCTTGGACTTCAGCACCCTGGAACAGCGCCGGCACTATTGCCAGCAGGAGGTTACCCTCAACCGCCGCTTAGCCCCCGACCTTTACTTAGGTATCCTCTCCGTGCAGCCCGACGAGAGTGGCGCCCTGTGCATTGGGGCTTTACGGGAAGAGCTTCCGCTGTTGGACTACGCCGTCTGGATGCACCGCCTCGACAACAGCCGCCAGATGGATCGCCTGCTGGCGCAAAATGCTGCCAGACATCGCGACATGGAGGCGCTGGCCGAGCAATTGGCCGCCTTCCACCGAAAGTACGCCCTAACCGCCGCCGACGCTCCCGGCGAAACCCCCGACGAATACCGGGCTGACTTTGAAGACCTTTTTGCCCACGAACCCATTGCGCGCCAGCTCTTCGGCGAGGTGGCCACCACCCGATTTGATGCCTGGCAACAGCAGGAACGCCAATTCCTCGAAGCGCACCAACAGCGCTTAGACGAACGCGCCCGCAACGGCTTCTGGGTGGACGGCCACGGCGATCTGCACGCGCGTAACATCTTCCTGCTGCTCACCAGGCCTGTGGTGTTCGACTGCATCGAGTTCAGCCCTCATCTGCGCCGCTCCGACGTGCTCAACGAGTTGGCCTTCTTAGCCATGGACCTCGAAGCCCGCGGACACGCGCCCCTGGCCCAGGCATTCATGACCGCTTACCAGCGCCATTGGCCCTGCATCGAAAGCCCTGAGGACGAACGTATCTTTCTGTATTTCAAATACTACCGCGCCAACGTGCGGCTCAAAATTGCCCTGCTCCAATGGGCGCAAACACCCACATCCGAAGCGGAAAAAGCAGCGCGACAGTACTGGGCGCTGCTGGAGCAATATGCAGCAGCCATGGCATAAAAACCCGGATACGTTCGCGGCAAGGCTTACTTTTGCCCAAAAAGCGCCGGGGACAGGCAGCGCCCGGCTTCAAAACACACGTATAGAGTACAGGATGAAACAGGCATTTTCGCTAAAAAAAATCAGTGTTATTGCATTGAGCCTGGCACTATGGGGCTGCATCAGCCCGGCATGGGGCCAGCTGCGCACCAGTTTTAAAGTCGGGCTGAATGCCGCGCGCATAGACGGCCCTTCGGAGACCGACGCCAACGGCAACGCCTTAGAAACGTGGCGCAACGTAACAGGCTTCCACCTCGGCATGGGCTTTAGCTACTCGTTTACCGACGCTTTTGGCATGCGCGGCGAACTCGTTTACTCCAGGCGCGGCGCGAAGTACACGTTTGACGGTCCTTCGTATCGGCTGTTCCGCCACAGCGCCGGCGTTACGGAGGCGCGCGGAGACTCGCGCTATTTCATCAACCTGCAAAACGTTTACATTGACCTGCCGGTGCTGGCTTATGCCCGCTGGAAAGACTTCGAGTTTTCGGCAGGCGTCTATGGCGGCCTGTTGGTGCAGTCCATTGGCGAAGGCTCGCTCGTCTTCACCGGCGGGCGCACGGTGCCGCTGGGCAATACAGTACCCGACCTGGAATTCAACCTGCAGCACAACTACCGCAAGGACAAAATCGGCGGCGGTGATTTTAGCGAAAAAGTAAACGTGCTGGTGGATGGCCGCCCGGTAGAACTGCCGAAAACGATGGGGGCTTACTTCGACCACCCCGAAGGCAGCGGCAAACTTTACAAAGCATTGGATTACGGCTTAGTGGGTGGCGTATCGTACTACATGAGCCGTTCGCTCTTCCTGGGCGTGCGCTTTCAGTACGGCCTGGCCGACATTACCAACGAAGCGGGCGACCTCGCCAAAGCCCAGACCAACAACGGCCAACAGGTCTTCCGCAACGACCACGACCGCAACATTCTGTGGCAGTTCTCCGTAGGCTTCGGCTTCTAAAGGCCTGACCCACAAGGCCTGAGTGCTTTTTTAGCCACTCCCAAAACCGCATTTTCTCACCCAACCAACATCCCTGACAGATTTATGACGCGCAAAAACACCCTTTCTGTCCTGCTGCAAATCCTGGCCATTCTGGGCGTGCTGGCAGGCTGCCAGAAGCTGGCTTTAGACGATTTGGAATTTGCCGAGCGCACAGGTGAGTACGCCTTCCCCGTATTTGCCACCAGCATTGGCCTGCAAGACTTGATGCTCAAAGTGCTCAACGACTCAGTGGGCGGCGATACCATCGTCATTAATCCCGACCAGACGATGACGCTCTTTTACAGCGGTGATGTGGCCGAAAAGCCGGCATCGGACATCTTCCGGTTCTTCAACTTCCCGGAAGTGCCAGTGCCCATCAACGATACCTTCTACGAATACCCGTTCAACACCCCTGACTCCGTATATATCCGCCGGGTAGAGGTGGGCAGCGGTACGCTCAACTTAGTGGTCAACAACGCCCGCAACCAGCCCATCACGGGCACCTTTCACATTCTGCAGATGTCGAAAAACGGGCAGCCGTTCTCCATACCCTTCAGTGTACCGGCGCGCCAGACGTTCATCTCGCCACCCATTCCACTTCAGGGCTATACCCTGGCTTCGGACAGCAACCGCTTAGAATTCCGCTACGAAGCCTACCTGCCTGACGGCACGCGCATCAAGATTGACGATGTGCTGCCCGGCATTGCGGGCATCGGCATCCTCATCCAGGGCTTCACCGCCTCCTATATGGAAGGCTATTGGGGCTACTCAGAGTACCCGCTCACGCTGGACACCATTGATATTGACATCAACCAGACCAACCTCAAGGGCAATGTGAAAGTCAAAAACCCGAAGGTAACCATGACCATCACCAACTCCTGGGGCTTCCCCACGCGCGGGGTGGTCAAGTACCTGAGCTTCATCGGACGCGACGGCAAGGAATACAAACTGGAAAGCAGTGTCTTCTTTAACGATAGCATTGACTTCAACTACCCCTCCTGGGCCGCTGGCGAAATCGGGCAGACGAAGGAAACGCATGTCGTGCTGGACAGCACCAACTCGAACATCGCCGAAATTTTCAACGCCCAACCCGTGCGCCTCATCTACGAGGTGGCCGGTATCTCCAACGCCCGAAAAGACCCCAGCATCGTAGGCTTCCTGACCGACAAGAGCACCATCGCCCTGCGCATGAAGGTGGAACTACTGCTCGAAGGCTCGGCGGAAAACTTTGGCGCCGAGCAAACCATCAACGCCAACTTCGGGCAATTCGCCGACTTCGACACCAGCCGCATCGAAGCCGTTGAGTTCAAAATCGTTACGGAAAACAACACGCCCATCGGTGCAGCGCTGCAACTGTACTTCTTGGACGACCAGGGGCGTGTGCTGGACTCGCTCTTCACCGGCGCAACACCGCCGTTTGTGGTGCAATCGCCGCCCGTGAACGCCAACGGCGTCAGCATCGGTACTGCCCGGGCCGAGACGTTCGCTCCGATGGATGTGGCCCGCTTTAGTCGGGTGCGCCAGGCCACCTCCATGCGCCTCAACGCCGCCTTCACCACCGCCCAAGGCGGGCAGGTGCCCGTCAAGCTCTTAGCCACCCAGGGCATCGCCTTGCGCATGGGCCTCAAGGTGCAAACGCGACTGGGCGGCAAGCCGTAGCGATGTATGCCTTTAGCGACCTGGCCTTAAAGCAATATACCCACCTGGTCCATTCCGGCTCACCCACCAATACCCATACCCATCCCTTTTGTTTTTTATGAAAAAACACCCTTTTTTATCCCTTTTCCGATATGTGTTGCTGCTAAATGCAGCGCTGGCTGCCCTGAATGGGGCTGCTCAGCAAGAACTCATGCTCTACCTCAGCCCGGAAACGTGGCACGCCAACGCTGCCAATCCGGCTTTCTTTCCAAAAGATAAGACCGTGTTCCTGGGCGGCCCAACCATCGGCATAGACGCCGCCCATTCGGGCGACATTGCCTACAACGACCTGCTGCGCCGCGAGAGCGGGCGCACCATCCTGGACTTAGGCGGTGCCATCAACAAACTGGAACCCGAAAACACGCTTCGCATAGACCAGCGCAACGAACGCGCCCTGCTCGGCCTTCGGCTGGGCGGCTGGTACCTCTCGGCCGGCTGGAGCCAGCGCACCACCGCCACGGCCACCTACCCGCGCGCCCTGGCCGAACTGCTCTGGTACGGCAATGGACCCTACGTCGGTCAGACGCTCGACATCGGCCCAGCCCTGAGCACGGTGCGCTGGGACGAACTGAGTGCCGGCCTGGCTCGCGACTTCGGCGACCGCCTCCGCATTGGTGCGCGCGTCAAATACCTGTCGGGCGCCGCTATGCTCGTTACCGACGAAGCTCACCGGAAAATACAGGCCTTCACGGAACCCGACATCTATCAGCTCTCGCTGCAGACAGACTACGGCTTCCACTCCTCCAGCCTCATCTCAGCGGTGGACACCTCGGGCTTTGGCTACGACCTGTCGCTCAACGAGGTAAAAAACCGCTTCGGCCAAAATTCGGGCATCGGTTTCGACGTAGGCGTACAGCTGCGTTTGACTGAGCGCTTCACCCTGAGTGCCAGTGCCTTAGACCTCGGCAGCAGCATTGCCTGGAAGCAAAACACCGCCTACTTCCGCAGTCAGGGCACGTTCACCTACGACGGCGTATTCATCCCCGGCACCGACATCCTCAACGGCACGGTGGACAGCCTCGACTTCGGCGCAGCCTTAGACAGCCTCAACGATGTGCTCAACTTCCAGCGCACCGACGCCGAGCTGACCACTTCGCTGCCCGCTCGCTACTATGCCGCCGCCCAATGGCAAATTCTGCAGCGGTGGGTGCTGGGCGCCGTGCTCCACCACCAGCGCGACGACCGCCGCCAGACGACCGCCGTGGGCTTCAGCGGACACTGGTCGCCACTGCCCTGGCTCACCGTGGGCGCCATGTACAGCATCAACAATCGCTCAGCGACCAACCTCGGCCTGAGCGCCGCCGTACGCCTGGGACCCTTGCAGGCCTTTGCCCTGTCTGACAACGCGCTCAATGCCGCTACGCCGTATCGCTCGGCAGCAGTGAACTTCCGCGTGGGCGGGGCGCTGGTTTTTTGAGCCAATAAAGCGAGCGGTACAACAAAAGACGCTGCGCCAGTACCGGCCTCCTTCTGACCTGGCATCAGGCCCCGGGTCTATGCCTCCAACCGCAGCACGCCCCGTGGGCACACCGCTGAGCAAATGCCGCAGCCCACGCACGAGGCGCGCACGATGTCTTCACCGCGCTGGGCGTAGGCGCGCACATCAATGCCCATTTCGCAGTAAGCCGAGCAATTGCCGCAAGAAATGCACTGCCCGCCATTGGTTGTGATGCGGAAACGCGACTTCTTGTGCTGCCAGATACCCAACCACGCCGCCATCGGGCAGCCGAAGCGACACCACACCCTGCTGCCAAGCAGCGGATAAAAACCCACGCCAACCACACCCGAAAAGGCCGCGCCAATGAGAAAAGCGTAGGCCTTGTAAAACAGCTCGGAAAACTGCTGAAGCACACCGCGCCCGGTAGCGACGTTGACCCACAGCAGAACCGTCATGGCCACAGAAAAGAGCAGCACGCTGTAAATCAACCAGCGCTCCACCCGCCAGGCACGCAGGCTTTTGTCCGACAGGTGGCGGAAAGGGTCGCCCGCCGTTTCGGCTAAGCCGCCGCAGCCACACACCCACGAACAGTACCAGCGCTTGCCAAAGAAATAGGTGAGCACGGGCGTGCCGATGAAAAACATGGCCAGCCCAAAGAAGAAGTAGAAAAGACCCAGGTCGGATTTCTGGTAACCCTGGTAGGCCATGGGGGTGCCCTGGTAGTACGACAGCGGCCAGAAATAGGAAAAGTAAATTTCCGGCTGCTGAAGCCGCACCAGCAGCCCGGGCAGCAGCCAGGCAAACCACAGCTGGAAAAACACCACCGACACCGTGCGGATGCGCTGATAGGCGTTGTGTCGGTATTTGAAAAAAAACTTGATGCCCATCAGCAGCACGGCCAGTGTGTAGAGCGTGCCATAGACAAACCACTGATCGGCCGCACGCGCGCGCAGCAACTGGCTCAGCGGTGTGAACAGCTCGACAAGCCCTTTGAGGTACTGCGGAAACCAGTACAGACACACGTAGAAGCCCGTAATGAGCACGCCCAGTGCCCAGCCCCACACGCCGCGAGCGGTAAGGCTGCGAAACCACGCGCCGTTGTTGCGAATACCGGCGGGATGCTTGAGGTATTCCTCCCGCACAAAAAGCCACACACCGGCGGACATCAGCCCCAAAGAGGCCAAAAGCATAGGAATGGGCGCTATCGCCCGACCTGCTGCCCAGGTGATGAGTAGCAGCAACACACCCAGCGCGCCCAGCGCCAGGGCCACTTTCTGGCGCCAGGGCGTCAGCACCGGCACCGGTTGAGCAATGGAAAACGAATGTTCTTGCATCTCTTCAGTAACCGCCAAACTTGTTTGGCAAAGTAACCGCCAAACTTGTTTGGCCCGCTTCTATGAAAAAAGGAACGATTTACCCTTAGCCCCTCGGCACCTCGCCGCCTCACCCTCCCATCCACCACCCCACCCCGCGCCGTCGCTTCAGGCGCAGCGTTCGGCCCGTCTGGCGGTTGTACAGGGCGACCAGTTCTGCCTCGTGTTGCGGGTAGAACTCCGGGTCGAAATTGGCTGCCCCGAGGTTTTCGAGCACCGTTTCGATGGGTGTGCCCTGGCGCAGCCATTGGTCGCACACGAGGTGGCGATAGCGGATGCCCATGAGGTTGAAGCCCAGCACCGCGCTTGTTGAGCGGTCGTAGTTGATGCGGATGCTTTTGCGCCCATCGGGGTGTTCCCAGTAGAGCGTTTCCACGTCGGGCAGCGGTGTGGGCGGCACATTTCCATAAACCTGATACTCGATATCGAAGAATTTGGCCGAGTTGAACCAGATACCCGGGTCGTAGGGGGTGGGTTCGCCGCAGAGGGTGCGCGCCACGGTTTCGCCCATGGCGCGGGCGCTGTACCAGACGGCTTCGATGGGGCGTCGGCCTGGGCGCGGATGGCGCAGTTCGGCGCAATCGCCAATGGCGTAAACGTCGGGCAGGTTGGTCTGCAGGTACTCGTTCACTCGGATGCCGCGGCCGATTTCCAAAGGTGTGTTTCGCAGAAAGTCCACGTTTGGGCTGACGCCGACAGTCAGGCCCACGAAGCCGCAGGCGATTTCTTCGCCGTGCGAGGTGATGACGGCCCGGCATTTACCGCGATTATCGGGCCGGATTTCGCGCAGCTCTGTGTTCAGCCTCAGGTCAACGCCGTGTTCGCGGATGTGGCGGCTGACCATGTACGACTCTTCGGCGGGCAGTACGTTGTTCCAAAAGCTGGACTCGCGCACCAAGAACGTAACCGGGATGCCGCGCGAGTGGAACATTTCGGCCATTTCGATGCCGATAAGGCCGCCGCCCACGATGACAGCGCGCTGCAGGCCGGCGCTGTGGCGCTCCATGTTTTCCAGATCCTGCCAGTGGTAGAGGCCTTGCACGCCGTCTAAGTCTTGCCCGGGCCAGCCGAATTTGTTGGGCTTTGAGCCGGTGGCCAGGACGAGGCGGTCGTAGGGCAGCGTGCCCCCATTAGAAGTTTTCAGAGTTTTATTTTCAAAATCAACCTCCTCAACGCGGGCGCGGAGCAGTTCGATGCGGTTTTTGGCCCAAAACCAATCTTCGTAGGGCTTCAGGTCTTGCGGGCGCAAGTGGCCCATGTAGGCGTACATGAGGGCCGTTCGGCTGAAGAAGTAGTCCGTTTCGTCGGAGATGACTAAGATGGCGTGTTCGCTCCGTTTACGGATATGACGGGCTGTGGTAATGCCGGCGACGCCGTTGCCAATGATGACGATGCGCATAGATGACAGAAAACGGCGTTTTTCAAAATTTTACAAGCTTCGAGCCGAAATTGCCGTAAAGTACGAGACTTTGACTTTGCAGGTTTTCCATCGCGGTAATTTATCAAAACGTTAAGACGGCTTAGCACCCAACCTTTTCCCTGTAACTTTCGACGTGTAAAGAAGCATCAAAAAAGGGTATGGCCTATCATCCCACCAGTACGGACGAGAAGCTGAGACAGGGCTGTTTGGAACGGCATCCGCTGGCCCAAAAATACCTGTATCAGCGCTATTTCGGGCGGCTGCTGGGTATTGCTATGCGTTACACGTCTGACCGCGATGAGGCTGTCGGCGTTTTAAATCAGGCATTTTTGAAGATTTTCACCAACATGGATCAGTACAGCGGCGTGGGTTCTTTTGCGGGGTGGATGGCTAAAGTAGTGCTGCATACGGCTATTGACCACGTGCGCAGCCAGGTTACGTATCGCCGCGCGATAGATTTCCACACCGAAGCCGATGGGCGTGTGCTGAACGAGGGACTGGACCAACTTCAGGCTGAAGATATTTTCCGCCTGATCCAGCAGCTGCCGCCGGCCACGCGCACGGTGTTCAGCCTGTATGTGGTGGACGGCTACAAGCACAGCGAGATTGCCGAGATGTTGGACATTGACGAGGGCACTTCCAAATGGCATTTATTTCAGGCGCGACGTTTGCTGCAAGAGCGGCTGGGGCGTTTGTATGCCTCCGTTGCCCGGTGAATTTAGGCAAGAAAGCGAGGAATGACCGCTTTTTCAAACCAACTTTTATCGCTTAGAAAATGGAACCGTTACGCAATAAGCAAGAGCAACACGTGCGCGAGCAATTGAGGCAGCACGAGTTTCCGTTCGACGAGCGGGCCTGGGCGGCAATGGAAGTGTTGCTGGCGGAGTCGCGACGCCCGGGTGCTGTAGTGCCCTGGCGGCGCTACGGCTGGTGGGCGTTGCTGTTGGCAATAGTATCGGTGCTATTGCTGTGGCAGGCACGGCCCATGCAGAGGAAAGAGAAATTGGAGCCTCAGAAACCACCTGCCGGGCCGGTGGCTGAAGCCCTGCAAGGTTCAGGCTCCTCGCAGGGCGCGCCTGTTTTATCTGTGGGCGACCATCAGCCTTTAAGTAAGACCGCAAACAAAGGCACTAAAAAGGCCTCCAGCGCCCATTTCTCTCCAAATAAAAAGGCAAGCACGGAGATGGCCTTGGCGCGGCATCCAGCAGCGGGTCGGAAGTCCCGCGCGCAGGAGCGCACCCAAAAGGGCCTCTCTTTACAACCGTTAGAAGAAGAGATCTCCCGCCGCAGTCAGCTCTCAGAAATGCTTCGGCCTTCTTTGACCGGATACACTGACGAGGCCTCCCAGATGGTGTCGAGCCATGAGCAAGCATTGGAAACACTGGAGGCGTTGCCACTCGCTGCTGCCGAAGCAAATCTGACACGGCTGACTACGTCCGGCGATTTGACGCTTTTGTCCCGGGCAGACCTGACGCCTCAACCACCGCGCATCGAGCACGGGCTGACCCTTGGCCTGGGTGCCAGCGTAGTGCAGCGACAGCCTTTAGCCGCTACGCCGGCGCCAGTGCTGGGCTATCTCTTCCGCTACCGCTTTGGCGCCAACACCAGCTGGCAAGCCGAAGCACAGGTGAAATCGGTCAGCGGTTATTCTTTGGGCGCACGGGTTCAGGAAAACACGCCCGGCGGGCCGCTGATGGTCAGCCACGAGGTGGAGGGCCTGCTTTTTGTGGAACTACCCATAGGCGTACACCACCGCTATCGGCCCGACCAGGCCTTTTTTGTCGGTGTCCGCCCATCCTGGAATATGCCCATGCGCACGCAGACTACGGCTTTTCTCTCCAGTCCTACGCCCACGGGCGATTACAGCGTCCGCAGAGGCCTGTATGCTTTCGATGTGGGTATTTCGGTGGGCTGGGAATGGCGGCTTCACCCTCAGTGGGCCCTGGATGCACGCCTGACGCAGGGCACGACCAATCTGGCTGCCGAGGGCTTCTTTGACGGAGTCAATCGGCTGTACAACACCGACTTCCAGGTTTCGCTGCGCTATTTCACTGCGCCCGACAGGCGCGCCCTGACGGCCCGGCTGTAAGCAGTTTGAGGCCCTCGCCTTCGCTTACCTTTGCGCCAACGCACCGCTGAAAGATGCTGTGCGTTGGCGCAACCGTTTTTATCACAACCCGACAAGTCGCTGCAGGATGAACCCTTTCGTGGCTATCGCCCCCGAAGTGCAAGCCGCCCTGTCTGAAGGCCGGGCGGTGGTGGCTTTGGAGAGCACCATCATTGCGCACGGCATGCCTTACCCCGACAACTTAGAAACGGCTTTGCGATTGGAAGCGGTCGTTCGGCAGGCGGGCGCGGTGCCGGCCACCTGTGCCGTCGTGGGCGGGCAGCTGCGGGTCGGCCTGAGCGAGGAGGAAATAGAACGCTTTGCCCAAAAAGGGCGCACCCTTGCCAAAGCCAGCCGGCGCGACCTCGGCTATTTGCTCAGCCGGGGCCTTGACGGAGCCACCACCGTGGCGGCCACCATGATCATCGCTCACTTAGCCGGCATCCGCTGCTTCGCTACCGGCGGCATCGGCGGGGTGCATCGCGGCGCATCGGCCACGTTCGACATCTCTGCCGACCTGCAAGAACTGGCCCATACGCCGGTGGCCGTAGTGTGTGCCGGCGCCAAAAGTATCCTGGACCTCGGCCTGACGCTGGAGTATCTGGAAACCTTCGGCGTGCCCGTGCTGGGCTACCAGACCGACGAATTTCCGGCCTTCTACGCACGCACCAGCGGCTTCCGCGTAGACTACCGCATGGACACCCCCGAGGCCATCGCCCAACTCCTGAAGGCGCACTGGGGCATCGGCCTGCACAGCGGCGTAGTGGTGGCCAATCCCATTCCCGAACCCTATGCCTTGGATGCCAGAAGCATGGAAGAGACCATCGCCACAGCGGTAGCCGACGCCGAACGCCAGCACATCCGGGGCAAAGACCTGACGCCTTTTCTGCTGGCACGCATTGAACAACTGACCGGAGGCCTCAGCCTGAAGGCCAACGTCGAATTGGTGTGCAACAACGCCCACCTGGCGGCATTAGTGGCGCAAGCACTCGCGGAGGTGCAGCCCTGAGGCCTCTGCCCTCCTGCTCAGAAGCGGCCATCTGGCATCCGGGCACCGCTGGCAAGGTCACACATTGTTCAGCATCCGGAAGAACAACTCGCGCATGAGCGCCTCTTCGCCCGTGTGGGCGGTATCGGTATTGACGCCTTTGGCGCGCAGGTCGTACAGGTGCAGCAGGTGGAGGATGTGTTCGACGTGTTCGCGCGTGTAGTTGCGGGCGGCGGCTTTGTATTCTTTCACAAAAAAGTCGGAGCGCAGTTCGAGGGTTTTGGCGATTTCGGCATCGGAGGCGTTGGGCAGGAAATAGAGCATGTACACTTTGGAGAAGTAGTTGTACAGGCTGGCAATGGCGCCAATGAGCGGGTTTTTGCGGATGTTGGCCGCGAAGTACTGTTCGATGCGGGCGATGCGGGCTTTGTCGCGCAGGGCGAAGGCGCGTTGGAGTTCGAAGACGTTGTACTCTTTGCTGATGCCGACAAATTCTTCCACATGGGCGGGCGTGATGACGCTGCCGGCGGGCAGGTTGAGGGCCAATTTGTCCAATTCATTGGCCACTTTGGCTAAGTCGGCGCCCAGGTATTCGGCCAGCAGGGCGGCGGCGGCAGGCTCGATGGTGCGTTTTTGCGCTTTGCAGTAGCCGGCTATCCAGTCGGGCAGCTGGTTGTCGTAGAGTTTTTTGCTTTCAAAGACCACTGCTTTTGCGGCCAGCGCCTTACCCATGCGGGTGCGCATGTCAAACTTTTTGTGCTTGTGGCAGATGACGAAGACCGTGGTGGGCATGGGGTTTTCGGCGTAGCTGGTCAGGTCGTTCAGCCCTTTCATTTCCTGGGCTTCGCGCAGGATGACCACCTGACGGGCGCTCATCATGGGGTACCGGCGCAGCTGGTCGAGCAAGGTGAGTGGCTCGGCGTCTTTGCCGTAGAGGATGAGCTGGTTGAAGCTGCGCTCGGCTTCCGACAGGGCTTCGGCCTCAATGGCAGCCTCGATGCGGTCAATGAAATAGGGCTCCTCACCATGGAGGAGGTAAATGGGCTGGAATTTGCCCGCCTGGATGTCGCGCAGGATCTCTTCGTAGGTCATCGGAGGGCGAAGGTAGGGCGGGGGATCAGGCCAAACAAGTTTGGTGGGTATGGGGCCAAACAAGTTTGGCCGTTACTTAGCCAAACGAGTTTGGCGGGTACGGGGCCAAACAAGTTTGGCGGTTACTGGAGTTGGAATTCGGGCTGTCGGGCCAGGTACTGGAGCATTTGTAGGGTTTGGTGGGGGGCTTCGTCCCAGTCGAGGTTCCAGGAGCCGTCGGTGTAGTAGCCTTCGGGGATACCGCTTTTGAAGGCGTCCACAGCGGCGGCGAAGTGGATGTCGTCGAGCGGGATGCCGCAGAAGAACTCGATGAGCGCGCGGGTGATGGTTTCGGGGTCTTTGCTGTTGTTGGTCAGGTATTTGGCTAAGTTGCGCAGGTGTTGGCGCACCGCGTCGTTTTTGCTGATGAGCACGGTGAGCAGGGCGACAAATTTCCAGCGGTTGGCCAGGGTGCTTTCGTTGATCCAGGCGCGGTGTCCGGGCCATCCGGCCACGTTGGGCGGGTCGAAGAGGGTCTGGCCCAATTTATCCAACCAGAAGGAGACGTCGTCCCACCATTGAGGTTCTGCGTGTTGGCTGGCACGTACGCCGCAGGTCTTCAGGACGCCGACGAGCAGGTCGAGCGGGCTTTTTATCTGGACATGGAAGAATTGCTCCTCGAAGAAGTGCTCGCTTTTGAGTAATTGCCTGACCACGGGCAGCAGTTCCCAGTCGTTGGCGCGAAAGGTGTCGGCCAGGCCGGCGATGACGGTTGGGTCAGGTGTTTGAGCCACAAAATGGCGATAGAGTTTGCCGGCGATGAATTCGGCGACCTGCTGTGGCCGTTGCTGGAAGACGAGCCGGTGTGCCTCGTCGAAGTCGAACGGTCCAGTGGCGCCGAGGATGGTTTTGATGCCTGCGTCGTGTTTGGAGGGGTCGAAATAGTGCGGGGTGCATTCGCTGAAGGAGGCGCGCCAGCCGGTCATGGCGCGCGACATTTCAACGACGTCCATTTGGGTGTAGCCATTGCCTTCGCCGAGGGTGAACAGTTCCATCAGCTCGCGCGCGTAGTTTTCGTTGGGGTCGCCGGCCTCGTTGACGTTGCCGTTGAGGAAGACCAGCATGGCGGGATTTTTGCCCATTTCTACCACAAAGTCGCGGAAGTTGCCCAGCGCCATGCGGTGGAGCAGGTCGTAGTACTTCCACGTGTAGGCATTGCAGCCGACGATGTAGATTTTGGTAACGAAGTGGTTGAGCCAGAAGTGGGCCATTTTGGCGCGTACGCTTTCGTCGAGCATTTCCGACAGCCAGCGGTGGCGCATGTAACGGCGGTGTTCTTCGGCCAGGCCCTGGTTGCCGGCGTAGTCGGCGGAGGTCCAATTAGACCAATCCACAGGCGCGGGTGGTGGCGGTGGTGGCAGGGTGGCGGCCGTGTCGAGCAGGTGGTCCACCAGTTCGGACGGGTGCATGGAAAGGCCTTGCTGGATGTCCTGGTAAGTGGCGCCAAAGCCTATGCGGCGGTACAGGTGGGCCACCCGCTGGGCATTCCAGGGTTTGGCGGCAGTGGGCGTGTAGGGCTGGAGCGCCGCAGCGGTGGCTTCCGAAGGTTTGGGCGAAACGAACAGGACGTCGGGCATGTGGGTAGAATTTAGACCTGGCGAAGCCATCTACAGGCTGTAGTCTGTACAAAGGTACGGCGCCACCGGGCGTTCCGGGCAGTAAACAGGCGGATTGTCGGGGAGCGGGCAAGGTTGGACAACGGGGCACAAGAACACGAGCAGGCCCTGAAACGGAAGGGTACTGCGTGGAGATTTTCCGGTGCAATGCAGGCGCTACCGACGACCTTTGCCGCATTGTTTTTCACGCTCCTTTACGCATGAACCTTAGCGACATTCTGACTCATTTGGGCGAGACGCGCGAAGTGTACTTTGGCGCGGTGGCGCCTCCTGTTGTTCACAGCAGCAATTTTGCTTTTAGCGACCTGGCGTCGTGGCGGGCGGCGTTTGCCGACGAGCTGACGCACCACGTCTACACGCGGGGCAACAATCCCACGGTCGAAATCCTGCGGAAAAAACTGGCGGCCTTGGAAGGCACGGAGGATTGCTTAGTGTTTGCCAGCGGAGCTGGTGCCATTGCGGCGGCTGTGCTGGGCAATGTGCAGGCGGGCGACCACGTGGTGTGCCAGCAGCATCCGTACTCGTGGACGAGCACCCTGCTGCGCAAGTTTTTGCCGCGCTTTGGCGTCGAGCACACGTTTGTGGACGGCACAGATATCGAGCAAATCCGCGCAGCACTGCGGCCCAACACGCGCGTGCTGTATTTGGAAAGCCCCAACACCATGACCTACGAATGCCAGGACCTGGCAGCATGCGCTGAACTGGCGCGCTCGCGCGGCATCGTTACCATTGCCGACAATTCCTACTGCTCGCCCATTTACCAGAACCCAGCGGCCTTTGGCATTGACATCGTGGTGCATTCGGGCACCAAATACCTCAACGGGCACTCGGATGTAGTTGTAGGCGTGTTGTGCGCCAGCCACGCCATGACGCGCCGCATTTTCGAGTCGGAACTCATGACTCTGGGCGGCATTCTGGGGCCACATGACGCAGCGCTGGTACTGCGCGGGCTGCGAACGCTGCCCCTGCGCATTGAGCGCAGCGATGCCAGCGCCCGCTACCTCATCGAGCGGCTGGAGCAACATCCGAAAGTGGAGCGCCTGTGGTATCCGTTTCACGCCAGCTTTCCGCAGCGCGAGCTGGCCCAGCGCCAGATGCGCGGCTGCGGCGGGCTGTTCTCGGTGCAGTTTCGCACGCCCACGATGGAGCGCATGGAGGCATTCGTGCACCGGCTGCAGCGCTTCCTGATGGCCGTATCGTGGGGCGGCTACGAGTCGCTCATCATCCCAATGGTGGGCTTTTACGGCATCCCGGGCCGCGCCGAACCGCATCTGCCCTGGTCGTTTTGTCGCTTTTACATCGGCCTGGAAGACCCGCAATGGCTGTGGGAAGACCTGGAGCAGGCTATGGAAGTGCTGTGAGGGGGCCGTCCATCCGGCGAGAGTGCGCGTAATTTCTGCCGGTGCAACGACCTTTTTTTGATGGAGAAATCCATAAAAAAAATGCCGGCTTGCTGAAAAGCAGGCCGGCATTTTGGCTGAAATGCCCAAAGTATCGGCAGCGGGCAATTACGCCGCGAACGACGTACCACAACCGCAGGTGGACGAAGCATTAGGGTTATTGAACTTGAAACCGCGATTATCTAAACCGTTGACGAAGTCAATTTCCATGCCCAGCAAATAGATGGCATGTGCGCGGTTCATCAGCACCTTGATACCGCTCACTTCGAAAAGGTCGTCACCCTCCTGCGGCAGGTCGAAGCCCAGGATGTAGGAAAAGCCCGAACAGCCGCCGCCTTTGACGCCTACGCGCAGGCCGTACTCTTCCGGGATGTTCTCCTGTTGCCGGATAAGGGCCAGCTGTTCAACGGCGCCCGGCGTCAGGGTAATCGGGGCCGTTACGGCGGGTGCTTTTTCTTGTGTGTTTTCCATACCCATGTCATGCGTTTTAGCGCTGCAAAGTTAGGCCTTATTAACGTCAAAGCGCGCCAAATGGTTTTTCTGCCAATGCGAGAGAGGGTCGGCTTGCAGTAACCGAGGAGGGAAGCGCTGCTGACGTTTACGGGTTTATTTTTCGTCTTCAGGGCTGGGTCCGGTTTCGGCTGCTTTTTTCTGCATGCAATGCCGCACGAAGTCCACAAAGAGCGGGTGTGGGTTTTCGACGGTGCTCTTGAGCTCTGGGTGAAATTGCACGCCTACAAACCAGCGGTGGTCTTTCAGTTCCATAATTTCCACCAGGTTCGTGTCGGGGTTGATGCCAACGGGCAACATGCCGGCCTTTCGGAAGGCCTCCAGATAGGCGTTGTTGAACTCCCAGCGGTGGCGGTGTCGCTCGGAGATTTCGGTGCGCCGATAGGCGGCGTGTACTTTGGAGCCTTTTTCCAGCACGCACGGAAAAGCGCCGAGCCGCATGGTGCCGCCCTTTTGGGTGATTTTTTTCTGGGCATCCATCAGGTCAATGACCGGGTGCGGCGTGTTAGGGTTGACCTCGGTGGAGGCAGCGTCGTGCAGCTGGAGCACATTTCGGGCGAATTCGACGCAGGCCATTTGCATGCCCAGACAGATGCCAAAGAAAGGCACGTTGTGCTCGCGTGCGTAGCGGATGGCGTGTATTTTGCCTTCGATGCCGCGTTCGCCAAAGCCCGGAGCGACCAGGATGCCGTCGAAGGGCGCCAGTAACTGGCATACTTCTTCGTAGCTGCCCTCCAGGTCTTCGGCGTGGATGGGCGTTACGCGCACCTTGCAGCGATGAACGGTGCCGGCGTGCACGAAAGACTCATAGATAGATTTATAGGCGTCGGGCAGTTCGTTGTACTTGCCCACCAGCCCGACGTTGACCTCGGTAGTCGGGTTTTTGAGCCGTTGCAGGAAGGCCTTCCAGCGCGTCAGGTCAGGCTCGCGGCGATCACTGAGGTGCAATTTAGAGATGACTACTGAGTCCAAACCCTCGTCGAGCAGCAACAGCGGCACATCGTAGATGCTGTCAGCGTCCAGGGCCTCAATGACGGCCGGCATTTCCACGTTGCAAAACAGCGCCAGTTTGCGGCGGATGTCGGGGCTTAGCGGGTGTTCGGTGCGGCAGGCCAACACATCGGGCTGTACGCCCAGGCTCAGCAATTCCTTGACGGAATGCTGCGTGGGCTTGGTTTTCAACTCTTTGGCGGCTTGCAGGTAAGGGATAAGGGTCAGGTGAATGACCAAGCAGTTGTCGCGCCCCAGTTCCCAGCGCAGCTGACGCACGGACTCGACATAGGGCAGCGACTCAATGTCGCCCACTGTGCCGCCCAGCTCGGTGATGACGATGTCGTACTGGCCCGTCTGGCCCAGCAGCAGCATGCGGCGTTTGATTTCGTCGGTGATGTGCGGGATGACCTGCACCGTCTTGCCCAGATAATCTCCGGCGCGCTCCTTGTTGATGACGGTCTGATAGACGGCTCCTGTGGTTACGTTGTTGGCCTTCGAGGTGGGTATATTCAGGAAGCGCTCATAATGCCCCAGGTCGAGGTCGGTCTCCGCGCCGTCGTCCGTTACGTAGCATTCGCCGTGCTCGTAAGGGTTGAGCGTACCCGGGTCCACGTTGATGTAAGGGTCGAATTTCTGAATGGTTACCGCAAACCCGCGTGCTTGCAGCAGTTTGGCCAAAGAGGCGCATAAAATGCCCTTGCCTAAGGACGAGGTAACGCCCCCCGTAACAAAGATGTATTTCGTCATCGCACGTTCAGATGGTTACGGGGCGTAAAGGTACGATGGTGCCTCTGGCATGTAGCGAAAAGCCAATGTGCTTTTTCTGTAGGGAAAACTTTTGCCCGCAGAGCGTGTTTTTGGACGCATGCCAACCGTCAAATGGCAAGATTTAGGCCGGCTCGACTACCAGCCCGCGTGGGACTACCAGACGCAATTGCACCGCCGCATGGTGGAGCAGAAACTCCAGCGCCGACATCTGAAACCCGGGCAATACGCGCAAGAACACTACTTCCTCCTGGTAGAGCATCCGCCGGTCTATACCCTCGGTAAAAGTGGCTCGACACAGCACCTCTTGCTGAGCGAAGCTGAACTGCGTGAGCGCGGTATCCAGTACTTTCCCATCAACCGCGGCGGCGACATCACGTACCACGGGCCGGGGCAAATCGTGGGCTACCCTATCCTCGATCTGGAGTGCTTCTTCACCGATGTGCACCGATACGTGCGAAGCCTGGAAGAGATCATCATGCGCACGCTGAGCGATTACGGTATCGAAACGCTTCGCCTGCCGCCCAACACGGGCGTATGGTGCCCGCCGCGCCCGGACTGCGCCCTTCCCGCTGCTGAAGAGGGTTTTTGGGAAAAATTCCGAAAAATCTGCGCTATTGGCGTGCACCTGAGCCGTTGGGTAACCCTGCATGGCTTCGCGTTCAACGTGAATACGGATCTGACTTTTTTCCGACACATCGTGCCCTGCGGCATTGCAGATGCGGATAAAACAGTAACTTCGCTCGCCTGGGAACTCGGCCAGCCTGTGGAGGCAGAGGCTGTGAAGGAGCGCTTAAAACACCACTTCCGTGCAGTCTTCGACTGCGAAATCGAACCAGCATGATCAAAGATATTTCCTTTTTAAAAGTCGCCGATTTAGCCATCGCCATGGTGCCGCGCTTAGTCTTTGAGGAAGACCACGAGGATTTTTGGGATGCCTACCTGCTCAACCTCAAAGACGAGCCGATCCACTCGGTCATCGTCAGCGCCAGCGGTTACGGCGAAATTGAGGGTGAACCGCGCCGCACCACCTCGCTGCGCTATTTCTGGGAACGCATCGAACCGCATACGGCCGTCAAAATAGAGCCGGTCTACAAAGCCGTCTTCGGCCTGACAAGCGAGTACTGGGTAAGCTTCGTCTATAAAGACTATCTCTACGACAAGCAGTACATGTTTGTGCCCGGCATTTTTGATGAAATGCACTTTTGCGAAATTCCGCTGTTGAAACGCCAGGGCGTCATGATCCGCTAAAGTGCAAGGGCAAAACAGAGCGACCGCCTATTTTTTACGCTTCACTTTTCACTCTTCCACTTACCCTCACATGCTGTTTTTTGAACACAAGGTGGACCCTCTTCGCCAGGCCGCCATTTTTGTAGGAGGCTCTGCCGCTTTCATGCTGGTTGCTGCGGCTCTTCGCTGGATGGGCGTATCGGCCATTGATCGCGTTTTCCCGTGGTCTGTGGCTACGGCTTTTTTGCTGCTATATGCGGTGTTTATCAGCGTGATGAGCCTTAATGCCAGCAGCGGGCTGAAGTACTGGGGGCGTTCCATCTATGGCTTTGCCGCTGTGGCGTTTGGCAACGGGGTGGCCGCCTGGCTCATTTCCGGCCTGGCGCTGGGCGAGGCGCAGACGTATCGCTGGACGTACGTCGTTATCGCCATCTGTTTTCTCGTGTTTCTGTCTATCCTCAACCTGATGCGCAAAATCGTGGCTTTCGCCGAACGCGAAGAGTGGAATGCGCCACGCCGGCGCAAGCGGTAATTCAAACGGTGATCTTTAGCCACAAAGGCCCGAAAAAACCCACCAGGCCACGACGTTTCTCTCACGTTGTCAAATATGCGCGCTTTCATTTTTCTCGCCCTTTGGGTAGCCTGTCATTCGACCACCGTACCCTCGCCGACCTCAAGCCGTGCCGTGGCGCCTGTAGGTGAAAAGAGCGGTACCGACACCCTCATTCCGCCCCAATACGACGAGCGCGGGCGCCTGGTGCGCATCCAGAAGACCGACGCCCAATGGCGTGCCGAGCTGAACGACCTGGAATACCGCGTCTTGCGCCAGGAGGGTACCGAGCGCGCCTTCACGGGAGACTTGCTCAAGGAAAAGCGCAAGGGCACCTTCACCTGTCGCGGTTGCGGGTTGCCGCTGTTTCACTCCGACACCAAATTTGAGTCCGGTACGGGCTGGCCTTCGTTCTGGAAGCCCATACGCCCGGAGTTCATCGCCGAGCACGAAGACCGCTCCTATGGCATGGTGCGCACCGAAGTGGAATGCGCCCGCTGCGGCGGTCACTTGGGGCACGTCTTCGACGATGGCCCACGCCCCACAGGGCTGCGCTATTGCATCAATTCGGTGTCGCTCGATTTTGTGCCCGACTAACCGACGCTGGCGATGAGCGTCTGGCCCGTCATCTCCGGCGGTTGCGGCAGCCCCAGCAGTTGCAGCAGGGTGGGCGCCAGGTCGGCCAGAATGCCGTTGCGCAGACCGACAGTGGTGCCTTGCAGCTGTCGGCTGACGAGGATGCAGGGCACCGGGTTTTTCGTGTGCGCTGTGTTGGGGGTGCCGTCGTCGTTCACCATGTAGTCGGCATTGCCGTGGTCGGCGGTGATGAGTACGGCGTATCCGTTTTCTTCCAGCGCGGGCACTAAGCGGCTCAGGCATTCGTCCACGGTTTCGGCGGCTTTTACGGCGGCGGCAAAAACGCCCGTGTGGCCCACCATGTCGGCGTTGGCGTAGTTGAGGCAGATGAAGTCAGGGCGTTTTTCCGCGACGTCCTTTAGCACGGCGTCTGTTACTAAATAGGCGCTCATTTCAGGCTGCAGGTCGTAGGTGGCCACCTTGGGCGACGGGATGAGGATGCGCGTTTCTCCGGCAAACGGTTCTTCGCGCCCGCCCGAGAAGAAGAACGTTACGTGCGGGTATTTCTCCGTTTCGGCGATGCGCAGCTGGGTCAGTCCGGCGTTGGCGATGACTTCGCCGAAGGTTTTTTCTAAGTTTTCCTTTTCAAACAGCACTGGTATGCCCGTGTAGCGCTCGTCGTAGCGCGTCATCGTTACGTAGTGCAGCGGCAGGGTGTACATGTCCCAATCGGGCATGTCCTGTTGGGTAAGCACGGTGGTCAGTTCGCGCAGGCGGTCGGTGCGGAAGTTGAAGGCAATGACCACATCGCCCGGCTGCAGGGTGGCAATGGGCTGATTGTCGGCATTTACGCCCAGCAAGGCGGGCAGGAATTCGTCGGTAACCTCGCGTGCGTAGCAGTCGCGCACGGCGGCCACGAGGTCGTGTACGCACTCGCCCTGGCCGCGCACGAGCAGGTCGTAGGCCACTTTGATGCGCTCCCAGCGTTTGTCGCGGTCCATAGCATAGTAGCGCCCCACGACGGAAGCCAGGCGAATGCGGTCGGCGTAGCCGTGCTGCTCGAGGTGTTGCAACAGCTCTTGCAGGAAGCCCGCGCCGCTCTTGGGGTCGCAGTCGCGCCCGTCGGTGAAGGCGTGGATGAACGCCTGCGGCACGCCGGCTTCGTGTGCGGCATCGCACAGCGCTTTGAGGTGGTTGATGTGCGAATGGACGCCGCCATCGGAGACTAAGCCAATGAAATGCAGGCGTTTACCCGCACCGCTGGCTGTGTGGAAAGCCTCTTGCAGCACCGGATGCGTGCGGAACAAGCCCTCGCGTATGGCCTTGTTGATTCGGGCCAGCTCTTGCCAGACGATGCGGCCAGCGCCGATGTTGAGGTGGCCCACTTCGGAGTTGCCCATTTGCCCTTCGGGCAGCCCTACAGCTTCGCTGTGTGTGGTCAGGGTGCAATGCGGGCGAGTGTTCCACAGGTTATCCATAAAAGGCGTATGGGCCTGGCGGATGGCGTCGGCTTCGGGCTTGCTGCCCAAGGCCCAGCCGTCCAGGATAATCAGACATGCGCGTGCGTGTTTCAACATAGGCTCAAAGGTACGATGCGGCCCGGCGCGCCGGAAAAACAAAAAGCCCGCCTCGCGTTGCGCTGGGCGGGCCCTACATTACTGCTCTGTGTTATGCTCAAACTACTATGCTGTGCTTCAATTACTTCTGGCGTTGGCCCGTAGCCGTGGCTGGCATCGTTGCCAACCACAGCCGCTGCCTTACTTCGCAGTCTTCTTCGTGGTTGTCTTGCGCGTCGTCGTCTTGCTCTTGGCTGCTTCTGCCGGGGCGGGCGTTGGTTCGGCTGCCGGAGTGGGCGTCTCCAGGGCAGCTTCTTTTTTGGTAGCCTTCTTAGCCGCCGTTTTCTTGGGCGTTTCCAGCGTCTGGTTCAGCAGGTACTGCTCTTCGATGACCTTGCCGTCTTTCCACACGCGGCGGATGACTTCGTGGTACACCAAATTTTCTCCTTGACGATTCGTAAAGTCAAACTCAAACTGCGACAGCGTCACGTCGCCATCCACCTGTACGGCCGGGCGCTCAATGCGGTTCACGCGGGCAATGTTCTGGAAGAACCAGCCCAAAATCTCCATCTTTTGCGCCTTAGACGTGGTCTTATGTTCAGGAGCGCTCCAGGTTACGCAGTCTTCAGCTGCGAACTGCTCAAAAGCGCCGGCAATGTTGCCTTTCAGGATTTCGGCGTCAAGCGCCTCGACAAGTTGTGCAATAGTCATAAACACGCTATGATTTAAATGTTCTCGTTTTTGACGCTGCAAAGGTAAGGCGAAGTTTTTGAACCAAACAATAGTTGGTTGGAAAGTTTTTTAAAGCATTAACAAAGAATTAAAATTGGTCAAAATGCCCGCCCTCTTGTTAATTGCTCTAAAAACGACCTGAGCCGGTCTTTGTTGCGGCCTGAGTAAAAATTAAATTCCGGGAAATGGGAGGTGCAGGGCTGGAAAGGCCCGCCGGGCTTTTGGAAAAGCCGGTGAGGGCGGGTTTCCCAAAATGCCTGAACAGCCGCGAAACATCTGTTTCGCGTTGAATAATTTCATGGATTTTACCTGCCGGCAGTGCGCCGCTATGACTTGAGGTATTTATCCAGCCAGCCGAAGAACTCGCGTTGCCACATGATGCTGTTTTGCGGTTTGGTCATCCAGTGGCCTTCGTCGGGGAAGACGACGAGGCGCGAGGACACGCCCATGAGCTGGGCGGCCTGAAAGGCCTGCAAGCCTTCGGACAGGGGCACGCGGAAGTCGAGTTCGTTGTGAAATATAAGAATAGGTGTGTCCCAGTTTTGGACGTAGGTGTGCGGGCTGAAGGTTGTCCAGGCTGGGTCGTTGGGTTTTTCCCAGTAGGGGCCTCCCAAGTCGTGGTTGGCGAAGAAGAGTTCTTCAGTGGTGCCGTACCAGCTGATGGTGTTGAACATGCCGCAGTGGGCAATAAAGGCCTTAAAGCGCTTTTGGTGGTTGCCGGCGAGCCAGAAGACGGAGTACCCGCCAAAGCTGGCCCCAACGGCGCCCATGCGTTGGGCATCTACGAAGGGTTCGCGCGCGGCGGCGTCGGCAGCGGAGAGCAGGTCGCGCATGGCCTGGCCGCCCCAGTCGCCGCTGATGGCGGCGTTCCAGTCCTGGCCTTCGGGGCCGCCAGGCATGCCGCGCCGGCAGGGGGCTACCACGACGTAGCCCTGCGAAGCCATCAACTGCATATTCCAGCGGAAGGAGAAGGACTGGCTGAGCGCCGACTGCGGTCCGCCCTGGCAGTAGAGCAGGGCCGGGTACTTCTTGCGCGGGTCAAAATCGGGCGGCAACACCAGCCACACGTTCATGTTCTTGCCGTCGGTGGTCTTCACATTGCGGCGCTCGACCCGGGCCGGCATGATGTTGCTCCACACGTCGGCAGTGGCCTGGCTAATCTGCAGCGATTGTCCGTTTTGCGGGTTCACCAAAAAGATTTCGGGTGGGCTTGTCATCGAAACGCGCGAGGCCACCAGGCGGTCGCCGGCGACGAGCACCTTCGTGTAATCGTGCAGGCCCTCCGTGATGCGCCGGATTTTGCGGCCCTCCAGGGTAATCTGATGGATTTGATAGGTAAAGTCGTTGGAGCTGAGGAAGTACAGCGATTTGCTATCGGCAGCCCATTGCGGGCGATTGGCCTCGTACTTCCAGCCTTCGGTGAGTTCCCAGCGGTCGTTGGTGCGGGTATCGAGCACCAGGATGCGCGTACGGTCGGCCTCGTAGCCGGCTTTTTCCATACTTTTCCAGGCCAAATAGCGCCCGTCGGGCGAGAAGATGGGGTCCTGGTCGTAGCCGGGCAGCCCTTCGGTGATGTTGACCGTTCGGCCCGAGGCCAGTTCGTAGAGGTAGAGGTCAGAGTTGGTGCTCAGGCTTTCGTCGGTGCCCTTGAGTTTGCGGCAGGTATAGACGATGAAACGCCCGTCGGGGCTCCAGGTGATTTGCTCCATGCCGCCCAGCGGGCGCAGCGGGCTATCGTAGGGTTCGTTCATGATGTTCACCGGGCTACCGAATACACGCCCATCGCGGTAAGGCACATAAAAGATATTGGCGTGGTGGTGGTCGTACCACGATTGCCAGTGGCGGTAAAAGAGGCTGTCGTAGATGCGGCCCGTAGCCTTGGGCAGGTCGGGGTAACGGTCGGTGGGCGCCGGCTCAAATTTGACGCGCTGCACGAAAAGCAAATGGCGACCTGTGGGCGAATAGGCAAAGCCCTCAATGTCAAAATCGGTTACCTGAATGGCCTTACCGCCGCTGAGACCAACTTCCCACAGCTTGCGGTTGCGCAGAAAGCCAATGCGCTGGCCCGAAGGGTGGAAGGCAGCATCGGAAGCATTGCCCTCAGCAGCGTCAGTGAGCGGGCGAGTTTCCAACGTCTGTAAATGAACGAGATAGAGCACTTTGGTACTCTGGTTTTTATCCACGTCGAAGCGCTGCACACTGTACACAGCGTACTGGCCATTGGGCGAGGCCGCTTCGAGCGTAACGCGCCCGACTTTCCACAGCAGTTCGGGCGTCAGGAGTTGCTTTTGGGTTTGAGCAAAGGACAGTGAGGTCATCAGCAGAGCGAGTAAAAAGGAAAACAAATGTTGCATGCGGCGTTTGTTTCTACTTTTGAGGGCACATTTTTGGTGTGCGGCAAAAGTAACGGCCTTTGATGAAAGAATACGCAAACGAGGGCGCCGGAGCGTTGCTTCTGACCCTTTTGGCGGTTTTAGGACAAACATGGGCGGGCGAAAGCACTTTCCCGATGGCTCATGGCGCGGCACTGGCGGCGCTGATGCTGGCGGCGCCAACGTCGGCAGGTTTCAACCCTGCGCTGGCAGTAGCCGAGTACTTAGTGGGCGACCGAGAGCGGTTATTGGGCTTTTTGCCCTACCGCATGGCGGCCCAATTCGCGGGTGCCGCCGTGGGAGCCATGCTGGCTGCCTTTGCCGTGCGGTGCTTCGGCGTGCCCGTTGCGGGCGCGCAGCTGCTCGACGACCTGTTCTGTGCCTCTTTCCTGGCGGGTTTAGGTGCCCTGGCAATGGCATTCGTTTACCTCAACACCAGCGCTGCCGGCGCTGAGCCGCTCCGGGCCGCCGCCACGGGCACGATGGCCTTTGCCACCGCCTCCGTCATCGGAAGCCGCACCGTGGCTGCATTCAACCCGGCCGTGTATCTGGGCCTGACGCTATCGGGCACCCTCGCCTGGGAGACTTTCTGGGCCGCCACAGCAGCCACGTTCATCGGAGCCGCCGCCGGCGCCTCCCTGTTCCTGATGGCGCGAGAGCGGGCGGAGTAAAATCCAAGAGGCATTGAGGCGACCTCTCCCGCAAGAAGGCGTCGCCTCAAAAAACATTCCTGAGATGACGCTGAAGGTGATTGCCACAGTTCCTTCCCCCTTTATCAGACCAAATTCTTCAGAAAGTCATAACTTTGTTTTGGTTAAGAAATGGAACTATGCAAGCCATCATTCAGCAGAAACTCCCGGAAATCGTGCAGATATTAAAGGCGCACAGAGTGCGCCGGGCATACCTATTCGGTTCGGCAGCCACGGAGCGTTTTCACGACGACAGCGACGTGGATTTTTTGGTTACTTTCCGTCGAGTGCCGTTTGGCGAGTATGCCGAGAACTATTGGTCGTTAGAGGATGCTTTGCAAAATCTGCTTCATCGAAAGGTGGATGTGGTGGTAGAAAAGACGTTGACCAATCCCTATCTGATAAAGAGCATTAACCGGACAAAGGTCCTCATTTATGAGTGATGAGGTGAAGAAATACCTTGCCGACATTGTGAAAGCGGGAGAGGAGGTTGCTTCTTTTGTTGGTGAAAAAAAGAACTTCAGGCGGTTTCAGCGTTCCGCTATGTTGCGGGCTGCCGTTGAGCGCAAGATCGAGATTATTGGCGAGGCCATGAACCAGGCACTCAAACTGGATGAGAACTTGCCCATTACCAATGCTCGAAAAATCGTGGATACTCGCAACAAGTTGATCCATGGGTATGATGAGGTGGACATGATGTTGATTTGGGAGATAGTTGTCAAGCATTTGCCGGTTTTAATAGCAGAAATCCGGCCCCTACTGGCTGTATAGGACGCCCCGAGTAGCATCTGTTCTAACAACTTCAAGGTATCGCCTTCTCGTACCTCGAAGATGACGCCTCAGCCAGAGGCGACATCTCCCGCAGAAAGGTGTCGTCTCAAAAAACATTCTTGAGATGTCGCCTTCTCGTACCTCGAAGACAACACCTCAGCCAGAGGCGACATCTCCCTCAAGGGGGTGTCGTCTTCAAAAACTCGTTTCCTTTGTGTCTTCGCATCGGGCGTACCGATGGGCAAAGACACCTGCACTTATGGCAGCAACGATGCTGACGCGCTTAGCCGGCGCTATAGAACGCTGGTTTTTATTACCTGCCCTGCTGGTGGGGGCGGCGGGTTGGGTGGCCTACGTGCAGCATGACCCGTTTTTCTGGGATACGGTGCAGTTGGGCAGCAAGCATGCGCATTTTTTTTATGAAAATGGGCTGCGCTGGGCGGCGCTGCCGGAGGAAATAGACAGTGGACATCCACCCGCATTTGGCTACTATCTGGCGTGGGCATGGCGTCTGTTCGGCAAGACGCTTGTCGTCAGTCATTGGGCGATGTTTCCGTTTGTGGCGGGCGCAGTGGTGCTATTGTTTCGCCTGGGTACCCGTTTGGGTAGTTCGCGCTGGTACGGCGCCGGGCTGGTACTGCTGGCAGCTGCCGACCCGGTGCTGGCCGCACAGAGTGGGCTGGTCGGGCCGGATATTGCGCTGGCTTTCTTCTTCCTGTTGGCCGTGTGGGCACTGTGGGAGGGCCGGCCCGGGTGGGTAGCCGTGGGCGTGCTGGGGCTGTGCGCCATCAGCCTGCGCGGCATGATGACGGCGGCGGCGCTGCTCCTGTGGCAGTTGTGCCTCTTGTGGCTGCCAAACCTGTTCGACAGCCGGAATGAGGGCAAAGAGAAAGATGCTCACCCTCAGACTGGTGCAGAAGCTGAGGTTGTTTTAGGTGGGTTTTCTCGCCGTTTTGGGCGTTTTTGGCGGGTGTTGCTCGGCTTTAGGCCAAACAAGTTTGGCGGTTACGGGGCCAAACAAGTTTGGCGGTTACGGGGGGTATTGGGCTTTTTGCCTGGTTTTGCGTTTGCAGCCTGGTTTCTGTGGTGGCACCAGCAGGCGACGGGCTGGACGGGCTTTCACGCCAGTTCGCCTTGGGCGTCGGCCTTTGAGCCAGTGCACGGTGTGGCGGGTGTACTGCGCAACGTCGCCATTCTGGGCTGGCGCTGGGCCGACTTTGGGCGTCTTTTTGAATGGATAGGGCTGGTCACAGTGTGGCTGGCTTTGCCCGGACAGGAGCGTTGGACGGTGCTAAGGCCCTGGCTTTTGTTGCTCCTTTGCCTGCTGCTGTTCCTGTTGCCTTCGGCTATTCTTTACCAAAACCTTTCGGCACATCGGTACTTTCTGCCGGGCTTTGTGGCGCTACACCTGCTGCTGTGGCAAGGGTTATGTGCTGTGCCCTGGTCGAATGCCCGTCGTTGCATTTTTGCTGCCTTCGTGGCGCTGGGGCTAGCTTCTGGCCATTGTTGGATTTACCCTCACGGCATTGCTATGGGCTGGGACGCCACGCTGGCGCATCGGCCTTACCACGCGCTGCGGGCAGAGGCCGTGCATTTTTTGGAAAAAAAAGGCATCCCGCTGGAGCGTGTCGGCACGGCTTTTCCCAACCGCAATACCGGAGAGCACCTCCTGCTCAATGGCGACCGGCGCCCCTGGGCGGCATTCGACCCGCAGACAAATGAGTACGCGCTGATTTCCAATGTCTTCAACGATGTGTCGCCCGAAGACCGCGCGTACCTCCGCCAGCACCGACGCCTGTGGTGGCGCGGCGAGCGAAACGGTGTTTGGCTGGAACTGTATGGGCCTGATTAAAGCCTATCAACAGAAAATACGCTCCGTGCTTTGGCGCTACAATGAGACCGTGACTTTTGTCACGGTTTTGTCAAAAAGGGGAGAGCGACCTTTAACGCGCTATTTTTGTAAAATAAAATTAACCGCAGCGCTTCTATTCGGGAAAAACAAGGCGAACCGTCATGAAATACGGCTTTATCATTGACAACCGCAAGTGCATCGGATGCCACGCCTGCACTACCGCCTGCAAAAGCGAGCACGATGTGCCGCTGGGGGTGTTTCGCACGTGGGTCAAGCAAGTAGAAAAAGGAAAGTTTCCCCACACGCGGCGAGTGTTTTCGGTGCTGCGCTGCAACCATTGCACCGATGCGCCTTGCGTGGAAATCTGCCCGGTGGAGGCGCTCTACACGCGGCCCGACGGCATTGTGGACTTTGACAAACAGCGCTGTATCGGGTGCAAGTCCTGCATGCAGGCCTGCCCCTACGACGCGCTGTACATTGACCCCGACACGCGCACGGCGGCCAAATGCAACTACTGCGCGCACCGGACGGACATTGGCCTGGAGCCCGCCTGCGTGGTCGTCTGCCCAGAGCACGCCATTATTTCGGGCGATATGGACGACCCGGAGTCGGAAATCAGCATCACGCTGGCCCGCCATCAGACGACCGTGCGCAAGCCCGAAAAGAGCACAAAGCCCAACCTCTTCTACATTGACGGCGATGAGTTTTCCCTTTCGCCTATGGCCGCCGAAGTGCCCGAAGGCAGCCTCTGGAGTGCTCAAGCGCGCGGTGTGGGCCACTACGCCAAATACACCGAGCGATTGGCCTGGTCAGGCGAAGACGTAGTGCAGGAACTTTTGGAGAAAAGCACCTCCGTGGAGGTGCCTGCTAACGGCGAACTGGCACCAGCGCGCAACATTGAAGTGCTCACCGGCCAGCAAGGCAAGCGCGTCTATGGCATTCCCGACAAGGGCATCATGTGGGGCTGGGAAGTGCCCGCCTACGTTACGACGAAGGCCGTGGCTTCGGGCGCCTACCTGCTGGGCATGGCGCTGTTCCTGAGCCAGCCGGAGCGCAACTGGCCGCTGATGCTGTGGTCGCTGGGCATTGGCTTAGTTTTCCTGATACTCACCACGGCCCTATTGGTCAAGGACTTAGACCAACCGCAGCGCTTTCTGTACGTCATTTTGCGTCCGCAATGGCGCTCCTGGCTGGTGCGCGGTGGCTATGCGCTTTCGCTCTTTGGCGGTTTGCTGACGCTGCAATTAGCTGCTGCCTGGCTGGGCTGGCAAGGGTTGGCCGAAGGCCTGATAGCCCCGGGTGTGCTTCTGGCGATTATCGTGGCCATTTACACCGCCTTCCTCTTCGCTCAGGCGCGCGGTCGCGATTTCTGGCAAAGCCCGATGCTGCCTGTGCACATGCTGGTGCACAGCGCCGTGGGGGGCTCGGCAGCGCTGGCCATTCTGGAGAGCCTGGGGGCGTTAAGCCTGGGCGGCGCACCGGTGCGGGTGCTGGCCTTGGGGCTGCTGGCCAATATCCTGGTCGTGGGCATCGAACTCGTGATGCCGCACCCGACAACCGACGCCAAAGCCGTGGTAAAGATGATTTTGCACGGGCGCTACCGCAAGGCTTTCTGGGCCGCCATAGGACTGGGCAACATTCTGCCGTGGGTGGGCCTGTTCTGGCACGGCACAGAGCCAGCAGTGGCTATCGTGGCTTCGGTGCTGGCGCTCTGGGGCATGTATCAGCTGGAGAAAATTTGGGTGGAAGCGCCGCAGCGCATTCCGCTGGCGTGAGGTTCTTTGAGCATTGCATTTTGGCCAAACAAGTTTGGCCGTTACAGCGCCAAACAAGTTTGGCGATTACGGGGCCAGACAAGTTTGGCGGTTACATAAAAAACACATTGTTATGCCTGGTATAGTTGAAAAAATAGCCGAGTCCATCGGGCTTATTCCCAAACTGCGTCGGGGCGACGACGGATTGCCGCGTCTGCAGCCTGGCAGTGCACTGACCAACTATCCGCCGCCGGAGCGCTGGCACGACTGGACGGAATACGAGGCCAAGGCGTGGCCGCGGCGCGAAAAGCGCACGTACGACATCGTGCCCACGACGTGCTTCAACTGCGAGTCGGCCTGTGGCCTGCTGGCTTACGTGGACAAGGAGACGGGGCAGGTGCGCAAGTTCGAGGGCAACCCTTACCACCCAGGCTCGCGCGGGCGCAATTGCGCCAAAGGGCCAGCCACCATCAACCAGATAACCGACCCCGACCGCATCCTGTATCCGCTGCGGCGCGTAGGCAAGCGCGGCGAAGGCAAGTGGGAGCGCGTATCGTGGGATGAGGTGCTCGACGACCTCGCTGGCCGCATCCGCAAGGCCCTGCAGGAACGCCGCCATAACGAGGTGGTCTATCACGTAGGCCGTCCCGGCCACGAAGGCTATATGGACCGCGTGCTGCAAGGCTGGGGCGTGGACGGGCACAACTCCCACACCAACATTTGCTCTTCGGGTGCGCGCTTCGGATACGCCATCTGGCACGGCCACGACCGGCCCTCGCCCGACCACGCCAACGCCCGCGTCATCTTGCTCATTTCGGCGCATCTGGAGTCGGGGCACTACTTCAACCCGCACGCCCAGCGCATTATCGAAGGCAAAATGAAGGGTGCCAAACTCGTTGTCATGGACCCGCGCCTGTCCAATACCGCCAGCCTGGCCGACTACTGGATGCCCACCTACCCGGGCTCCGAAGCCGCCGTGCTGCTGGCCATGGCCAAAATCATCTTAGACGAAGGCCTCTACAATCGCGATTATTTAGAGAACTGGGTCAACTGGCAACAGTGGCTGGAAACTGCCTATCCAGGTGAACCCGTTGTTTTTGAGACATTTATTCAAAAAATGCAGGAGGTCTATGCCGAATACACGCCGGAATTTGCCGAAAAGGAAAGCGGCGTAAAGGCCTCCGTCATCCGCGAGGTGGCCATTGAAATTGGCAAGGCCGGCACCCGCTTCGCCACGCACAACTGGCGCTCGGCCGGCTCGGGCAACCTCGGCGGCTGGGCCGTGGCGCGCTGCCTGCACTTCCTCAACGTGCTCACTGGCTCCGTAGGCACCGAGGGCGGCACCAGCCCCAACGACTGGAACAAGTTCAAACCCAAGTTCTTCGACCACCCTCCAGCGCAAAAATTCTGGAACGAACTCCACTTCCCGAAGGAATACCCGTTGGCCTTTTTCGAGATGTCGTTCTTGCTGCCGCATTTCCTCAAGGAAAAACGCGGCCGCTTAGACACCTACTTCACGCGCGTGTTCAACCCCGTGTGGACGTACCCCGACGGCTTCATGTGGATAGAAGCCCTCAAAGACGAGGAGGCCATAGGATGCCACATCGCGCTGACGCCCACGTGGAGCGAGACGGCTTACTTTGCTGACTATGTGCTGCCTATGGGGCACGCCTCTGAGCGCCACGACCTGAACACCTACGAAACCCACGCTGGTGTTTGGATAGCCTTCCGCCAGCCTGTGCTGCGCGAAGTGGCCCGCCGCAACGGCCTCAACCCGCGCTTCACTTACGAGGTGAACCCGGGCGAAGTGTGGGAAGAAGACGAGTTCTGGATTCAACTCTCCTGGCGCATTGACCCCGACGGCTCGCTGGGCGTGCGCAAACACTTCGAGTCGCCCTACCGACCGGGCGAGTGCGTAACAGTAGACGAATACTACCAGTACATTTTTGACCACACCCCTGGCCTGCCTGAAACGGCAGCCAAAGAGGGCCTGACACCGTTGGAATACATGCGCAAGTACGGCGCCTTCCTGGTGGAAAAGTCGGCCTACCTGAAAAACGAGGAAACGCTCAGCGAAGCGCAGCTGGTTGGTTCGGTTACCGACCCGAAAACGGGCGTTATCACCAAAAACGGCAAAGCCATTGGCGTCATGGTGAAGGGTAAGGCGTGCGTGGGCTTCCCCACGCCGTCGCGCAAACAGGAGTTTTTCAGCCAGACGATGATAGACTGGAAATGGCCTGAATATGCGCTACCCACCTACATCAAGAGCCACATCCACCCGGATAATATTGACTATGCGAAGGGCGAGTTTCCGCTGCTGCCCACGTTCCGCCTGCCGGTGCTCATCCACTCGCGCTCGGGCAATGCCAAATGGCTGTACGAGATTGCCAACCGCAACCCCATCTGGATGCATCCCTCCGATGCCGAACGTTTGGGCGTCAGGACCGGCTCACTGGTGCGCGTGTACACCGACATCGGCTACTTCGTGGACAAGGTCTGGGTGACGGAGGGCGTCAAGCCGGGCGTACTCGTCTGCTCGCACCACCTTGGCCGCTGGCGCCGCCCACAGGATGCTCCGGGCAACCGCTGGGCCACCGCCACCGTGCAAATTGATGAAGACGGCAAAGGCGGTTACCGCATGCGCCAGTTGCGGGGCATCGTGCCCTTCCGCAGCAACGACAAAGACAGCGCCCGCATCTACTGGAGCGATGGCGGCGTGCACCAGAACATCACCTTCCCCGTGCATCCAGACCCGATTTCCGGCATGCACTGCTGGCACCAGAAGGTGCGCGTCGAAAAAGCGCATGAGGGCGACCAATACGGCGACATCTTTGTGGATACCAACAAGAGCATGGAAGTGTATCGCCAATGGCTGGCCATGACCCGCCCTGCCCCCGGGCCCAACAACCTGCGCCGCCCGCTGTGGATGAAGCGCGCGCTACGACCCGTGGACGAGGCGTTCTACTTCCCTGCTGATGCTACGACGGCTCCCGCCTGAATACTGGGGCCAGCCACCCGTTGCAGAGCCCACATACGATTTGCTTTATTTAGAGAAACCGTTTACGATTTGACCCATGCGTGCGAAGGAGTTTTTGCGAGAGCAGTTGCATAATATCGTTGAGGAGGTAAAAGCCACACTGCCCGACGACATTAGCTTCGACTTTCGCAAGCACGTTTTGCCGCTGTTCTTCCCTTTCTTAGCCTGGAAAGACGAACTGCGCGACCGCGAAACGCTCAAAGCCGATTTGATGGCCGGCTTAGTAGGTGCCATTATCGTATTGCCGCAAGGCATTGCCTTCGCCATGATCGCCGGCCTGCCGCCCGTTTACGGTCTTTACACAGCCATCGTAACACCCATTGTGGCGGCGCTTTTTGGCTCGTCGCGTCATCTGGTGTCGGGGCCAACGACAGCCATTTCATTGGTCGTTTTTGCCTCCGTCAGCCAGTTTGCAGAGCCTGGCTCACCAGAATACATCTCCAAGGTGTTGCTGCTGACGTTTTTGGCTGGTGCCATTCAGGTGTCTTTTGCGCTGGCGCGTTTGGGGCGCTACATCAGTTTCGTGTCGCATACCGTGGTCATGGGCTTTACGGCGGGGGCTGCCATGCTGATTGTAACCAATCAGTTGAAAGGCGTGCTGGGAACGCCCATTGACAATAGCGCGGGCTTTTTGGGCATTTGGAAGCAAGCCTTCCGGTATATGGACCAGATCAACTGGCCCATCTTCGCAGTGGCCGTTTACACGCTTTTTGCGGCCGTTTACGTGCGCAAACATTTTCCGCGCCTGCCGCATCTGCTGGTAGCCCTGGCTTTTGGCACAGCACTCGCGTGGGGAATTGGTGGGCCCCAAGCCGGCATTCCGTTCGTGTCGGAAATTCCGCGTGCGCTGCCGGCCTTTACGCCGCCCAACCTGGCCGATGGCACCTATCGGGGCCTTTTGAGCAGCGCATTTGCCATTGCGCTATTGGGCCTGATTGAGGCCGTCGCTATCAGCAAAGCCATCGCCCTCAAATCGGGGCAACACATTGTAGCCAACCAGGAGTTTTTCGGGCAAGGCCTGTCCAACATTGTGGGCAGCTTCTTTTCCTGTTATGCCGGCTCCGGCTCGTTCACTCGCTCCGGTGTCAACTACGAAGCGGGCGCGCGAACGCCTATGTCGGCCATTTTTGCTGCACTCTTTGTACTGGTGGTTATTCTATTGCTGGGGCCTTTTGCCCGCTACCTGCCCTCGCCCGCGTTGGCTGGCCTCATCCTGCTCATTGGTTGGGGGCTGATTGATTTCAAGCACATCCGCGAAGTGCGCAAAGCGAGCAAACAGGACAATCTCATCCTGGGCGCCACTTTCATTGCTACCCTCTTCTCTGAACTCGAATTTGCCGTCTATATCGGCGTGTTGCTGTCGCTGTATTTCTTCCTGAAAAAAACCTCGCAGCCCAACATTGCCGTTATGGCACCTGACCCCGGACACCATCGCCACCAGATCGTCAATGTCTGCCGAAAAGATGTGCCTCAATGCCCACAGCTGAAAATTATCCGCATTGACGGACACCTCTACTTCGGCGCCATTGACCACGTCTCCTCCGTCTTGCGCGAAATGCGCAAAGGGCCGGAAAAATACCTGCTCATCCTGGCCAATGGCATCAACTACGTAGACCTGGACGGCGCCGAATGGCTCGCCCGCGAAGCCGCCTTCTGGAAGAAGAAAGGTGGAGGCCTCTATATCGTCCGCCTTAAAATCATCGCCCAAGACGTCATGGAAAGCGGCGGCTTCATGGACATGATCGGACGCGACCACTTCTTCACTTCCAAAACCGACGCCATCCAGACCATCTATCAAAAACTCGATCTGGAAGCCTGCAAAAAATGCCCTTACCGCGTCTTCTTGGAATGCGCCAACGACCCGCGTCTGCCGGCACTCCAGACGGAGAAGAAGACAAAAGAGGCAGAGGTGTATGAGCCTTGTTGAGGGGCGGGCAGGGTGATATCCTGCTACAATGCTACAGCCTCTTAGGGTTTTGCCTTGAGGCAATACCCGCGGCCTGAGTATTCCAGGGCGCAACGCAAGCAGCGTGGGCGCAGTAGAAAATAGCTACCTTTACCCCGATGAAACTGCCTTACGGACAGAGCAATTTCCGCAACGTAGCCACGGAGTTCTACTACGTGGACCGCACCAGATACATCGAGGCGCTGGAGGCCCAGGCCAATCGCTATCTGTTCTTTCTGCGGCCGCGCAAGTTTGGCAAGAGCCTGCTCATCTCCATGCTGGAGTACTACTACGGCCTGCAGCATAAGGACAAATTCGAACACATCTTTGGCCGGTACTACATCGGCCAGCATCCTACGCCGTTGGCCAACCGTTACTTAGTGCTGACGCTGGACTTTAGTGGGATCCAGACAGATAGTCCGGAGACTGTTCTGAACTCCCTCACGTTTAAAATCCGCAACGACATAAGAGTTCTTTACAGCGAGTTCCGCAAGTCATTTCTGCCCGAAGATGAAAGGCTTCTTCAGGAGGCATCTACACCAGCCGATGCGCTTGATGCTTGCTTCACCGCCATCAAAAAGCGACTACCCGGGTATAAACTTTACCTTCTGATAGACGAATACGATCACTTTGCCAACGAGCTCATTGCCTTTCATCTGGAGGCTTTCAAGGAGATGGTTGGCCGCAATGGTTTCGTGCGCAAGTTTTTTGAGGTCATCAAGGAGGAAAGCCGCAATGGTCTGGTGGAGCGCTTGTTCGCCACGGGCGTCAGTCCGGTTACCCTGGATAGCCTGACCAGCGGCTTCAACATCGCCAAAAAGATCACGACCGACCTGGACTTCCACGCCATGATGGGTTTCACGGAGGCCGAAACGATGGCCCTGCTGGCGCACATAGGCGTGAAAGAGGCCGATATGTCGGATATTATGGCCGATATGCGCCACTGGTACAACGGCTACCTGTTTCATCCGGATGCTACCGAGCGGTTGTACAACCCCAACATGGTCATTTATTTTGGCGACTACTACCAACGCTATCGGAAATACCCGGAGCAGCTGCTGGACGAAAACATTGCCTCTGACTACGGCAAGATACGCCGACTATTGGGCACGGGTGGCGAGGAGATGAGTCGGGCCATCCTGGAAGACGTACTGGCACAGGATACCGTGCGGGCCAACCTGACCAGCCTGTTCAGCTTTGACCGCGAGTGGACGCGCGACGAGTACATCAGCCTGCTCTTCTATCTGGGTGTGCTGACGATACGCGGGCGGGCGCTGGGCGGCGGCTGGGCATTCTCGGCACCCAATCAGGTGATTAAGCACCTGTATTACGAGTACTTTGCCGAAGTGCTGCGCCTGCGCGCTGATCTGAAAATCAGCATGTACGACACCATCAAAGAGGCGGTAGCAGCCCTGTCGGTGGAGGCCGACGTTCGGCCATTCGTGGCCGTTGTAGAGGATGTGCTGAGTCGGTTGTCGAACCGCGATGCACGTGCAGGCTTCGGCGAAAATCACCTTAAGGCTGTCTTTGCAGCCCTGCTCGCCCCCTCGGAGGTCTATCTGGTGCGCAGTGAGCCAGAAGCCAGACAGCACTACGTAGACCTGCTGTGCACCGGACTGCCCGAGGTACGCATTCGCTGGAACGTGGCCTTCGAATTGAAATACCTCAAGAAATCAGAAGCCAGGCTGCTAAGCGCCAAAGCAGAAGAAGCCCGCACACAGTTGGAAACCTACCTGAAAACGGAGGAACTGCGCCGCATCCCTAACCTTGCGGCCTTCGCCATCGTGTTTGTGGGGCCAAAGGCAAAATCGGTGGTACGGGTGCAGTAATGAGTGGCTGCGACACCGTGTGCCGCTACGGCGTGGCCAATAACGCCTGTGGCTGTGCTACGCCGCTGCTGCGATGCTCCTTGTGCGGTAAAGACGCGACATCTCCGGGCATCCGGCGAGGCGAAAACATCCAATTCTACATTTTTATGTAAACCTGCAGATCATAATCGCAGAATTTTAATAAAAAATAACAGAACGGATGCTTCGTCGCGAGATAGAGAAAAGCTGGGCCTCGGGCAAAGCCATCATCATCCTGGGCCCGTGGCAGGTAGGCAAGACCACACTGCTGAAGAAAATCTGCCGGCAAAAGGGCGAGTTTCTGTTTTTGAATGCCGACGAAGCCGAAACGCCTGCCCTTCTGGAAAATGCCAATGAGTTACGGCTGCGACAAATCATTGGGCGGCATCGGGTTGTCTTTCTCGACGAAGCGCAGCGCGTGCGGAATGTTGGGCTGACGCTCAAAATTATTACCGACCAGATACCCGAAGTGCAGGTTGTAGTCAGCGGCTCATCATCGCTGGACCTGACCAGCGAAATCAGCGAACCACTCACAGGCCGGAAATGAGAATTTTTGATGTATCCTATTTCATGGGAGGAATTGGTCGGGCATGTCGGCTTCGTGGACGCGCGAAAGCAATCAGAGCAGCGCCTCCTTTTTGATATGTACCCCGAAGTGATCAACCAGGTGGGCGACGAACGCGAGGTACTCCAGCAGATCAGCAGCAGCTACCTGCACCGCGATATTTTGCAGTTTGGCAACATCCGCAAGCCCGAAGTACTCGAAAAACTGCTCACCGCACTGGCCCTCCAGGTAGGCTCAGAAGTCTCGTACAACGAACTGGCGCAACTGCTACACATAGACCGCAACACCGTTGAACAATACATCGGGTTGCTCGAAAAATCCTTCATCATATTCCGCCTTCAGCCGATTTCCCGAAATCTGAGAAACAAAATCAACACTAAGCGAAAGGTCTACTTCTACGACAACGGCATTCGAAATGCCATTCTCACCGACTTCAGGCCTCTGGCGATGCACACCGATGCTGGCGCACTTTGGGAAAATTTCGTCATCAGCGAACGCAAAAAGTACCTGGCATACCACCGCATCTGGGCAAAAACCCACTACTGGCGTACCTACCAGCAGCAGGAAATAGACTACGTGGAAGAGGCTGACGGCACCTTCTTAGCCTTGGAATTGAAATGGAACCCTAAAGCCCGGGCGCGCTTTCCGGCCAGATTTCTGGAGGCTTACCAACCAGCCACGACCCGGGTAATCACTCCCGATAATTTTGAAGAGGTGCTGCTGCCGGCATGAGCGCAAAAGCCGAAATGGGCGAGATTTTGAAACGCTTCTGGTGAGGGCGTTTTTTTGTTCCGTAAAGCCATACTTTTCCACCTCAGCGCCGGCGATATTCGGCTGTGGTGCTCTCTATTTCCAGTTCTAAGTGCCAGTCCTCTACTTCACGCGATGGTCTGGCACAGCTCAACGAGCACCCCATTACACGACTTGGGGTGGAAGAAGGCAACCCACTTATTGTCGGCGCCGCGTTTGGGCTCGCGGTTAAGGGGCACAAAACCCTGCTGCTCTAAGTGTTCGATGGCGGCGCGAATGTCCTCGACCTCGAAAGCGATGTGGTGGATGCCTTCACCGCGCTTTTCGATGTATTTGGCAATCGGGCTTTCCGGGTCGGAGGCTTCGAGCAGTTCAATTTTGCTGTCGCCAATGCGGAAGAAAGAGGTGGCGACTTTTTCGCTTTCAACGGTTTCGATTTTGTAGTGGGCTTCGCCTAACAGGCGGCGGAAGAGTTCGTTGCTGTCGGCCATGCTGCGCACGGCGATGCCGATGTGGTCAATTTTAAGAAGCATGGAGGAGTTTTTTTAGCGGCGAAAGCGCGAGTGGGTTGCTGCTGCGAGCGCTTTTTACCGTAATACATTGCGGGGGGGCTAAAACCTGAGCTAAACGATTTTGGCCAGTGCGGGGCTATTTGGCTTTTACATGAATGCTTTTCTCGCCAGTGAGTTGTTGCAGTTCGGCTTTTTTCTGTTCGATTTCGCGCGGGTCGGTGTAGTAGAAAGAGATGCCGACCTGGCGTCCGCGGCCGCGCTGGTGTTCGTAGACAGTATAGCCCGCGTTTTGGAGTTGGGCGGCGAGCCGGTCAGCGTTTTCGGGGTTGGAGAGCGTGGCCACGATGAGGATGCACTGTCGGCTGCGTTGGCCGGCGGGTTGAGTTTTGGTCGTGGTGGTTCGCTGGTCTTCTTTTTGGAGGCGCTCCAGCGCTTTACGGCGTTCTTCGGCGTTGGCAGTTACTTCGTCGTCGAGGTCAGGGTCTTCGATTTCGGGCAGGGAGGGCGACGTTTTGGGTTGCTGTTGTTTTTGGGCGTTTTCGGCGGCTTGCCCCAAGCCAGCGATGTCGGGCAGTGGAGAGACAGGTTTGGCCTGTTCCATTTCGGCCAATTGCTCCTGCAGGGTGGGCGTTGGGCGGTCTTTGCGGTATTGCCACCACCAGACGCCAAAGATGGCGGTGCACAAGATGAGGCCGATGCCGATACCGAGGCCGAAGCGCCCGGCAGAGGTGCGCTGCGGTGGCGGTGTTGTGCTGTCGAAACTGGGCGGGTTAGGCAGGGGCGGCATGGGCGGCACTAATGGCGTGGCGACCTCTGCTGGTGGCGGGGTGTTTGTAGCAACGGCACTGGCGGGTTCGGGAGCGGCAGCCGTTTCGCGCGAGCGTGCGATGGGCGAAAACTGCAGCGGCGGCAGGCCGTAAGCACCAGCGTTGAAGTTCGTGGTGTCGGGCAGGAACTGGATTTTTTGCAGGTAATTTTTGTACAGTCGCCCTACGCCCGGCAGGTTGACGATGTCGCGCTGGTCGAGTTTGGCCTGCGTTTGCTGGACGAATTCGTCCACGATGCGGCGGGCTTCCTCTAAGGAAAGACCGTAGGTGTGCGCGATATCTTCTACTAAGATGCCGTCGTCGGTGGCGAGGTTTTCGCTGAAAGTCAGCGTTTTCGCTGGCGGGTGGATGGTGTTGGTGGCATAGTCCACGCTGGCAGAGGCGCGCGTGGCCGTGAAGCCACCCAGCCCCGGGACGACCAGCGTATCGTGCAGAAAGAGGAGGCGCTCTATGTGGTTGGCGATATCTATGTTCATAACTCGTACGCGATGCGGCGCATTGGGGACAGATGCTAAAGGAGCCATTTTGGGTGCAAAATTAGCGTAAATTAGATGGGTGACGGGTGTGTAATGCGGCCAGTCAAGGCCTGTACTGACGAATATTGCAAAAAGAAGGCCAATGTAGCCGTAGTTTTGGCCCGAAATAACCGACTACCCCTTTGGGACATGAGCGAGGTTGCAAGCTTTTTTAAATCCGCATTCTCTGTTGACAACGTCATCTTCGGCTTTGACGGCGGCGAGCTCAAGGTGCTGCTCATTCAGCGCGGCGCGGCGCCGTATCGGGGCAAATGGGCCTTGCCGGGCGACTTAGTATATCCCAACGAAGACCTCGATGCCGCCGCTGAGCGCGTGCTGGAGCAGCTGACCGGCCTGCGCGGGGTATATCTGGAACAGGTCAAAACCTTCGGAGCCGTCAACCGGCACCCGCTGGGGCGCGTCATTACGGTGGCTTATTATTCTTTGGTGAAAATCAGCGATTACACCGTTACGCCCGCATCATTTGCGCATTCGGCGCGCTGGCATGCGGTGTCGAAAGTGGGCGAACTGGCCTTCGACCACAACGAGATACTGGACACCTGCCTTCGCCGGCTGAAGCTGAAAGTGCGCATGGCGCCTATCGGCTTCGAGTTGCTGCCGCCCAAATTCACGCTGACCGAACTGCAGCACCTGTACGAGTCCATTTTGGGCGAAAAATTGGATAAGCGAAATTTCCGAAAAAAAATCCTGTCCATGAATTTGTTGCACGACCTCAACGAAGTGCAAGAAGGCGTGGCGCATCGCCCGGCGCGCTTGTATCGTTTTGACCGTCAGACGTACCAGCAGTTTGTGGCGGAGGGCTTCAGTTTTTATCTCTAAAAACGCAACAGCATGGCAAAAAAGAAGACCGATGAAGTAACCCTGAACTACGGAGGCCAGCAAATCACGCTGACGAAGAGCGAGACGGAGGCCGCTGTGCAACACACGCCCATGCACGGAGCCGCACCCGCCCGTCGCAGCCTCGTCGGGGCGCCGCTGGCCGTAGAGGGCTTCGATATGGTGCGCACCTCCGAAGATGTGGGCCAGGTGCTCGACGAATTGCGCCGCCAGCCGGAAGTGGCTGTAGGCACTCACGTGTGGAATGTAGGCGACCAGCAGAGCAATCCGCTGGTACCCACCGGAAACCTGTACATCGAATTTCAGCCAGGCGTGGACGACCAGCGCCAGCTGGCCATTCTGAACGAACTGGCACTTAATATCCGTGAGATTGTAGGCCCCGGAGCATTTCGCGTCTGCGTTACACTGGCGTCGCCCAACCCCATCAAATGCGCCGTAGCGCTACAGAGCCGAGAGGAAATCGCTGTAGCCGAACCAGAATTCGCAGCGCCACCCATGACGTGGAACTTTGCCCCGCCCACCGGGCGCTTCATCGCCTCGCAGTGGCACTTGGAAAATACGGGCGGCCCCATTCCCGCAGTGGACGTGCCCAACGCGCTGTACGATGCCTCCTATTTCAAGCGCGGCGCCGATGCCAAAGTGGTAGAGGCCTGGCGGTTTCTGGGCAGCCTGGGCAATCCGAATCTCTGCATCGCTGTCATTGATACGGGCTTTGCTACCGACCACCCGCAACTGCGCGGCAACGGCCAGAAGCTGCGCAACCCGCTTAATGCGGCAGCACGCAGCACCGATGTGTCGCCGTTTGTGCGCATGAGCAACGGCTCGTTTGGCGTCATGAGCCACGGCACCTCCTGCGCAGCCGTAGCAGCCGGCGCCCTCGACGGGCAGGGTATCCTCGGCGCAGCGCCCACGGCTAAGCTGATGCTGATCAAGCTGGATGTGCTGACCGATGAGGCCATTCGGAATGCTTTTGAGCACGCCATGGTCAACGGCGCCGACATCATTTCCTGCAGTCTGGGCTACCCGACGCCCGTACCCCTGTCCACATTTGTATCCAACTACCTGGCTCGCGTGGCCCGCGAAGGGCGCGGCGGACGCGGCATTCCGATGTTTTTTGCCGCAGGCAATGCCAATCCGGCCTCCAACAACCAGCCGCGCGAGGTGAGCGACTTTGCTGCACACCCCGATGGCATTTGCGTAACGGCTTCCAATAGCCTCGACCAACGCTCGAGCTATTCGTTTTTTGGCCGACAGGCGCACATCTGCGCTCCCAGCAACGGCGATGGCGGCGTGGGCATTACTACCGCCACCTGCGACTTGGGCCGCGACGGGCGCTCCGTCGTGCTAGGCTATACCAGCGGCTTCGGCGGCACCTCCAGCGCCGCACCCCTTGCCGCCGGCGTGTGCGCCCTCATGCTAACGGCCAACCCGGACCTGACTGTGCCACAAATCAAAGACATCCTGCGCCGCAGCGCTGACAAAATCGGCCCGGCCAACGCCTATGATGCCAACGGCCATTCCATCTACTACGGCTTCGGACGCATCAACGCCCTGCGCGCCGTGCAAATGGCCGCTGCCCTCCGCCAGGGCAGCACCGCCACCACACCGCCCTCAACGACGCCTGCCTCTACACCCACGACGACACCGGGCGACACCTCGGCAACACCTGCCCAGCGCGGCCGGGTGGAGTCGCGCTTTCTCAACGTGCGCTCCGGGCCGGGCACGTCATTCGCCGTCGTGCGCCAGCTTAGCCAGGGCGACGTGGTGCCGCTCTTCGAGCGCGTTTCGGGCTTTTGGCGCATCGGGCAAGGCGAGTTCGTCAGCGCCGACCATATTCGCGTGCTCTCAGCCATACCTACTGCGCCTGTGGCCGCGCGCAAAGGGCGGGTCAACCATGCGTTCCTCAACGTGCGCTCGGGCCCATCCACGGCATTCAGCGTCGTGGGGCGCCTCAATCAGAACGACATCGTAGATATCTTTGAAACCAGCCGCGACGGCTGGCACCGCATCGGGCCTAACCGTTGGGTACTGGGGTCGTACATTCAAATAGTGTAAATGCTGCGGTGAAAACTCTCCAAAATAAGAGGTGTTACCTCAAGCCCTCAATGGCCTGCAAGATATTGCGCTCAATGCGCTGCAGTGGGTCGTCGGAGAGGTCGCGTACAAAAGTGCGTCCGGTCATGCGCTCGTAGAGTTCGATATAGCGCTCGGATACTTCCTGGACGAACGCATCGGGCATATCGGGCATTTGCTGGCCTTCCTTGCCCTGAAAGCCATGAGCCATGAGCCATTCGCGGACGAACTCCTTGCTCAGTTGCTGCTGGCGTTCGCCGCGAGCCTGGCGTTCGGCGTAGCCATCGGCGTAGAAGTAGCGCGAGCTGTCGGGCGTGTGCACCTCGTCCATGAGTATGAGTTGGCCGTTCCATTTGCCGAACTCGTACTTCGTGTCCACTAAGATAAGTCCGCGCTGAGCGGCCATTTCCGTACCCCGCTGGAAGAGGGCGCGTGTGTAGGCTTCCATTTGGGCGTAGTCGTCGGGCGCCACGATGCCGCGCTCGAGAATTTCCTCGCGCGAAATGTCTTCGTCGTGCCCGGCAGCCGCTTTGGTGGTGGGCGTGATGATAGGCTCCGGAAATGGGTCGCCTTCGCGCAGCCCGTCGGGCAGCGGTACACCACACAGGGTTCGATGCCCGGCAGCGTATTGGCGCGCAGCGTGGCCGGCCAGGTAGCCGCGGATGACCATCTCCACGCGCAGCGGCTCGCAGCGGTAACCAATAGACACATTGGGATCGGGTGTGCTGATGAGCCAGTTGGGGCAGAGGTCGCGCGTGGCTTCTAAGAAGTAAGCCGCCAGCTGGTTGAGCACGGCGCCTTTGTACGGAATGGGCCGGGGCAGAATGCAATCGAACGCCGAAATGCGGTCTGTGGCCACCATGACGAGGCGATCGCCTAAGGTGTAAACATCGCGCACTTTGCCGCGGTAAAAGGCCGTCTGGCCAGGCAGGTGGAAGTGGGTTTCGGTGAGGGTGGACATGAGAAGGGTGCTGGAGTTTTTTTAAATCTTATCTGAAGGGATCAACGAAAAGCGCAGGGAATAGGAAGTCGTTTCTTCATATCTTAGTTCCCTCTGACTCGGCATAAGGCTGTATTCCTAAAGCAATGATGACTGTTTCTGTTGAAGATTTACTAATTCTCGATACTTCCAGAACGTCTCTATAGCGCTGATGCGGCAGATGTCCCATCCAGCGCGTCCGTCTAAGAAGCCTCGGAGGAGGATGTAATTGCGCAGCCATTTGAAGGCGGCGCGGAGGTAGGGCGTCCAGGGGTATGCGCGTTTTCCGGCCAATTGCATGGCCTGGGCGCCGAGTTGGGCATATCGGCGTGCGCGCTCGAGGTGTTCGTCAGTGGAGTAATAGCTGTAGTGCAGCAGGTCGCCGGCGAGGGAACCAACGCGGGCGTCAGGTGGCAGCAGGAGTTGTTCGTGTACGGGTGAGGTATTCCAGTGGGCGATGTCTCGGCGGAAGAGGCGCACTTTTCGGTCGGGGTACCAGCCGCAATGGCGGACCCAATGGCCACAGTAGTTGGTGCGTCGGTTACAGGTGTAAGCATCGGCGTCGTCGAGGCATTCGCGTTGGGCCAGCAGAGAGGCTCGCAGTTGGGGGCTGAGCGCTTCGTCGGCGTCTAAAGAAAGGATCCAGGGATGCTGAGCCAGCGCGTTGGCTCGGTTCTTTTGTTGGCCATAGCCATCGAAGGCATGTTGGAAGAAGCGCGCGCCCATTTGGCGGCACAGCTCGGGCGTGGCATCGGTGGAGTAAGCGTCGAGGACAACGATTTCGTCGGCAACGCCCTGGAGAGAGGCGATGCAGCGCTCGATGTTGCGCGCTTCGTTGTACGTGATGATAACGGCAGATATGGGCATGGTTGCGTTTAGCCTTCCCAGATCATGAGGGCCAGCCAGGCAAAGGGCAGCACGAAAATGAAAGAGTCGAAGCGATCGAGCCAACCACCATGACCGGGCAGGATGGCCCCAGAGTCTTTGACGTCTGCGCTGCGCTTGAGCATGCTCTCCACCAGATCGCCCAGCGTGCCAAAGACGGTGACACACACGGCCAGGAGTACCCATTCCGCCCGGGTGAAATCATCTATCCAATACGATAGAGCGTAGGCGACCACAAAAGTGCAAGCAATGCCACCCAGGGTGCCCTCCCAGGTTTTTTTCGGAGAAATGCGCGTGAAAAAAGGCGTTCGCCCGATGAAGGTGCCGATGAAATAGGCCATGGTGTCGTTCGTCCAGGTGAGCAATAATAGGCCAAAGACGCGCAAGGGAGCGTAGTCGCCGTGCCAGTACGAGATATTGATAAGCAAAGAGAAAGGCACGCCTATGTAAGCAATGCCGACTAAATAGTGGCCGATATTTTCAAATGGCCGGGTGGACTTGAGGAACAACTCCAGGATGAACAGCAGGAAGATGGCCAGCGGCAGCAGCGTGATGGTCATCAGGATGGGAATGGCGTTTTCCATCAGGTCAGCTCTGAAGAGGCCATAAGAGATTTCCGAAGAGGCCTCCAGGTTGGGAAAAATGCCGAAGAGTTTGCTGCCAAAGATGAGAAAAGGCGCCGTGCCTAAAGCCACTCCCGACAGGCGTCGCCAAAGGCGATGGTCGTACCCCCGTGGAATGAGCAGCCCCGTCAGCTCCCATAGGCAACCAGCAGTAATAAGCGCGAATAGCGCGTAAAAAGCTGCTGCACCTCCAAAGACCCCTGTAAGCATTGCCACCACAAAGAGGATGGCCGAGATGATGCGTTGTTTCATGTCCCCGAGTCAAGCGGGGGCTGTCAGTAGCTGATAACGCCGAGCAGACCGGTCCACAGGTCATGAAAAGACTGCACCACTGCTGTGCGAATTTTAGGATTGGCACCCGAAGCCAATGCCACCGAGATGATAAGGCCTATGGTAGCGTACAGCACATCGCGTGCGACCAAGCGCAAGGCTTTGTAGCGGTGTTTGTAGCCACTCTTTTTGCGCGCCAGGCTAATAGCAATCTCTCGCCCGCCGATGACTCCAAGAAAGACCCAGGTCGTACTCATAGGTATCGTGCTGATGAGGAGCTTATAGAGCAAGAGTAAAACATAGGTGAAATCAATCAACGTGGCTGCGCGAACGTCGGAGATGCGTACCTTCTCACTGACAACCTCCTGAATTTTGTCGCCGCGAAGGTAGAAGAGTATTCCCATCCCAAAGAAAATCACCGACAGGAATATCAGGAGCGTGCCCAAGTCCAGACGACGCGGCAGGAACACAGCAATGTTGGCTCCGTCCTGCATCAACCACACCGACCACAGTGCACCGCTAATGGTCCATTGAATAAACATCCACGAAGGGTGGGCCTTGCGTTCGCGAAAATACTTCCGAATGAGCTCATAACCGAAATACCAGATGACAAACGACAACGCAAACGCCAGGGCGTAGCCGGACATGCTCTTGCCCACAATAGAAGTAACGCCGGAAGAATCCACGCTAAAGACGCTGAGCAATAAAAAGGTGGTAGATACCGGCATGCGCAGGCGCGTCAGGATGAGCAATACCAGTGGAGCAATCACCTGAAAAAAGGAAAACTCCTCCGGGTGCGGATATTTGGTCTCGTTGGCATCGTTGATCAGGCGCTGATACGTAACATCTCCGTTGAAAGCGAGCCAGCTGGCCGTGATGGTAACCAGAAAGATGCCGCCGGTGAACAGCCACAAAATCCACCATTTGCGGTGCTTGTTACTTTCGATAAAGGTGCCCAACGACTGGATGCTGTCATTAGCCACAGCAGAGTAAGCGGCCAATACAAAGCCGATCCACATGGCTGCTTTCGGGTCTTGATAAAACGCCGCTGCCATGAGAAAGGCGACCAGGACAATGGCTAAAAAGGTGCGCTCCTGGGTGAGTGCATCGAGGACGTCTAAGTAGAAGGCTCTTCGACGGACACCTGCCTTTTGCTGACTCTTTTTTGGTGCTTTTGCCATATTTAAGAAGAAAAACCGGGGCGAAGGTAGAGCGGTGCTTCAGGAGAGATGTTAAGCCTGCATTAAGTTCCGTAGCATCAGGGCTCGAGTATGGGCAAAACCACTTCTACTAAGGTGCCGGAGCGCTCTCCGTTGGTTTTGTCGCCCAAGTCCGATATTTTAATAAATTGCATGCCCGGATTTTTTCGCAGTTGATGCAGCAAATGGAGGCGTTCGCGCGTAATGTCCATGCCGCGCGAACGGTGCCTTTGGTAAGAGGGTGGCTGCGCTTTCTGTTTTTCGCGGCCTGTGTTAAAGCCCACGCCGTCGTCTTCGATCAGGCACAGGAGCGTGTTTTCGTCGTCGGTCAGGCGGAACTCCACCGTCAGGTTGCCCTCTAAGCGCGGGCGCAGGCCGTGCTCGATGGCGTTTTCGACGAAGGGTTGCACGATCATGGCCGGAATAAATAGCTCGGCCGGGTCGGTGCCTACGGGCTGGCGAATGCGGTAGTTCAGGCGGTCTCGGAAGCGCAGGCGCCGGTTGAGCTCTAAGTAGCGGTCGAGAAATTCGATCTCCTGCTCCAGCGTAACCACCTCAAGGTCGGAGTACTCCAGCGTGTGGCGCATGAGCTTGGCGAAGCGGGCCAGATAGGTTTCGGCTTCGTCGTTGCGGCCCGAGGTGATGAGGCCCTGAATAGCGTTAAGGGCGTTGAAAAGGAAGTGCGGGTTCATCTGGGCGCGCAGGGCGCGCTGTTGCAAGCTGGCCACGCGGAGTTTGGCCATTTGGGCTTCCTGGCGGACTCGCTCCAGGTTGTGGCGGGTTTCGATTTCCTGTCGTTCGCGGTCGCGTACCTGCAGGTAGTGTTGCTCGATGGTTTCGGTGCTCTTTTGTTGCCAGTGATAGGCTTGCTCGTAGTCGCCGCGGGCAGCGCACAGTTGGGCCAGTGCCTGGCATACATGCGCCAGGTGGTTGAGGTCATGACCGCGCGTGCCAAACGTGTAAGCCTGCTCAAAGTGCGCTTCGGCTTGTTGAGTTTCGTTCAGTTGCCACAGCAGTTCGGCGCGCCAGGCCTGTATTTTGGAAAGGTTGGTAAAATCGGAAGGCTCCGACGGGTTGGGAAATTGCGCAGCAGCTTCATCGAAGAGCATAGCAGCACGCTGGCTTTCGCCCTGCAACAGATCCAAGATGCCCAGGTTGGCTAAGGCGTGCGCCTTGGCTTCCAGCTCTTCCTCGTCCGCAAATTCCAGCACATGCTCGAAACACTCACGCGCATACTCCGTATCGTTTTGGGCCACGGCGGCTCGTCCGGCATTCAGATAGTGCCAGGGCAAGCGCGGGCGCAGTCGGTGCTCTTCTACGATGGGCAGGGCGCGCAAATAGGCGTCGAGGCTGTTCTCCCGCTCGTCCATGCGCTCGTACAGGTCGCCTAAACCGCTGATTACCAGCGTGAGGATGTAAAAATCCTTGAGCGTCGCCTTGTCGCCCAGGGCCATCAGGATACGCTCGGCCTCCTGCAACTTTTCCAATGCCTTGCGGTGGTTCGACAGGTGAAGGTGCAAGAAGCCCTCGCGGCAAGCCAACTGGCCGCGCAATCGCACATACTCCGGGCGTTTGCTCAGCCGTTGCCGGGCGCGCTCGAGGCTCTGCTCGGCAGCCTGCCAGTCGCGCCGATTGATGTACACGGCAGCCATGTCCAAATACGTCTCAATGGCCTGCTCTTCGTGGCTCAGACGCTCCCAGATAGTCAACGCCTGTTCAAACAACTGAAGTGCCACCTCGAAACGACGCCATTGGTTCTCCAGAAAAGCCCGCCGACTATAATATATTGCTTGAATATCGGAAGGTGTCTCCGGAGTTAATGCTGACTCTATAGCCTCCATCGCCTGGCGCGCCAGCGCAAAGTCCGTAAAAGTCCAGCGCTCTAAAGCCTCGCATTGGGCACGCAACGACGCCCATGCTACGCTGGGCAAGGCGGATGAAGGGCTTGTCGAAGACATCGGTAAAGGTTCAGTTCCGATATTGGCCGAAAGGTACGGCAGATAATGGCATTTTTTTATCCAGACCAAACGAAACGCCTTCTCTTCATACAACAGCGCAAGGGCAACAGAGAGCGCAAAGTTTTTTAAAGCAAAAACACCGGGATACGCCAGCGCTCCGGCGCACTTAAGTTCACACGAAAAACTTCAGCCGCCGCAACACGCACGGCGAACTTCCCACTACCTTGCAGGCGTTTTTCCAAGCGCCTCATTTCACGCCTTTTTCCATGATACCGACAAAATCCCTTTTCGCACTGCAAGACGCCGACGAGCGCAGCCTGGAACTGTTAATCAGCGCTTTAGAACAGCAAGACCTTCCCGGCTTTGATTACATCGAGTTCAAACGAGCCGTAGTCGCGCTCCAGCGCATGGACTTAGATGAGGCTACGTCGTACAAAAGCGCCTTCACCACAGCAGCGACGATGGGCCTTTCTAAAGAAAAACTGCTGGAGTCGGCTCAGTACTATTGCCACCTCTTAGAACAAGAACAGGCGCGCTTCGAGACAGCCCTTCAAAGCCGACGCGAACGCGAAATCACCGCCCGAGAGCACCACATAGCACGGCTGAAAGACCAAATAGAACGTCACCGCGCCGAAATTGCCCGCCTGCAAGACGAACTGGGCCACTACCTGAACGAAATCGAACGCACCCAAACCCTGCGCCAGGCCGAAGAACAAAAATTGGAACGCGCCCAGGCCGCCTTCGACCAAACCCGCCAGGCGCTCCTGCGCAGCATTCAGCAAGACATCGAACACCTGCACCGTTACCTGTAAGTCCACCCGTAGCGCTACTTTTGCCCAACAACCCAACTATGCGCACTCACCATGACCGCTAAATCCTTTTGGCAACGCCCTGAGGGCATCACCGGCGCTATCGTGCTGGCAGCGCTGATAGCCGGCGGCGCATGGCTGGTGCTGCGCTTCGCCCACGCCATCATCGCCTGGGCCGAAGACCCCGCCGCTCTGGCAGCCATGCTCGCCCTGCTGGGCATCGTCGTCTATGCGCTCCTCGACCCGCAAACCCGCAACCTGCTGTGGTATTTCTACAAGTCAGCCATGCGTTGGCTGACCGGCCTCTTCGTGCGCATTGACCCCATTAGCGTACTCAAAGACCACATCCAGCACTTAGAGAAAAACCTCATCGCTCTTAGCGGCCAGATAGGTGCCCTGCGCAAACAGATGCGCGCCCTCAAAGGCATCATGGACGCCAACGCCGCCGATATCGAAAAAAGCATGACCATCGCCAACGAAGCCAAACGCCAAAACGACGATAAAAACCTCACCCTCGCCACCCGAAAAGCCGGACGGCTCCAGGAGGCCAATGCCAAATACGCCGAACTGTACCGCAAAATGGACCACCTCTACCGCGTCCTGCGGCGCATGTACGAACACTCCGAAATCGTCATTGAAGATACACGCGACCAGATAGCCCTAAAAGAACAGGAATACCAGGCCATCAAGGCCAGCCACTCGGCTATGCGCTCCGCCCAGAGCATCCTTAAGGGCAACCCAGACCAACGCGCCCTCTTCGACCACGCCTTAGAGCAATTGGCCGAAGAGGTAAGCCAAAAAGTCGGCAGCCTCGAACGCTTCACCGACACCACACGCCACCTCATGGACTCTATTGACCTGCAAAACGGTGTCCTTGAAGACGAAGGTCTGCGCCTGCTCGAACAATGGGAAAAACAAACCCTCGGCAACACCTCCCCAACGAAAAAGCCCGACGCAGAGCCGATCACGCCACCGCGCAGCGATTACAGCCAGCTGTTCTGACCCGTAACCACCAAACTTGTTTGGTGAAACAAGCCCTGAGCGTCCAGCTGTAGCTACGCAACTCATTTGAGCAGGGAGCTGTTGCCCGGCCAAACGAGTTTGGCGGGCACTGGGCCAAACAAGTTTGGCCGCTATGTTGTGGGTTACCGGCGAATGGCGCGGAAAGTGCCGTTGGGCTGAATGAACAGCAGGGCTTTGGGAGAGATGCCGTCCTCCTTCATCTCGAAGCGAATGCTGTAGCCTTCTAAGGCTTTCAGTTTGAACGTGTGCTCACCTACGGGTATGGTTTCATACTCGGGTTGGCCGGGCAAAGAGACGGTGAGCGTTCTGCCTTTTAGAAAAACCTTAGCCTCTGTGCCGCCAATAGTGTATGTGCCGCAATAGCGTTCCAATTGGGCCAGCGGGATTTCCTGGGCAAGGGCCTGGCGTTTGAAGACGATTTTTTCCACACTCGGCTCAAGGCCATAGGCGTGCATTTCGCTCACTTCACCGCGCAAGTTGGCGATGAATTGGAGGCGTATGGTGAAGACGGACAAGGCTTCGCGCACCTCTTCCGACAGCGGTATGGCGCGGAAGACGTCGTAGTGGAAGTGCTCCAGATAATAGGTAATGCCGGGTGTCAAGGCCAGCAGGGAGTCGTTGCGCAGGACGACCTCGAAGGTGCCATGCCCGCCGTTGTGGTAGCGTCCGGCATAGGCTGCAAGGGGGTAGGCGGGCAAAGTTCCGCTTTTTCGTTCGGCGGTGAGGCCCTGCTGCGCGGTGAGCATGCTCAGTTTTTCGAGGGCGGTGCGGCGGCGCAGTTCGGTGTCCCAATCGCGATAGGGCAGCCCCAGCAAGCGGTCGGCAATGAGGTTGCGCAATACGGCGGGCACCTGCGAGCCGTCCTGATTGACGAACACAGCGATGCCGATGCTGTCGGTAGGAAACAGGCAGACATCGGCGGTGAACCCATGAATGCCTCCGCCGTGGGCAGCGCGATAGTGGCCGTAATAGGCACTCAACATCCAGCCTAAGCCATAGCCCAGGGTGAAGATGGAAGGGTTTTCGGCTTCGGGCAACGAACCACCCATGGCCATCTGGACAGACAGTGCTTCGCGGACAAAGGAGGCAGACAACAAGGTGCGCCCATCCACTTGCCCACCATTGGTCCACAGCAGCAGCCAGCGGGCAATATCAGCGGCGCTGGCGCAGATGCTGCCGGCAGGGCCCATACCCTCGATGCGAAAGTAGTCCATGGTTCGGATAGTATCGAAATGCACGCGATGGCCGCGGGCAAAGTCGGCCTTGGGCGGCAGCGTCCACAGGTCGAAGCGGGCGGTGCGCATACCCAGCGGTTCGAAGATGCGCTCGCGAGTGAGGACCTCCCACGATTTGCCACCGACGCGCTCCGCAGCAACGCCTACGGCCGTATAGCCGAAGTTGTTGTATTGCCAGCGCTCGCGCGGGTCGGCGGTGGACTCCATATGGGCCATGCGCAGCACGAAGCTGTCGCGGGTGGTGGGGCTGTGCAGCCAGGAGAGGTCGTGGCGCGGCAGGCCGCTGCGGTGGCACATGAGGTCGCGCAGCGTTACTCGGTTGCTCAGATTGTCGTTGTGCAGTCGGAATTCGGGTACATAGGTTTGCACCTTGTCGTCGAGGTCGAGCAGGCCGTCGTTGGCCAGCAGGCCAGCTAAGGCGCAGGTAAAGGCCTTAGTGCATGAGCCAATCTGGAAGAGCGTCTGATCGGTTACGGGCAAGCGCGCCGGATAATCGCGATACCCAAAGCCACCGACGAAGAGAACACGGCCTCTTTCAACCACAGCAATCGCGCAGCCCGGCGCGCGCCAGTTGTCGAGCACGCTCAGCACTACGGAGTCCATGCCCGCCAGACGCGGGTCGGCAACAGAGAGGTTCTTTTGCGCCGACAGGCAAAAAGACCAGCAGCACAGGATGAGTAGCAGGGAGAAAGGTTTCATTTTCATGGTAAGCGTTGACGAAATATTTGTGTTTCCCGTTCGGGCAGCTTCCTCACTGGTCCTAAAATAGCGGCTCAGAGCCAAATACCCACGAAAAAGGGATACGGGCCATGGCGTTGCCCGCTGCCCGCCCTTCAGACGTCTGATTTTTTAGAGCACATTGACCTCAGGCTCCAGCGCGATGCCGAAGCGCTCGGCTACGGAGGCGGCAATGGCTTGAGCCAGTGCATAAGCCTCTTGCCCAGTGGCGCCCCCGTGGTTGACCAGCACGAGGGCCTGTTTTTCGTAGCAGCCCACATTGCCCACGCGACGGCCCTTCCAGCCGCATTGTTCGATGAGCCAGCCAGCAGGCACCTTAATGTGCCCATTAGGCAGCGGATAATGTGGCGCGTTCGGGTATTGCTGGCGGATGTTTTCCCAAACCTCTGGGCCAACTTCAGGATTTTTGAAAAAACTGCCGCAGTTGCCAATGATTGCCGGGTCAGGGAGTTTGGCCTGCCGGATGCGCACGACGGCTTCGCTGATGTCGGCAGGCGTAGGGTGAGCGACGCCCATACTGGCTAAAGTGCGCGCCACGTCGCCGTAGGAGGTGTTGAGCCGATGGCGGTCGGTGGTCAGCGAAAGCGTAACGGCGGTGATGCACCAGCGGCCCTTCTCGTGTTGTTTGAAAATGCTGTCGCGATAACCGAACCGGCACTCGCTTCGAGTGAACCGGCGCAGGCGGCCAGTAGCAAGTTCGACGGCTTCGAGGCTGACAAAGACGTCTTTAAGCTCGACGCCGTAAGCGCCGATGTTTTGCACGGGTGCAGCGCCCACCGAGCCGGGGATGAGGCTCAGGTTTTCGATGCCGCCCAGCCCTTGCCGGACGGCCCATAGCACTAAGTCGTGCCACACTTCGCCGCCGCCGATGCGCACCCAGAGGCGATGCGGGAAGCGCCGCACCACCTCGATGCCGCAGATGCGATTGCGCGCTACGGTGCCGGGCCAATCCTGGGTGAAAAGGATGTTGCTGCCACCGCCCAGCACGAGCACGGGTCGTGTGGCCTGGCGCAAGGCGGCGCGGAGTTCGTCCACAGAGGCGACCTCAATAAAGGCAGCGGCGGTGGCCTCGACGCCAAAGGTGTTATAGGGTCGGAGCGAGACGTTGTGGTTCATCCTTTGAGCAGGCAGCCCAATTGGCGGGCGATGAGGTCTACCTGATGGATTTCATAATCTTCGTAGCCGGTGGCCCAGGCAATGCGAACTTTATCCAGAAGGCTTTTTTGCATTTTTTTCAATGCGGCGGCATCCAGCACGTATTGGCCTGTAAAGGTGTGGGTGATTTTGTCGTCGCTGGTGCGGCCTTCGTCGGCGCGGAGGTTGGTCAGAGCGAGGGTTTCACCGTCTAAGAATTTAAGGATAGCGACGCCGTTTTTGGGCAGGCTACCGAAGGCGCGTTTGGCGTTGGCGTCGCTGATGGTAAAGGTGAGGTTGAGCAGGTAGAGTTTGCCGTTTTGGCTGACAGAGGCCTGGCAAATGATGTGTTCGCGCCCTTGCAGGTAGGGCCGCAGTGAGGGGTTGGTATACCGGAAGAGTTCCTCGCGCTGCAGCTCGCGCCGGCGTTCGCCGGAGAATTCGTCGCGGGCGTCGGTGGTCAGCACGCAGCTGCGGCCAGGCGGATGGAGCATGACATCGGCAGCGGGGTCGTATTTTTTGAATACGGGCCGTCGCGGCGCAGGTGGCGGTGCGGCGGGCGGCATGGCTTCGGAGGTGTTGGCAGGCATTTCAGCCGGAGCCGCAGGTGTGGTATCGGTGCGCGTGCCGACGTTTTCGAGGATTTCGGCAATGGGCCGTTCGGGTGGAGGTGGTATCAGGGCTTGCACCTGTTTGTAGAGTTTGGGCAGGCTCTTGCGCAAGGTACGCGGCGGCTGCTCGGCAGCTTTTTGCACCGACACGAGTACGCGGTCGGCTTTTTGGAGGTCTTGCAGGGCAATTTTCTCATTCTTCTGAGCATCTCGGACGGCCTGGGCGAGCAGGCGGACGTCTTCGCCGGAGGCGCTGGAGTCGGCCATTGTGGCCGTCAGTTGCTCCGACAACACCTCGCGTTCGAGCGTGGCGCGCTGGGCTTTGCGGTAAAAGACTTCCCGGATGTCGGCCGTTTGGCTGGCTAAGCGGCGCGCCAGGTCGGTTATCTCCTCGTCGGGCAGGGTGTCCAGACGCGGCAGCGCGTCGAGCACGGGAAAGTCGGGGTGCTGGCCATGAGCAGCCCGGCCTGTTAGCAAGGCCGCAGCCAGGAATGCTATTGGCAGGAGTCGAGGAGCGACAGTTAGGTTGCTGAACATGTTTTGGGCAAAAGAAGGCCGGCCGGGTTTTTACGTCTTTACCGGCCAAAAGGATGTTCTAAAAAGTCAGTGAGTTCCCGTTAAGCGGGCATAGTAGATGTAGTCTGTCTGTGGCGGGTCGGTAAAACCCAAAGCGCGTCCCATCGTTACCAGCTGGCCGCGGTGATAGGTGGAATGCTGGACGCAGTGCAGGAGCATTTGATAGCGCGGGCGAGTATCTTCTTTGCCGCTGAAGAGACGAAAGGTGCAGGTCTGCTGAAAGAAGTCGTTGGGCTGCTCCTGCACGTATTCCGTCAGAGCGGCAGAGGCGGCGAGCAGGCCGTCGAGAACCTCGTAAGTCGTTCCCTGAAAGACGGTAGGCAGGAATGGCTCGGTGGGTTGTTGGCGCAGGCGTTCTAACCAGATTTTTTCGGCGCCCCACATATGCAGGAGCGTATCGCGCAGGGTCGGAAAGCTGGAGGCAACAGGCGCCGTCATGGCTGCCTGCGGCTTGCTGCGCAGCCATTGCACCATGGCTGCGTTGGCCCAGCGATTGTAGGCCGTGTAGTCTTTGAGTAGCGCTTCGAGCGTCATGCTGAGGTCATTTTTGCGTGCAAATTCGGGCATTTGCCCGTTCTTTGGCCCCACAAAGGTACCTGTTACAGCTTGTTCGATTATGCCAACGACTTTTTTTAAGAATGCCCTCCTCCTGCTAACTATGTGTGTTGCAGCGGCTTGTGGCTCTGACCCGAAACCTCAGAGCAAGTACGATTTCAAACCCATACCCTTCACCTACCCCGAAACGCGACGCGACACCACCGTACGCGACGACTACTTCGGCACCATTGTCGAAGACCCCTACCGGTGGCTGGAAGACGACCAGAGCGAAGAGACAAAAGCCTGGGTCAAGGCGCAAAACGCCGTAACCTTTGGCTATCTGGAGCAAATACCCTTCCGCAACAAAATCAAAGAGCGGCTGGAGGAAATCTGGAACTTTGAGAAGTACAGCACGCCGTTCAAGAAGGCCAATTACTTCTACTACTTCAAAAACGACGGCCTGCAAAACCAAAGCGTATTGTATCGCCAGGCCACGCTCGACGGCGAGCCGGAGCTGGTGCTCGACCCCAATACGTTCAGCGCCGACGGCACTACGTCGCTGCAAGAGCTGGGCTTTTCGCGCGATGGGCGCTATCTGGCCTACGCCATTTCGGAAGGCGGTTCTGACTGGCGCACCATTCTGGTCAAAGACCTGCAAACGGGCCAGATGCTGCCCGACCAGATTAAATGGGCCAAATTCACCGGTATCGGCTGGGCGGGCAATGGCTTTTACTACACCCGTTACCCCGAACCCAAAGAAGGCGACAAGCTCAAGGGCGCCAACCAGAACAGCGCCATCTACTACCACACGCTGGGCCAGCCGCAAAGCGCCGACCGACTGGTACACCGCGACCCCAAGCACCCCAATCACTATTTCAATGCCGGCACGACCGAAGACGAGCGCTTCCTCTTTATCGCCGGCGCCGAAAGCACCAGTGGCAACACCCTGGCCTTCCAGGACCTGAGCAAACCCAATGCGCGCCTGACGCCCATTTACACGAAGTTTGACTACGACTTCAGCGTCGTGGAAAACCTCGGCGACCAGCTGCTCATTCTGACCAACCATTCTGCACCCAAACAGCGGCTCATTTTGGTGAACACAACCCGTCCCGAGGAAGCGAACTGGAAGACGCTCATTGCTGAGGACTCCTCTGATGTGCTGCAAAGCGCCGCCGTTTGTGGCGATAAAATCGTGTGCACCTACCTGCACAACGCCGCCAGTGCCCTGCGCGTGTTCGACCTCGAAGGTCGCTTTGTGCGCGAAGTGGCATTGCCCGAAATCGGTACCGTAGGCGCCGTCCAGGGCAAACTGGGCGAGGCGCTGGCGTTCTTCTCGTTCTCGTCCTTCCTGCGCCCGGTTACCATCTACACGCTGGATATGAATACGTTAGAAACGCGCGTGTTCAAAGCGCCCAAGATGGCTTTCAACCCCGACGCTTACACCACCGAGCAGGTGTGGTACACAAGCAAAGACAGCACGCGCGTGCCCATGTTCATCACGCGCAAGAAAAACATCGCCTTAGACGGCCAGAACCCTGCCCTACTGTACGGCTATGGCGGCTTCAACATCTCGCTGACGCCGGGCTTTTCGGCCTCGCGAGCGGCCCTGCTGGAGAACAACGGCATCTACGTCGTGGCCAACCTTCGAGGCGGCGGCGAGTTTGGAGAGCAATGGCACAAAGCCGGCACCAAGTGTCAGAAGCAGAATGTTTTTGACGACTTCATCGCTGCTGCCGAGTACCTCATCGAAAAGCAGTACACCAGCCCGCCGCGCTTGGCCATCGAGGGTGGCTCCAACGGCGGCCTGCTCGTGGGTGCCTGCATGACCCAGCGGCCCGACCTCTTCGGCGTGTGCTTCCCGCGCGTGGGCGTGCTCGACATGCTGCGCTACCACAAGTTCACCATCGGCTACGCCTGGGCGGTGGACTACGGACGCAGCGACAACCCGGAGGAGTTCTCCTGCCTCATCAAGTACTCGCCGCTGCACAACGTGCGCCCTACCGCCTATCCGGCCACGATGATTACCACCGCCGACCACGACGACCGCGTAGTGCCTGCACATTCGTTCAAATTCGCCGCCGCTCTGCAGGCTAACCAGCAGGGCGATAAGCCTGTGCTCATCCGTATCGAGACCAGCGCTGGCCACGGCGCCGGCAAGCCCACCAGCAAACTTTTGGAAGAGGCTGCCGACCTGCTGGCCTTCATGTTCTACCAAATGAAGGCGCCGGTAGTGTATTGAGGCGGCCTATTCGTTCAAAAGACTGCGCACATCCGCCTCGCTGAGGCCCGTTTCGCGCATCACCTCCTCGACGGTGGCGCCGGCGTTGAGCATGTGGCGGGCAAACTTCATGGCCTGGGCGCGAAGCTGGGCCTGGGCTTTCAGCTCATTTTTTAGCGCTTCTTCTTCTCGTCTTCGGGCCTCTGCTGCTATTCTTCGAGCCTCCGCCTCGCGCTTCAGAGCATCCTCCTTTTCCTCTTGCAAGCGAAGGATAGCCGTTTCTTGTTCTCCAAACTCAATGGCGGCCCATTGCTCTGCGGCCAGACGGCGCCGCGCCTCTTCGTCCAAAAGTGGCCGGCTCAGGTATTCGGCGATGTCTTCAAACCCCTCTGGCACCGCTGGTAGGTCTAAGATATAGCCCAAAGGCTGCACCCAGCGCTGGTCGAAAAGCGTCAGCAGGCGCTCCAGTGGCGTCTGGCGCACCAATGGCAGGCGCCGCAACTGGATGACGTAGGTGGTGTGCGTCAGCAAGTCAATGAAATCGCTCTTGACCTCTACCCTCTCTTGAGTCGTCAGATCGGTAGCGCAATGGTTAAAGCGCACGGCCATGTGTGGGATGTCCAGCACATTGTAGCCCAGGATGTAAATGGTGATAATGGGCCGAGGCCTGTAAATCGCTTGCGGTTCACTCACCTCAGATGCTGCCACTGCTTCCGTGCGCTCGAGGGCGTACACCTGGCTCAGGTACGTACGGAAGCGCCTCAGCGTGCCGGTAGTTCGCCATTTCTGCAATTCGATGTGTACCTCTTCTTCCCGTCCGTCAGCGTCCCGAATGAGGGCACGATAGTCCATGCGATACAGGGTGAACAGCTGTTTGCCTCCCTCGACAACGGTTTCCTGAGGCTCGGCCTTTAGGGCGACCACCTGCTTGTCCAGGATAACCGACAGGACTTTGCATGCCAGCGTCGGGTTGGACATCAAATGCTTAAAGGCGCCATCGTATAACGGGTTGGCAATTTGCATGCAACAAAAGTACGGGATTAACCAATAAAGGCCAAAATGTTTTGAAAACCAGAGGCGACACCTCCTGGCCGGAGATGTCGCCTCTGGTTTGTGCACTCGTGGCCGGCGTCAGGCGGTTTCGTACACGTAGTCGCTCAGGTAGGCGTACGGTTCGGTCAGGTGGCCGCCTTCGGCGATGGTGGCGCGTCGGATGACAGGCGCCTGGGGGCCGTGGAGCAGTTCGGGCAGCACATTTTCCAGCAGTTGGCGGCCGAAGAACTCCGAGGCGTCGCGGGGCAGTTCGGAGGGCAGGTTGTCTATGGCCATGACGTCCACGCCGTCGGGCGAGAAGGGCGGGCATTCCTGACCGGTGTAGCGATGAATGCCATAGACCGGGTCGGCGATGGTGCTGGGCCGGATGGTGGTGGGCACCGACGCATTGGGGGCGATGTCGCACGAAATATCGGCGATGACCTGGAGGCTAAAGCCTTCTTCGGCCATGTCGGCCAGGGTGAAGAACTGAGGCGCTTTGGGGTCGTAGTAGATGCCGTTGATAAAGATATCGGCGCGGTGGGCGTAGGGTTTGAAGACGCTCACATATTCGTCGCCGTGGGCGTAGAAGTGGGCTTTATCAAAGATGCGCGGCCCGTCGCGGTGCTGCACGTAGTCGTGGGCGAAGAGTTGAGTAAAGACCGGCTGGTCGAAGTCTTTTTTCAGGAAGTCGCGCGGCGACACCTGATGGATACCCATATCGCGCAGGTTGCGAATAGCGCCAGAGGCAACGCGCCCACTGCCGGTCAGGACGATGCGCACCGGCGGCAGCGTCAGGTGTGTGTATTGCGCTTTAGCTTCCGCATAGTCGTGGCACTGGTACATGCGGGACAACGAGAACAGCCCGGTGCGCCGTCCGTAGGTCCATAAGCCATTGTGGGCTCCGACTAAACCGGCATAAAAGCCGAAGGCGATGAGGCGGTCGCCGCGGTCATCGGTGATTTTTTCAAAGTCTATCAGGCGGATTTTTTTCTCCAAAATCGCCTGAAGCAGTCGGCGGTTGTGCGCCTGCTTTTTGACGGTATGGGAGAAAAACAGGTAGGTCTTATTGGGGATGAGCTGCTCGACAGGTACCTCCTTGACGCCCAGCAGAATGTCGCAATCGCTCACGTCGTCTCGGAGCGCAATGCCTGCGGCCTCGTATTCGCTATCGCGGAAGCAGCGCTCCGGCGAAGGCTGTACGACAACCTCTATGCCGAGTTGCTCCATGGCCTGGCGACACTGCGCCGGAGACAGCGGCGCACGCGCATCAGGAGGGACTTTCCCCTCTCGAATCACTCCAATTTTCAGCATGACAAAAAAAGTGCATAAAAACCTGTTACCTCTCGCCGGCTTTGCGTCTTTAGCCCTCGAAAAGCGGCGCAAAGATAGACCAACCCAGCGGCGATAAACCCGGAGGAACGACCCTTTCAAACAAAATCACCGCGAGCCGAACTAATCCCACACCGAAAGCGTTTATCTTTGCCCTTTGCAATGGGCCTGTACCTGGTATTGACGGGAAAGGGAAGTTGCATCGTAAGCATGCCGGAGCATGAGCGTTTGCCTCCGTATCAAACAGCGCTCGACACATAAGTGGCAACTATAGCTACGCAATGGCTGCCTAATCTGGGAGATTAGAAAGCCTTTATGCCGCACGGTTGAGGTCCCATACACATCGTGCCGCGTATCAGCTCCCTGGGACTATCCGGCGGAACGCCGTTACCGCTCGGAGACATCCTAACGGCTAAGGCGCGGACTGGTCGGCTTCGGAACCTACCCCGCGCTCGAAAACCTCAATCTGGAGCTAAGCATGTAGAAAGCGATGTAGCGCTTTGTCCGGACGCGGGTTCGACTCCCGCCAGGTCCACTACCCAGAAACGAGTCGCCTCCCTGACGAGGCGGCTCGTTTTGCTTATGGAAAAACACGGGAGCAGCTTTTTGCTCATAGACCTTCGGCGCCTTATTCTGGTTTTCAAAGGCTTTTTTTCGCACTTGTAAGTGAGCGCCCTTGTGAAAATGCCTAACAAGCGTATATTTGCCATTTGTAGGCAGTGCTTTCATTGGTTGCCTCCCATAGAGCCGTCTTATCGTGCAAAAACTTCGGCTTAAAGATTTTGAACATCACATTCCAGCAGCTACCTGGCAGGCAGCAGAGGGGTTATTACGCGCCCAAGCCGTCCGACAACTTCAGGAAATCGAGCGCCATTTTTGGGTAGCGACCATTACCGACGGAGCGCGGCAGTTAGAAGCCGAGGTCATCATTACCCCCAGCAAGATCAAAGCCTTTGCCTGCGAATGCTGGCCAGAGGGTCGGCGCCTGATGTGCCCGCACATTGCCGCGGCGCTGGTGAAAATTCGGCAATATCTGCATCAGAAAGCCCAGGAACGCGAGGCACAAACTCAGGCTGCTGAAGAGGCGCGCGCGCGTCGGCTGAACGTGGACAATATCCTGGCTCGCGCCGAAGCCAGCGATTTGGCCGCTTTCGTGCGCCACTATGCCGAGCGCGATGCCACCTTCTCCCTGGCCCTCAAGGCCTATTTTGCCGGTAAAATAGCTGATTCCGAGGAGCATTACATTGCCGTATTGAAATCTGCCTTCCCCAAGGACGGCAAGGCGCGCCAGCTCAGACCCACCGAGATGCGTCGGGCTCGCTTAGCACTGGATACACTGATGGCGCAGGCTAATGCCGAACACCCGATGGCTGCTTTCCGCATCAGTGCCGCTGTGCTTCAGCAACTGGCCGAACGCACTGCTTTGGCGGAGCCTCCCCAGCGCGAAGAGTGGTTGGGCTATTGCCGCCAGGCACTTCAACGCCTTACCGACAGCGAACATCTGGCGCCCGAACAGCGCGAGCAGGCGCAACACCTACTCATGGAGGTATTCACTCAAGGGCCATACCCGCAGGAGCTCGTCCTCGATACGCTGCGCTTCCTCGGGCGCGCAGCCCGCGATGAAGGTGGCTACCAGCACATCCGGCGCCAGTTCGACCAGGCCGCCTATCCGATACCGACGCCCGTGCTGCTTCTCTTTGGCGCTGCCTTAGCCGAACGCCACCAGCCCGAAACCCTCCAGCGCGTGCTGGAAGCACACCTCGACGAACCCGAGCGCATGGCCCACATCCTGGAAACCCTGGCCCAAGCAGGCTACCATGAAACTACCGTCTATGCGGGTATCATGCTCTTGGAAAAGGCACGCCTTCCCCTGCGCCAGCAACTGGCCTTAGAAAGCCGACTCATCGCCTCCGCCGAAACGGTCGGCGACAGCACCCACCTCGCCAGCCTGCTCCGCCGGCGCTTCTGCCGCCAGGGCGACGCCCCGACACTGACACGCCTGCGACAGATCAGCAGCACCAACTGGCCTGCCGAGCGCGAGCGCCTGCTGACCGAACTGCGCTCCCGCAATGCCTACGATAAAGCCGCCATGGTTCTGGCTGAAGAAAAAGACTCCGAGGCCCTGGCTGCCCTCCTGCGCGAACGCGCCGATGTGAACGCTCTGCAACCCTACGAAGACCTGTTTCTGCCCCAGCATGCGGACTTTGTGCACGAAATCTACGTAGAGGCCTTGAGCCGTTACCTGAATGAACATTTCGGAAAACAATCTGCCGACCACGCCCGCGAATATCTGGCGGCCTTAGTGCAAAAAGGCCAGCGGGCTTTAGCCACTCAAATCGCCCAGACACTGGTGGACCGCTTCCCGGATAGGACCTACCTGCCCGAAACGCTGGCCGAGGCCTTTCCGAAGGCGCAGCGCCCCACATTCATCCTTCCCAACTCCGCCTGACGCATGAAAGTAGAAGTGTGGGCCATCGGAAAAACGACCGAAGCCTATCTGCAAACCGGCATTGGCGTGTACGAAAAACGCCTGAGCCATTACCTGCCCTTCACCTGGCAGGTGCTGCCCACACCCAAAACCAAAAACAACGACCCGCAACACCTCAAACAACTGGAGGGCCAGGCCATCTTGGAAAAACTCCGCTCCGACGACTACTTAGTCCTCCTGGACGAACGCGGGCAACAGCTTAGCTCCGTCGAACTGGCCCAATGGCTCCAACAGCGCCTACAGGCGCCCGCCCGACGGCTCATTTTCCTTATCGGCGGCGCATATGGCTTCTCACCCGACCTTTACGCCCGCGCTCAGGCGCAACTTTCGCTCAGCCGCCTGACGTTTTCTCATCAGATGGTGCGCCTTTTCCTGCTCGAGCAACTCTACCGCGCCATGACCATCCTGCGCAACGAACCTTATCACAACGAATAGCCATGCCAATCACCTACCTCATCATTGGCGTTACCGTCGCCATATCGCTGGGGGCATTCAACAATCCCACCCTCTTCGAACGCCTTAAACACTGGCCTTACGCCGAAGCCCAACGCGGCGAATACCACCGCCTGCTCACGGGCGGCTTCCTGCATGCCGACTATGTGCACCTGCTGTTCAACATGATTACGCTGTACTTCTTTGGCGGTTTGGTTGAAAACTGGTTTGATGCGCTTTTCCCTGGCGCAGGGCCGCTGCTGTATCTGGCTTTCTACCTGATGGCCATTGTGGCGGCGTCCCTGGCTACTTATTATCGCTATCAGCGCACGCCCTATTTTGCCAGCATCGGCGCCTCTGGGGCTACTTCGGCGGTGCTGTTTGCGGCCATACTGCTGGCGCCCACCCTGAGCCTGTACCTGATGTTTATTCCCATTCCCATACCGGGGGTGGTGTTTGGCATTTTCTACCTCTGGTATTCCTCGTACGCTGCCCGGCGCGGCGGCGATGGCATTGACCATTTGGCGCATTTCTACGGCGCCGTGTTTGGGTTTATTTTTCCGATTGTGTTTAAACCGGAACTGCTGCCGCGTTTTTTCCAGCAAATAGAGGCCTGGCTATTGGGCCTGTTGGGCTAATGGCGCAGTATGGCCTCGATGTCTCGCACTAATTTCTGGCCGCTTTCGGAAAGGCGCTTCAGCGTCAGCGGGTCTTTCTTCGAGGCCATCAGAAGGGCGAAGTTGTCGGCCAGTACCTCGTCGGGATGGATGATGTACGTCGTATTGTCGCCAATCTGGCGGTAGAAGTCCGGCAATTTTTGCATGTCTAAGGTGCTGCTGAAGCCGTCCTCTCGGGTACGCACATACCAGCGCCCGTCGGCCTGGGGGATGATTTCAAACAGGCTGAACTCCAGATAAGCAAAGAACAAGCGCTTTTGGGGCGTATAGCCCGGCTCGTTGGCGTAGATGATAGGGATAGCCTCGGTGATTTTATCGCCCTCCTTCAGCGTGATTTTTTGGGCAAAATCGGCGCCGTCGGGGTTGTGCAGGATGCGTTCGGCCAGAGGCTGCGGAAGTTCGAGGCGGTGCATTCCGATAGACTCGAAGCCGATGCGGCGGTACAGGCGCGCGCGTTTGTCGGGGCGCAGGCGCGAATAGACGTGGAACAGCTCGTGGTACATGGTGTTGAGGAAATCCTGCCGGCGCCGCAGCCGCAGCACGTCTTGCGGAATGACGATGGTGTTCTGGCGGGTGTAATAGACTGACGGGCCGTAGGGTTTGCCCTTGATTTTGAGGAGCAAGAGCGTATCCGGGAACACATCGAGCGCCGCCTTTTGGGCCGTTTGCCACATTTCCTGCACCACATCGGCCACAAAGGCCATTTCGTCGGGCGTGAAGGCGGCGGCATCGCGGCGCAAGTAGTCCTCAAAGTCGGGCAGCAGGTCGGCGCGCGTCTGGCCGGGCTGAAGCGGCTTTTTCATCTGGATGGACATTTCTACGGCGGTAACGCGCTCAAAGAAGTGGTCTATGGTGTCTAAGAGGAGCGCCGAGGCCGTCTGGGCGCTATCGAGCAGGCGGACGGCGTGTTTCTCGTCGAGCGTAATCAGCGATGTCGTTGCGGCAGGCTGAGCCTGGCAGCGCCAGAGACCCAAAAGCAGGAGAATGGAGAGCAGGATGTTTTTTTTCACGGAGGCAGAAAGCAGCTATGTGGGAATGTTGAAGCGTTTTTTCAATTCTTCCACGACTATGGGGACGCCTTCGGTGGCTGGTTTGGCCACGATTTTCAGGTTTTTCAGGCGCTGCATCTCCCAATTGACCCGCGGGTTGGGGTCTATGTAATAGCAGGGTATTTCCTCGAAGGCGTAATAGGCTAACGAGGCTGCCGGATAAACGGCCAACGAGGTGCCGACGACGATAAAGATGTCGGCCTGGCGCGTCAGGTCGGCGGCGTCGGGCAGCAGCGGCACTTCTTCATCAAACCACACAATGTGCGGGCGCAGCTGGTGTCCGCGCTCACACAGGTCGCCGAGGTGGAGGTCATCGTCCCATGGATAAATGAGCTCTGGGTAGCGGGTAGAGCGCACTTTGCGCAGTTCGCCGTGCAGGTGCAGCACGCGCGTACTGCCGGCGCGCTCGTGCAGGTCGTCCACGTTTTGGGTGATGATGTGCACATCCTCGAAGTGCTCCTCCAGCCCGGCCAATGCGTAGTGGGCCGTATTGGGCGCCACCTGGAGCAACTGGCGGCGGCGCGCATTGTAGAAGTCCAGCACCTTTTGCGGGTCGCGTTTCCAGGCCGTTGGCGTGGCTACCTCTTCGATACGGTATTTGGCCCAGATGCCCTCGGGATCGCGGAAGGTGGACAGGCCGCTTTCGGCAGATACGCCGGCGCCCGTAAAGATGACGATGCGTTGGGCAATTTTTGTGCTCACGGCGCTGGAAAGGGCTGTTTGTATTCAGGTGCGCCAAAATTCGGCAGCAATGGGTTACCGGCGCTGATTTTTACCGCCAATTCAGCGTTCCTTTCGGGCTTTTCATGCCCTTCAGTACTGCTCTGACTCATTGGGAAAGCGCTGTGCCTTCACGTCTTCGATGTACTGGCGTGTAGCGGTCTGGATGAGGTCGAAGAGTTCCAAATAGCGACGCAGGAATCGGGGGCGGAAGCCCTTGGTGATGCCCAGCATATCGTGCGTAACGAGCACCTGGCCGTCGGTGTATTGGCCGGCGCCGATACCAATCGTCGGAATGTCAATGCTCTGGGAGACTTCACGGGCCAGTTGGGCGGGTATTTTTTCGAGCACCAAAGCGAAGCATCCGATTGAGTCGAGCAGGCGCGCGTCGTCGCGCAGTTTCTGCGCTTCGGCCTCTTCGCGAGCGCGAACGGTGTAGGTACCGAATTTGTAGATGCTTTGCGGCGTGAGGCCCAGGTGGCCCATGACGGGGATGCCGGCCATGAGGATGCGGCGGATGGACTCCTCAACTTCAGCGCCACCTTCGAGTTTGACGGCATGGGCGCCCGACTCTTTCATGATGCGAATGGCGCTCTTCAAGGCAATTTCGGAATTGGCCTGATAGGAGCCGAAGGGCATATCCACCACGACCATAGCGCGATGCACTGCGCGCACAACGGACTGGGCGTGGTAAATCATCTGGTCCAAGGTAATGGGCAGGGTGGTTTCGTGGCCAGCCATCACGTTGGAGGCTGAGTCGCCTACGAGCAGGACGTCAACACCGGCTTCATCGAGGATGCGGGCCATCGAGAAATCGTAAGCCGTGAGCATGGCAATTTTTTCGCCGCGCTCTTTCATGGCCTGAAGGGTGTGGGTAGTTACGCGCTTGGTATCGCTTCCGGTTACAGACATGGGCAGTGCAGGTTAGGTCGCTTCAGGGGCGAAAGTAGGGCTTAAAAACAAAAAGCCACGCCTCTTGTGGCGTGGCCGTAAAACAACAAATTATAATCCCATGAACATTGTTCGAATCTGAGAGCCTGCGGCGGCATTGACCAAAGCAGCGCAAGAATACGGCAAATAAACGGCAGACACAGGCGTATTGTTGCGCGCGAGCGGGCGTTAACAAACAGTTTGAGAAACTACTGGAAATTGAGGTCTCGTTCGGGCGAGCGTTCGTTCATGCTGTTAATGGTTTCCGGCGTTACGGAGACGTTGGGCAATGTAGTGAGGTTTTTGCCAGTAAAGATGCCGAAGCCTTCGGAGAGGTTAGTGTACAGGGTAACGAGTTCGGCCCCGGTGATGCCAGCATTGGCAGCGGCGGTTTCTAAATAGCGTTCGATTTCGCGCCCGCCGCCTTCGAGCGTGATGTCAATGCCTTCAAAACGGCGGAACGTGTTGTTGGCCGGCGGCAGATTTTCGACTAAGAAGCGGTAGAACGACTCCGACAGGATGCGCTCAGTAGTGAGGAAGCCGTTGCCGGTGAGCACGTTGGAACGGCGCGTGTTGGGCACGGGCGTCCAGTAAAGCGTATCGCGTTTGACGAGGGTACCGTTGAGGTTGTTTTCGCGGATGCGAATGCGGAATCGGATGGAGAAGTAAACACCGTTGGAGTCGCAGAACCAGGTGATGTTGGAAGAGCGGTCGCGCAGGAAAGTGATGCGGACGGGTATCAGGCTGGGGTCAGGCGACTGGATAGTGAAATTGCCAGGTATGGTGGTCTCTGCAGTAACGTCGGGGCGGCCATCGTTGCGCACAATGCGCAGGCGATAGCGCCGGCCCGGCACGAGCGTCTCTTTAGTCTTATACAGCCAGTTGGGCGAAGTGGCAAAAATGCCATTCTTGCGCGGATAACCTTCCAGGTTTCCGTCCACGCGCGTCAGCGGGAACTTCCTGTTCGTGGCCACCTCTTCGATGAAAACCTGAATGGCATTCGCCGGGTAGTAAATGGAGTCCGGAATCTGAGCGATTTGCAAGGCGCTGGTTTCCGGGTCTAAAAAAGCCTTTTCGATGCGGACGTAATGCGCCGTGTCGTTGGGCGAAAGTATGGCATAGACGATGGGCACCTCTTTCCAGGGCGCCGTGAGTTCAAAATCGTTGGAGCACGATTGCGCAAAAACCAGCGCCACGCCAAAAGCAAGGAGGACTCGAGTCATGGAGTAGTGTTGTGTGTTTATGAATTCGGGCGGCAAATATAGCGCCCGTGGTCAAGTGCTGGGTGGCAATTGCGCCGTATGTAGCCGGATCCGGGGGGCAGGGTGAAACTCTGAAAACAGGTTTTGTCGAGGCGGGAGCCTCGCCAGAGCTGGCTTTTTTGAGTCTTTTGCCTCACAGTACAGCCCTGCGTAAGGTCAGTTAGGAGGTCAGGACGGCTAAAGCGCTTTAACCTCGTCCCATTGCAGCGCTTTTTCCAATTGCCCGGCCAATCGGAACAGGACGTGCTCTTCGCCGAGGCGGGCGGTAAACATGACGCCGATGGGCAGGTTTTCCTCTTCGGTGCGCAAGACGGGTACGGACATAGAGGGCTGCCCGGTGATGTTGGCGAAGGCCGTCCAGGGCATGTAGTCGTAGATTTTATCGGCTAATTTCTGGATGGAGGCTTTGACGGCGGCGCCCAATTGCAGGGTATTGACCACCCGCATGAGGCGTTCTTCGGCAGCGCTGGGCTGCAGGCTTCCGATGCGGATGGGCCGCCGGGCCAGCGTGGGCGTGAGCAACAGGTCGTATTGTTCGTGGAAAGCGGCAACGCGCTGGCTGATGAAACTCCACTGGCGTTTGGCGTTGGCATACTCTGCTGCGGAGAAGGACTGGCCCAACAGATAGAGGGCGTAGGTGCTCGGTTCTACGTCGGAGGGGCGCACAGAGCGCTTGAGGAACTCCTGGAGCATGAGCATGTCGCCGCCCAATTCGCCGGCGACGACGACCAGAAATGACTCCGCCAGGTCCTCGCGCCGGTAAGGCAGGGGGGCCTCGACCACCTCGTGCCCTTCAGCGCGCAGGATGTCCACGGTGCGCAACAGGGCCTCTTCACAGGCCTCATCCACGGGGAAGCCCAGCGTGTGTTGCAAGGAGTAGCCGATGCGCAGACGTCCGGGCGGTGTTTCCACTTCTTGCAGGTAGGGCCGTTGGGGCGGTTCAATGATGTACGGGTCGCCCGGAGCAGCGCCCTGGATGGCGTCTAAATAGGCCGCCGAGTCGCGCACGGTACGGCTGACACAGTGCTCGATGGCAGCACCCGACCACATTTCGCCCATGAGCGGAGCCCAGGAGACACGCCCGCGCGTAGGCTTAAGGCCAAAGAGGCCGCAACACGAGGCGGGTATTCGGATGCTGCCGCCGCCGTCGTTGGCGGTGGCCATAGGCACAATGCCTGCCGCTACGGCAGCTGCCGAGCCGCCGCTGGAACCGCCGGGCGAATGCTCCTCGTTCCAGGGGTTGCGTGTAGGGCCAAAGGCCTGCGGCTCGGTAAAGGGCGTCAGGCCAAATTCCGGCGTATTGGTCTTGCCTAACAGAAGCAAACCGGCGCGCCTGGCTCGCTTGACCACCTCGCTATCGTGAGTAGAGCGGTATTTCGCATAAGCCCGACTGCCCACACACATGGGCATGCCCTCAATTTCCATCCCTAAATCCTTAACCAGAAACGGCACACCAGCAAAAGGCGCCTCGCGGCTGACGCGCTGCGCTTCCTGGCGCGCCTGCTCTAAGCGGAAATGAATGACGGAATTAAGCCGGGGATTGACCGCCTCTAAACGAGCAATGGCAATGTCCACCAATTCGGTGGCAGCGACTTCGCCGCGCCGCACTAAGGCAGCCAGCCCGAGGGCATCGTACTGTCGGTATTCTTCGAATGTCATGACGGGTGGTGGGAGGTTCCGTTTTATTTTATCCAAAAAAGCCTGCGCAAATATAGCGCGCCCTCAGGCGTGGATGTGCAGGAATGATTTGGAGACCCAGCGCTCGTCCACGCTGATTTTAGCCCAATTGCCCTGCTCTTCAAAAATGAAGACCTCCTCGTTGCGCAGGAGGGTGCCAATGACGTCGAACTGCGTGCTGGGGCCGCTGCGCACGTTAAGGGTGGCCGTATTGGCAACGGTGGCGCGCGTTACGTCGCGCACAAAATTGGCCGAAACCCACTCCTGTTTGGAGGCCGAGATGCGGTACCAATTGTTCTGCACCTCGTAGATGCGCAGTACCGAGCCGAAGGGCGTTGCGTTTAATTTGCGCCCACGCACGCTGGGCTGGTTGCGGATGTTGAGCCATTCGGCCGTTACGTAGCCGTACATCAAGACAGGCGGCGGCACCTGGCCCGTTTGGATCAGCTCGCGCACCAAAGGCAGGAAGTTAGCCTCGGCGTCGGGCACCTTGTTCCCGCCAAAAAAGGCTGTGCCCGGGCAGCTTTTGGTAGAGCCTGTCCCGTTAGTGCGGTTGCCGGTGCCCAGGTCGAACCAATGGTGATACACAATGCGGTCGGTGGTAATGGGTATGTTGAAGCGCCGGCACAGGGCTGCCGTAACGCGCACAATGGCTTCGCGCTGTTCGGGGCGCATAGTATCGCCGCCGCGGTCGAAGTTGCCCACGTTTTCGATACAGACGGAATGCGCATTGAAGCCAAAAATACAGGCCGGTGAGAGTTCCAAATTGCGCCCCGAGACGACCATGCCATCGGGAAAGATGCTGAAGTGCTGGCCAATGTCCATCCAACCGTTCGAGTTGCGGTGAAAGTTTTGCATCGAGCGCTGTAGTTCAAAGTGATTGTTGCCCCGAAAGTGCACATAGCTGGGCGCCCAGGTGTGGTGCTGCTGGAGGTAGAGTACTGTGCGGGCCACATTTTGCTGGGCTATCCAACCCTCAAACTCATCGGGAGTAAACAGCGTGAAGCCAAATCGTCTTTGCATGGGAGTTCGATTGTTTTATTGTGGAATAAGGAAGAAAGCGCTCGATGAGGTCGGCCTTTGGCGGCCCAAAATAACGGCAAAAAGTCAGGCGTAGGGTATGGGCTGTCGTAAAATAATACAGCCACTCAATGCTCGAAGGCAGGTATCAGAGCACCCGGGCAGTGGCTAAATGCCAGCACTAAAGCCGGGAGCGCGTATTTTCTTTGCGGCCAAACAGGTCCATAGTGTCGGACAAAGGCAAACTTTCGAGTAAGATAGACTCCGTTCCGCTGCCGCCATGGCGTTTTGTGGCCGGGCAAATGGCCCTGACGGCGGTCAACGCCCTGACGGGTTTTGCACTGGTGCGCGGTTTAGAAAAGGCGGACTATGCGGCGTATTCGCTGGCTTTCGCGCTACTGGCCATAGCCGTTAATGCCAGCAACATGGGCCTGACATCGGCGGTATTGGGCTTAGGCGGGCGAGTGTGGCCCGATACTTCGGCCTTGCGGTCAGTCCTGAATTCGGCGCAGAAGCTGCGCAACCGCATTGGCGCGGCACTGGCGCTGCCGTTTGCGGCCTACTGTGCCTGGCAGTTTCCGCACATCGGCGTGGGCGCGCTCGAGACGGCCCTATTCACGGCGCTTGTGCTGGTGGCCGTCTGGGTGCAAATGCAGGCGAATTTTTACGCCATTGCGCTGCAGTTGGGTCGAGCCCTTGCCGCACTGCTGCGCAACGACCTGATGAGTGCCGTGCTCAAGCTGAGCGGCGTGCTGCTCGTGATGTATCTGGGTTCGCCCGTTTGGGCGGTAGTAGGCTGGATCGTTTTCTGCCTCTGGCTCAACTACCGGGCGCATGTGCATTCGGCAAGTCCACTACTGGCCAACCACAGCGACACGAACGAGGCCTATTTGCGCGAAATGCGCACCCTCGTACGCGCCAACGCCATGCGCACGCTGTACTGGTCGTTTGAGGGCCAGATTACCCTCCTGCTGTGTGCCTGGTTTGCCTCTGCTGAGCGCTTAGCCGACGTCGGAGCACTGGGGCGGCTGGGCGTCTTGTTCGGCATTTTCCAGTCCTTCATCGCCAGCTATACACTGCCCGACCTGGCCAAAGCCCGCACACCAGCGCGGGTGCTGCGCCAGGCACTGCGAACACTGGCCGCTGCCGGCTTGTTGCTGATACCTATTTTATTATGGGCTGCACTGCATCCGCCTTCGCTGCTGTGGATACTGGGGCCGGGATACGCCAACCTGACGGTACACCTGCTGCCTTTCCTGCTGGCCAGCGCCATCGGCCAACTGGCCGCCGTAGCATACCAGATCTGCACGGCGCGCGCGTGGCTCTCGCTCAATCGCTATTACGTGCCGCTGGCGCTGCCTTTGCAGGTACTGCTCATCTACGCCTTAGACATGCGGCGCATCGAAAGCGTCATCCTGTTCGCCGGGCTGAACAACCTCTTTTTCCTCGTGTTCAACGCCAGCATGTTCGCCGTTTCGTGGCGGCGCTTCTCCCGCGAAACGACAGAGGAAACAGCCCATTGAGCGCGAAGAGCAGCATTTAGCCTACCCTCCCGATGCTGTGCGTTTTTTCCTGTAAAAGGCAAAAACCCGTAGTGCTTACAGGTTCGCCTCGTATGCCACCCCCAATCGCTCGAAGTCAGCCCAGGAGAGGGCTTCGGGGCGTTGCTCAAAAAAAGAGTCGCTGTGGAGCTGTTCGGCGGGGAAGAATTCTCTCAGGGTATTGCGCAGCATTTTGCGGCGCTGGTTGAAGGCTGTTTTTACCAATCTGCGGAAAGTTTCCTGGCGGCATTGCAGTTCGAAGCCGTCTTTGCGTGTCAGGCGGATGACGGCCGAGCGCACTTTGGGCGGCGGCTGAAAGGCCCCCGGTTCGAGGGTGAAAAGCGTTTCGGCCCGATAGTAGGCCTGCAACAAGACGCTGGTGATGCCATACGTGCGGCTGCCGGGCGGAGCAGCCACGCGGTCGGCCACTTCTTTTTGAAACATGCCCACCACTTCTGGGATGCTGTGGCGGAAGTCCAGCACACGAAAGAGAATCTGGGTGCTGATGTTGTAAGGGAAGTTGCCAATCAGGCAAAAGGGTTGCTCGCCCCACACAGTCGCGGGGTCGAAGGCCAGAAAGTCGCCCTCGATGAGGCGTTCGCCCAGCTGAGGCAAATGCTTGCGCAAATAGGCCACCATGTCGGCATCGGCCTCCACAGCATACGTAACGTACTGCTCCGCGTGGGCCAGCAGCTGGCGCGTCAGGATGCCCATGCCCGGACCGACTTCGAGCACTCGGCCCGTCTCGGCAGCGCGCTGCAACGCAGCGGCAATGCGGGCAGCTGTTTGCTCGCTCTTTAGAAAATGCTGACCGTAGGACTTCTTCGGATGCAAAAGCGCGTCTTTTTTGAACTTCATGCTCCGCGACATCTTTCACCGGGAGCGCGCAAAGATGATAACAACGACGAAAGGCGGCAGAGTAAAACGCAAAGAGGTGGCAGCGAGAAAGTCCTGAAAGGCAAAGCGCTTCGATGTAGGGCAGCGCCAGGTAGCTCTCCAATGGGCCGAAGATGAACTATCAGGTGTCTTTTGACTTTCAATGCTGCACTGCTCCGACGGTGAACGTTGCCCACAGCCGTTGCTCGTGACATCGGTCACAAAATAGCTGCTTTCGTCCGGACGACCTTTGCCAGCAAAATCCGCTGTTCCTATGCTACAAAAATTGTTTCAGACCGGCCTGCTGGCCGCCTTCATCCTGACAGGTGCCCTGCTGCAGGGCCAGAGCAACCTCAATGCCAGCCAATTGGAAAACCTCCTGGCCTCCGACAAGACCGTGCAACTCGTGGACGTACGCACGCCGGGCGAAATCCAGCAAACCGGCAAAATCGCCGGCGCCTGGGAGATCAATTATGCCGATCCTGACTTCCGAGAGAAAATTGGACGCTTAGACCGCAAGCGCCCCGTCGTGCTTTACTGCGCCTCTGGCGGCCGCAGTGCTAGCGCTGCTGTGCAACTCAGCCAGATGGGTTTCACTAAAATCTACAACTACACCGGCGGCATGTACGAATGGAAATCGCTGCGCAAGCCCACCGTGCCCGCCGGCGACAAGCCAAGACCTTAAATCCAAAAATCCGCCTCGACTATGAGCAACTACTGGGAGATTTTTGTCAATAGCTTTGTGGGCTACGCCCGCTACTTCGCCCATGAAGTGCTCACGCCGCACTGGGGCAACTACTTCTACTGGCTCATTGCCATTTCATTGGTTACCTACGCATTAGAACTCCTCTTCCCCTGGCGCAAAAACCAGCGCGCCATCCGGGAAGACTTCTGGCTGGACACCTTCTACATGTTCTTCAACTTCTTCCTGTTCAGCTTAGTGGGCTATGCGGCTATTTCCAATGTGGTGGTGCAGGCGTTCAACGATTTTCTGGCCTGGGCCTTCGGCATCCGCAACCTGGTCGCTATCGAGATTGGCAGCTGGCCGTATTGGGCACAGCTGCTGACGCTCTTCGTTGTGCGTGATTTTGTGCAGTGGAATGTACACCGGCTGTTACACCGCGTGCCCTGGCTGTGGGAATTTCACAAAGTGCACCACTCGGTGCGCGAAATGGGCTTCGCCGCGCACCTGCGGTACCATTTCATGGAGACCATCGTGTACCGCAGCATTGAGTACCTGCCGCTGGCCATGATCGGCTTCGGCATTCAGGACTTCCTGCTGGTGCACCTGTTTACGCTGGCCATCGGCCACCTCAACCACGCCAACATTTACCTGCCGTTGGGGCCGCTCAAGTACATCTTCAACAGCCCGCAAATGCACATCTGGCACCACGCCAGGCACCTGCCCGAGGGCAGCTATGGGGTCAACTTTGGCCTGACGCTCTCCGTGTGGGACTACCTCTTCGGCACCGATTACATCCCCTACGAAGGGCGCGACATTCCGCTGGGCTTTGAAGGTGTGGACGAATACCCACACGATTTCATCCAGCAAACAATCGAGCCGTTTCGCGCGGGCAAGCATTGAGCCTGTCCGCGTGCGACTGCGCCGGTTCTGAGCCATGTTGAAGTGGCCAGTACCGCTTCCTATCGTTTTCCCATCCGTAGCCGCCAGAGCAAAAGGGCGACACCCAGCAGGCAGGCGCCAACAAGGGCTAAGGTTCGTAGCAAGGGTGCCGTAGGGAGGCGTACAGGCTCAGGGCTGCCGGTGAGCGCAAAGCCAGCCCAGAAGTACGGAAACGGGTCGGGAGCCGTCTGGAGGTAGCGTTTTTTCGCCAGGAAGAGCGCTTCGTCTTTTTCCAGGCCGTTTTGCAGATGCTCTAAAAGTGTTTGCATGAGTTGGGCCGTGGCGTCGTCGCGCACTTCCCACAGGCTCATGACCGTGGCCGGGCATCCGGCAGCCTGAAAGGCACGGGCCAGACTGAGGGCGCCTTCACCCAATGCTACCCGGCCTGTGCCGGTGCGGCAGGCGCTCAGTAAAGCCACCTCGGACTCGAGCCAGGCGTGGTAAATCTGATGCGCAAACAGGAAATTTTGAGCCTTCGCAAAAGCAGGGCGACCGCTCAACGACGTCGCCGCAGCCGGAGTATCCAGCTCGGCTGCAGCGATGTTCAGCGGCGAAAACGCCATCCAGGAATAATCGGGGAAGGAGTCAAACGCTTCGGCGTGGCCGTAAAAATGGAGGATAGCGCTTCGCGGAGCATAGCGGAAGAACGTATCCACCGCCGCTTCTGCTCCGCAGAAGGCGCGTCCGCCGAGGCGGCGTGCGGCGCTGTCCACCAACGCTTTACCGCCACGAACCGGGGCCAGCGTGCCGCCGGCGTATTCGGGTGCAAAGCCGACGTAGGCGCGTTCAGGGCGTCGCCGCGACTGTTCGGCGTAGAAGCGCTCCAGAGAGGCCGAGAGCGACAGGCGAATGGGCATACGCAGCCCCGCATAGTCGAGCGCGGCATAGTCCACTGGGCCGTCGGGTGAGGCCGGCTGCACGAGCAAGACATCGAACGGCAGCAGCGTTAGCGCGCCATCAGGCGAAAGCGTCAGCCGCCGGGGCTGGTTCGAGGGGAGCACCGGGGCCAGCAGCGTCAGGTACAGTGCATGGGCCTGAGTGGTGAGATCGCGCCACAGTGCAGGGTCCGTAGAGCGGTTTTCAGCCGTTGAGGCATTGTTGAAAAGGCGGACAAACGAAGTAATGGCATCTTCGGAATACGGCTGCCGCGAAAACGACGCAATGGCCGGGCCAATGCCGATGAGGTAAACCCACTGGCTATCGGGGTCGGTGAAGTAGCTGATCCAGTGTTCGCCCGGGCGCAACAGATGTCGCTGCACGTCAGCCAGCGAGGCTATGGGGGTAGTGGCCTGGTTCAGGGTAAGGCGGTATTTTTGGGCAATGGTCTGGCGCAGCTGGCGTTGTTCTTGCTCAATGCGGAAGATTTGCTGCTGAAGGGCGAGGGTGAGAGAGTCGTCGGGTTGGCCCGTCTGGCTCAGGTGTTGGAAGAGGGTATTTTTCAGGAATGCGCGGCGTTCGCGCAGGTCGCGCTCCCGCAGGGCGAGTGAGTCGTTGACGCGGGCGTTTTGCAGCAGAGCGTCGGCGGAGACTTTTTGGCGTAGCAGAGCGGCTTTGCTCTGCTCCGAGCAGGCAAAGGCGCGCTCGATGGCTAAGGAGCGCCCGCTTTGCTGGTAGGCGTGCAGGATGCGGAACATGCGCCCAAAGAGGCGGCGGCTTTGCTGGGAGGAGAGCAATTTGGAAGACTCATAAACGGCCACGTCGCGCAGGTTTTCCATCATTTCGATGGCCAGCCGGGTAGCGCTGTCGGCCAAGATGAGGGCGCGCTCGTCGTTGCGTTGCACATACTGGCGCCACAGGGCTTCGCCTTTGAGGTCGAGCGCTTCCGCCACGGCGTTCTCCGGGTCAGGGTCAAAGACAGCCGGGTCGGGGTTGGCGGCCAGGTCGGCATCGGGCAAGCGGGGGTAGAGGCGCCGGAGGGCTTGCTGGGCTAAGCGACCGGCGTTGTCGTAGTCGTTGTGGCGCAGGGCAGCCCAGCCCATGGCAATGAGCAATTTGCTGACCTCGCGCGCTTCGATGCCGGATTTGGGCAGGTCGGCCAACAGCAGCGCCTGCTGGCGCACTTCGCGGGCCAGCGCGTCGCGGCCCATTTTTTCCCAAATGTCGGCCTGGGTGCTCAAGGCGTTGAAGCGGTAGTTGTGCTTATCGGGTTGCAGCACGCCGAGCGCAGCCTGTACGGCCTGGTGCGCTTGCGGCAGTTGGCTCAGCGCTGCCAGTGCAGCAGCCTTGTTGGTCAGCAGCATGCCAAGGGTGTTGTTAGCACGCGCCTGCTCTTCGGCTTTGAGCGAACGAAGGCGTTGCAGCTCGGCCACGCCTTTGTCGTAAGCTTTCAGTGCTTTGTACCATTCGCCGGCGTTTTGGTAGGCGATGCCCAGATCTCCGTAAATTTCTGCAGCAGTGAGCGCATTGGACACCGTGTTGGCTACGGCGGTATCGCGTCTCAGCAGATCTAAGGCCTCCAGGAAAAGCTTTTCTGCCTCTTCATTTTCGCCTAAGCGAGTTCTAACGTTGGCTAATGTCTTGTAAATCGGCCCGGCGGGGTTGCGCGACGCTACCCCACTGAAGCGCATGGACAGCTGGCGCGCCTTTTCATAGTAAATGCCTGCAGCGTGGTTGCGGCCCATTTGTCGCAGGCAGAAGCCGTACATGAGGTACAATCGGCCCGCGTGCTGGTCTTCAGCCCACCAGATTTGTTGAACAGCCTTTTCCAACTCAGTGCAGATGGACGCAAAGTCTTCACGTTTTCGGTAATGGCGGAAACGTTCTGTCCACAGGTCAGTCCATTTGACGTGGCTGCGAGCGACAAAAAGAAGACGCAAAGCCTCGTGCTGCAGCGAGTCTGTGCGTAAGGAGTCCGCTTTGGCCAAGTTCAGCAGCGAGTCGGCCGTCTGGCACAGGCGGACGGAGTCAGCACCGGCGAGTTCCGTCGGTACGGCGGTAGGTACCGGGGCAGGCTGGCAGGCGAACCACCCGACCACAAACAGCAGGAGTAATAGCCCGAAGCGAGGCATGGAAGACCGTTCTGTTTTTTCGGGCGAAACTACGCCGAAGGGTATTTTATTTCGGAAGAAAGGCGATTTTTGCCTTTGCTAACAAATCGTTTACGCCGAGAAGCGCCAGAAGGGCCCGGCTCCCTGACCCGCAGGTTGAGGCGCACTAAAAATTCCGACAGGAATTTCGCAAGGTGTTGGCTCTGTGGCCTGTAATCATTCAAAACATTTTAAAACCATTACAATCAAAGACCGTATGTATCGCCTGCTTTTGTGCGCGGCCCTGCTGTCTGCGCAATCGGTACTCTTTGCGCCTTCGCTAAGCGCCCAACCTTATGCCCTCAACCGTTGTGATGACTCAATGCGTGTATGGCCACCCGTACGCTCCGAGCAACAGACAGGCGGAGGCGGAGCCTTAGTTAATCGCTACCGCCTCCATGTGGACTGGGAGCGCATTGCGGGTGCGTCCTGCCATCGGAACCCGCCCAGCCCTATCGTGGAAGGTCAGGACTCGCTGGCCCGATGGATTTACTTCTGGGACTTCGGCGACGGCACCTTCAGCCGCGATAGTGCGCCCGAGCATGTCTTCCGGGCGGGCAATCGCACCGCTAAGGTGGCACTAAAGCCTACGTACAGTGATGACCACGACCCGGTAGGCTTTGCTGCACAAAGCATTTCCGTAAGCAGCTCGACCGAGACGCCCAGCTACCCGCCCATCATTCCCGGCGGCTCTAACGTGGCGCTGAACGTCAACTGGGCGGCCTCGCGTCCGGGAGGCTACTTAGTTTTTGCCATCACATACCCCAAAATCACCGCTTCAGGGCAGCCCGGGCGAACGGTCTATCTGGCTTTCCCCGAAAATGAATTCCGCTTAGATACCATGCAAACCGGCCCGATGCCCACATTAGAGAGCGAAGGGCTGGAATGGGATGAAAAACAGCATAAGGTCTATTCCTGGCGCTTCGAGCAGCCCGACACTACACCCACGCCCAACGCAGAAAATTCGCTGTTTGTGCACCTGAAGGTGCGCGATGAAGTGGCCGATTTCTTCCCTACCGATACCAGCAGCATCCTCACCCATGTATTGGCCATGATTAAAGTAGATGGCCAGACGCCAGGCGGCGGCGGCAACATCCTGGGCAGTGAAAAATTCGGCGGCAAAGCTGGCGGAAATGCTTCGGGACAGGACACCGGCGTGCCCAACAACTCTCCCTGGAGCGGTGTGGAAATGGCGTCGCGCACCATTGCCCTCAACTGGGCCTCCGACCCCAACTACATCGAAGTCAGCCCACGCTATTTGGCACCTGGCACCAAAGACGCTATGCTGACCTACACCATCGGCTTCTACAACGGCGGCTCAGCCACCGCCGACACTTTGCGCGTCAATGCCCACATCGAGCGGGCACTCATCAACCCGACGATGCCTGCCGTGCTGTCGAGCCAGCGGCCCAACTCCTGGCCCATGCTGACCACTGACGCCGTTGGGGCCGACCACGTCATTCGCTGGGCGCACAACGACGCCAACCTGCCGTCGCTGGGTCAGGCGCAAACGGTGGGCTTCAACACGGCCAACTGCTTTGGCGAAATCCAGTTCCGCATGGTTACTCGCCCCGGCTACGCTTTCCGGACGGGCGACAGCATCAGCGCCATTGCCCACCTGCGCATGGAGCGCAGCTTCGTCAGCACCAATACCGACGTGCTTCGCGTGCGCTCGCGCTGCCTGCCTTCGCCGTGGTTCTGGGGCCTCAAGGTGCAGTACAACCTGCCGCACACTTCCAGCCCGTGGGAACACAACAACGGTTATCAGGTGGCGCTCACCCTGCGCAAACCGCTGGGCAAAGTATGCGGCTTAGACGACAACGCGCCCTTTGCCCGCTACCTGCCCAAAGAGCGCTTCCCGCTCTTCTGGTGGCAGGGCGAGGTCGGCTACGGCCAGACGTCGCTCACCTACGGCGAACAGCGCAATTTCCGCATCGGCCATGCCGATATCACGCCCGTCATGCTGCGCTTCATTGCCCGCCGGCCCCGGTGGCGTGTAGGCGCTACCTACTTCCCGCGCAGCATCGGCCTCTCCGCTGGCTATACGGCCTCTTTCTTAGTGCACGGCGAAGAAAACGGCGATGCCATCTCCTGGAGCGGTGCACCCTTAGCCGACCGCATAGACCATTCCCTCTCCGTCTCGCTCGACCTGCTCAACCTCATCGGACGGCCCGGCCTGTCGTTCGGCGTGGGCTGGCGCTGGCGCAATACGGCATTGGTTACCGGTGCGGGCGAATGGTATCAGCATCCGTTTACGTATGCGCATTACACGTTCTGAGCGGCAGGCATCGGGCGCCGCGAAAGCGTAAGCGCGCGAACCGTCCCGGAGACAGGGTGTTCATCGCACCTGCAACTGCCCACTGGCAATGCGCTTGCCCGCCGCGTCGCGCACGGCATAGTAGTAGGCGCCGGCGGGCAGGTTTTCGCGATGGAGGAAGACTTCCGGGCCCTTGAAGGTCATCTGGCGCCATAGGCGGCCCTGAAGGTCCCACAGTTCGAGGACGTTGCGCCCGGAGCTGCTAACCTTCAGATAGGTTACTTCGCGCATTGGGTTAGGAAAAAGCCAGTGGTCGAGCGCGGCAATGTCACGTGCAGAGGCGTTGCTGCGCAGTGCGGGCAATTTTGCGGTAAAAGCGCGCGGCGGCGTATCGGTCTCGGGCAGCGTGTGGCCACAGAGCGCTATATCTCCGTCCGGAAGCACTTCCAGGCTTCGGGTGCGGCATGCGATGGGAAAGTCCACCGTCTTCCATGTGCTGACGGTGAGTTCCTCATCGAGAAAGCCGACAGCAGGCCGACGGGGTCGGTCCGGAGCGGATTGCCAAACCCCCGCGACGACGACTTGGCCATCCGTCGGAGCGGCAGCAATGTCGTAGAGCATACCCGGAGCGCCGACGCTTACATTCAGGTTTTGCATGAGTAGCTGACCCTGGCCATCGAAGCGGGCGGCTACCATGCGCCAGGGGGTGCGCCCTTGCTCGGCATAGCCTCCCACCACAATAGCGCCGCCGTCGGAGGTAGGCAACAGCCGATACAGTCGGCAACCGGGTACGTCGCCCACCGGGCGCGCCCACAGCATCTGTCCTTCCGGCGTGCACTTGACCAGCAAGCCGAGGGAGTGCTGTTCGTCCCAATCGTAGGTATAGCCGGCCAACAGCACGTTGCCATCGGCGGCTCGCCCGATATGGTAGGCCAGCGCCGCTCGCTCGGTACTCAGTGTGCGGGTGAAGAGCACTTTGCCCGAGGCCGATACGTGTGCCAGCATGATGCGAAAGGTGCGCGAAAAAGAGTCCTCAATGCGTCCGCTGACGAGGAAAGAGCCGTCTTCCAGTTCGATAGCGGCATGGCACACATCGTCGTAAGCCGTACCGATAAGGGCATACCACTGCATGTACCCTTCGGCATCGGTCTTCACTAAATAGCCGTCGCAAGAGACGCCATAGGTAAAGGCAGTGTGCCCGATGATGAGGTAGCCGCCGTCAGAGGTGGGCAGCAGGTCGTTGCCCCCGTCTTCGGTGGGGCGGCCGTAGTGGTGTTTCCAGACGACAGCACCCGCTGCATTGATTTTGGTCAGGTACATGTCGCCCTCCGGGTCGGGACCGTTGAGGGTGAGGCCCGTCATGACAAAGCCGCCATCGGGTGTGGGGGCAATGGCGCGCGCATCTTCGTAAAGATGGCCACCGTACGTGCGCTGGAAAGTGAGCGTCTGTGCCCCAGAGGGCTGGCCGGCCAGCAGGCAGAGCAAAGCAGGAAAGAAGTAACGTGTTTTCATAACCGTATTTTTTAAAGGAACGCTTTTGCCGGTCTATTCGCTGCCGTCAAAGCAGGTTTTGGCTAAAAAAAACTTCAGGTTTTCGATTTGGCAAAAACCACCCGAAAGGCATCCCAGGCATTCGGGAAAGTCGCGCTCTGATTTTTTTGAACCGCATAGGACGCAGAGGAACGCGGAGAGAAATACCGCGGTGGCTCCCCGCAACCTCAGCGGCTTTTCAACCTTTGGTTGGGTAGCAGCCTCGCACAGGGGCAGTTTTTTAAAGACGATTGCTATGTCTAGATGCCCGAAAACTGCCTGCTTTAGCCGTAAAATCAGGCAGGAAGGAACGCAATACTCGCAGCAACTCATGGCCTTGCCTACCTTTACCGCTCGGAAAAAGAAGGTAAAGCAAATTATGGCCAAAAGGCAAAAACAAGCGCAGCGAAAGCCCGCTGCCCAGCCGACGAAGAAACCCTTGCAAGACCAGCGCTGGGTGATTTGGGTGCCGGTAATAGTAGCGGTACTCCTGTATCTGACGGGGCTAAAGAACGAAATGCTGGGCGTGGACGACCACACGGCGACGGTGGACAACCCGGCAGTGCGCGACGGCAAACTGTTTACCCACTTCAACTTGGGCATGTACGCGCCGCTGACGTGGATGGGCTATGCACTGGCGCATGCGCTGGGCGGAAACAACCCGGTGTGGTATCACCTGCTGAGCCTGCTGGTGCATGCCGTCAATACCTGGTTGGTCTGCCAGCTGCTCCTGCGCCTGACGGGCGGGCGGATGCTGGTGGCTGTGGCCGTTGCTTTCATCTTTGCCGCACACCCGATACAGGTGGAGTCAGTGGCCTGGATAGCGGGTTTTAGTACGCCGCTGTACGCCCTGTTTTACCTGCTGGCCTGCCATCGGTTTCTGGACTTCCGCGAACGGCCCGGCGAATGGAGAGCTTATGGGCTGGCGCTGCTGCTTTTTGTGCTCGCCTGCTTAGCCAAGAGCGCCGCCGTTACGCTGCCGCTGACGCTGGCCGTGCTGGATGTGTGGCGCGGCAACGCGCCCGCATGGCGGCGCCGATTGCTGGAGTACGCGCCGTTTGGCGTGGTGGCCTTGGGCTTCGGCCTGCTGACGATTTACAGCCGCGAGCAGGCCATGCTTCAGACGCCGGTGCTGACCGACCCGATTAGCGGCTGGGAGCGTCTGTTGGTGCTGTGCTACACACCACTTTTTTATTGGTGGAAAATGCTGTTGCCGCTTCACCTGAACATCTACTACTCGTTCGACAAGGTGGACGGCCAGTTTCCATGGACGTACTATGCGGCCCCATTTGCGCTGGCTGCTGCGCTCCTGGTGGTGTGGCGCTACCGGCGCCAGGCGCCGTGGGCGTGGCAGGGTGTGCTGTGGTATTTCGCCGCTATTGTGGTCATGTTGCCCTGGAAGTCGCTCGGTTCGTTCGAGATGCGGGCCGACCACTACAATTACCTGGCGCTCATTGGCTTTGCCTGGGTAGTCGTGAACGGATGGAGCGCACTTCAGCAGTGGCTTTCAGATGGGAAGATTGGCTTCCCGTCCTTGCTACTTGGGGGCGTCTGGATGTTTGCCTTAGCCGCTCTGTCGCTGGTGCAAATTCACACCTGGAAAGACACCATTACCGTCATCACGCACGCCATAGATAACGGCTACACGCAAAATGGCCTGCTCTACGCCGGCCGGGCCAAAGCCTGGGGCAGCCGTGGTAAGTTGCAAGAGGCGTTGGCCGATTTCGATAAAGCGCTCGAAATCAACCCACAACTGACGGAAGTCTATAAGTATCGGGGCGCCTTGCTGGGCTTTGCCCAACGCTTCGAAGCGTCGCTGCGCGACCTGAACATCTACGTAGAGAAGCACCCCGACGAAGCCGAAGCCTGGTACAATCGCGCACTGACGCTGGTCAATCTGAACCGTTTTGAGGAGGCCCTGCGCGACCTGAACCGGACGCTGGAGCTCGACCCGAATTTCACGCGAGCCTATCGCGCCCGCGGCAATGTGCGCCAGCAATTGGGCGACGAAGCTGGGGGCGCCGCCGATCTGGCCGAATACGAGCGGCGCATGAGCCTTGGCGGCGAATAGTCTCTTTCATCAAGGCACCTTGACCGTGTTGCCCACCTTGCGCACCCGGATTTCGAGGCGATTGTTCATTTCGTGCTCGGCATCCGTACACGATACGCCGCGAGCGCAGTGGTTGCGCGGCTGCGTGTCGCCTTTGCCGATAGGCTGAATGCGGTCGGCGGCAATGCCCCGATACACCAGATAAGACTTGGCGTTGTTGGCCCGCTCTTCCGAAAGGGCCTGGTTTGTTTTGGCGTCGCCGCGGGCATCGGTATGCAGGATGAGGTCAATTTCCATTTCCGGGTAGCGCTGCATGAGCTCAACGATGGCATCCAGATGCTGCACGAAGCTGCGGTTGAGCGAGGCGCGCCCGGGTTCAAATTTGATTTTGTCCATCGTGATGACGTAGCCGTCTTGCAGCGGACGGGCCAGCTGGGCTTCGGCCTTTGCAGCATCGGTACCTGTTGGTGTGGCTGCCAGTTCGACGGGGTCGAGGCGGATGGTATTGTTGACGGATTTGCCCCGGATGGCCGTTGTGGTGATAAATTGTGGTTTGAAGCCCTCGCGCTTAACATGCAGCAGGTACTCACCTTCCAGGGGCAGGCAGATGTTGTATTCGCCGTTGAGGTCGGAGTGGACGACAACCTGCCGGTTGCTCTCTTTGTGCGTAAAGAGCAACACAGCGTTGGGGATGCGGGTATTGAAGCGCTCCGTGGAGACAATGCCGGTCATCCGATGGCAAACAGGCTGCTCGAAGAGCGCCACCACGATTTCACCGCTTTTATCGGGTTCCATCGTATAGAGGCGCTCGGTGGTCTGGTATCCATCAAAGCTGGCCAGTATGAGGTAGCTGCGGTACCAGGTAAAGTCGGCGCTGGCCTTGCCTTCGGTGTTGGCGATGAGGTCGGGTGGGCCGAGGGCTTCGGCGTCTTTGCGCACAATGCGCAAGCTCAGCGCATTAGGGGCGTCGGGCGTGGGCGCCAGTTCGGTGTAGTAGAAGTCGTTTCGGCGCGACACAAAGCCGTCGTCGGAAGACTGCAGGATACGAATTTCAGCCTTGGGAATGGGCTGCCCCGTGCGCCCGTCTATCACAGAGACGATGACGCGGTTGGCCTGTGGTTTCTCCACACTTTCTAAGCCGCTTTCCATCCAAAACGAATAGATGTCGGCATCGCCAAAACCGCCTTCGCGGCGACTAGAGAAGAAGCCGCGCGTACCGTCTTCGTTGATGACCATGGCGAAGTCGTCCTCTTTGGAGTTAAACGGCTCGTTGAGGTTGAGCGGACCTTCCTCTAAGTTATCCAGATTGATGGAGAAAATGTCCAAACTACCCAGGCCTTTGTGCCCGTCGGAGGCAAAGAGGAGGGTTTTACCGCCGAAGGTAATGAAGGGGAAGAGTTCGTTTTTTTCGGTATTGACCTTGGGCCCGAGGTTTTCGGGCGCCGACCAGGTACCGTCGGTTTGGCGCCGGCATACATAGAGGTCGAAGCCGCCCTGGCCGCCGGGCATATCGGAGGCGAAGTAGAGGTGCTGGCCGTCCACACTCAGGCTGGGGTGCATGCAGGAGTAGTTGTCGTCGTTGAAGGGCAGTTCCCGGATGTCTTCCCAGTCGTATTTGCCGCGTCGGGCCTGGTAGATTTTCATGCGCACGCGGCCGTCGGCGCCGGCTTTCTGGACGCCGCCGCGGTTGTTGTTGCGCGTGAAAAGGATGGTTTTGCCCTTGCGCGCGAAGGTTACCTGGCCTTCATTGAGGTTGGAATTGAGCTCGTCGGAGAAAGACTGGCGCGGCGGCATGGGCTCCTCATTGCCATCCAACAACACCACGTACAAATCGAAATTCGGGCGGTTTTTGTAGTTAGGCGCTTCTTTTCCTGTACGCGCGCTGTTGGAGACGAATACGAGTTGCTGGTCTAAGTAAGCCGAGGCATATTCGGCACCCGGGCCGCAAATAGCGGCAGCTTGCCGAACAATAGGTTCGCGGCCGGTGGCGCTTTTTTCGCGAAAGCGGTCTTTGGATTTGCTCTTGCCCGATTGTTGGGCATCCGCTGCGACCGGCGCGAGTGCAAAGGCGAGGGTGAGGATGTAGAAGAGTAAACGCAAACAGGTATTCATAGAAATAGATACTGCTTTTGTATGGCAGCCAGCAAACGCCTATGCTTGCGGAAAATTGCCTTAGAAACCCAGGCCAGAGTCTATGATTGTGCCTTCGGGCGGATTAATCCACCAGCGGACGGTGGCCTCCAGCGAACCGTGACTCAGCCGATGCAGGCGCGTCAGGCCAACGTCGTACGACAGACACAGAAACAGGTTTTTAGTGGCCTGAATGCCGGCCAGCACGTCAGCACTTTCGCCGTAGCGTTCGCCCCCGGCGCGATACGTCAGGCCGCCATAAAATTTGCGCTTCAGGCCGGCCATGACGTTCAATTCGGCGCCAAAAGGCGCATTGGGCACGTAGCGCAGCAGGGCTTGAGGGATGATTTCCAGATCGTCATTGGGCCGGAACGTCAGGCCGCCCATGGCGTTGAAATGGCGTTCTTCGCGCGAGATGGTGGTTCCGAATTCGGAGAAATCAATGTTGTTCTGCAAGAAACGAGGAACGGCTGCCCCCACGTACCACCCGCGCTCACTGTTGGCGTAATAAACACCAAAGCCGAAGTTGACTAACCATTTGGAGCGCATGCCAGTGGGTATGGAGACATCAATAGTGGGCGACGTGGCAGCATACACGCGGTCGTCGCTCCAGTTTTGCCAGAAGTTGCGCACGCTGGGCTGCAGGCCAATACCCAGGTGGCCGCGCCGCATGGGGATGCGGTAACAGTACACCAGATCTACCGTAAAGGCGCGCGTGATACCGACGCTAAAGCGCGAAAGGTTGCCGCCAATGCCGAGGCGCTCGTTGAGCAGCGGCTGGTTGTACGAAAGCACCTGGCTGTTGGGCGCTCCGTCAATGCCGAACCATTGGCCCCGATAAATGGCTGTCAGCGTAGGCGACACAAAGCTGCCCGCATAGCCGGGGTTATAGGCCAACTTGTTGAACATGAACTGGGTGTACTGTGGCTCCTGTTGGGCATGCAGCGACAGGGCGCCACACAAGGCTAATGCACAACCCAGTGTTCGCACCATACGAGAATCGGTTTGGGTCAAAAACACCATGGGCAAGGGGATAGTGAATGAACGTATGACGGGCAAAGGTACGCAATCCTTGTGCTCCACGAAGGCTCCATTTTAAAGGCTGACCAAAGCACTGCGTTTTGGTTTATAGACCCGGCGTCCGGTGGTTGGGCTACCTTTGTCGGGACAAATCCAAAGCTGCGCAGCGGTGAGCCTTTACCTCCCTTTCTCGAAGAAAAAATTGCTGTATGCCCTGCCCGTAGTCATCCTGATGTGGTGGGTCGGCACACGCGACCAGCCCGACCCGCTGTGGGTGCAGGCAGGCGAAATTGCTCGTCAGCGCTACCTGTTGCTTCAGGACGTGCCCGACTCGTTACAGCGGTTGTATTGCGAATGGCACAAGCGCCCCCATCGCCCGGGCGACTCCACGGCCCTGCGCATCCTTAGCCAGCCCTCGCTTTCGGTCATTGAATGGAGTACATTCCGCGACCTGTGCCAGTATGCCATGCGACATGGAAATGTGGTGGTCATGGGGGTTACAGGCGTTGGCTCAACCAAACAGACTAAGCACCTGGCACGCCTGCTGACCGGACGCCCGGAAAATATCCTGACCATTGAATGCGCACCGCAGTTCGACCTGGATTTTCACAAAAAATACATCGGCCACGAAGAAGATGGCCGCTTCCAGCCCGGCCTATTGCTCCAGTTTTGGGAGCATTGCCTGCGCCATCCGCGCCAGCATTTCGCTGTGGTGATAGACAACTTCGACAAGATTAACCCGGAGACTTTCTTCGGCCCGGCCCTATGGGAGGCCCTGAGCAGCACTTCGGGTCGCGAGACCTACATCGGCGATTACCGCGTGGTGGTGCCCCCCAACTGCCGCTTGCTGTCGGTGGCCCATTACGGCCCAGGCGGCGTTGTGGAATTTAGCGGCGAGCATTTCAAACGCCTCGGGCGCCCATATTTGCTCAAGCCCAATCCGCGCGAACTGCGCGAGAGCCTCTACCGGAAATGGGCCAACAGCACCGACACAGCCCGCGCCGCCTTTGTGCGCGACCCGTCCCGCATGCAGGCACACCTCTTTTATTTTCTCAAAGCCAACCAGCTCGTCGCCAGCCGATACGGCGAAGGATACCAGCTGGGCCAGGGAACTGCCGCCCGCGAGTTTTTCTTAGAAAATGAGCGCGACGAACTCAAACGTGCCTTCTTGGGCCACGTTACAGCCCTCTCCCTGGCTAATCCGCTGACGGAAAGTGATTTCAATACGATAGACTACACCATCCAAAAGGGCGGGCTGGCGCAGCATTCGAGCTTCTTCGACCGCCTGTATCAGCTGCTGCACGACACCGGCTATTTTGTTGAAATCACCATGGTCATTACCACGGCTCTGCTGACCTTCCTCATCGGCTGGTGGGTCTTCAAACGCCGCGAACGCCTCATCCGCCTGTACGGCGAGCAGGCCCAGGAAGTCTTCAGCAGCTTCGAACGCCAGCTCATCGGGGCCGACACCGCCGCCAGGCAACTGGAGGCCATCAAAAACGAGGTAGATGGCCTCGTCCGCCGCCGACGGCTCAACTACACCGAAGGGCTATACCTGCTGGCTTTCATCGAAGACAAGGCCAAGCGCGTGGAGTTCGCCCGCAACGTCAGCCAGAATTTCATCGAACTGTTCAATGCCTTCATGGAAGACAACGTCCTGACGCGCGGCGAATACCTGAAACTGAGGCAATTCCTCCAGCTGGTGCGCCACAAAATTCCGTCGGAAACCTACGAGCAGTTTCATCAAAAAGTGGAGGAAGCCTACGCCAAAGAGCGCTCCGAATAAGTCAACCCGCGCGGAAAAGCCGCCTTCCAGGATAGCAAGCGGCTGAAGCAGCGCAGGGCAGCAGAGGTGTCTTATGCCTCCAGCGCTACTTTTTTCTTCTGTCGGGCATGCTGGAATGGCTCCCGAAAATCACAAACGCAAAGCCTTAGCCACAAGCGACCGCTCCACACTATACGGAGGTTGTATCTACGACGCTTCCCCCGGCAGGTCGGTGGCAAACAAGCATGCTGTTAGGCGAAGTACAGGAACTCTTCATGAGATGGGAGATTTTTACAGATTAAAGTACACTACAAAAGTCTGTGCTTCAGCGCAAGATGCTGCTAACAAAAAAGGCCTTTTCGTTACCTCCGCCTGGGATGCCTTTTACGAAAGATTTGGACGTAAATCATTGGTTTTCAAGGTATGAAAAATCAAAAACAAACACTATACGTTACCTCATCCTCCGATTAAATCTTCTATGTTTACCGTTGGTCTATAGTTTCCAGCACTATTTCCCAGAGGTCTTCGTAGGGGATAATTTCGATTTCGTGCGTCTGATTGGCCAATTGTAAGGGCACTGAGCGCAGCCCTTCCAGCAGACGGGCACTCCGTTCGGACACCGCAGTACGCTCGAACTGGCCCATAGGTACTTGGAGGAGCATTTTGATGAAATAGTAGCTGCGCTTAGTGTTGTCGCCACGCAGGTGTCGGTAGCAGTATTGCTCGGTGCTCTCCACTTCATCTAAGAGTTTACTATACTGCTTATCCTTTAAGAGCATCAGCCACTTGACGATGATAATGGCGATGTTGACGCCGCTGCGGTCTTTATTGAATATCGAAAACTCGTTGATGAACTTAGCCAGCTTGAATTTAGCCTTAGGCGTTCGCTCAACTTTGCCCACGCGGTGCAGGAAGTACACATAAGCCTCGTAAATACGCCAGATTTCGGCCACATTTTCGGGTAAGAACTCAAAGCGCGGGTGCTCTAAGGTATCGAAGAGCAGCCTGGCAGCCTCTTCGTAATGGCGAGTATGTAGGAGAAGGTGCAGATAAAGTTCTCGGTATTTGAACCAGTTAAAGGTACCCTCCTGCATGAGGCGAATACAATGGCGGGCCGCTTCTTTGCCAGCCTCGAACTGACGCAGGTGTATATTGCAGATAAGCTGCTGATAATAAAAGATTTGGAGGGGAACTCGCGCCTCGTAGGGGCGCTTTTGGAAGAAGGCAAGAGCCTCGCTGCAGTAATTCAGTGCCTCTTGATATTGATTTTGGGCGGTATAATAAGTAAGGCCGATTAGGTAGCCGTACATGTGGAGCTTGTAGGTGGCATATTGCCCCATGTATGGGCGAATGCGCTCGCTATATTGTCTGGCTAATTCGATAATTTCAGGCTGAACCGAGCGGTTGTTGACCATGCGCACAACCAAAAGGGTGTAGAGTTCTTCGGCCAGGGCTTCAGCGTCATATACCTTCCGGAAATACTCAAACTGCTGCGAAGCCTCTTCAAATTTTTTGGGATTACTCTCGCGCAAGCCATACTGGATGCGCAGGTATGAAGCAATGTCCATACACAGCAGGGTAAAATCGAAACGCTCTGCTGTACGCAGCAATTTATTGGCCAGCATCAAGGCAACGGTATTGGCATTTTGGCCTGTCAGGAAACGCACGATGACCCACTGCTTGTGGCATTCATAGTAGGCTTTCTGGTAATCAGAGTATTCATCCTGTTGTGTGTTGATCTCAAAAACGCGCTCCAAAAGACGGTCGCGCAGGGTGGATTTCAGCTTGCGATAACTCGACGATGCCCCCTGCCCTCCATACAGGTCGGCAGCAGCCTCTTCGTCAGAGTGGTACCGCCCTTTAGCAATACCTTCGTACAAGGCCAATAGCTTGGAGTCTTTCGATCCCTCCAATTCCTTAAGCGGATGGACATGATGCTGAGACAGCAATAGGATTAACTCTCTGAGATCTTGCATACGGGTAAACGTTAGGCGGACAAACCACGGCCATCAGGCAGAGGACTTAATAGATTAGGCACCGCTTCCTCCATGTAGAGGCTGAATGCGTTGCACATCAGAGCGAAGTGCTCTTTGGAGAGCCTTCAAACCCAAACCATAAAATTACCGGAGAGCAAGGCGAATTATGCAGATTTGTCTCCAGAAGACACCGAATATTATCTCGATAAAAGCAGCAAATGAGGTGTGCTGGCCTTGCCCGTGATTAAAAGATCTTGCGCAAAGATAAACGCCATAAAAAGATAAAAGCCCAAAAGTGATAAAAAGTAATGCTTGATAGCACTTTTTACGGGTGCAATTCTACAAATACGAAGCCCAAAATAGGAGGTAGTGGGCTTTTTGCAAACACTTACAGCGTAAATTAGCATCCAAATTCAGAGCGGCAGGTATGGTCAATAACTTGAAAGCCTCGCATCTGCCTGTAAACCTGAACCTTATATCATGGAATATGCTGAGACGCTCTTACTGGTTAGGTTTTTGGGCCCTTTTAGGGCTATCAGGTGCAGAAATGCGCGCAACAGCACAGCCCACTCTCGCCAATACGTACGCCTGGACTTTTCCGGCGCCAGACACTATACGCGGAGCCGGCGACCTGGTAACGCTCCTGCGCGATGAAATTGAGCAGGTGTTAGATGCCGGACATTTAGCACCTATCCGGCTGGCGTTTGGCGACCTGCCCGACGACCACTACTTTTTGTACCAGGAACCCGGACGCATCCTGACGACGCTGGCCTGGGCATGGCCTTACCTGACACCTGCCCAACAGGCGCGAGCGCTGACGTATGCGGAGGCCGAGCTGGAACATCCAGCCTTTGCGCCCTGGGCGCCTGACTTCACGATGCCGCGCGATGTGGGCGCCCGCCGCGAGTGGTACAAGTCCACCGACCTGTGGGGCTTAGATGCGACGTTTGGCGACTTCCGCCCGCGCCTGCATACCCTGTACGGATTCTGGCTTTTCTGCTACCGCAGCGGACGCACCGACTGGATGCAGAAATACTATACTCAGGCGCGCGATTTTTACTTCAGCCAACACCAGCGAGCCAAACTCTATGGCGACATGTGCGGGCATATCGCCATGGTGCGCCTGGCGCAAATCAACGGCGATGCGGCTGCGCGCGACTTCGCGCTGCAACGCCTGCAGACGGAGCTGCTCGATGGCCTGGATGTACAACACAAACACAACTTCGCCCGCGATGGCCTCTACGGCTGGGATGGCCCGTACGATCGCCTGCCCACCAACGATATGTATAGCCCTCGCAAAGACGGCTGGATTTACCGCGGTTTCATCTTCTTGAACATGGGGCCAGAAATCGCCCGCTTCCTGCGCGACTCCTGCTTCAGTCAGGTGAAAGCCATGCACGAAGAAGGCAAGCGCATCCTGCCGCTGTGGTGGCTGATGCAGGCCACCTACTACCCGCGCTGGACGGGCGACGAAAGCGTGGGGGTTCCCTCTGAGGCTTTTGGCATGTATCACCCCGTCGAAACATGGGTACTCCAAACACCCACCAATCAACTGCGCCGCTTCATGCGCAGCAGCCCTACCGGACGCGGCGACTGCTATTGGATAGAAGCCCTGGTGCAGACCATTGAAGCACACGGTACCAACACGCGCTGGCTCGACGTGCGCACAACGCCCTTTCCGCCTATCATCGTAGAAGGCACAGTGCGCGCCATCGAGACAGCCCATCGCCCTACCCTGCACCTGCGCCTGCAGCCCAACCCGGCTACGCACCGGGTGCGCCTGGAATTGTCTCAGCCCACTACAGCGCCATTGCGCTGGGAGGCACGCGATAGCCAGGGGCGATTGGCGGCTACCGGCACTTTCGCTGCAGGCCAGAGCATCCTTTCGGTGTCGGTACAAGAATGGCCTCGGGGCGCCTACTTTATTTCCTTGCTCGATACTCAGAATTCATCTTTACACACCCAAAAACTGCTGATACCATGAAGAAGGCCTTCTTTCTGCTTGTTTTTGGCACAGTTACCCTGGTAGCCTGGGGCCAGCCGCAGAGCGACTGGCCACAATGGCAACGCGATGCTGCTCGCACGGGGCGTACGACTGCTTCCGTAGCACCGCCTTTTCGGGCGCGCTGGTTCTGGCTGGGCCCTAATCTGACGTTACGCAATTATGCCGCGAACCCAGCCTGGCCCGATGATTTAGAAACCCGGGGCGGCTATTCGTTTCCAGTGCCCAGCCCCTACACCATAACCATCGCCAAAGGTGTGGAGCCGGTAGTTGCTGCTGGCCGTGTCTTTGTCGGCACCCAGGAGGGCGGCGTGTACGGCATTCGCCTCGACGATGGTGCCACCCTCTGGTCGTACGACATGGGCGACCCGGTAATTTCGACGGCTTGCGCAGATGCTCAACAGGTCCTCTTTGCCGACGTTTTCGGCGATATCGTCGCCTTAGATGCTGCTACCGGCCAGCTGCGCTGGTCGTACACGGCAGACCGTACCATCGTTACAGCACCCTTGCTGCTGCCAGAACAGAATCGCGTTTTCCTGGCTTCGCACGGCGGAAGCGTGTACTGCTTGGAGTGGTCCACCGGTGACCTGCTCTGGAAGGTACGGCTGCCCGCGCCCGTTCAAGGACAACTGGCTGCTACCGCCTCGCGCCTGTTTGTGCCGGCTGAAAATATGGTTGTGTATGCTTTTGATGTGCAAAGCGGTGCTCTCCTGGCCCAAAAGCAGGTGGTAGGCCAGAGTTTTCGCCTTACGCATCCGGTTGTTTTTGCCGGAAAGGTATGGGTAACGACCTGCCAGATTCCAATGGTCGGCTCTGAATATGTCTTTGACGACGTGCTGGCCGCCGCCCAGACGCTGACCGAGGAAGAGGCACTTACGCGCGCCTTTTTGCGCGGGCAAGGCGGCTTCAATTATGCTTCGCCTGATTGGCAGCACCTGTTCGCACTGGACACGGCTACGCTCGATACGGCCTATCTCATCCCTAATGGCCCAGTAGAGGGCGTCGGCTATCCGCTGGCGGGCGTAGGCATCACGCACAACGACTTAGTGGTTACCTGGTTCCGGACGCGCTTCCCAACCCTGACCCATGACCGACCAGCCTTTGGAACGGATTACCCCATTGACATCGCCGCCATTAACCCGCAAACCGGCAACCGCATCCGTATAGACAACGGCAGGTTCACGGATATGTTCCCGGGTCCAGAGACAGATAACCTGTATATTTTCACATCAGGAGGTGAATATCTCTGGTTGCGTCAGTATTTCCGGGGCACGCAGGTCATTCACCTGCCTACCAGTGAGCATACGTTGGCAATGGTTACCGTGCGCGAGCGCGACGGCGGCGGCTTTTGGGCTGATGTAGTGCCCTATCAGAGCGAGGCCGATGAGCCTGAATTTGCTCAAACGCCTCTGGAGGGCAAGGCAGCGGCAGTCATCGTATCAAATATGGCGTTGCTCTCAGAAGTGGGTGGCATTCTGGCCATTGAACACCGCAACGACTGAGGCCCTGTACAAGCGAGCGGGTCATGGTGCCGCAACAGACCATGACCCGCTCGACCCTCCCGCATTATTTCTTCAAGTCTTCTGCGGCTTTTTGCGCGCTGCCGGGAAGAGGATGTTGTTCAGAATGAGCCGATAGCCCGGCGAGTTAGGGTGCAAGGCCAGGTCGGTGGGCGGGTCGCCCACGTAGTGGCGGTAGTCTTCGGGGTCGTGGCCCCCGTAAAACGTGAAAAAGCCTTTGCCGTAGGTGCTGTGGATATAGCGGGCCTCGTTGGCGGCCTTGTTTTCGCCCATGATGAGCACATGTGGCTTGATGGTGTTCTTGAGAAAAGCCGTGCTCTGGCCCATGAAGCCCTTCACCGTGCGCGTGTGGTTTTGGGTCAGCATGGTTGGGACGGGGTCCCATTTGGCCGAGAAGTCGAACAAGGTGAAGTAGTCCTGTTCAGGGTTGACGTTTCGGCCAAAGTTGTTGTCAATGGTCGAGTGCTCGTAGGTGAGCGGGTCGCGCACGAGTTGAAAGTTGTGGAAGGCCATGGTTTTGGAGAAGTCTAGCTTTTGCTGGGCGTTGGGGTCGGCGGGGTCGCCGTCGTACATTTCGGCGCAGATGTCCACACCTTCGGCGGCTAAAGCAATGTCGTAGGTATCGGTAGCCGAACACATGGCAAACATGAAGCCGCCGCCGGCCACATATTCAGCGATCTTTTTGGCCACGGCCAATTTGAGTTGGCTGACTTTGGCGAAGCCGTTTTCGCGAGCGAGGCTTTCCATGTGGCGCACATGTTCGCGATACCACGGCTGGCTGCTGTGGCTGGCGTAAAACTTACCGTATTGGCCGGTAAAGTCTTCGTGATGCAGGTGCAGCCAGTCGTACAGCGGGAGTTTATCGCGCAGCACCTCGTTGTCGTAGACGATGTCGTAGGGTATTTCGGCATAGGTAAGGACGAGCGTAACGGCGTCGTCCCAGGGCTGGATGGTTTCGCCGCGCTCATTTTTATCGGGCGAATAGACGGCAATGCGCGGCGCCTTTTCCAGCTTGATGACATCCATGTTGACCTCCGGGTTCAGGATATTTTCCTGGATGGCTGCAAATTGCGCATCGGCCAGAATCTCATAGCTCACCCCGCGAATTTTGCACTCGCGCTCAAAGGTACTGGTATAAGGGAAAGCGAAACTGCCTCCGCGGTAGTTGAGCAGCCAATAGGCCTCTACCCCTTGCGACAGCACCCAATAGGTGATGCCATACGCTTTGAGGTGGTTCCTCTGGCTCACCTCATCCATGGGCAGAAGAATATACGCGGCGCGAACGTGGGCGAACAGCCCCAGCAAGAACACGCCCAACAGCAAAACACGTCGAAACATCATCGGAAAACGCTTTTTCAAGTGATAAACGGAACGCCTTAACGAGCAAAGGCTCGAAAAGATTTTGGCGCAAAGCTACGGCCTCCTGTGGCAGAGCAGGCACTTTACTCGAGCAACGGCTAAAGTGCCCCGATAAGGGGGCTTATCAGTTCCGCATATACCACGGCCCGTTGAGGAAGTACGATACCGTCAGGCCGGCAGTATAGTACCAGTCTTTACGCTTCGGATTGCCGTTGAGGCTGACGCCATCTATTAGATCACTGGGGGCAGGGCGTGCACAGGCCTCGGCGCTGATGGCGACGAAATCGGAGGCGATGAGGCGCACGCCCAGCCCGAAAGGAAAGACCACATTGGTTTGCTGCGCGCGTCCGCCCTCAGGAATAGGCTCTCGTTCGAAGAGCGGGCGATCCCTTTCTGGGCCGTAATAGGTTACTCTCGGCGCGTGCAACGCCAGGCCGACGCCGGCAAAAACATAGGGCGCAAAGTAATACGTCCGATTTCCGGTGGGTGGGTCATACGCAATGTTGGCCAGTGCTATTTCCAAAGAGCCCGAAAACTCCAGCACGTTGCTGAAAAAGCGGAAGCTACGCCCTGCATTAGGCGGGTGATGCTTGTCGTCGCCGCTGAGGCGCAGGTACTGGGCGCTGGCCCGAAGCTGAATGTTCGGACTCCAGTGATAGCGCGCATACAGGCTACCGCCAAAGCGGGTGTTAGCCAGGCTGATATGATCGGGCGCCAGGTCGCCGGAGTAATTCGTGGCATACAGGCCCACACCTGCCTCCCAAAAACGCGGGATGAAGCCGCGTTGGGCCTGGCTAAAAGGCGCGACCACCAATAGTGCTAAGGCGCTTGCGACAAAAATGCGTGTGTGCATAGTATGGTTATGGCTCTACTGCGCCAAATGAACGGGCTAAAGTAAGCCATTCTTTCCTTAGCAAATGCGTCCTTGTCCAAAATTTAACTGAGACGTAAAAAAGCAGGTCGTAGGCCGGGCACTCCAGCCGGATAAATACTGCTGGCGCCTGCCGAGGAAAAGGTTTATTCAATTTTCACCCGGACAGACCGCGCGGCTTTTGGTGTCTGAACCAACACGGTGTATAGCCCGGGCGATAAATGCGCATATGTAAAGACCTGCTGCAGCCCGCCACCGACTGCCCGCAGTACCTGGCGATCGAGAAGCCGGCCATCGGCGCCCAATAGGGCATACAGAACTTCGCCTTGCACATCGCCATTCAAAGCGAGCATGAATGCCCCTGTATTAGGATTGGGGGTTACACCGATGGAAAAACCACCGCCTGCTGCCTGCGCAGTGCTCACGACGCCGATGATTTGCCGGGTAGTATCGGCACCGCAAGCATCGCGGGCAATGAGCGCTACTACATACTGCCCACTCACAACGTACGTGTGCGTTGGATTGGGCTGCGTGCTGGTTGTCCCGTCGCCAAAGTCCCATAGATAGGTAGCTGCATCCGATGAGGTGTTGGTAAAGGAGATTGTGCCGCCAGTAATACTCCAGCTGAAGTCCGCTTTGGGCCACGAGATATACAGAGAGTCTGAGAAGCCCGAGCACCCAAAAGCGTCGGTGATTTTGACGTAGTAATTGCCCGCACGGGTGGGTTTGTAGGTTCCTTGTGCAGCGCCTGCTATGGGCAAGCTGTCGCGATACCACTGGTACTGTGGGTCAGGCACGCTGAACGAGGCGGAGAGGGTGCAGTTCTGGTACTGCAGTTTTACATCTTCTACACCGGGCGTTAGCAGAATGATATCGCGCGTGGGTAAGAAAAAGAGGTCTGGCAGCGTACCCAGAAAAGCAAAGCGACCGTAAGGCACCTCCTGTATATCGTGTAGGGCAATGGGCAGTGCGGTTTCGTTGACGGTAAATGCCGGGAACAACTGGTCGTTGAAGGCCACTATTCCGGCGGCATGGATGGTGGCCGGCCCACTGGCCGGCACTGTGCGACCTACAGCCAAAAAAAACTCTGGTTGCGCCTCTGAGGCAGCCACGCTGGCCAGTTCCTGCCGCCCAGGCAAGGGAAGGGCCAGGGTATCCAATGGCTCACCGCTGGATCTGAGCAGAAAAAACACGGCGTCGGTCAGACTGTCGGAACTGGCTGGCATATGCAGGGCGCTGCATACCACGATATTGTTTGACGCCGGCGGAAAGCCTCGAACAGCACCTCCCGGTCGGCAAAAACCGTATTTCGCCTGGCGCGAGTACTCATAGATATGCTGCCACAGCAGCTGCCCTTGCTCGTTGATTTTCAGGGTAACCAAACGGTTCTGGACGAACGCCTCGGGGTTGAGGAGGTTCCCCACAAGTGCAGCCATGGCAATCAAGTACTCACCATTGCCCATAGGCGTCAGGCGGTGTGTGTAGTCCACGCCATAGGTGTAAAGCACCGGTACACCAGTTGACATCAAGTCGCTGGAGCGCATGCGCCAGAGGAAAGCGTCCCAGAAATCCGGCCCCACACCTTCCGTATCGCCCAGCACCAGCACATCACCGTTGGAAGCCAGCGCCAACGAGCGACCGCGTGTACCCTTGCCGGCGATCAACAAGGCCCTTGATGCCATTTCCTTTAAATCGGGTGTCGTTCTCAGCAGCACCAGATGCGGCCGCGCCGTATCGTTAACGACGACGCGGGTTTCCCCTACCGCTACAATACTGCCATCTGGCAATTCTATGGCTTCATACAAAACGGTCGGCCCAGGTGAGTACGATTTGGTAAACTTGGCCAGCACCCTCCCATCACACGTAACCTTGAACAAAGCACCAGCATTGCCCTCACTGCCACTGATAACGAACGTATTATCACTGTGCAGCAGCACATCATTGGCTGTTTCGTTCACATTTACCTGCCCCACAATGACTTGGGTAAAAGACACTGAAACGCCCACAATAAGAAGCGTGGCCACAAACAGTAGGACCTTCTTCATGGCTTGAATGTTTTTTAAAACGATAGCAATACCGCAGAACTAAGTACGTGGCGAAGATAGTCCACCAAAACGTCAGGCATTACAGCAACTTACAACAAAAGAGACATCTCTCCAACGATAGGGCCGTCCGGACAGGCAGAGCAGTGTGATGCATCGTAAAAGCGCGCATGATTGGGCATAATTACCCCTGATTACCAGGATATTTGTCGCAAGCCATCCGATGTAGGCATTCAAATGCAAAAAAAATACGTAATTTGCGCAGATATTGCACACCTATGCAATACCACGCAGGCGGCTTGCGCCGCAACTTTGCGGGGAAAACACCTGTTTTTTTAGCGTTTTTTCACTTTTTAATGCAAAAAAATCCGACCGCTATGCTATCTGAAGCAGTGCAAGCAAAACTCAACGAGCAAATCCAGAAAGAAGCCTTTGCCTCGAATGCCTATCTGGCTATGGCTACGTGGGCCGAAAAAGAGAACCTGCCCAACATCGCCGAATACCTGTACAACAGCGCCGAAGAAGAGCGCGAGCACATGCTGCAGATTTACAAGTACATCAACGCCAACGGTGGGCAGGCCCGCGTGGAGAACAAGCTGGATAAGCCCAAAGAGAAGTTCAAGAGCGTGCTGGACGTCTTTCAGACGGTTTACGACCTGGAATGCAGCGTAAGCCGGGCCATCAACGATCTGGCCACCTGGTGCCTGCAAAATGGCGAGCACGCAACGTATTTCTTTTTGCAACCTTTCGTGCTGGAGCAGCAAGAGGCCGAGCGCAAGGTGAGCGATATTCTCGTCCTCATCGAACGCATGGGCCACGAACCGCGTCATTTGTTCTACTTAGACAAGCAGTTCAAGAAGATCAACGAGCAGCCCTGACTTCATGCTCACGGATAACTTTCCGTTTTACAAGCAATTAGACGCATCAGACTGCGGCGCAGCCTGTCTTCGGATGGTGGCCCGATACCACGGACGGCACTACTCGCTGGAGTACTTGCGCGAGCTGTCGTACTTAGACCGCGAAGGCGCCTCGCTCATGGGTATTGCCGACGCTGCCGAGAAGATCGGGCTGCGCACGCTGGGCGTCAAGACAAATTTCGCACGGCTGCAAAACGAACTACCTCTGCCCTGCATCGCCCATTGGAAACAAAACCACTTTATCGTGGTGTACCGCATCGCCGGCGGCAAAGTCTATGTGGCTGACCCGGCCGTGGGCAAGGTGCAGCTGACGGAACAGGAGTTCATGAACGACTGGTTTAGCGGCGTCTATCAAACGGAGCCGCAAGGCATCCTGTTGTTGCTGGAGCCCACGCCGGAGTTTTACGAACGCGAAGGCGAAAGCGACGACCGGGCCGGGCTGAACGTCCTGTGGCAGTACATCCGGCCTTACAAGGCCTTAGTGTGGCAACTAATACTGGGCCTACTGCTGGGCAGCATCCTCCAGCTGGCCTTCCCTTTCCTGATGCAAGCACTGGTGGATAAGGGCGTGCAATTGCGCGACTACAACTTCGTCTATCTGGTGCTCATCGCACAGGGCATGCTCTTCCTCAGCCAGATGGCTGTGGAGTTTATCCGCGGGTGGATTCTGCTGCACATCGGCACGCGGGTCAACGTCAACTTGGTATCGGACTTCCTCATCAAGCTGATGCGGCTGCCGATGTCGTTCTTTGATGCCAAAATGACGGGCGACCTGTTGCAGCGCATTTACGACAACGAGCGTGTGGAGCGTTTCCTGACTTCATCGTCGTTGGTCACGCTGTTTTCGGTGTTCAGCCTGGGGGTGTTCAGCCTGGTGCTGCTCTTCTACAGCACGACCATCTTTGCAGTATTCTTTCTGGCGGCTGCCCTATACTTTGGATGGGTGTTCCTGTTCATGCAGCGGCGGCGAGCCTTGGACTACCGGCGCTTCGAGCAGATGGCTGAAAACCAGAGTGCACTCATCCAGCTGGTCAATGGCATGCAGGAAATCAAACTGCACAACGCCGAACGCCAAAAGCGCTGGGGCTGGGAGCGCATTCAGGCTAAATTGTTCCGCATCAACGTGGACTACTTAGCCACCGACCAGATGCAGCGCGCTGGCGCAGCCTTCATCAACGAGGGCAAGAACATCCTCATCTCGTTCATTGCTGCCAAAGCCGTCATGGATGGGCACATGACGCTGGGCATGATGCTGGCCGTGCAGTACATCATCGGGCACGCCAATGCGCCGCTGGAGTCGCTGGTGCAGTTTCTGCTGGCTGCCCAGGAAGCCAAAATCAGTCTGGAGCGGATGAATGAAATCCATGAAAAGCCCGACGAAAGGCCCAAAGATGCCATTCGCGTCAGTACGCTCCCCGACAACGGCGACCTGTGGGCTGAAAATGTCAGTTTCCGCTACGGCGGGCCACACGACCCGCTGGTGTTGCGCAACATCAGCCTCATTATCCCCCAGGGCAAGATAACGGCCATTGTGGGCAGCAGCGGCAGCGGTAAGACGACGCTTATCAAACTGCTGCTCAATTTCTACACGCCTACAGAGGGCATTATCCGGCTGGGCGATATCAACCTCAACCACATCGAGCCGGCGCTGTGGCGCTCGCAGTGCGGAGCCGTTATGCAGGATGGCTTCCTGTTTTCGGATACCATCGCGCGCAACATCGCATTGGGCTTCGACACCATTGACCAGCGGCAGTTGATCTATGCGGCCAAAGTGGCCAATATCCACACGTTCATCGAAGCGCTGCCGCTGAGTTACAACACGCGCATTGGCCCCGACGGCGTGGGCCTCAGCCAGGGCCAGCGCCAGCGAATCCTGATTGCGCGGGCGGTCTATAAAAACCCGCGCTACTTCTTCTTCGACGAGGCCACCAATGCCCTGGATGCTTACAACGAGCGCCTCATCATGCAAAACCTGCGGCAGGTATTCGAGAACAGAACCGTAGTCATCGTGGCTCACCGCCTCAGCACGGTACGCCACGCCGATAATATAGTGGTGTTGGACAAGGGCGAAATTGCCGAACAGGGCACGCACGACGAGCTGACGCTGCGCCGTGGATTGTACTACCATTTAATCAAAAATCAGCTAGAGTTAGGCCTATGAGTATGCCAAAACGCGAGTATGTGGAGCTGCGCTCCGACGAGGTGCAGGAAATCCTGGGTGCTCCGCCGGCCTGGTTGGTGCGCTGGGGCACCCTGGTGGTTTTTGTCGGAGTGGCAGCACTCATTGCTGTAGCCGCAGTGGTGCAGTATTCCGACGTCATCCCAACGCGCATCACCCTGGCGCGCACCTCACCTCCTTTGGATGTAACGGCACCGCGCGAGGGCTACATTGCCGCCTTTCTGGCGCGCGACAGCCAGCTGGTGCAGGAAGGGCAAGTGCTGGCGGTGTTGCAGAGCAGCGCCGAATATAACGACGTGCGCCAGCTTGATGCCCTGCTGCCTTACTGGCAGCGCTGCATACCCGACTCTGTGAGCCGCATCCGCCCCCCGGCCACCCTGCAACTGGGCGACATGCAAGCCGAATACGCTGCCTTCGTACAGGCCGTGGACAACTATCGCTTCGGTAAACGCGACAAAAGTGCCAGCGTTCGCCAAAGCGCCAACGCCATCGAGCAGCAAATGGCCAAATTGGAACAAAGCATCACCGTGGATCGGCGCTCGATGCAGCGCCTGCAAGAACAACTGGCGACAGCCCGCGAACGCTTCCAACGCCAGAGCACACTCTATGAAGCGGGCGCCATCTCGCGCCTCGACCTCGAACGCGAAAAACAGCAACTGGCCGAACTGGAACGCCAATACGACGCGCTGGAAGACAACATCCTGCGCAAACAAAACGAAATCACCGCCCTCCGACGCAGCCGCCAGGATGCCTCCCTGAGCGAAGCCGAGTCGGACCTGAGCGCTACCGGCCAACTGCGCCAAACGCTGGGCGCCCTGCAGGCAGCCCTCAACCGCTGGAAAAGCAGTTACCTCATCACCGCTCCTACCTCGGGCCGGGTTGCCCTAAACGGCAACATCTTCCTGCGCCGCCAGTATGTGCGCGCTGGCCAGCAGCTTTTGGTCATCTTGCCGCAACAGGACGATGGCGTCGTAGCGCGGCTGCAGCTGCCTGTCGTTAACAGCGGAAAGGTGCGCCCCGGAATGCCCGTCATCATTAAATTAGAGAGCTACCCCCACGCCGAGTTCGGGGTCCTGCAGGGCGTCGTGCACTCGAAATCCGTAGTGCCTACCGATGGCTACTACGCCGTAGCCGTGTCGCTGCCCAATGGCCTGACTACCACCTACGGCAAGGTCATTCCCTTAGAACACCAACTCAACGGCGAGGCGGAAATCGTAACGGAGCAGAAGTCGCTCCTGCGCCGGATATATGAGCAGATTTTCATCGCATTCCGTTGATTTACAGGCCTTAATGCACCATTAGAGAAGGCTTTGCTTTTGTTTGGACATCATTAACAGCACCCCTATTGGGCCGCTTTTGCGGGTCGTTCTACCTTTGTGCCGTTAAGTATGAGAACAGACTTCTACCTTTCACAAACACGTTTTACAGCAATGAAAAAACTGCTCTCCATCCTCGCTTTTGCCCTCTTCGGCGCTACTTGGGTTGCTGCTCAAGCACAGAATGGCCCGGTGATGACCTTTGAAACCACCACCATTGATTACGGCACCATCAACAAGGGCGCCGACGGTGTGCGCAAGTTCAAGTTCACGAACACCGGCAACGAGCCGCTCATCATTAAGTCGGCCAAAGGTTCCTGCGGCTGCACGGTACCCACGTACCCGAAAGAGCCGATCATGCCGGGCGAAAGCGCTAACATCGAGGTGCGCTACGACACCAACCGCCCGGGTGAGTTCACCAAGACGGTAACCATCACCACGAACGAAGCCGTCGAAACGCGCATGCTCACCATTAAGGGCAACGTGAAAGACACCGGCACGCAGGAAGCAGTACCCAGCGGCACGGGCGGCCTGAAACAGTAATTGATTGATTTTTGGTTTGACGATACGAGCCTGGCAGGTGCAACACCGCCAGGCTCATTTTTTTGCCTATAAAGGTTTGGGGAGTACCACGAAGGCACAAAAGGGTTTAAGAAGCCACGGTGCACGAATAGGCTTGAAGAGACCATCAATGGTTTTTGGCTGAAAAGGCTCCACACCAAAGGTGTTCCTTTCAGAGAAATGTAGAACAGGCGGCTTCGACCAAACCGGTTTGGTCGTTACTTTGCGGCAAAAAGAGACATGACAGCCACAGTAACTTACGACGGTGATTTGCGCTGTACACTCACGCACAGCCTTTCGGGCGTGCAGATACACACCGACGCGCCACCCGACAACCAGGGCAAAGGCGAGGCTTTTTCGCCGACCGATCTGTGCGCCGTATCGTTGGCCGCCTGCATGCTGACCATTATGGGTATGCGCGTGCGCGAGCGCGGCGTCAGCATTGACGGCACGCGCGCGGAGGTAACCAAAGTAATGGCTTCTGACCCGCGCCGTATTGCCCGAGTGGAAATCCGGCTCTTTATGCCGCCCAACAACTACTCAGAGGCCGACAAGGCACTGCTTCGCCACATCGCACACACCTGCCCGGTAGCCCTGAGCCTGCATCCCGATATTGTGCAGCAAGTGGAGTTCGTCTGGTGAGCACCTCACAGGCATGGACAATTACCTCGACCTCGTGTATGCCGTTGTCCGCAGCATTCCGCGCGGGCGCGTAACGACCTATGGCGCCATTGCCGACTATCTGGCCCTCGGCTCGGCGCGCATGGTGGGTTGGGCGCTTCACCAGAGCATCGGCACCGCCGACGTGCCGGCCCACCGCGTTGTCAACCGCAAAGGTGAGCTCACAGGCCGGCTGCACTTCCCAACGCCCACGCTCATGCAACAACTATTAGAAAGCGAGGGCATAACGGTATTAGATAACCGCGTCCAGGATTTTGAGCAACGCTTCTGGCACCCCGCCGAGGCCGATGAACGAATCTGAGCCTTAGTGCCATTCGCCCTTCCATTCGTGCATTTGTGGCGGAAATATATTTGTGTCCCGGTGGTAAAAACCCAACTGTGCACGCTTAAGAGATGTCGCCTTCTCGTGCCTCGAAGACGACACTTCTGAGGCCGCCCAAAACCCATTCGTGTATTCGTGGCAACAAGAAACACTGCTGTTTTTCCGGTTTCCGATGTGGAGGCGCTCAAGCGTTCGCTGCGCGTGTGGGCGCAGGCGTTCCCCGTAGCGATTTATTTGGACAGCAACCACGTGGCACTCCCGCCGTCTGGCAGCGATGCCTCCTCCCTACCCTATTGGCGTCAGCCCTACTGGGAATGCCTGCTGGCGGTGGGCATTGCTGATGCCGTTTCTGCCGAAAGCGGCACGGCGTTTAGCCAGCTGCGCCATTTCTACGAACAGCATCGCGACTGGCTGTTTGGCTTCCTGAGTTACGACCTGAAAAACGAAATCGAGCGTCTGCACTCACGCCATCCCGACAACATTGCCCTGCCCGAGCTGTATTTCTTCCGGCCCGAAATAGTCGTTGGCATTCGGGCCAGGAATGCTGGCGATCCGAAAGACTTCCAGGTGGAAATTCATTCCCGCACGATTTTGCCGGAGGCCGTATGGCGAGAGGTGCAATCATGTGTTCCGACCAAAGTAACGCCGCCGGGTGTTGCACTTCGCCCGCGCATGAGTCGCCACCGTTATTTAGAAGCGGTGGCGGCATTACGCGAACATATTGCCGCTGGCGATGTCTATGAGGTCAACCTCTGTCAGGAATTTTACGCGGAGGATATCCGGATAGATCCGCTTGGGGTATTCGAGCAGCTCAATGCCCGTGCTCGTGCGCCGTTTTCGGCCTTTTTGCGCTGGCACGACCGCTACGCGCTATGTGCCAGCCCAGAGCGCTTTTTGGCCAAGCGAGGGCAGTACCTGTTTTCTCAACCCATCAAGGGCACGCGCCGCCGCCTGGCCGACTCCGAGGCCGATGCTCGCTTGCGCGAAACGCTCCGCCACAGCGAAAAAGACCGCGCCGAAAATGCTATGATCGTAGATCTGGTGCGCAACGACCTGGCGCGCCATTGCCAGCCGGGCAGCGTGAGCGTGGAAGAATTGTTCGGCATCTACACCTTTCCGACCGTGCACCAGATGATTTCGACCGTCTCGGGCATATTGGCACCAGAGGAACACCCTATCGCTGCCCTGCGCGACGCCTTCCCTATGGGCAGCATGACGGGCGCACCCAAAATTCGGGCCATGGAACTCATCGAACAGTACGAATGCTCCCGGCGTGGGCTCTACTCCGGCGCTATAGGCTATTGCTCACCAGAGGGCGACTTCGACTTCAATGTCGTCATCCGCAGCCTGCTTTACCGGGCAGAGACAGGCTACCTCTCCGCACACGTGGGCGGCGCCATCGTTTTTGACTCCAAACCCGAGGAGGAATACGAGGAATGCCTTGTTAAACTGGAGGCGTTACAAAAAAGCCTGATGGCCTAAAAAAGACTGATTTTCAGTTATTTAGAAAAAATCAACAGGTTTTCCACAGCCGGCTGTTGAAATTTTTTTTAAATTTTTTTTCACAAACTCTTGCACAGCCCGTTTCGATGCCTGCATATTTGTGTTATCAAACGCGAAAGGAAAACGGCAACGGCCGATTTCAAGAATAGTTTTCATTTGGTTTTTTGGGGTTTATTAGCCGCTGGACACGAAAGTGCTCTAGCGGCTTTTTGATTTTATACGCCTCCGACAGAACGGCACGCTTTTGGCAAAGGGCATCGGCAGCAAACTATGAGTCAACCGATGCGAACACTTCCTTACGCTGCGCCTTTTGTAATCCTGCTGGCGTTTTTGGGCCTTCAATGCCGCACCCAGGACAGCCGCCCACGCGTCCTGATTTTCCACAAGACCGAGTTCTATGCACACGATTGCCTGCCAGCGGCCATGGAGGCTGTGCAGCAGCTGTGCGAGCGCAACGGCTGGGCTACTGATGCTACCGAATGGGGCGAGGATTTCACCGAAGAAAACCTGAGTAAATATGCCGCCGTAGTGTTCCTGCTGACGGCGGGCGATGTGCTGGCGCCCACGCAGGAGGTGGTCTTCGAGCGCTTCATTCAGGGTGGGGGCGGCTTTGTAGGGGTGTACACCGCTATAGACACCGAGCACAGCTGGCCCTGGTATCGCCAACTGGTAGGCGCTGAATACGACGGCCTGATGCCCGTGCAGAGCGGTGTGTTGAGTGTGCTCGACCGCGAGCATCCGGCTACTGCGCATTTGGAAGGCCCCTGGACACGCACCGACGAGTGGATGAACCTCAAAAACGTGCTGCCCGATGTGCGCGTACTGCTGGCGTTGGAGGAAAGCAGCTGCACGGGTGGTAAGATGGGTGCCTTCCACCCAGTGAGCTGGCACCGCGAATTCGACGGTGGGCGCGCCTTCGTCACGGTCATGGGCCACACAACGGCTTCGTACAGCGAGCCAGCCTTTCTGCAACACCTGGAAGGCGGCCTGAAATACGCTGTAGGACCAGGGAAACCCGTTGCCTTAGGCGAACACCGACCTTTTCAGCAGGGTCAGCAGGCCAAAAGCGGCTTTGTCAAGACTTCGGTCGCCTGCAGCTTAGCCGAACCGATGTCTATGGCCCTGTTGCCCGACGGCAAAATCCTTTTTGTAGAGCGCCGCGGGGCGGTAAAATTATTTAACCCCGCCGATGGGCAGCTGAAAACCATAGCTGAGTTCAAGGTATTTCATAAAAATGAGGAAGGTCTGCTGGGCATCGCCGTTGACCCCAAATGGGAAGAGAACCATTGGGTTTACCTGTACTACGCGCCTGCCGAAAAGCCGCACAACAATGCCCTGCGCCTGTCGCGCTTTGTGTTCAAAGACGGTGTGTTTTACCCTGACACCGAGCAAATTATCCTGGAGGTGCCTACTGACCGGGATTTGAAAACGCTGCATGCAGGCGGCTGCATTCGCTTTGACCGGCAGGGTTTCCTGTACCTCTCTACAGGCGACAACACCAACCACTACGGCGACGGCTATACGGCCATTGACGAGCGCTTAGAAGGGCGCCAGTACGACGCGCAGAAATCAGCCTCCAATTCGATGGACCTGCGCGGCAAAATCCTGCGCATCAAGCCGCTGCCCGACGGCTCCTACATTTGCCCGGCAGGCAACCTGTACACCGAGGCCGATGTGCGCGTGTATCGGGGCGGTCAGGACATTCTCTTGGACCCGGCTTGGGAGGGCATCGCATATCCGGTGCGCAAACCGCGCCCAGTGGCCATCGCCGCCGACTACCCGCAGCGCGCTCAGTCGTGGTGGGGCCGCGGTCGGCCGGAAATTTACATCATGGGCTGCCGTAATCCTTTTCGCATGGATATTGACCACCGCCGCGGCCTACTCGTCTGGGGCGAGCCTGGCCCCGACGCCGGTGTGGCCGACAGCCTGCGCGGCCCTGAAGGTTATGACGAAATCAACATCGCCCGGCGCGCCGGCTTCTACGGCTGGCCTTATTGCGTAGGCCCCAACCTACCCTATCGCGAATACTCGTATGCCACCGGTACCTCTGGGCCCTACTTCAACCCGGAACGCCCCGAAAACGACTCGCCCAATAATACGGGCGACCGCTATGTGCCGCCTTCGCAGCCGCCCATCATCTGGTATCCCTTCAAAAGCAGCGAACTCTTTCCGCTCGTGCTCAACGGCACGCGCTGCTCGATGGGTGGGCCGGCCTACTACTGCGACGAATACCCGGAAAAAACACGCTTCCCTAAGCGCTTCGACGGCAAAATCTTCATCTACGAATGGATGCGCAACTGGATTATGGCCGTCGAACTGGACTCGCTCGACCGATACGTGAGCATGCAGCCCGTAGCACCCAACGTGCGGCTGGGGCGCCCTATTGACATGCTGATTGACAAAAATGGCTCCCTCTGGGTGCTGGAATACGGCACCGAGTGGTTCACGGCCAACCCCGAAGCCTGCCTGAGCCGCATTGACTACGTCCGCGACGACGCCCACACCGACGAAGTGGCCGAAACACAGCCGACCAACCAGCCGCCTTTGGTGGAATGGCTCTTCGGAGGCAAAAACGGCTCCTTCTATCGCCCAGGCGACACCATCAAATACGCGCTGCAAGTCTCCGACCCCGAAGATGGCTCGCTGGCCGACGGCCGAATCTTGCCTTCCGACATTGAGCTGTTTGTGGGCTATTTGCCTGCAGGCGCTGCCTTCAAACGACCCATCAAAGGCCCCAAAAAGCCCGCCGAAGACCCCATCGCTCGCGGGCAGAAGCTTGTCAATGAGTCCGACTGCCGCAGTTGCCACGCCGTAGAGCGCAAAGTGAACGGCCCGGCCTACCAGGATGTAGCGCGCCGCTACCAGGGTGAGCCCAAAGCATTAGACTATCTGGCCGAAAAAATCCTCAAAGGTGGCAAAGGCGTTTGGGGCGAGGTGGCCATGAGCGCTCATCCGCAGCTGGCCAAAGCCGATGTCATGGACATGGTGCGCTGGATACTGAGCCTCAATGAACCACCCAAACAACCCTTTGGGCACGGAACACTCATCGCCCAACCCACCAGCGTGCAGGAGCCGGGCCGATACGCCCTCTACGCGCGCTATACCGACCAGGGCGCATCCAAACTGCCGCCGCAAACCGCCGAAACACTCGTGTGGCTGCGACCCGCCCAACTCAAAATCAGCGCCGCCGACAGCCTTGCAAAAGGTATGAAAACCTACGAGCGCCCGCTGAACAACACCACCATACGCCTGTACGAACTGCAGCCGGACGACTTCTTTATGCTGAAAGCCATTGATGCGCAGGGCCTTAAGGGCTTTGCCCTGGCCGTAGAAATATCCTCCAGCCGCAACCACTCCGGACGCGGCCGTATCGAGTTACGCCTCGGCAGCCCGGATGGTCCACTGGCCGGCAGTGCGCCCCTACCCGCTTCGGGCACCGGCGGCGGGCTGGCCGAAGTTGTGCTCAACCTCGACCGAAAAGCCTGGCCGGTAGGCAGCCGCAGACAGGACATTTACTTCGTAGCTCGCCCAGACAACGACGGAGCAGGCCAACCGCTCTTCGGGGCAGCGTGGCTGAAAGCAGTTTGGTAAAGCGAATATATCACCGGTGTGCCAGGCGTGCTTTTGGGATTTTTCAGCCCGAGGCCGAGAGCCTCTACTTCTTTACCACTACTTTGCACGGAGTTAGCGAAGAGAAAACACGTCTTAGCAGGGAAGAAAGCGCCGCAGTCGCTGCGTCTCTCTGACGCCCTTTGAGTGATATTGCGGGTATTCTAATCAAAACTGTGCCCTGGAGTTCTTGCCTGTGCAGGGTTAGTAATTCTTATTTTTGCCCCAAATTAGAGAAAATGAAGTCAGCTGATGGTCAGGATCTGCTCCGAGAGAAAGCCGTTTTGGTAGCGAACCTGCGACTTTTTTTTGCCGATAAGCCCGTGAAGAAGGTTTGGCTCTTTGGTTCGTTTGCTCGGGGTGAATTTGGGCCGGACAGTGACGTGGATATTTTAATCGCTCCGGATTATTCCGCTCCCATTGGGTGGGAGTATTTCGGCTGGTGGTCTGATCTGGAAACCCTGACAGGACGGAGAGTAGACCTGGTCAGCGAAGGTTATTTGTCCAGGCATGTTCGTCCTTTTGTAGAGCAGGAGAAAGAATTGATCTATGAAAAAAACTGATCCTGGCACCCTTGCTCGCCTCCTGCATATTCGGGATGCTATTCAGCTGGCTTTTGGTTTTACAGAAGGGTTTGACAAAGATGCCTTCATGCGCGACCGAAAGACCCAGGCAGCGGTGGTGCGCCAGATTGAAATAATCGGTGAGGCGGTGTATGCCCATCCAGTTTCTTTGACCCAACAGTACCCTCACATCCCCTGGAGAAGTATCGAAACCATGCGTCACAATCGTGCACGACTATTTTGAAGTGGACTTAGAGGTCATATGGAACGTTGTGCAGATACATCTACCGCCTTTTCTCGAAGAAATAGAAGGCATGATTGGCCGTCTTGAGTAGTATATGCTCAACTTTGTCGAGGCGTGAACTTCGACAAACCTCATCTCCAGGGGGCCCTCCGCCCCGAATACGCTCGGCCCGTTCTATCCTACTCGCGCCACTTGATGTTGCACCCTCCGCTGGGCCGCTGTTCTGCTGGCACCGGGCGTCCTTCGAGCACAGCGTCTAAGGCTGCACGCAAGTCTTCGCCCGTGGGCGGGATGGGGTTGCGCTTGGGGCGGCTGCTGTCCAATTGACCTCGATAGACCAGTTTCAAATCGGCATCGAAGACGTAGAAGTCCGGCGTGCAGGCGGCGTCATAAGCGCGGGCGACGTCTTGTGTTTCGTCGAATAGGTAGGGAAAGGTGTAGCCCACAGCTTTGGCGTGTTCGGGCATGCGCTCGGGAGCATCTTCGGGGTATGCCTGGGCGTCATTGCTGTTGATGCCCACGAAGGCCACGCCTTTGGGCCGGTATTCCTCGACGATGCGCACGATTTCCGGGTTGACGTACAGGACGTAAGGGCAGTGGTTGCACAGGAACATGACCACAGTGGCGCGGGCGCCAGCGGCGACGTCTTCGAGGCTGACCATGCGACCTGTGGCGGGTTCGGGCAGCCGGAAGGCCGGGGCTTTTGTGCCCAACGGCAGCATGTTGGATTCGGTGTAGGCCATGAAAGAAACAGGCGATTATCGCGGCACACGCACTTCGTAGGTTTTGCGCGCCTTGTTGGTGAGTTTGTTGCTAATCAGCCAGGGGTTATAGAGTTTGAACATGCGGTACGACACGCCGTGTTCGGCGGCAAAGTCGGCCCAGCTCTCGACGGGGCCGTCCACTTTGACCACTTTGGAGGGCGGCAGTGGGTCGTAGAGGTGGTCGCGCTCAATGCGGTATTCGTAGTGTTCTGGGTTTTGCATGACCTCTTTGAGGGCGACGATGCGGAAGGGGTAACGCATGGTTTCGTCGGCGGCTAAGTTGAGGTCGAAGAAGGAGCGGGCGCGCTGGTTTTGCATTTCGGTGCTGATGCGCGCCGGGCCGCCATTGTAGGCGGCAGCGGCCAGCACCCAGCTGCCGAGTTGCTCCTTCTGGCGTCGCAGGTAGCGGCAGGCGGCACGGGTAGCTTTTTCCAGATGATAGCGCTCGTCCACTTCGTCATTTACTTCGAGACCGTACTGGTCGGCTGCGCTTTTCATGAACTGCCACACGCCACGCGCACCGGCAGGCGACACCGCATTGCTCAGGTTGCTCTCGGCTACGGCCAAATACTTTAAGTCTTCGGGCACACCTTCCTCTTTCAGGATTGGCTCAATGACTGGGAAGAGCGCATTGGCCCGCTTAATGGCTAAAATGGTGGAAGAATGGTAGTACACGTTGCGCAGCAGCTCGGCGTCTAATCGCTGGCGCACGTCGAAGTTGTCCATGGGAAATTTCTCACCGCAGAAATCGTAATCTTTGTTGAGGTTGATGGAGCGAATGGTTTGGGGAGGAGCAGGAAAGCCCGCGCCACCGCCTTCGTTGCCCTTGAACGAAAGCATGAGGATGCCCGTGAGAGCCAGTGCCAGAAGGATATTCAAAAGGAGCAAGGTGCGGTTAGTCATAGGAGCGCGATTTTATGGTTGAATGGTTGCCTGAATAGGGCGCTTATAGACCGGTACCGTGGAGCAGGGTTCGCCAAACATAATGCTCAGGGCGATGGGCTGCAGGCGGCGCGTGATTTCCACATAGGCCGACGGCGGCACGGGCCGGTCGCTACAACCTTTAACGACCAAACGCTTGCCTTCGTAAGGTGCGAGGTCTAAAGTCGCAATTTTTTTCAGAAAAGCCGCTTCGACAAACTGCTCGGGCTGGCCCTGGAAGATATCGCGGGCATACGGCGCCGCATAGGCCGTTACCAGCATGTAGGCCCACATCGGAATGATCGCATCGGCCGAGCAAAAGACGGCTACGTTCTTGCCGGCGTACTGCGTCCAGTCGTGCGCTTTAAGGGCCTCGCGGAAGTCTTTTTCTTTGAGAATGAGGCCCATGAACAGGTAGTCCTTCAGGTCAAAAGCGACGATTTCACCTTCGGGGTAGAAGGTTTCCAGATCGAGCGTTATCAGGCCGCTTTGCGCAACGCGGTTGACCAATGCAGGTTGTTCCATGAGCAATTAGTTTTCGTGATGAACAGGCGCACTGCCCTCTGTTTCCATAGTGTCGAGCGGTTGGCCGACGGAGTTTTCAATTTCCTTGAAATCTTTGGGTTTGGGCAGGTCATTCAGGCTTTTGATGCCCAGATAGTCCATGAACTTTTCGGAAGTACTGTACAGCAAGGGGCGCCCTGGCCCTTCGCTTCGTCCGCTGATGATAACAAGTTCTTTTTCCAAAAGTTTCTGCAAGGCATAGTCGCAATTGACGCCTCGAATGGCTTCGATTTCGCTTTTGGTAACGGGCTGCTTATAGGCGATGATGGCCAGCGTTTCTAAGGCGGCCTGCGACAGGCGGCGGCGCGCGGTTTGGCGCAAATGGATGGCCACAGTATTATGGTAAGCGCCTTTGGTCATGAATTGGAAGCCACCGGCGATTTCCACCAACTCGAAGGCATAGTCGGGCGATTGGTACTGCCCTTGCAGGTGGGCAATGGCATCGTGGAGGTCGTCCACGGTAATTTCGCTCTGGAATGCCTCCGTCAGCGTCGCCTGCATCTCGGCAAGCGAAATGGGCTGTGGCGATACAAAGATCAGGGCTTCAACGTGTTGCTTCAGGAAATCCATGGCGACACAAAGGTACGGCGCAGCAGCCGAAAGTGGCTTTACCACTTGTACCAGATGCCGCCCTGCAGCAGCCAGGTATCGTAGAAGTCGGGCCGGAAGGCCTCCTGTCGGCTGACGCCGAGGCGGATAGCCCACCATTCGGTTTCGCGCTCTAAGGCGACGCCGAAGCGCCACAAGCCTCGCACGGAATAGGCAGCAGTGGACTGAGCCGAAGAAAACGTCAGCACTTTGGGCGGTGTTCCGGGCAAGGTGTCCACGAAGGTGTAGTTGTAAATGGCGGGCGACACGTACGCCCAGGTATGCGCCACTTGCACGGAAGGCCGCAGCCAGAAGCGCACCGGCAGGCGATAGCGCAGGCCTGTGCTCAGCAGGCGCAGGCGCTGGTTAGCCACAACGTCGCGCAGTGGGTAGGGTACGGGCGGTTTGCCCAAGACAAGTTTGAACGCCTGGGGCGGGTTTTCGCGGTAAAAGGCTGCAGGTAGGTAGTCGGTGTGGCGCACGTCGTAGGAGAGGGCATCGGCGGCAGCGGTGATCCACAGCTGGCCGATGGCGCGGTATTCTAGCCCGAGGCCAGCGCCCTGCAGCAGGGAGATGCCCGGGCGCGGTGTTGGGATGCCGGCCGTGCCTTGTAGGCCCAACCACAGGCGGCTTTCGCGGCGACGCGGCGGCACATTTGGCCACACCTCTGGCAAGGCTGGCGTGTGTTCCAGTGGCTGGAGCATCCGGGTAGCCAGGAACGGCAGATGCCTGGGCACTTCGCCCTCGGCGAGCGAGGCATCAGTGTCGGCGGGTTCTGAAATGGGCGCCACTTCCGAGCGCTGAGGTTCGTTGGTGGGCGCTGTGGCTGCCTCTAAGGACATCGGATAGCGTTCAAGCACGGCCCCAAGCCTTGAGGCGGGCGTCCTTTGTGTCCCTTTGGGCACGACCACGGCTAAAGGCGTACCGGTACGCGACAGCGCAGATGCACAGGCATCGGTAACCTCTGCCCATCGGGCAGCCCATGCTTGCTTTTCGCAGTAAAAATGGTAAGCCAGTCCGCTCATGGCTACGAGGCCCAGCAGCAGGCCGCCAGCAACCATTTGCCAGCGCACCAGCGCACGCCGGGCAGCGGCGGCTTCCAGGCGGTAGGTTAATGCCCGCCAGTTGGCTTCTCTTCCTGGAAAACTGCCTTCCTCGTTCAGATGGTCGGCTAAGTACCTGTCCAGATCACGCATAACTACTTTTTGAATTCAAAATCGTCGGAAAATAGGGCACGCAGGTGCTGTCGGGCACGCGCGAGGTTCGACTTGGAAGTTCCGGGGCTGATGTCCAATATTTGGGCAATTTCTTCGTGGCTAAAGCCATCTACGACGAAGAGATTGAATACGGTTCGGTAGGCTGGGGGCAGGCGGTCGAGCGAGGCCAGGATTTGCTCGCGCGTGAGGTCTTCCACGATGCTGCTTTCGGTAGTCAGGTCGTGGTGCTCGTTCCAGGGTTCGCTTTCGCGCGTTTGCAGGGCGCTTCGCAGGCGGTCAATAGCCGTATTAATGACAATACGACGCAGCCAGAAGCGGAAGGAAAGGCTTTCTTCGTACAGGTCAATTTTGGTGAAGGCTTTAAAAAAGGCGTCGTTGACCACTTCTTCCGCCGTTTCAATACTGCCCACGTAGCGCCTCGCTATGCTCATGGCGTAGTTGTAAAAAATCTGGAACAGCTGATGCTGGGCACTCCGCTTCTGCTGCCGGCACTGGCGCAGCAGCTCGCTGATGTTGTCCTCCGCATTTTTGTGTTTATCTACCATTACGTCCGGATAGCTTGCGGCGTTGCGCAGCAGGCGGCGCCTTCAGCCGTAAACCGCCACAAGAATAGGGGTTCTCGCTCATTCGGCAATAGCGCTGTTGGAAATCACTTTGAGCGCAGATGCAGGCGGGGGTTTCACGGTCTTTGCCTGAGCAGCAGCGCGCAGTATTTTTAGATTTGCATGGCCGAAGCACTTTGGCTTCTCTCAATTTGCTGCCGAGTGCCCATGAAATTTGCACTTTTTCACGCCCGGGCGGGCAGTCGTCTTAGTTTTGCCGCCCGAAGCTGCCCTTTGCGTTCGTAGCGATGAATCTGACCGCCCTTTCTATACGCCGCCCGTCGCTGGTGATTGTGGTGTTTGCCGTGCTGATGTTCATGGGCATCGCCAGTTACCTGAGCCTGCCCATTGAGATGGTGCCCAAGTTTGACCCGCCGGTGATCACCATTTCGGCCATTTATCCGGGTGCTTCGCCAGCAGAGGTGGAAAATGCAGTGGCGCGTCCGCTGGAAGATGCTGTAGCTTCTTTGGAAGGCGTACAGCTCATTCAGATAGGCTCGAATGAGGGTATTTGCTTCATTGCCCTGGAGTTGAACCAGCAGATAGACCTGGACCGAGCGGTGCAGGAATTGCAGCGCAAGATCAACCAGATTTTACCCACCCTTCCGCGCGAGGTGCGCCCGCCGGTGGTCAACAAGTTTGCGCTGTCGGAATTACCGGTGATGCGGCTGGCGGTGCGTTCCCGCCTGGCCGGCACAGAGTTTTACGACATGGTGAAGACCCGCCTGCTGCCGGAGCTGACGCAGGTGCGCGGGGTGGCGCAAATCAGCATTTTGGGCGGTGAAATGCGCGAGGTGCGGGTGAATATCAGCCGATCGCGGTTGGAACAGTACGGGCTGTCGTTGCTTCAAATAGCGCAGGTAATCCAGGCGTCTAATCTGGAGTTTCCTACAGGCAAGGTGGTCAGCGGCGACACGCAAGTGCGCATCCGGCTGGCAGGCAAGATCAACACGCTGGAGGAGTTGCGCCGCCTGGTGGTGGGCCGCTCGCGCCAGGGCGGGCTGATCTATCTGGGCGACATCGCTGACGTTCAGGATGGCGCGCGCGAGCCGGAGGTCTTCAGCCGGCTGAACGGCGAGCCGACGCTGGCCTTAGAGGTACGCAAACAAGGCGACGCCAACGCCGTGGAAATGAGCCGCCTGCTGCTTCAGAAGATGGCACAGTTGGAAAAGTCTTACCAGCGCGAAGGGCTGAAGTTCGAGGTCATCTCCAACTCGACGGTGTTCATCCGTCAGGCGACGGACGCTGTCATTCACGACTTGCTTATGGCCGTCGTGTTGGTGGCGTTGGTCATGCTGCTGTTTTTGCACAGCTTGCGCAATGCGGCCATCGTGCTGGTGTCTATTCCGACCTCCATCGTCAGCACGTTTGTGATGATGAAGGTGGCCGGTTATTCCATCAATATGATGTCGCTGCTGGGGCTGTCGCTATCCATCGGCATCTTGGTGGACGACGCCATTGTGGTTATCGAGAACATTTACCGCCATTTGGAGATGGGCAAAAGCCGCGTTCAGGCGGCTTACGACGGTCGGCAGGAGATCGGCTTCACAGCCATCAGCATTACGCTGGTGGATGTGGTGGTTTTTCTGCCCATCATTTTCACTACAGGGCTGGTGCCCAATCTGCTGCGCCAGTTCTGCATGACGGTGCTGGTGGCCACCCTGATGTCGCTGCTGGTGTCGTTTACGCTGGTGCCCTGGCTGGCGTCGCGCGTGGGCAAGTTGCACCGCTTTGAGGGGCGCAACTTCGCGGGGCAACTGGTGCTGCGTTTTGAGGCCTTTTTAGATCGAATGGCCGAGGGTTTCGTCAACGCCCTGCGTTGGGCGCTGCGCAACTGGAAGACCAAGGCTACTGTGCTGCTCATCATCGGTGTTTTGGGTGCCGGCTCCGGGTGGTTGGTAACGTCGGGGTTCATTGGCAACGCCTTCATTGAGTCGGGCGAGCGCGGCGAGTTTCTTATTGAGGTGGAATTGCCCAAGACGGCCTCCCTGGCCCAAACCGACGCTGCCGTGCGCCAGGCGGAAGAATGGCTGCGCCAACAGGAACACGTCCGACGGCTGTTCACCACCGTAGGCACTACTACGAAATCTTTTGGCCTGAGTGCGCCGTATGTGGCAGAAATTCTGGTCGAACTGGCGCCTTACCCGCGCCCGCGACGCATCTCAACGGATGTGTTTGCCCGACAGGCCAAGCTGAAACTGGAGGAACGCATCGCTGGCGCCCAGATCCGCGCCAACCCGATTGATATCTTGGGGCTGTCGTTCTCACCCATCGAGGTGCGCATCAATGGCCCTGACTTGGACAGCCTGCTGGCCATGTCCGATGAGGTGATGCGCGCCATGGCCTCTGTGCCGGGCTGTGTCGAAATCACGCCCAGCGTAGAGGCTGGCAACCCGGAGGTGCAGGTCGTCGTGGACCGCCAGCGCATGGCCGAATACGGTCTGACCATGGCCCAATTGGGCCTGACGCTCCAGACGGCCTTCAGCGGAAATACCGATGCGCGCTTCCGCGACGGGGCCAACGAATACCCCATCCGCGTAGCGCTGGATGCCTTCGATCGCCGCAGTGCCGAAGACATCCGCAACCTGACCATCATCAACCCCTTAGGCATGCCTATAGCCATCCGCCAGTTTGCCGAAGTGCGCGAAGGCTCTGGTCCTACCCGATTAGAGCGCCGCGACCGCCTGCCCTCCGTGCAGTTTTCGGCATCGGTCATCGGGCGCCCAACGGGTACGGTAGCCCGCGAGGTCAAGGCGAAGGTGATGGCCCTGCGCCCACCCGCCGGCGCACACTTCCAATTCGGCGGCGACTTGCGGCGTCAGGAAGAAAGCATCGGCTCCATTGGCTTCGCCCTCTGGGCCTCCTTAGTGCTGGTGTACTTAGTGATGGTGGCTCTCTACGACAACTGGATGTACCCCTTCGTCGTCCTGCTCTCCATACCGCTGTCGGTCATCGGCGCCTTCTTAGCCATGGCCCTGGCGCAGCAAAACCTCACGGTATTCACCGGGCTGGGTCTGCTGATGCTGGTGGGTCTGGTGGGCAAAAACGCCATCTTAGTAGTGGACTTTGCCAATCACCTCAAACAGCGCGGCATGGGCCTGACGCAGGCGCTCCTGCAAGCCACCAGACTGCGCTTCCGGCCCATCCTCATGACCAATATCTCTATGATTATCGGTCTGCTGCCCCTGGCGCTCTCCACCAGCGCCGGCTCAGCCTGGAAGGTCGGTTTAGCCTGGGCCATCATCGGCGGCCTGAGCTCCTCGATGTTCCTGTCGCTCATCTTCGTACCCGTAGTGTATGCCCTTTTCGATACCCTGCTGCACCGACTCGGCTTAGATAAAAAAGAAACCATCGAGTTCGTCGAATAGCCCAGCAACCTCATGCCCAGACTACACGACAGCATCTTTTTCAACAGGACTTGACCATGAAAACCGCTCTCCTCCTCGGCGCTACCGGTCTGGTAGGCCAGCACCTGCTTCGGCGACTGCTCGACGACCCACACTACGACACCGTGATAACCCTGACGCGCCGCCCGCTAACCATAGAACACCCGCGGCTGCGCTCCATCGTGTTCGACTTTGAGCACCCCGACCCACAGGTCGTGCGCGCTGACGACCTCTACTGTGCCTTAGGCACCACCCTTCGCAAAGCCGGCTCAAAAGCCGCCCAATACCGCGTGGACGTGGAGTACCCTCTGGCCCTGGGTCGCATCGCACGCGCTAACGGTGTGCGGCAGTACCTGCTGGTCTCGTCGGTGGGCGCCAATGCCCGCTCTTCCTCGTTCTACCTGCGCATGAAGGGCGAACTGGAGCAGCAATTGGCCGCTCTGGGCTTCGAAGCCTTCATCTCCGCACGCCCATCCCTCCTGCTGGGCGAACGCGCCGAATTTCGCTTAGGCGAACGCATCGGCATTGCGCTGGAGCGCCTCTTCCGCCCACTCATCCCGCCGCGCTACCGAGGCATACATGCTGACCAGGTAGCAGCAGCCCTCATCGCCCTGGCGCACGCTGGCCTGCATGGGACGCATTTTGTGGAGTCGGAGCAGTTACGAAGACAACCTTACTAACCTCACGCAAGGCTGCTGCGAGGCAAACGGCGCAAAAAAACCGTCGAGGGCACAGAGGCGCTTACCGCGCCGTCTCTCCACACCCTCGACGGTGAAAAAGAAAATTCCAGAGACCGCAAAGATGGCTTTAGCCAGAACAGCCGTCTCAACCGAGCGTAACACCAATTATACGTACCCTATCTTTACCCAATGAACTGTGTTTTCAATGCCCTGCCAGCTGCCCTGATTGCGGTGCTATCGCTGACTATTGCTTGCCAGTCTCCCCAAGGGCCGACGTCGCGACAGAGCGATCTGCTGGCCTTTTTCGACGCTTTACCCGTCCCCGATACGCTGCTTGTGGAGGTGCCAGACGACAACGAACCTGACCCTGCCGGAGACTCAATACCGACGGTGCTGTTTTTCTGCTTGTTAGATACTGCCTTGTTGCAGGAGATAGCATACATAGCCGAGCCTGGCGGAGTTGACCGCATCTGGGGCCTGCGGCGCTTTGCGCTGAGTGCGGACGTGGAGGCCTGCGTGGTGTATATTCGCCATTTCTGGTTCGAGCATGTTTCCCTGTTGCTGTACGATCGGCGCCGGCAGGCATTCACCGGGCGGCACACCCTGGCCGAATGGTACGGCGGCGAAGGCGGGCAGGTGCTGACCGGTAGCTGGCTGTTGGACTACGACGGCGACGGCGACCGGGACATCGTGCGACGGGTCATCCAGTATGCCATTCTGCTGGACGACAACCACGAGGCGCAGCAAGTAACGGACGAGTCCGCCGAGGTGCTGCTCTGGCGCGACGGGCACTTCGAGGCGCAGCCGGTGCCCGACGAGGCGGCACTGATCAGGCGGTTCCCTATCCGCTCTTACTGGTAAGGAGAGCCTTTGGCCCAGGGCAGCGCGTGCGGCGGCAATCGCCATCAATTGCCTATGTTTGCCGCTCACTTTTTTGTTCAGCGTTTATGAATCGTTCGTTGCTCTTCGCAATTGCCACAGCCTTCCTTGCCGTTCAGGCGCAGGCGCAGACCGAGAAAAAGAAATGGGACGTTTCGGCGCCAGAGGGCATTCCGCTTCAGGAGGTCTCGTTCACCGTAAGTGAAGGCACATGGATGAACCTTGATGTGAGCCCCGACGGCCAGACGGTGGTGTTTGACCTGCTGGGCGATATTTACGCCATGCCTATTTCGGGTAGCGAAGCGCGCTGCCTGCGCTCGGGATTGGCCTGGGAGGTGCAGCCGCGCTTTTCGCCCGATGGGCGCAAGATCCTGTTCACCTCCGACGCCGGCGGTGGCGATAACATCTGGGTGATGAACGCCGATGGCACAGAGGCGCGCCAGGTAACGAAGGAGACCTTCCGCCTGCTTAACAATCCGGCCTGGATGCCCGACGGGGAATACTTTGTGGCGCGCAAGCACTTCACCAGCACGCGCTCGCTGGGGGCGGGTGAGATGTGGCTCTACCACCTTTCGGGCGGCGAGGGTGTGCAGCTGACGAAGCGCAAGAACGACCAACAGGACGTCAACGAACCTTCCGTCAGCCCAGACGGGCGCTATGTCTATTTCAGCGAAGACCTCTACGGCGGGGGCTTTTTCCAATACAACAAGGACCCACACAAGCAAATTTTTGCCATACGCCGCTACGACCGCCAGACGGGCAAGGTCGAAACCCTCACGGGCGGCTCCGGAGGGGCATGCCGGCCTCAGGTCAGCCCTGATGGCCAGTGGCTCGCCTTCGTGCGCCGCGTGGACCTCAAGTCTGTCCTCTTCGTGCGCGAACTGAGCACAGGCAAGGAATACCCTCTGTACGACCAGCTGGACAAAGACCAGCAAGAGGCCTGGACCATCTTCGGCGTTTATCCGGGCTATGCCTGGATGCCCATTGCCACAGGCAGCACAGCGCGCAGCATCGTCATCTGGGCTGGCGGCAAAATCCGCCGCATAGACTTTGACCTCAAGCGCTTGGGCGAACGCCGCAGCGTTAGCGTGCGCGAGATACCGTTCCGCTGTACCGTCAATGCCCGGTTGGCCGAAACGGTGCGCTTCGAGAACCGCGTCTTCGAGCCGGAGTTCACCGCCCGCGCCATCCGGCACGCCATCACCAGTCCTGACGGCAAGACGCTTGTCTTCAACGCTGCAGGCAAACTCTACAAAAAGACCCTACCCGACGGTACACCTGAGCCACTTATTCGGACTCCCTACGGCCGCTGCGTTTTTATAGACGCCGAAGCCACTGACCCGGAGATGCTCGAATTTGAGCCCGACTTTTCGCCCGATGGCCAGCGCGTGGTGTTCGTCAGCTGGAACGACGTCCTCGGCGGTGCTCTCTGGCAGGTGCGCCTGGCGGACGGTCGTCCGGAGCAAGTCCCAGTGCACGGGGGTATCTTCCGAACGCCTCGCTACTCACCTGACGGGCGGCGCATCGTGTTCCGCTTTCAAAATGGCGACGACGAGCTGGGCATCGCCAAAGTGGAAAAGCCGGGCATATATGTAGTGGATTTGAGCAAACCCGACCAGGCTCAATTCATCACCGACGAAGGCGAAAACCCGCGCTTCAGCCCTGACGGCACGCGCATTTACGTGCAAACGGGCGGCTACCTCTTCGGCGCTCTGGATAAGAAACTCGTCTCCTTCGACCTCAACGGCCAGGACAGACGCGAGCTGTTCAAAAGCAAGTACGTCAACCAGTGGGCGCCCTCGCCCGACGGCCGCTGGTTAGCCTTCACCGAATTGCACAAAGCCTACGTGTGTGCCTGGCCGCCAGCGGGTCAGACGATTGACCTGAGCGCCGACACGAAAGCCTTCCCCGTCAGCCTCATCTCCACCGACGCCGGCTACAACTTGCACTGGAGCGCTGACAGCAAAAAGGTGTTCTACACGCTGGGCGACGAGTATTTCGCCATTGACCTGGCACAGCGCTTCGCCTTCTTGCCGGGCGCCCCCGATAGCCTGCCACCACTGCCCTCCGCCGGTCTGAAGATTGGCCTGCGGCTGAAATCAGACCAGCCCGAAGGCTTTATCGTGTTAGAAAACGCCCGCATCATCCCCATGGAAGGCGACCGCGTGATTGAAAACGGCGTCGTGGCTGTCGAGAACAACCGCATCGCCTTTGTGGGCACCACCGCCGAATGGCGCAAAAACCTCGCCCTGCAGGCCAAAGCCCGCACGGGCCGCCGCATAGACTGCCGCGGCAAAACCATCCTGCCCGGCTTCGTGGATGTGCACGCCCATTCGGGCAACTTCCGCTACGGCCTCAACCCGCAAAAACAATGGGAGTACTACGCCAACCTGGCCTACGGCGTAACGACCATGCACGACCCCTCGGTCAACTCCGAAATGGCCTTCTCTAACGGCGAAATGCTGCGCGCCGGGCGCATGGTGGGCCCACGCCTGTACAGCACCGGAACCATCCTCTACGGAGCTGACGGCGACTTCAAGGCGCCCATCAACAGCCTCGACGATGCCCGCAGCGCCCTGCGTCGTACGCAGGCGTGGGGGGCCTTTTCGGTGAAAAGCTACAACCAGCCCCGCCGCGACCAGCGCCAACAAGTCATCGCCGCCGCGCGCGAACTGGGCATGATCGTCGTGCCCGAGGGCGGCTCCTTCTTCTACCACAACCTCAACCAGGTAGCCGACGGCCACACGGGCGTGGAACACAACCTGCCCGTGGCGCCCATCTACGACGACGTCATCCAATTCTGGCGCCGCACCCGGGCGCACAACACGCCCACGCTCGTCGTCTGCTACGGCGCCGTCAACGGCGAATACTATTTCTATCAAAAAGAAGACATCTGGAAAAAAGAACGCCTACTGCGATTCACACCGCGCCACATCCTGAACGAGCGCGCCCGACATCGCACCATGATCCCGGAAGAGGAGTACGAGAACGGCCACATCCTCGTCAGCCGCCAACTCAAAAAGATGCTCGACGCCGGCATCCGCATCAACCTCGGCTCCCACGGCCAGCTGCAAGGCTTAGCCGCCCACTGGGAGCTGTGGATGCTCGCCCAGGGCGGCATGACGCCCATGGAGGCCCTGCGCTGCGCTACCCTGCACGGCGCTCAGTACATCGGCATGGACCGTGAAATCGGCTCCCTGGCGCCAGGCAAACTGGCCGACCTCATGGTGCTCGACAAAAACCCGCTGGAAAACATCCGCAACACCGAGCACATCCGCTACGTCATGATCAATGGCCGCCTCTACGACGCCAACACACTGGACGAAATTGCTCCTACGCCGCGCAAACGCGAACCGTTCTGGTTCGAACTGCCGGGCAGCGACCTCAACGGAGCCGGCATCCAGCACACCTGTCAGGAGGCGAAGTGCGTTTGCGGACAGTGAGCAGGCCGGCAAAACACAACACTTGCCGCTGCACCTTATTTTCACTTATAAAAAAATGCGTGCGCTATGAAAGTCGCCGTTTGGGATACCTACTTCCGCCAGCCGAATGGCGTTACGCTGCACTTCGACATCCTGGTGCCGGAGGCGGCTTCTGACTTTGCCACCGTCTGCGCTTACGGCCAGCAATACCTGGCGGGCCGTGGCTTTCCGCAAGCCTCGCTCGAGGCTTCGCAATGTCAGTTTTGCCATGTGGAAGAACCAACGGAGGAGATGCTTGCCGCCTTCGAGCGGCAGGGCTATTCCATCGTGGATATGGAAGATATTCCGCCGGTGCTGCCGCCTGAGCCTACCCGGCGCGACTACATCCTGCACCTGCGCGCCCACTACCCGGAATACCGGTTTGCCGACTTTCGAGGAAAGACACTGGAGGAGGTAAGGGAAATGGTTGCGCACAAGGACAGCCGGTGATCCTCCCTCGTGCTGGGCGTAACGCTCGCAGGCGCCGGGGGGCAGTGCTTGTCCATTTCCGACAGCAAATAAAGCCAACAAATGCCAGGACAGGCAACTGCTCTTAACCCAATGGAATTCAGGGGCTTAATCGGATGGTGTTAGTTGAAAAACGCTAATGCCCGTTCTTTTTCAGAGGGTTCATCGCGTTTCCGTCAGGTGCTCTTACCTTCGCCGCATGCGAGGATTATTGTTTGCAGTATCGTTGGTGCTCACGCTGGGTTTGGTGTGGTTGCTGCACATGCCCATTCCAGCGGGTCAGCAGCGCATTCCGGCGCTGGGCAGTTTTTTCAACCCTTTTAGCGGTTTCTGGCGCAATGCAGAGTCGGCTCGGGGGCCGGTCATTCCTGCCGAGGTTCGGCTGCCGGGTTTGCGCGGCAAGGTGGAAGTGGTTTACGACGACCGGCTGGTGCCGCACATTTTCGCCGAGCATTTGGAAGATGCCTTGCGTGTCCAGGGCTACGTAACAGCCCAGCATCGCCTGTGGCAGATGGATTTGGCCGCACGGCGGGCAGCGGGTCGCCTGTCGGAGGTCTTGGGCGAGCGGACGCTGGAGCTGGACCGCATGGCACGGCGTCGGGGGCTGCCCTTTGCCGCCGAAAACGCTTTGCGCGGCTGGCAGCGCTCGGCCGAGGGCATGCGCCTGCTGGAGGCCTATTGTGCCGGCGTAAATGCCTGGATAGCACAGCTGAGCCCTGCCGATTATCCGCTGGAGTTCAAGCTGCTGGGCTATGCGCCTGAGCCCTGGTCGCCGCTGAAAACAGCCCTCATCGTGGAGAACATGGCCGAAACGCTGTGCGGCGGCGAAAATGACCAGCTCTCCACCGCTGCCCTGGAAGCCCTGGGACGCGAGATGTTTGATTACCTGTATCCCGAATGGAACCCGCGTCAGCAGCCCATCGTACCGGATACGGGCCAATGGCGCGGCATTCGTGAGACACTGGGCAGTACCGTCACCGCGCCAGGCAGCGCACAGCGCCTGTCGGCCCGGCCTGTGGAGGAAGAATACATCCAGGGCTCCAACAACTGGGCCGTGGCGGGTGCGAAGACGGAAAGCGGTGCAGCCATCCTGTGCAACGACCCGCACCTGACGCTGTCGCTGCCCTCCATCTGGTTTCAGTTGCAGTTGCGCACGCCGGAGATGAACTGCTACGGCGTGTCTCTGCAGGGCATGCCGGGCATCATCATCGGCTTCAACGAGCACGTGGCCTGGGGCGTTACCAATGCCGGGCACGACGTGGCCGACTGGTACCGCGTACAGTGGGCCGACGCAGCGCGCACCCGCTACGTGGTGGACGGCCAGGAAGTGCCTGTGGAATGGCGCGTGGAGACCATCGGCATCCGGGGCCGTACGCCCCTGCTCGACAGCGTACGCTATACCCGTTGGGGGCCGATGACCTACGACCACCAGCCCGACCACCCGCTGTACCACTGTGCTTTTCGGTGGGTAACCCACGACGAGCCTGACCCCAGCGAAATGCGCTCGTTCCTCTTTCTCAACTTAGCCAAAACCTACGACGACTACCGCGAAGCCATCGCCCATTACGAGGCGCCGGCCCAAAACTTCGTCTTCGCTACCCGCAGCGGCGAGGTGGCCATCACCGTTCAGGGCAAATTGCCCGCCCGGCGCTACGAGCAGGGCCGCTTCGTGCTCGACGGTAGCCAGCAGGCCAACGCCTGGCCAGGATTTATCCCTAACGAACATCTGCCCGCCCAGCACTCACCTGCGCGCGCTTTCGTGTTCTCAGCCAACCAGCACTCCACACCGCCCTCATACCCCTACTACTACACCAGCCGCGACTTCGACGACTACCGCGGCCGACATCTCTACGACCGCCTGACCGCCCTGCAACGCGCCAACGCCGACAGCATGGCCAGCATCCAGCTGGACAACTTCAGCCAGCGCGCTGCCGACGCCCTGCCTGTGTTGTTGCGTCTGCTCGACCGCAACGCCCTCAACGACGCAGGAAAACAATGGGCCGCCGAACTGGAAAAATGGGACTACCGCTACGAAGCCAGCTCTACCGCCGCCCCGCTTTACGAAGTGTGGTTCGACACCTGCTACCTGCGCACCTGGGACGAAATGCTGGACTCCAGCAGCGAAAAGCAGGTGCTCCTCCTGCCCGAACGCTGGCGCTTCATCGAACTGTTGGATAAAGCCCCCGACCATCCCTTCTTCGACCGCCGGGATACGCCACAGCGCGAAACGGCTCGCGACATCGTTACCGACGCCTTCCGGCGCGTGCAGGCATTTTTTGAAAAAAATCCTGAAAAACGCACGACCTGGAGCAAGTTCCGCCCCGTGAGCATCCGCCATCTGGCCCAAATAGAGGCCCTGAGCCGAGAGGTAGAGGCCGGCGGCCATAATACCGCGCTGAATGCGCAAACGCGCACGCATGGGCCATCGTGGCGCATGATTGTGGAACTCGGCCCCACCGGGGTGCGTGCCCGCGGCGTCTATCCGGGCGGCCAATCGGGCAACCCCGGCAGCCGCTTCTACGACGACCTGCTCGACACCTGGGCGCAAGGGCGCTATTACGACCTGTTCTTCCTCAAAACGTCCGGAGAGCTGCCTCCGGCGCATCTGTTCACCCGACAAATGCTGTTGCCGCAATGAAGAATTTTCATCTGGTACACGCTACCACCTTCAGCACTGGCCTGCTGGTGGCTGCTGGGCTTCCGTGGTGGAGCACGGCCCTCTTTGGAGCGCTGGCGGGCTGGCTGTGGGCCCGAAGCAATGGACAGGGCTTTTGGGGCGGCTTCGTCGGCGGCCTGCTGCTGTGGCTCATCTTCGCCCTCGTGCGCGACGTGGACAACGAGGGCATTCTCTCAACGCGCATCGGTGCTTTGTTCATGGGTCTGCCGCACTGGGGAGTGCTGGGCCTTACGGGCCTGTTGGGCGGTCTGTTGGGTGCCATGGGCGCGCTCACTGGCTATCGGGCGCGGGTGTGGTGGCGGGCGAAATAATGCCCCTGCCCCTCGCTACTCTTCAGACACATCCGGAAGTCATACTGCCAAACGCAGCGGTGCGCTTACGAGTGAGTGGGCCGGGTAAACTGGCCTTGTGCGACGCTACTCGATGTAAACCGGAAAAACCACTGCTGAGGCTGCAGAGAGCCTGAGCAGTGGTTTTCTGTGGGCAAAGGAAAAAATCTGGAGACTGCGAAGCGATGTGGTGAAGGTCCGCGGGTCAGTCCATGCGCACCAACTGGAATTCTACTCTTCGGTTGAGCGCTCGCCCTTTGGCGGTGCTGTTGCTGGCGATGGGTTTTGTCTGCCCGAAGCCGACGGCGTGCAGGCGTTCGGGTTCGATGCCCAGTTCGATGAGTTTTTCGCGGCATCGGGCGGCGCGTTTTTCTGAAAGTTCCTGGTTTTGTTGTTTTTTGCCCTGGTTGTCGGTGTGTCCGGCGATGGTAACGCGGTAGTCGGGATAGTTTTTCAGGATTTCGGCCACGCGCTGGACGACGGGCAGCGAGGCTTCAGTGAGCTTGTCGGAGCCGGTCTCGAACTGGATTTGCTTGCCGGCTTGCTGGAGTTGCCGAACGACCTGTTTTTTGAGTTCCGGGCAGCCTCGGTTGCTGGCGGGGCCTGCGGCATAGGGGCATCGGTCGTCGGGGTCGGGCAGGCCGTCGCCGTCGGTATCGGGGCAGCCCTGGTATTGGGCGTTGCCGCTTTGGCTGGGGCATCGGTCGGCATAGTCAGGGATGCCGTCGCCGTCGGTATCGGGGCAGCCGTAGAAGGCGAAGAGGCCGGGCTGGTCGGGGCAGTGGTCGTCGTAGTCGGGGATGCCGTCGTTGTCGCGGTCGGGGCAGCCTAAGTGGAGCCAGTCTCCGGGTTGGTCGGGGCACAGGTCGAGCAGGTCAGCGATGCCGTCTTTGTCGGTGTCGGGGCAGCCGAAGGTGAGCGCAGGGCCCCATTGGTGGGGGCAGGCGTCGCGGGGGTCGGGGATGCTGTCGCCGTCGGCGTCGGGGCAGCCATCTAAGTGGTGTAGGCCGGGCAGGTCGGGGCACCGGTCTTCGATGTCGGGGATATCGTCGCCGTCGCGGTCGGGGCATCCGCAGGCGCCAGCCGGGCCGGCCAGATAAGGGCACAAGTCGAGGCTGTCCTGCACGCCGTCGCTGTCGGCATCGGGGCAGCCGCGTGCGCTGGGTACCCCGCGCACGAAGGGGCATTCGTCGTAGTCGTCCACGATGCCATCGCCGTCGGCGTCGGGGCAGCCACGGTTTTTGCGGGGCCCGGGCGACAGGGGGCATTTGTCGCGGCGGTTGGGTATCCAGTCGCGGTCGGAGTCCACATATCGGATGCGGTGCGACAGGGTAACGCCGGCGAAGGCAAACCAGTCGTTATTGCCGGAGATGCCGGCGATGCTGACGCCGTCTAAGTAATCGGACGAAACGGAGCGCATGCCCAGTTCGAAGCCCAGCAGCCAATAGCGACTGATGTCCCATTTCAAGCCGCCGCCGAAATGTATAACGGGCGTGGGCGGCGGTGGCGGGGCCTGCTTGTCGGCCAGGATTCGTTCGGCGGAGACGTTCGGGTTAGGTTGGTAAGTATCGTTGTAGTCCGTCCGTGTGCGGAAGTAGTTGTAGCCTGCGCCGGCAAACACGTAAGGACCGAAGACTTTGCGAAAGCGCCAGCCGTTGCGACGCCGGTAGCCGAAGATGTCCCATTCGAGCAGCAGCGAGCCTTCGTGAAAGTCGCTGGTGAACTTGAAGCGACGCTGCGAACGCCAGTAGGGTTCGGGAAAATGCGACTCGTCGCCGGCGATTTTGCCGCCCAAATAATTGAGGCGTAGGGCAAACGAGGGGCTTAAATGCCGGCGCACCAGCAGCCCATAGCCGAGTTCGCGCACCTTATAATCGTAATAGACGTGCTCGTTGACATCACCTGCATAGGCGGTGAAGCCTCCCATTGCGCCGATTTCCCAGGTGGTCTGGCCAAACAGTCCCGAAAGCCACAACATGGCCCCGAGCAGGGTACCGAAGTACTTCATGTGTAAACCGAAGGTTAGTGTGTTCAAGATTATCTGGCTGGGAGTAGCCCAGTGAATAGGGGGAGGCTAACGATTACTGCCGCAAAATTCGCTCCATATCGGTTTCCGGAACGGTAATTAACCCGGCGGCACGCAGACGGGGGAGGGTGATTTTCCAGATGGGTTCCTGCCGAAAAACGTCAGCGAATATGGGTAGGGCAGCATTCATTTGTCCGACATTGGCCAGTGTGAGGGCCGTCCAGAACTGCAGTTCAACCTGTTGGGGCAGCAAGCGGCGCGCTGCCGAGTACTCGCGCATGGCGGAACGCATGTCGTTGATTTCCACGTAGTAATCGCCGCGGTTCATGTGTTCGTAGGCCAAATGCACCGTGTAGAGTCGGCGCAGTTCGGCAATGGGCGTCGGGTGGTCGTCCACGCGCAAGTCTAAGAGGCGGTCGTCCCATGGAGCGTCAGTGCGCTGCCCGCGCACCACGAGCAGAGCTGCCGATTGCTGGCCGCGGAAATCGCCGCCGACGGCCTGGGCGGCCTCCAGGGCCAGCAGCAGCCGCTCGGCCAATGGCCGTCCGCGGCTTGTCTCCAACGCTTGCTGCATGGCCGAACAGACATCGGGCCCCAGCATCATATTGGCCTGCACTGAATACTGCACGCCGGCGGCATGGCAGGCGTAAGCAATGCAGTTTTCGCCCGTATGCACGGCTACGCGCCCCTGCGCATCGAGCAACGCCACCTGCCGCACGGCGCGCCCGGCATCGCCCCGGAGCAGGCTGTCCAAAGCCTCCTGCGCACTCCAGCCCTGGCGCATCAGCGCAAGCCCACGCGGACCAAAAGACTTGTTGACAAACGATTGTGTGGCTACCACGCCAACGCCGGCTTCCGCCCAGGAAACTACCGTGCCCACGCTGAACCAGTGGCTCTGCACCGCCACGCCCATCTCACCGCTGGCGCTGTCGCGCGCAACAACCGAAAACGTGTGTGCAAACGGCTCGCGCAGCCGCTCCTGCCAGGGCGACTCGACCGTGCCCTGACCCAACGCCAGGGCGGCATATCCCAATGCGGCAATTGTGCACCACAGCCGCCATCTACGTCTGAGCAAAACCAACATGAGCATGGCTGCAAAAGTAGCGCCCGGCAAGACTTCGTATCCGCCTTTTGCTCGAAAACATCCGCTTACTCAGGAAAAATAACCGTTCGCCGTTGCATGTTACCTTTCATCCAGAACACGCCCAAATCAACGGCCTGACAGCCAGCCCAATATGCGAATGCGCAACGGCAAGCATCTGAAGCGCGGCCTTTCCAGGGTAACGCCCAAAAGCACCCGGCCCGCTTCATGAGCAAACAACGCCGACAGCTGTACCTTTGCCGCCCTTACTGGTTAAGACATGGCAACCAATACAGAACCCATTCGCGACGAAGCAAAAGAAGCGCTCAACTTTCTGGAAGAAATCATCGAAGAAGACCTCCGAACCGGACGACACTCGACCGTCCAGACTCGCTTCCCGCCCGAACCCAACGGTTACCTCCACATCGGGCACGCCAAAAGCATTTGCCTTAATTTTGGCTTAGCCGAAAAATACGGCGGCAAATGCAACCTGCGCTACGACGATACCAACCCCACCAGCGAAGAGCAGGAGTACGTGGACAGCATCCTGGCCGACGTGCGCTGGCTCGGCTTCGAACCGGCACAGGTGCTGTACGCCTCCGATTACTTCGACCAATTGTACGAATGGGCTAAGGTGCTCATCCAGAAAGGCTTAGCCTACGTGGACTTCTCCACGCCCGAAGAGATTGCCGCCCAAAAGGGCAGCCCCACCGTGCCGGGCACACCCAACCGATACCGCGACACCTCGCCGGAGGAAAACCTCGCCCTCTTCGAGCGGATGAAAAACGGCGAGTTTCCGGACGGCCACTGTGTGCTGCGGGCCAAAATTGACCTGGCCTCGCCCAACATGCACCTGCGCGACCCGTACATGTATCGCATCAAGCACGCCCACCACCATCGCACGGGCGACAAATGGTGCATCTATCCCATGTACGACTGGGCGCACGGCCAATCCGACAGCATCGAGCGCATCACCCATTCGATTTGCACCCTTGAATTTGCCCCGCACCGCCCGCTGTACGAGTGGTTCATCGAGCAGTTGGGCATCTTCCCCTCCCGTCAGTACGAATTTGCCCGTCTCAACCTGACCTACACGGTCATGAGCAAGCGCAAACTGCTCCAGCTGGTGCAGCAAGGGTACGTCAACGGCTGGGACGACCCGCGCATGCCCACCATCAGCGGCCTGCGCCGGCGCGGCTATACGCCCGAAAGTATCCGCGAATTTGCCCACCGCGTCGGCGTGGCCAAACGCGAAAACATCATTGACGTCAGCCTGCTCGAGTTCTGCATCCGCGAAGACCTCAACCGACGCGCCCTGCGCCGCTTCGCTGTGTTGCGTCCGCTCCGCATGGTCATCACCAATTATCCGGAAGGTCAGGTCGAGTGGCTGGAAACCGAAAACAACCCCGAAGACCCCAATGCCGGCAATCGCACGGTGCCCTTCAGCCGCGAGCTGTACATCGAACAAGACGACTTTTTAGAAAACCCACCGCCGAAGTACTTCCGCCTCTACCCGGGCGGTATGGTGCGCCTCAAGTCGGCCTACATTGTAGAGTGCACGGGCGTGGAGAAAGACGAGCAAGGCCAGGTAACGGCCGTCCTGTGCCGCTACATCCCCGAAAGCCGTTCGGGCAGCGACACCAGCGGCCTCAAGGTCAAAGGCACCATCCACTGGCTCTCAGCCGCTCACGCGCGCACCGCCGAAGTGCGCCTGTATGACCGCCTTTTTCAGGTGGAAGACCCGGCCAGCGAAGAGGACTTTAAGAAAGCCATCAATCCGAACTCGTTAGAAATCATCTCCGACGCGCTCATCGAACCCGCACTGACCGACACGCGACCGGGCGACCACTTCCAATTCACGCGCTTGGGCTACTTCTGCACCGACCCCGACAGCGCACCCGGCAAACCCGTCTTCAACCGCACGGTAACGCTCAAGGATACCTGGGCCAAAGAAGCGAAAAAGCAGGGCAGCTGAGCCACACTGCCTCATAGGCGCCAGGCTGCTGTGCTTGTGAGGGATAAAATTTTTAGCCCCGCCGTGGGCGTACATCTCAAAACGCGCTTACCTTTGCTGCCCAATTCAAAACACGATGGTATCGTGGCCGAGTGGTTAGGCACAGGTCTGCAAAACCTGCTACAGCGGTTCGAATCCGCTCGATACCTCTCCTGGAAGCGCCCTCGCAGCGGTTGACCGACGCGAGGGCGTTTGTTTTTTGAAAAAAATTTATGGCCTACACCTTAGCGGAAGTAGAGCGCCTGCTGGGCGCGCGGCGGTTGCAATGGGAGCCGTCGGCGGGTGAAGTGTCGCAATTGCTGCTGGACAGCCGCAGTATTGCCGACCCGAAGGGCGGGCTGTTTTTTGCATTAGTGGGCGAGCGGCACGATGGGCATCGCTTCGTAGAGATGGCCTATCGGGCGGGTGTTCGGCAGTTCATTGTCAGCCGCGAAGTGGCTTTGGAGGCTCTGCCTGAGGCATCGGTGCTGCTCGTGCCGGATACCTTAGAGGCTCTGCAGACCTTAGCCGCGCACCATCGCCGACAGTTCAGCCTGCCCGTCGTAGGCATCACGGGCAGCAACGGCAAAACCATTGTGAAAGAATGGCTGGCCCACCTCATCGGGCACCGGGCACACGTGGTGCGCAGCCCAAAGAGCTACAATTCGCAGGTAGGCGTTCCGCTTTCGGTGTGGGCCATTGGCCCCGAACACATGCTGGGCATCTTCGAGGCGGGCATCTCCCGCATGGGCGAAATGGAGCGCTTAGCCCGCATCATTCAGCCCGATATTGGCATTTTCACCAACCTCGGCCCGGCGCATCGGGAAGGCTTTCCGTCCGACGACGTCAAATTGCAGGAAAAAATGCGCCTGTTCGACTCGGCCCGCACGCTCATCTTTTGCGCTGACCATCAGCCCATTGCCGAGGCGGCCCGGCAATGGGCCGCGCAAAAGCCGGGCCGGCACCTGTTTTCGTGGACGAAAAATAACGTGCCGGCCGATGTGGCTTTTACCCACATTCAACCCGCACCGGCAGAACAGGGGGGCCTTTCGTTTCGCTTAGAATGGCCTCAGGCTGGTGGCAAAGTCGAACGACACCGTTTTTTTCTGCCTTTTTCCGATGAGGCTTCGCTGGAAAACGCCTGCCATTGCATCGCCACCCTGTTGGTCTTAGGCATGCCCGTACCGGCTTTTGGCCGCCGGCTGAAACGCCTCGAACCCGTGGACATGCGTTTGGCCTGGAAAACGGGCATCAACCGCTGCGCCCTGCTCGATGACGCTTACAGCAACGACCCCGCTTCGCTGCGCATCGCCCTGCAACTGGCCCGCCAGCATTGGCCCGAAGGGCCGCTAACACTCATCCTGTCTGATTTCCTTCAGGCAGGCGCCGGCAAAAAGCGGCTCTACGCCGAGGTGGCTCAAATGCTCCAGGCATACCGCGTTGGGCGGCTGCTGGGTGTAGGCGCCGACGTTCGGCTGTTGGGCTCCATGCTGGCCAAAGAGGTCAGAACGGCCTTTTATTCCAACACTTCCGACCTGTTGCAGGATTTGGGGCGCCACTCGTTTCAGGATGAGCTCATCGTCGTCAAAGGAGCGCGCGCGTTCTCGCTGGAGCGCGTGGTGCGGCGTCTGGAGCAGAAGGCGCACCGCACCGTGCTGGAAGTGGACCTCGATGCCCTGGCGCATAACCTGCAGGCGTTTCGGCGCCGCCTTCGGCCCGGCACGCGCGTGATGGTCATGGTCAAAGCCGCCGGCTACGGTAGCGGTGCCGTAGAAATGGCGCGCACGCTGGCCGTGCACCGCGTGGACTATCTGGGCGTCGCTTACGCCGACGAAGGCATTGAACTGCGACAGGGCAATATCCGCCTGCCCATCTTGGTGCTCAACCCGGAGCCGGCCAGCTTCGATGCTCTGCTGCGCTACCAGCTCGAACCCGAAGTGTACAGCCTGACCCTGCTCGACGAACTCGTGCATGCCGCAGGCAAACACCGAACGCTACCCATCCACCTGAAATTGGACACCGGCATGCACCGCCTCGGCTTCACTGCCGACGACCTGCCCGCCGCCTTAGAGCGCCTCCGGCAACACCCCAACCTGCGCGTGCAATCGGTCTTCTCGCACTTAGTGGCCAGCGACGACCCACAACACGATGCCTTCACCCACGCCCAGGCCGCCGCTTTCGTCCAGCAATATGAACACATCGCCCAAACCTTAGGCTATCGCCCACTGCGCCACTTAGCCAACTCGGGCGGCATTGCCCGCTTTCCAGAGTACCACTTCGACATGGTGCGCCTCGGCATCGGCCTTTACGGTATCGCCCCCGGCGCCATGGCCGCTGAGCTGCGCCCGGTGCACACACTTAAGGCAACCATCAGCCAGATTAAACACGTACCCGCCGGCGACACCGTGGGCTACAACCGAAAAGGGCGCGTAGAACGCCCCAGCCGCATCGCCACCATCAGCATCGGATACGCCGACGGACTGCTGCGCTTAGCCGGAAACGGACGCTTTGCCGTGCTCATCCGCGGCCAAAAGGCCCCCACCATCGGCAGCATTTGCATGGACATGGCCATGGTGGACGTAACGGATATCCCCAGCGCGCGCGAGGGCGACGAAGTCATCGTTTTTGGCCAGCAACCCACGCTGCAAGACCTGGCCGAATGCCTGCAAACCATCCCGTACGAAGTGCTGACCAACATCGCCGGAAGGGTCAAGCGCGTCTATTGGCAGGAGTGAAACTTTTGCTCATCCGAGCCAAACGATGCCCCGAACACGCCTGTAACTTTGCCCTGTCATGGAACGAATCAGTGTCTTCGACATCTTCAAAATCGGCGTAGGCCCTTCCAGCTCGCACACGATGGGCCCGTGGCGGGCTGCCCAACGCTTTGTGCGCGAAATCAGTCGCGAGGGGCAATTAGACCACGTCATCGGCGTACAGGTGGACCTTTACGGTTCCTTAGCCAAGACGGGCAAAGGGCACGGAACAGACTTAGCCGTGGCGCTGGGCCTCAATGGCGACGCCCCGGAGACCATTCGCGAAGACGCCGTTGCCAGTACCTTCGAGCGCATTGGCCGCGAGAAACGCCTCCGTCTCGGCGGCCAGCAGGTGCTGCCCTTCGACCCGGCACAAGACATCCTTTTCCATTACCACGAAACCCTGCCCTACCATGCCAATGGCCTGACGTTCCGCGCCTTTTTCCGCGACGGTGACGGCCTTAGCCAGACCTATTACTCTGTGGGTGGTGGCTTTGTCGTGAAAGAAGGCGAGGCATCGGCCTCTACCGGCATAAGCCTGCCTTTTCCCTGCGACCGCGGCGCTGACCTGGCGCGTTGGTGCCGGGAGCAGGGCAAGCCCATTTCGGATATTGTTTTTCAGAATGAATTGTCGTGGCGGTCGCCCGAAGCCATTCAGGCTGGTCTGTTGCGCATTTGGGACGTCATGCGCCGCTGCATTTACAAGGGCAGCCACACGTCGGGGGTGCTTCCGGGCGGTCTGGGCGTAGTGCGGCGTGCGCATACGCTCAACGAGCTCATGCTGGGTACCAACTGCCCGTACACTGACGTGGACGGCTGGATTGCCTGCATTCAACAGGGGCGCTGGTCGTTTCGCGATATTCTCAACTGGGTGAGTTGCTTTGCGCTGGCCGTCAACGAGGAAAACGCTGCTTTTGGGCGCGTGGTTACGGCTCCGACCAATGGCGCGGCGGGCGTCATTCCGGCGGTGCTCATGTACGGCGTTTGCTTTTGCCCTGAGTTTCGTTCCGACGACAGCATCGTCCGTTTTCTGCTCACAGCAGGCGAATTGGGCAGCCTGTTCAAGAAAGGGGCCACCATCTCGGCCGCTATGGGTGGCTGTCAGGCCGAAATTGGCGTCTCATCGGCCATGGCTGCCGGCGCACTCACCGAACGCTTAGGTGGCTCGCCCGACCAGGCCCTTATGGCCGCTGAAATCGCCATGGAACACCATTTGGGCATGACCTGCGACCCCATCGGCGGCTTAGTGCAGGTGCCTTGCATCGAACGCAATACCATGGGCGCCATCAAAGCCATTACCGCCGCCCAAATCGCTCTGGGCAGCGACCCCGCAAAGGCCAAAGTAACCTTAGACGCCGTCATCAAAACCATGAAGGAAACCGCCGACGACATGAGCCACAAGTACAAAGAAACCGCCGACGGCGGCCTGGCTATCACGGTCGGATTGGCCGAATGCTAAGTGCCCAAGTACCCGCCAAACTTGTTTGGCCACACCCCATGTGCTCTCTCTTCCCAGCACGCGCTGCGGCTCTTGGCGTACTCAGCGTTTTTTCAGCCTGTTGGCGGCGAGGAGGTTGTGCAGTGGGTCATTTTAATCAAACTCGACGATGAACGTCCGGGGGTATCCCTTCTGTGTGGCGATTTTCTGTTGGGCTTCTGCCTCTTTTCGCGAGGCGAAGGGGCCCAGAATGAGTTTAAAGGTGGTGCTGGTGCCTACCTTTTCGTGGCTGATGATGATTTTCTGTGGCCACGTCGTCTGGACTTTTCGGATTTCGCGGAAGAGGTTTTCCGTAGAGGTCAGGACAGCCAGCTGGAGGCCGAACGTTTTGACAGGTACGGGTTTGATTTCTATCTGGTAGAGTTCGGACACGTTCAGTTTGGGAGTACCCGAGGAGGCCGCCAGGCTGGTTTGAGGGGAAGCCGTTGAGACGGCAGAGTGGGCTACGGGGGCAGGAGCATTCGTTTGGGTTTGCGTGGCCGACTGTCGAGTACCGGGTATGGCCAAACGGGAAGCGCCTTCTGCGGCAGAAGATACGCCTTTGGTAGTTGTGGCTGTTGATGGTGCATTAGGGGCTGCCGTGGCCGCCGGCTGCTGTGCCGAAGAAGGAGACACCGTCGTCGTTGCACTGTTGGTAACGACAGATACGTTTGGCTGAGCGACCACTTCTACTTTCACTTTAGCGGCGCCGTCGCGGGTGATTCCCAGAATTTCAGCGGCTTTGCGCGAGACGTCCACCACATAACCGCTGAGGAGCGGGGCGTGGTCGTTGACGCGCACTTCGACGGATTTTTTGTTGTCCAGACGGGTTACGCGCAGGATAGTTCCGTAGGGGTGCGATTTGTGCGAGGCCGTAAGCTGGTTTTTATCGTACAGTTCTCCAGAGGTGGTCTTTTTGCCGTGTTGCGCGTCGGGATATAGTCCGCATTTGCCCACTTCGGGTTGTGCGCTTTGGGCAAGGGCAGGCGACACGGAGAAGGAAACGACGCAAAGCAGTAAGGTCAGTGTCAGGGCATTCGGAAGCAGGCGCATAGGTCAGGAAGATTTTTTAGTGAAGAACAACCGATTCCGGAACTGGGGGCGAAAATGGAGGTTTTCGCTTCAACACCCCAACACTTGTGGCGCTTTTTCTTTTGCAATGCGCTTTCAGGAAGGTTCGACTGGCTGTCGAGGTGAAGGACTGCATCTGCCGGAGTGCAGGCCATTTGGGTTTGTTTCAGGTAAAAAAATGCCGGAGGCAGCGTGGGAATGGCGCTTGTTCTTTGCCTGCTAATTGGAGTAGGAGCCGCCGCGCGTCTGCGGGTCGGTTTTGGCGTTTCCGGGCTAATGGCCCCGGAGCGTATAGCCCTGCGGGAAGCCTTGCGCACACGGATGGGCTGCATTTTAGCCCGCGCCTTTACTTTTGTCGCCAATTTATGACACCGTTGAAGCAAGTTTGGACAATAGCGCTGCTGTGCCTGGCTGTTTTGCCCGGGGTGGCTTGGGGCCAGAAGGCCGCCGATTTCAAGCGCGTGGGAGAAAAGCATTTTGCCAACGAGCGTTGGGCGGAGGCCGCCGAGGCGCTCAGGCGCTACCAGGAAGAAAAGCCGGGCGACCTGGGCGTGCTGACGAAGTTGGGCATCTGTTATTACCGCCTGCATCAGCCACAGGCAGCGCTGCAGTACTTCGAGTTTGTGCTCCAGCGCAACCCGCGCACGCCGGATGCCGACGTCCATTATTACTATGCCCGCACGCTGCACGGCCTGGGCGAGTATGAGCGTGCCATCGTCGCCTACAAGGGTTTTCTGCGTGTGGCGCCTGAAAAGCACCCGCTGCGCGCTAATGTGCTGGACAACCTGCGCCGCTGTGTGAGCGGGCTGAAAACACCGACCAACCCGGATGTGGCTCTGGTGGAAAATTTGGGCGACCGCGTCAATTCGACGGGTGATGAGTTTGCGCCCCTGCCCTCGGTGAACTTTCCTGACCGGCTCTATTTTTCGGCTGCACGCGAAAACACCACCGGCGGCCTGCGCAACGACGACGGCTATGAGGACGCCGAAAAAGGGCGCTGGTGCAGCGATATGTTTTTCACCCAGCGCACCCCTGCCGGCTGGAACTACGCCACCCTACTGGGCGACCTGCTCAACACACCGCGCAACGAGGTAGCGCTCGACTTCACCAACAACGGCCAGGTGCTCTACTTCTTCCGCGGCTTCACCCTGTACAGCGGCGAAATCTTGACCGACACCGCCGGAAAAGCCGCCGTAGAAAACCGCCCGCTGCAAAGCCCCATGCTGCCCGAAGAAGGCGACACGGGCCTGTCTTTTGCCACGGACTCGCTGCTGCTGTTTGCCAGCCGTCGCCCAGGCGGACAGGGTGGATTAGACCTGTACTACGCCTTCCGCACCGACACCGGCTGGGTCGAACCGCGCCATTTCGGCGCGCCCATCAACAGCCCTTACGACGAGACGACGCCCTTTCTGGCCCGCGACGGGCGAACGCTGTACTTCAGCAGCAACCGCACCGAAAGCATCGGCGGGCTGGATGTCTTCCGCTCTACCTTCGACCCCGCCAAACAGGCCTGGAGCGAGCCGGTCAATGTAGGCCCGCCCATCAATTCGCCGGGCGACGACGCCTTTTTCCGCCTCTCTGCCGATGGGCAGCGGGCCTTTTTCGCCTCCGACCGCTTTGATAGCTACGGTCAGCGCGACCTGTTTGAGGCCTTTTTCAAGCAAGCACGCGAGGAGCAACTGGCCCAACGCGCGCTGTTTACCCAGCCCGTTCGAGAGCAGGCTGCACCGACCGGGCCGGCAACAGCGCAGGACGTGGCCCTGCCCGTGCTCTATTACCAGAGCGATGCCGATATTTTGAAAGAAGCCAATCGCCGCGTGCTGCAAGAGGTGGCGCGGTTAGCCCGCGAATACCCGGACGCCCGCGTGCTCGTGCGCGTCCACACCGACCCGACAGGCGCAGCCAAATTCGACCTGTACCAGGGCATTAAGCGCGCCGAAATCGTTGCTAAAGGACTGATAGAGCGCGGCGTGCCGGCACGGCGCATCACCTTGCAAAGTTTTGGCGCAGCCTACCCGGTAGCGCTCAACGCCCTGCCCGACGGGCGGCCCGCTCCGGAAGGCCAGCAGCTCAACCGGCGCATTGAAATTGGGCTGGCCAGCGTCGGAGAACCGCTGCCGCTGCGCCTGACCCTGCAGCCGCGCCCAATACCGCCCGGCCTCGAAGCCTATGGCGGTGCCCTCCTGGCCGAACGCAACGCCGGGCTGACGTTCCGCATAGAAATGCTCTCGGCGCGCCAGGTGGTTACTGACGATGCCCTGGGCATGTTCAGCGACCTGCTCATCGAAAGCGAGGTCGAAAGTGGCTCGTATCGCTATTGTGCCGGATGGGTGCGCACCTATGCCGAAGCAGTAGCGTTGCAACGCGAGGTAAAGGCCGCCGGCTTTTCGGACCCTATCGTTTGGGCCTACGTGGACGGCGTGCGCCTGAGCCGCTCCGAAGCAGCCGGCTTAGTGAAGCAATATCCGGAGCTGGCGCCTTACGTGCGGCAGTAAGCGCGTGCGTATTCGGGCCTTTAGGCGCGATATTTGAGGCCCTTTAGCGTTCTTTATGTTGCTCTGACTACCTTTGCCTGGCCATGCTTAATCCTGTCTTTCGTCGGCTGCTGCCTTTAGCCCTGTTCTTAGCGCTCGCTCAGAATTGCACGAATGTGCGCTCGCAAGGTGCGGCGCTTTTTTTGCCGCCCTATTTAGATAACCCCCACTTGCGGACGCTGTTGGAGGAGTTCGACCAATTCATGGCCGACACACTGGCGCGCGCTGGCGTGCCGGGTGCGGCGGTGGTGGTGGTGTATGACACGGCTGTGGTGTTTCAGCGCGGTTATGGCCTGCGCCGTCTGGGCACGACGGACTCTGTGAACGCACACACGGTGTTCCGTTTAGGTTCGCTGTCCAAGGGGTTTACCGGTGTGCTTGCCGGCCTTTTAGTGCACGAAGAATGCCTGTGCTGGGACGACTGTATCCGCAACTACGTGCCGGAGTTTTCGCTGACGCCAGCTGCCTACACATCGCAGGTTCAGCTGACGCACCTCCTGGCGCACACTACCGGGCTGCCCTACCACGCTTATACGAACCTCATTGAAGCGGGCTACGACCTGCGCACGATTGCGCGGCGCTTTGCCAATTTACGCATGAAGCACTCGCCCGGCGAGGTGTATGCCTACCAGAATGCCGCCTTCGCGTTGGCCGGCGAAGCCATGCAGGCCGTTACGGGCAAGACCTTCGGCGAACTGCTCCGCGAGCGCATTTTCCAGCCTGCTGGTATGCGCTCCGCTTCTGCCGACCAGCGCAGCATGCTCAGCCACCCCAACATTGCCTGGCCACACGAACACACACGCACCGGCTGGCGCCCTACACCTATCACCTCACGCTACTACAATGCCGCTCCCGCCGGCGGTGTCAATGCCAGCGCTGCCGATATGGGCCAATGGCTGCTCGTGTTGCTGGGCAACCGGCCCGACATTGTGCCGCGCGAGGTGCTCGACGAGGTCTTCCGCCCGCGCGTACGCACCGACGGCGAACGCCGCTACTCACACCTGTGGGGCCAACCCATGACGCCCTATTACGCGCTGGGCTGGCGTACGCTGGTCAGCGAAACGGATACCATCATCTATCACGGCGGCTTTGTGAACAATTTCCGCAGCGAAATCGCTTTTGACCGCCGTAACCGCATCGGCATCTGCGTGCTCTTCAATGCGCCAACGCCGGTGTCTGGCACTGCCATTCCGACCTTCTGGCAGATGTACCGCGAACGTCAGGCGGAAATCCAGGCGTGGAAAGGGGCGGCGCTGAGGCCGTGAAGGCTTGCCCGAAAGGAAACTTTACAGACGTTAAAATACCGTTTTGCTCAAAATAGCCAGACAAACCGCGTAAAGGCTGAACCTGCGGTAGGGTGTGCTGTTGTTTTTTTGCAAAAACTATTGTTCACCAAAACTAACAGACACCTATGCAAAAGGTAAGGAAATTTCAGAGTGCTGTATTTGCTCTGGCAGCGATAGCCCTTTTAGCGTCCAGCTGTGTGGTCGTGCGTCAGGGCGAATTTGCCGTGCGCCGCAATTTGGGTAAGTACGAAGACCGGGTTTACACCAGCGGTTTGCGCACGTTCAACCCATTTACAGCGACGATTGTCAAGGTCAGCGGCCAGACGGAGAACATCGAGGTCAGTGTAAACATCCCATCGAAGGAGGGTTTGACTATTCAGAGCGAGGTATCCATCCTGTATCGGGTGGTGCAGAAAGAGACGCCCAACCTGTTGCGCACGGTGGGCTTGGACTACGAGAACACGCTTATTCTGCCGGTATTCCGCTCGGCGGTGGCCGATGTTACGGCGCGCTATTTCGCTAAGGACATGCACTCGGGCAGCCGGGCAGAAATTGAGGTAGCCATCCGTGACCTGATGATGCAGACGCTCGGCCCGCGCGGTATTATCATTGAGGCCGTTCTGCTCAAGAGCATCGTGCTGCCGCGCAACCTGACGAAGGCCATCGAGGAGAAGCTCGAAGCCGAACAGCAGGCGCTGCGCATGGAGTTTGTGCTGCAACAGGAGCGCCAGGAGGCCGAGCGCAAGCGCTTGCAGGCGCAGGGCGTACGCGATGCCAACCAGATTATTTCGGAGGGTCTGACGCCGGAAATCCTGCAGTTTAAGGCCATTGAAGCCTGGTTGGAACTGAGCAAATCGCCCAACGCCAAAGTCATCTTTACGAATGGCTCTGTGCCGTTGGTCATGGATGCCGAGCAGACGAGCAACACCGTTGTGCCGCCGCCGGCGCGCTCGTCCACCTCGGGCAGGCAATAACGGACAGCTATTGAGGTACTGAACGCCTGTTCCGGTTGCGTTTCACCGCCGGAGCAGGCGTTTTTTATGGAGCTAAACCTTACGCCTGTGCAAAGCGTTTGGGCGGCATTTGCATCCGCCCAACAACATGAGCGACCAACCCATTGCCCTGTTCTGGTTTCGGCGCGACCTGCGCCTCGACGACAACGCCGGCCTGTACCATGCCCTGCGCGGGCCGCATCCGGTGCTGCCGCTTTTTATTTTCGATACGAACATCCTCGACGACCTGCCCAGCCGCCGCGATGCGCGCGTGGAATTTATCCACCGGGCACTGGCCGCGCTCAAGGAACGCCTGAAAGCACTGGGCAGCGACCTGATGGTCCATCACGGCAAGCCCACCGACGTGTGGCGCCAACTGCTGCAGACGCACCGCGTCGCCGCCGTTTATACCAACCGCGACTACGAACCGTATGCGCTGGAGCGCGACGCTGCCATTGAGGCCCTGCTGGCCGAACGCGGCATTCCCTTCCACACTTTTAAAGACCATGTCATTTTTGAAAAGGGCGAGGTGCTCAAAGACGACGGCAAGCCTTACACGGTCTTCACCCCTTACAGCCGGAAATGGCGCGCCAAACTGGCCGAGCGTCTCGAGCCGGACGGCACGTCGTTTTACCTGACCTCTTACCCGTGCGACAGGTATTTCGGCAACTTTCACCGGGTTTCGGCGGCGCTGCCCTTCCCGACGCTGGCCGATATCGGCTTTGAGCCGGCTGGAATAGCGTTCCCGCCGGCTGTGGTGCCGCGCGGGCTTATTCGCAACTACGACCGGACGCGCAACTTTCCGGGAATTCAGGGCACGTCGCGTCTGGGCGTTCATTTTCGCTTTGGCACCATCAGCATCCGCGAAAAAGCGCGAAATGCGCAGCAGCTCAACGACACGTACCTGAACGAGCTCATCTGGCGCGACTTTTACAGCCAGATACTGGCGCATTTTCCGCATGTGGTGGGGCACCCCTTCCGGCCCGAATACGAGCGGGTGGCCTGGCGCAATGCGCCTGACGAATTTGAGCGCTGGTGCGAAGGCCGCACGGGATACCCGATTGTGGACGCCGGGATGCGCGAGCTGAACGCTACCGGCTACATGCACAACCGCGTGCGCATGATTACGGCCAGTTTCCTGACCAAACACCTGCTCATAGACTGGCGGCTGGGCGAGGCCTACTTCGCTCAAAAACTGCTGGACTTCGACCTGGCCAGCAACAACGGCGGCTGGCAGTGGGCTGCCGGCTGTGGCACCGACGCTGCCCCCTACTTTCGCATTTTCAACCCCACAGAGCAGGCCAAAAAGTTTGACCCGGAGTACAAGTACATCCGCCAGTGGGTACCCGAATACGGAACGCCGGCTTACCCGAAGCCGATGGTGGAGCATGCGTTTGCGCGCCAGCGCTGTCTAGAGGCCTTCAAGGCGGCCTTGGGGTGAGCAGAGTTTACACGTATTTAATACCGGAGCACCTGTGGGGGCGCCCTATCTTCGCCCGCTGAAGCAGCCCGTGTAAACGGGCGTCCCTTTGTTCATTTTTACCTTTTTCAACCATGATGCGTTCGATTGCCAACTTCTGCTTTGCCGCCGGTGTGGCGTTTGTACTGGTCGTGCTCGGTATGCCCTCTTTTGCACAGCACTCGCTGCTGCAGTCTGGCCCCATGCTGGGCTATGTGGATATGAAAGAGGTGCTCTTATGGGCGCAGACGAAGCAGCCCGCTGCCGTCTATTTTGAGTACTGGGACAAAGAAAAACCCTCGGAGCGCTTCACGACCGATGCGGTGATAACGCAAAAAAGCACAGGCTACACCGCTAAATGCGTGGCCGACCGCGTAGAGCCGGGCCGCCAGTATGCTTACCAGCTGTACATTAACAAAGAAGCCGTAACCCTGCCCTACCCTACGGAATTCAAAACCCAACCCCTATGGCGCTGGCGCACCGACCCGCCCGCGTTCACCGTGGCAGCAGGCAGCTGCGCCTACATCAACGAGGAACGCTACGACCGCCCGGGGCGCCCTTACGGCAGCAACTACCAGATATTCAATGCCATAGCCGCCCAAAAGCCCGACCTGATGCTCTGGCTGGGCGACAACATGTACCTGCGCGAACCCGACTGGGGCACGCGCACGGGCATGCTGCACCGCTTCACTTACGACCGCTCCATCCCTGAGCTGCAGCCGCTGCTGGCCGCCACGCACCACTACGCCATCTGGGACGACCACGACTTCGGCCCCAACGACAGCGACGGCACCTGGATCAACAAGGACCTCGCCTGGGAGGTCTTCCAGGCCTTTTGGGGCAATCCTACCTTCGGCCTGCCCAGCCAAAAGGGCTGCACCACGCAATTCCAATACGCCGATGTGGATTTCTTTCTGCTGGACAATCGCTATTTCCGCACGCCCAACAACTGCAAGACCTGCCCCTGCACGGTGCTGGGCAAAGAGCAACTGGACTGGCTGCGCGGCGCCCTGGCGGCCAGCCTGGCGCCCTACAAGGTGGTGGCCATGGGCGGGCAGTTTCTCAATACGCACGCCACGTACGAGACCTACGCCAACCTTTGCCCTGCCGAGCGCGATAGCCTGCTGGCCTTCATCGAGCGCGAAAACATCCGCGGCGTCCTTTTCCTCACGGGTGACCGGCACCACACGGAGCTGAGCGCCTACAAAAATGCTCGCGGCAACTGGGTGTATGACCTCACGACCTCGCCGCTTACATCGGGCGTGCACGCCGGCGCTGCCAACGAAGCCAACCAAAATCGGGTGAGCGGCACGTTGGTAACACAGCATAACTTTGCCCTGCTGCGCTTCAGCGGCCCGCGCACGCAGCGCCAGGTAGAAATTTCTATCCTGAGCAATGAGGGCACCGTTTTGTGGAAAAAGACCATCCTTCCCAACGGCGAACTTGCCCGGGACTAACGCCTTGCCTCACCTACTACTGAACGCATGGATAGCGACACCCGACCCGTCGGCGTCATCGGCGCCGGCTCTTTTGGCGCAGCCATCGCCAATGTGCTGGCCCAAAATCGAGACGTGCTGCTGTACAGCCGGAAAGAGGAGAAGGTTCGACACATCAATGAGTGCCGCGAGCATCTGGGGGTAACGCTGATGCCCCGGATATGTGCCACCAATGACGTGGAAGAGATGGCCGAGCGCTGTACGCTGCTATTTCCCATCGTTCCTTCGGCCAGCTTTCGCCAGATGATGCGCTCGTTTGGGCCGTTCCTCAAGCCTCATCACATTGTTATCCACGGCACAAAGGGCTTTGACCTGCTGCCGCCTTTTCGGGAAGAGGAGCTCGATGCTCCGGGTGTAGTGCTGTCGCGCGCATACGTGCGCACCATGAGCGAGGTCATCCTCGAAGAGAGCAGCGCCGTGCGCGTTGGCTGCATCGCCGGGCCTAATCTGGCCCGCGAAATTCTGGACGGCAAGCCCTCTGCGGCGGTTGTCGCCAGCCGCTTTCGAGAGGTCATCCAGGCCGGCCAGGCGGCCCTCAATGGCCCTCGGTTCCGGGTATTTGGCTCTTACGACCTCCTGGGCGCCGAATTGGCCGGTGCATTCAAAAACATCATCGCTCTCGGCTCCGGCATCTTAGATGGCCTCGGGCTGGGGCGCAATATCCAGGGTTTGCTCATCTCTCGCGGTCTGGTGGAAATGGTCAACCTCGGCAAAGCCTTAGGCGCCTCCAACCAGGCGTTCATCGGCGTGGCTGGCATCGGCGACTTGGTAACCACCGCCACCAGCCCCGACAGCCGCAACTTTCAGTTTGGCGTGCGTTTAGCGCGTGGCGAAACGGCTGAACACATCCGCAGCACGCTGACCGAACCTGCCGAGGGCGTCCGCACCCTGCGCGTCGCCCGCCAACTCGTCCGGCAGTATCGGCTTCACTCCCCCATCCTCGAAATGCTCCACACCGTCGTGTTTGAGCAGTATCCTGTCGAGCGCGCCATCGAGTATTTGATGTCTTACCCGTATTTTGTGGATGTAGATTTCTTGTAACCGCTAATTTTGTCGGCGCATTATGGAAACTTACGGCGCTGTACTGAACTGGGTCATTCCCATTTTTTTCCTGCTTTATTTCATCGAAGTCATCGTCGCCTGGCGCAGGGGCGCACAGGTTATTCGAGGCTTAGACAGCGTGTCCAGTTTCAGCTCGGGCGTTACGAATGTGGTCAAAGACGTGTTAGGGCTGAGTATTGGCATTCTCAGCTACGGCTGGTTAGTGCAGCATGTGGCGCTGGTCCACATCGAGGCGACGTGGCTGGTCTATGTCATTGGCTTTATCGCCGTGGACTTTCAGGGCTATTGGGTGCACCGCTGGAGCCACGAGATCAATTTCCTGTGGAACAGGCACATCATCCACCACAGCAGCGAGGAGTTCAATCTGTCGTGTGCGCTGCGGCAGTCTATTTCGAATGTGTTCAACTACTTCACCTTTTTGCTGCTGCCGGCAGCGCTGCTGGGCGTGCCAACGGAGGTTATTGCCGTCATTGGGCCGATCCACCTGTTTTTGCAGTATTGGTACCACACGCGCCTGATTGGGCGGCTGGGTTGGCTGGAGCACATCATCGTTACGCCGTCGCACCACCGCGTGCATCACGCCATCAATCCGGAGTACATAGACAAGAACTATGCGCAGATTTTCATCGTGTGGGACAAGTGGTTTGGCACCTTTCAGGAAGAGTTGCCACACGTGCCGCCAGTGTATGGGGTGAAGCGGCCCGTTCGGACGTGGAACCCGTTCAAAATCAATTTTCAACACCTCTGGCTACTGCTGACCGACGCCTGGCGCGCGCGCTCGTGGTGGGACAAAATGCGGCTGTGGTTTATGCCCACCGGCTGGCGGCCCGCCGACGTGCGGGAACGGTACCCCGTAGCGGTAGTCGAGGACGTCTATCGCATGGAGAAGTACGACACGCCCGCTTCGCGTGCCTTAGTGGTGTGGTCGTGGGTGCAGCTGTTCTTCTGCTATTTCCTGCTGATCTACTTCTTCGCCTATTTAGGGCCGATAGGCTCGCCGGGCATCTTCTGGTACGGGGCATTCATCTTCGCCTCGGTCTTTGCGTACACGGAGCTGATGGACCTCAATGCGCGTGCTCCGTGGTATGAGCTGGCCAAATCGCTGTTGGGGCTGTACCTCCTCTTCTGGGGCGGCGGCGATTGGTTTGGCGCAGGCGAGCGCGTGGGCCGCTGGTATGTCGGGATTGTGGCGGCTCATTTGGTACTTTCGCCGTTGGTGGCCTTCTGGCTGGCCCGCCGCGATGTGCCCAAACGCCAGGCCAGTACGGCCACGTCAGCCGTTTCTGCCGCTTAAAGCGAGGCTGTCGTATCTTTGCCGCGCTTGTTATGGTAAAGATAGGCAACCTTGAATTAGGCGAGTTTCCGCTGCTGCTGGCCCCCATGGAAGATGTCAGCGACCCACCCTTTCGCAAATTATGCAAAGAGCAGGGAGCAGATCTGGTCTATACTGAATTCATCAGCGCCGACGGGCTGGTGCATGAGGCCATCAACTCGCTCAAGAAACTGGACATCTTCGACTACGAGCGGCCCATTGGCATCCAATACTTTGGCGGCCAGCTGGACAGTATGCTGCAGGCGGCAGAGATGATCGAGAGCAAAAATCCGGATCTCATAGACATCAATTTTGGCTGTCCGGTGGCCAAAGTGGCCTGCCGAATGGCTGGCGCCGGGCTGCTGCGCGACGTGCCGCACATGGTGCGGCTCACGGAGGCTGTGGTCAAAAGCACGCGCCGCCCCGTAACGGTCAAGACGCGCTTAGGCTGGGATGCCGATAGCATCAACATCGTGGAGGTGGCCGAGCGCCTGCAAGATGCGGGCATCGCCGCGCTGACCATCCACGCCCGCACGCGCGCCCAGATGTACAAGGGCGAAGCGGACTGGACGTGGATTGCGCGCGTCAAGGAGAACCCGCGCATGCGCATACCGGTGTTCGGCAATGGCGACATTGACTCGCCGCAAAAAGCACTCGAATACCGACGCCGGTACGGCCCCGACGGCATCATGATCGGACGGGCCAGCATCGGCTACCCGTGGATTTTCCGCGAGATTAAGCACTACTTCGCCACCGGTGAACTGCTGGAGCCGCCCTCTGTGGCCGAGCGCGTACGGGCCGCCCGACAACACCTGACCGACAGCATCGCCTGGAAAGGCCCGAAATTGGGCGTCCTGGAAATGCGCCGCCATTATGGGCCTTACTTCCGCGACCTGCCCAACATCAAACCCTATCGCCATCGGCTCGTTACGGAAATGGAGCCGGAGGTCTTGTTCGCCATCCTGGCAGAGATCGAAGAGGTCTATTCCTTTGAGATGGTTTAATCCCACACATCCTCATGACGTTTGACTTCAACGCACAAGAAGAGCGGCTCGCCGCCATCGTTGCCAGTGCCGCCCGGGAACTGGGTGTGCCGGCCTATATCGTGGGAGGCCACGTGCGCGACCGCCTGTTGGGCCGCCCTAACAAGGACGTGGACATCGTGTGCGTAGGCGACGGCATCCAACTGGCCGAAGCTGTCGCCAGCAAAATCACACCGCGCCCCAAGGTGGCCACCTATCGCCGCTTCGGCACGGCCATGCTGCGCTTCGAGGATATCGAGGTGGAATTTGTCGGCGCCCGCAAGGAAAGCTACCGCCCCGAAAGCCGAAAACCCGACGTGGAGCAGGGCACACTGCAAGACGACCAGTTCCGACGCGACTTCACCATCAACGCCTTAGCCGTCAGCCTCAACGAGGAAGACTACGGCCAGCTGATTGACCCTTTCGACGGCATCGGCGACCTGGAGCGCCAGATCATCCGCACGCCGCTGGAGCCAGAGAAAACGTTCTCCGACGACCCGCTGCGCATGTTGCGTGCTATCCGCTTCGCCACGCAATTAGGCTTTACCATCGAGCCTAAAACACTGCAAGGCATCGCCCAGAACGCCGAGCGCATCCGCATCGTCTCGCAGGAGCGCATCACCACCGAACTGGAGAAAATCCTGAAAGCGCCCAAACCCTCCATCGGTTTCAAACTGCTGTTCGATACCGGGCTATTGGCCCTCATTTTCCCCGAACTGACCGCCCTGCACGGCGTGGAAGACCGCGACGGACGCGGGCACAAAGACAACTTCTACCACACGCTCGAAGTGTTGGACAACGTCTGCCAGCGCAGCGACAACATCTGGCTGCGCTGGGCTGCCCTCCTGCACGACATCGGCAAGCCTGCCACCAAAAAATACGACCCAGAAACCGGCTGGACCTTCCACGGCCACGAATGGGTAGGGGGCAACATGGTGCCGCGCATCTTCCGACGCATGCGCCTGCCCTTGGATAGCAAAATGGACTATGTGCAGAAATTGGTGCGCCTGCACCTGCGCCCCATCGGCCTGACGCGCGAAGAGGTTACCGACAGCGCTGTGCGCCGACTGCTGTACGACGCCGGCCCAGATATTGACGACCTGATGCTGCTGTGCTCGTGCGATATCACGACCAAAAACCCGCGCAAAATGGCCCGCTACTTAGAGGGCTACGAATACCTGCGCGAACGCATGGCTGAGGTTACCGAAGCCGATCGCCTGCGCCTGTGGCAACCGCCCATCAATGGGGAAATCATCATGCAAACCTTTGGCATACCGCCCTCGCGCGAAGTCGGCATCATTAAAACTGCCGTCCGCGAGGCCATTCTGGATGGCGAAATCCCCAATGAGTACGAGGCCGCCTACGAACGCATGCTGCAGGAAGGCGCTCGACTCGGCCTGTACCCCGTGAACGAACCCGCTCCACATCCGACCCAATCGTAACTCATGTGCTCCTCTCGGCTTAAACTCGCTTGCCTGCTCGCTGCGCTCTCTTGGCTGACCGGCGCTCTGCACGCCCAGCACTTCCGTGTGCAAATCACAGCCTCGTTTGACTCATTGCCTGCCACCTACTTCCAGCAGCGCGGGCTAAAAAGCGTGTGGCGCGCCACCGACGCCGCGGGCATTCATCACTATTACTTTGGCAGCTACCCCACCCGCATAGAGGCCGAAAAAGCGGTGAAACAACTCAAAGACAAAGGCTTCGCGCAGGCCACAGTCATTGACTTAGACGAGCAGCGTCTGCTGGCCGACCGCGAACGCTGCGCCTATTTTAAAGGTGGCCCTTTGCCGCTGGCCGAAAGCGACTCCGTGCGCTTCATCTATTTTGAAACCGGGAAAACGCTGCTTTCAGAAGCCGGCAAAAAGCATGCGATGCACATGATGAACCAGCTGAAGGCAGTCCCCAGCTCGCACCTTTACATCCTGGGCTACGCCGATGCCGTTGGCACAACACCTGCCAATATGGAGCTGGCCACCGAGCGCGCCCGCGTAGTGCGCAATTTCTTGCTCGACAACAACCTGCCTGCCGAGCGCATCCACCTGTATGCCTACGGCGAAACCGAAGCCGGCATTGCCGACAGCAACGATGACCTGCAAAACGACTACGAACGCGCCGAACTGCGCCGGCGCTTTCGCTGCGCGGTCCTCATCTGGCGCCGGCAACCCTGAAGAAGGGAGGCGAAAGATGTAGCATTATCAGGAAATCACCCGGCTAAGCACATGGAGTGCGTGGATGTGTTCCGTATGCGCCAAAAAATGCAAAAAGCGGTCGGCCTGCCGCGAGAACGTGCACATATCAGAGACGACCTTTCGGAAGCATTTGGCCCCGTTGCAATCGCCCTGTACCGCTTTCAGCTTTTGTAGCTCTGCCAGGACGGGCTCCAGCTCTTTTTCTTTTCGCCGGGCGATAATTCTTTGCACCACGAGCCACATGTCTTTTTCCGCTTCGTAGCGCTCGCGTCGCTCGCCTGGAAAGGCGTTTTTCTTGACCAGCCCCCACTCTACCAGCTCGCGCAGATTGGTGTTGGCGCTGCCTACGGAGATATCCAGCTCCTGTTGCACATCTTCAGCCGTCAAGGGCTCCGGCGACACCAACAGCAGCGCATGAACGCGCGCCATGGCTGGAGGGATACCCCAGTAGCCTGCCATTTTGCCCCATACCTCGATAAAGCGTTGCTTCCCTTCCTGATAGTCCATATCACCGGCCCAGTTGTTGTGCGCTATAAATGCGTGTTATAGCCTTTTTGTTCAAATGGGTAGTCGGGCCGTTAGTTGTTTGGCCGTTCAGAGGGAGCGCCTTTTTCCAAAACCCAACGTCATTACGTGCTGTTATAAAACGAGTTGAAACAGATGCGTACGGAAGATGGCATCAGCAATTATGCGCAGCAGATAACCCGCCTGCTGTGCGACCGGGAGACCGACAACTGCCCGCTGATTTTGGATTTGCTGGGCGGTATGGGCGTGGACGCTCAGCTGCTGGGCTATGTGTTTGGCATTGCCGTTTTTCACCCCGACCGCCACATATCGGGCCGGGCTATGGCGCTGCTGGAGCGCTACGCTTCAGAACAGACACAACAAAAGGCGCGGCGCCTGCGCGAGACATCGGCCTATTACTACGAAGAGGCCGAGTTTCTGAGCCGCCACAAGAGCGACGAGGCCGATTTGTTCCACATTCTGCTGGCCGGCAAGATGTGCCTGTGGCACCGCTATCGGCCCGAAGCGGGCAGCAATGCAGAGGTAGCATTTCGCACCCTCGACCTGCGGCGGTTGCCGTGCAAGCGCCTGTCGCCAACGATTACAGAGCTCAACTTTCTGACCTTCATCGCCCTGCCAGCCCACAAGGATTTCGACCTGCCCTCGGCTTTGCCTTTGCTGGCGCAAATGCCGCTGCTGGAGACGGTCATCTTAGAAAACATCCGAATGGAGCAGTTTCCGGTAGCGCTTTTTACTTTGCCTCGGCTGACGGCGCTCATCCTGCGCAAAGGGACGATGCGCCCGCGCGTGCCGGCGCGTGTACCCGAAGGCGGCCCTTACGGCAGCGCATCGCTGGAGCGGCTGATTTGTGAGGGCTACCCCATCGCAGGCGCCGAGCGCTTAGGCCCGTTTCCCAATCTACGCGAAGCCACGCTTCCGCGCTGCGGGCTGACAACGCTGGACTTTCTGGCCCAAAGCCTGCGCATCGAACACCTGAATGCGCGCTACAATCAGCTCGAGCACTTGCCCGCCTTTCTGGCCGACCTGACGGTACTGCGCACGTTAGACGTAAGCCAGAATCCCTTGCGCACCATCACCCTCGACCTGTCGCGGCTGGAGCAACTGGAAACGCTGGACCTCACCCTCCGGCGCGGAGGATGACCCAGCCTGTCTCACCACTGCAGGCCAGGGTAAGCGCGCTGCATAAACTGCATTTCGGCCAGGATGTAGCCTAAGTGCTCGGTGTGGCGTCCGTCTTTGCCTCCGCTTTGCATCCAGTTGTTCGTCGGTATGCGAAGGGTGGCTTCTGCGAAGACTTCCTGCACTTTGGCTTCCCACAGAGGGCGTATTTGCTCCAGGTCGGAGCCGACGCCGGTTTCGGCGGCCAGGCGCTCCACGTCGTTGGGGGTCGTCAGTTCGCCGGTGTACATCCACAGGTCGTCCACGGCCTCCTGCATGCGACGGTGGCTTTCTTCGGTGCCGTCGCCCAGGCGGATGGTCCATTCGCTGGAGTAGCGCAGGTGGTAGGTTACTTCTTTGAGGGCCTTTTGGGCGATGGCGGCTAAGCGCTCGTCGCGGCTGTGGAGCAGGGCCTGATAGTGGTAGTAGTGATAGACGTCGAAGAAGAACTGCCGCACGATGGTGTGCGCCCAGTCGCCGTTGGGCTGCTCAACCAGCAGCACGTTGCGAAACTGGTGGGCGTCTCGGAAGCCGGCCAGGTCGTCTTCGGTGCGGCCCTGTCCTTCCAGTTCGCCGGCATAGGTCAGCAACAGGCGCGCCTGACCCAGCAGGTCTAAGGCAATGTTGGTCAGGGCGATGTCTTGCTCCAGCACGGGGCCGTGCCCGCACCATTCGCCCAGGCGGTGCGACAGGATGAGGGCGTTGTCGCCCAATTGCAATACGTAGGGGAAACTGGCTTGCATGTGCGCGTGCGCGTTTTTTCGCCGGCTATAACCGCAACGGCTTACATGTGTTTGACCTCATCGGGCAATTTGTAAAACGTCGGGTGCCGATACACCTTGTCGTTGGAGGGGTCGAAGAAGGCTTCCTGGTCTTCGGTAGAGGCGTGAATGTATTTGGACTCGACGACCCAGATGCTGATGCCTTCGTTGCGGCGGCAATAGACGTCGCGCGCGTTTTCGATGGCCATAGCAGCGTCGGCGGCGTGCAGGCTGCCCGCATGCTTATGGCTGAGTCCCTGTTTGGAACGGATGAAAACTTCCCAAAGTGGCCATTCTTTCATGATGAGTTCCATTTATTTGGACAAAGGTAACGCGCCAGCGCGGATAGTGGGTTGATTTGCCTCAGCCCGGTGTATGACGCGGGCAATTCATTCCGTGATATTTGCCGCATTTGCAATACCTTTGCCAATTGGGAATTAAAATCCCAATCAGCATGGAATACATATCACGCACTGCAGAGCAGAAATTATTGGCTCTGGCCCGTCAATTCCGAGCGGTGGCGATTGTTGGCCCGCGCCAAAGCGGCAAGACGACGTTAGCGCGTCGCCTTTTTGCCGATAAAGCCTATGTTTCCTTAGAAAACCCCGACCAGCTGCGCTTTGCTTTGGAGGACCCGCGCGGCTTTCTGGCGCAATACACCGAGGGCGCTATACTGGACGAAGTTCAGCGAGCACCTGAATTGCTGTCTTATTTGCAACAGCACCTGGACGAGGACGCGCGCAAAGGACGCTTCATCCTGACGGGTTCCAACAATTTTTTGCTGACGGAAAAAATCGCTCAGACGCTGGCCGGTCGGGCCGCCTACTTAGACTTGCTGCCGTTTTCGCTGGCGGAACGCCCAAAGGGCTCTTCTTTGGAAATGCTAATGTTTCAAGGGGGCTATCCGGCCGTCTGCCTGGGCGATGCCTCGGCCTCAGACTGGTTTTCGGCCTACGTGCGTACCTATGTGGAGCGCGACGTTCGGCAGTTGAAGAACATTGACAACCTGCTGGCCTTTGATAAAATGCTGCGCCTTTGCGCCGGGCGTATCGGGCAATTAGTCAACTACTCCAACCTGGCAGTAGAGGTGGGCGTTGACCACAAGACGATACAATCCTGGCTGGGTATTCTGCAGGCCAGCTACGTCATCTTTTTGTTGCCTCCTTATCATGCGAATTTTAACAAGCGCGTGGTGAAGACGCCCAAGCTTTACTTCTACGATACCGGTCTGGCCAGTTATCTGCTCCAGATACCATCGCCGGAGGCGTTGGTACAGCATGCGTATCGGGGGGCATTGTTTGAGAATTTCATTCTGACTGAGTTGTTGAAGAACCGTTACCACACTGGATTGCGCTCCAATCTATATTTCTGGCGCAGTGCCGACGGGCACGAGGTTGATGTGGTGATAGATCGAGGCGATCGCACCTGGCCCATCGAGATCAAATCAGGGCAGACATTTCACCCGGACTTTTTGAAGAATATCCGCTACTGGGAACAACTGACCGGCCAGCCGGGCGGCACGGTCTTCTACGCCGGCGAACCTGCGCAACGGCGCAGCGACGGCGTCAGCGTATTGCCTTACTCCGAGGTAGTGGGCTGGTAATGGTGTTGCCTCCGCTCAAGGGAGAGTTATCAGCCTCCGAAGAGCTTGTTCCACACGCTGCCTGATGGGTTGGCCTGTTGGGCTTTTTGGAGGTACTCCTGAGCGATGGGCACCTCTTTGATGGCCAGGGCTTGCTGACACAGGCGGATGGCGTCGTCGTCGCGGTCGTTTTCGTAGGCGATGACGCCCAGGATGGCATAGGCTTCAGCTAGTTCGGGATCCAGGCGGATGGCCTCGCCCAGGTATCGAATCGCTTCCACGGGGTCGTTCTGTATTTTTCGGCACAGGCCGAGAAAGTACCAGCCATAGGCATAGTCGGGGCTTTGTCGGACGACTTGCTCGAAGTCGGCCTGGGCGGCAGTGTAGTTTTCCAAAAAGAAATGGGCCATGCCGCGCACGCTTTGCATTTCGGGCTGGTTGGGGTTGAGCGTCAGGGCGTGGTTGAGGGTGTCAATGGCCTGTTGGTAGAGGCCGTGTTGGTATTCACACAGGCCGTAGGTGGCCCAATAGGTGGCATTTTCAGGGTCGGCCTGGAGGGCGATTTTCAGGTCTTCGGCGGCTTCGCTGTGGCGTCCGGCGGCGGCCAGGCAGACGCCTCGCAGGCCTCGGGCGGCGTCGGTCATAAAGCCTTGCTCGATGCATACGTTGAGGTCGGCGATAGCGGCGTCGTATTGGCTGAGGTACATGGCGGCCAGAGCGCGGTTGTAGCGCGCAGTCAGGAGCGTTGGGTCGGCCATGATGGCCGTGGAGAAGTCCTTGTAGGCTTTTTCATGTTCGCCCAGTTGCTCCATGCGGATGTTGCCGCGGTTGTTGATGGCGATGGCATCGGCGGGGTTTACCTTGAGCACCTCGGAATACCAGTGGATGGCTTCGTCCCACAGGCCAAGGGTCTCGTGCAGGCTACCTAAGTAGTGCATGGCATGCCAGGAGCGCGGGTTGATTTGCAGATAGGCCGAGAAATGTTGCAGAGCGCTGCCGTAGTCGCCCTGCCCCATTTTTTCCAGCCCTTCCCGAAGCATAGGGGGCAGTTCGGCAGAGATGGCCGGGACGGCCTGGGCTTCAGTGTCGGTAACGGAGATGCCCGCTGAGGGCACCGGGCTGGGTTGTTGCTGCTGCAATTGTTTGCAGGCGTCCGTTATCAGCCGTAGTAGAGCGAAGCTGATGTTGTTCAGCGTGCGCGTGTATTCGCTGTTTTCAATGAGGTTGAGGCGGACTTGCTTTTGGGCATGGCTGAACTGCTGCCGCAGGGCGAGCACGTCGTCGTCCAGCTCTAAGCCTGTTTGGGGCATCAGTGCGGCCACGTCGCGCAGGGCTTCTTCGATTTCGCTCTCTGCGATGCGCGTGCGAATGTTTTGGAAGGCCTGTAGGAGCGCCTGGATATCGGTCATGAGAGCGACAGTTAGAGCGGGTGAAGAGAGCGTTTTAGAGCAACATGCCGGCAATAGTAGCCGTCAAAAAGCAGGCCAGCGTGCCGCCGATGAGCGACCAATAGCCCAGCTCGGTCAGGGTGCGGCGCTGGTTGGGCGCCAGGGTGCCGATGCCGCCTATTTGAATGCCTATGGAAGCAAAGTTAGAAAAACCACACAAGGCGTAAATGGCAATGATGACCGATTTTGGCTGCAGCTGAATGGTCTTTTGCATTTCGCCTAAGGCGCCGTAGGCGACAAATTCGTTGATCATAGTCTTCAAGCCCAGCAGTTGGCCGATGAGCACGCAGTCGGCCCAAGGAGTGCCCAGCATCCAGGCCACTGGCGCGAAAAACAGGCCCAGCAGATAGGTAAAGTTCAGCCCCTCGATGCGTCCGTTAGTGGCCTGGCTTATGCTCTCGTTTAGCCCCGTCCAGGCGCCTATGGTGTTCATAAGCAGCCAGTTGAGCATGTACACCAAAGAGATGAACACGATGAGCATGGCGCCCACATTGACCGCCAGCCTGAGGCCATCGGTGGTGCCTTTGGCAATAGCATCCAGCAGGTTGTCGCCCACGTGTGTGTCCACGTGCGCGAGTTTTTCCAGGACTTGTTTTTCCGTTTCGGGCTGCAACATTTTGGCACACACGACCGCCGCCGGCGCCGACATGATAGAGGCAGCCAACAGGTGGCGAGCAAACAGCAGTTGCTTTTGAGGGTCGTCGCCGCCCAGAAAGCCCACATAGGCGGCAAAAACGCCGCCGGCAATGGTGGCCATGCCGCCCGTCATCAGGCACATGATCTCAGAGCGCGACATGTTGGCCAGATAGGGCCGAATGATGAGCGGCGCCTCCGTCTGACCGATGAACACATTGGCGGCTGCGGCTAAGCTCTCCGGGCCGCTCAGACCCATGCTGCGCGTGAGTACCCAGGCAATGCCGTAAACGACTCTTTGTAAAATGCCAAAGTAGAACAAAATGGCCGACAGCGCCGAGTAAAACATCACGGTGGGCAGTACCCGGAAGGCGAAGATGTAGCCAAAGCCCTTATTGCCAGTGGCCAGGTCTCCAAACAGAAACGTAGCGCCCGCTTCCGACCATCGGATGATGTACGTGAACATTTTGGCGAACGAGTCGAATGCCCAGCTGACCCCCGGCACTTTCAAGATGAGGATGGCAAAAATGACCTGAAGGCCAACACCAGCGCCCACCAATCGCCAGTCAATGGCGCGGCGGTTGCGGCTCAGCAGGTAAGCGGTGGCCAGCAGGAAGCACATGCCCAACAGGCCGCGCCCGATGTTCGTCAGAATGTCCATGCACAGGGTAGCGTTGGTCGGTGTTACAGAGCAGTGGTGAAAAAAACAGGGATGGGCCTCAACCGCCCGCCTTTTTGATGTTTTTGTATCCGCGTTCCTGCAGCAGGGCCATCACGCGGTCGCGGTGGTTGCCCTGCAGGATAATCTCGCCGTCTTTAGCACTGCCGCCAACGGCGCATTTGCCCTTGAGCCAGCGGGCCAATTCTTCCAACGCCTCCTGAGGCCCGACAAAGCCCTTGATAACCGTGGCCTCTTTGCCGCCCTTGCCGCGCTCCAGCCAGATACGCAACACCTGCCGCTCAGGTGCCAGCGCAGGCGGCGAGGCGTCCTCTTCGGCCTCTAAGCGCTTGAGGAAATCCGGGTCGGTCGAAAATACGATGGGCGAGGAGGAGCGTTTGTTCTTTGCCATAGTTCCAAAAAATCAGGAGCGCGTCGGCACAAGGATTTTCAGGGCTTGGGGCGCTATTTCAAACTGAAAGTGCTCACCCTGGCCCAAGCTTTCGCCGTCTGCATGCGCAAAGGTGGGTGGTTCGCAGGTAACTTTTACCTCTTTGGCCTGAAAATGCAGCACAAAACGCTCTTCGTACAGCCGCCCGTTCAGGCTGGAAGGGATGGCCAGAAAGTAACGCCAGCGCGGCACATTTTGGAACATGACCACTGAAAAAAGGCCGTCGTCTAAGCGAGCATCCGGCGCTATCTGGAAATGGTACCCGTACATGGGTCCATTAGCGACGGAGACTACGAAGAAAACGTCTTCCCAGCGGCGCCCCTCGGCCTCTACCGTACAACGTACCGGGCGATAGGCCAACCCTCCGAAGACGGAATGGAACAGGTAGGGCCAGAAGCCTCGCCGAGGGCTGTTTTTCATGCGCTCGGCCACAACGCCGTCGTAGCCGATGCCGGAGATATTGACGAACGGGCGCCCGTTGACTAAGCCGCAATCTATCGTTTTCACCTCGGCGGTATTGAGCAGCCGAATGGCCCGCTCCAGATGGCGCCCATACCCCAAGTGCATGGCCAATCCGTTGCCCGAGCCAGCAGGCAAAACACCCATAACCGTATCGGTGTGCAGCAGCGCCGCAGCCACTTCCTGCGCGGAGCCGTCGCCTCCTACCGAAACGATGATGTCGTAGCCCTCCTCGCGCGCCTTGTGGGCCAATTCGGTAGCATGCCCGGGGCGCTCGGTTTGCCATACGGTGTAAACAAATTGCCGATGGTCTAAGTGCGTGTCTAAGGCTTCGGCGATGCGCCGTTGAGCACGCGCACCAGCTTTAGGGTTGACCAGAAAAAGCATGCGCTTGGGCGGCAGCAGTTCTTCCAGATAAGCGTGTTTGACGTAGGGATGCGCTTGCTCCATGATGTGGGCTAAAGCAGTTTCTGGCGCGATTGTACGTATTCGCGCCAATGTTCGATGACGGCAGCCATATCGGCAGGCAGTTCGGACTCAAAGCGCACATGCTCGCCCGTACGAGGATGCGTGAAGCCTAATACCTTGGCGTGCAGGGCCTGACGCGGCAGCATCTTGAGCAACTTTTCAGCAAACTGGCGATATTTCGTGTGTAAGGTGCCGCGCAGGATGTGATTGCCGCCGTACCGCGGGTCGCCAAAGAGCGTGTGGCCGATGGATTTCATGTGCACGCGAATCTGGTGGGTGCGCCCTGTCTCTAAGCGGCACTCGATGAGCGTAACGTAGTAAAAGCGCTCCAACACGCGCCAATGCGTAACGGCGTGCTTGCCGCTTTCCCCCTCCGGGAACACCATGAACATCTTGCGGTCGTTGGGATTGCGCCCAATGTGGCCTATTACCGTGCCGGAGTCTTGCTCCGGGTTGCCCCACACTAAAGCCCAATAGCGCCGCTCGATGGTGTGTTGGAAGAACTGGTTGGCCAGGTGGGCCATGGCGTATTCGTTTTTGGCCACCACCATCAAGCCCGTAGTATCCTTGTCAATGCGATGCACGATGCCGGCGCGGTTAGGTTCGTTGCCCTCTTTGACGGGCAATTTGTCTAATTGCTCCTGCAGGTGCCAAGCTAAGGCATTGACCAGCGTTTTGTCCGGAATGCCCACGCCCGGGTGCACGGCAATGTTGTAGGGCTTATTCACCACAATCACATCTTCGTCTTCATAGACGATGTCTAATGGGATGTTTTGCGGAATGATGTCGTACTCTTCATCTAAGTTTTTCGGCAGGATAATGGACACGCGGTTGCCCGGCTTCACCTTGTAGTTGGGCTTCACCTCCTGGTCGTCCACCTTTACGGCGCCAGCGCGGATGGCCTCTTGCACCTTGCTGCGCGAGCGGTTGCTCAAGCGGGTGAGCAGGAATTTGTCCAATCGGATGAGCGACTGTTTGGGATCTGCTACGAACTCTTGTTTTTCGTACAGGCCCTCTCCGCCGGTTTCGCTTTTCTCTTCCAGCGTGGCTTCGTCGTCGTCGGCAGCAGGCTCGTCGGCGAGGTCATTGAGCGCTTCGTTATCGGGTTCCGGCGCTGGTAGCTCGTGCTTTGTCGTCTCAGGTGATTCTATCATCATAATCGCTGGCTGTCGTGGGTGGGAACGGCAAAAGTAAACCATCGAGCGCATTAGCGCCCGAAAAACTATCTCGCTTCGGCCAAACAACCGGCAAAAGCGAAGGTTTATCTCGACATGCAATTATGCTGACACGGCGGTTTGCTGCTTGCAGCGGTGCAATTTTCGGAGCAACTTGTACAGCTTAAGGTTCAGCGACGGGTTAGCCGTGAAAAAATGCCCGTTGATGAGCAGCCACTCGCGCTCAAAGCGCAGTTCGTATATGTCCTCATAAGCAACGCGGTGCGCTCGCCCCAGTGGCGCACGCCAGTACAGGGCGCGGTCGGTCATGGCAAAACCTTCGCGGCAGTTGCTGCGCAACGACAGGTCGCAGATGAAAAACAAGCGCTCGGTCTTTTCGGCAAAAAGAAAGCGCTTACAGGCATTGACCATCAGCTCCTCCGGCATAGCGATGAAATTGGTGTAACACACCTCCGGCTCGCGCTCAAAGTCCAGAAAGTCAAACACCATGCGCCCAATGTCCAGCCCCTGTGCCGATACGCGCTCATAACGCAGCATAGCGCTGGGCAGCCACACCTCATTGAGGTCAGGGCAAAATTCGATGATGAAATAGTCGAGTAGTCCCTCAAAAGCGTCTTCCAAAAACTGGTCTATGCCCGGCAAACCGGCCTGGCCGTAGCGCTCCCACCGCGTCATCACCTCCTGAGCCAGCTGAGCCGTGCGCGCCTCGAAAATCGTCGCAAAGCGCGAGTCGTAAAAGCGCTGCACGTACTGGCTGTGCTTCTGCACGTTGTGCTCCTCCTGTACCCGCTGCAACAACAACCGAAAAAACAGAGCCTTCAACTGCGCTCCTATCCGCTCGGGCACAAAGTCAAGCGCGTAGCGCGGCGTGTAGGGCGCCTGCCCCTGCCCGGCAGCCGAAAAATGAAAACCACATTCATGACAAAAAACCGCCGCCAGCGGGTTTTCGGACTGGCACAGCGGACACGTCTTGGCCTGCTCCACCACCCGCTCGCCACAGCGATAGCAGAACTTGCTGCCCGGAATCAACTCGGTCGAACATTTTGTACAGCGCATCATGGCTTGCCGCGTTTTTGGCGGCAAATATAAAACATTTTGTTTTCAAAAAGTTTTTGGAGCGGGGGCTTGGAAGGAGGAGGCCAAACTCGTTGAGCGGGTACAGGGCCAAACAAGTTTGGCGGTTACATGGCGGGGAGGAGTAAGAGCTGCTCTACGGCGTTTTCGATAAATCTGGGGATAATGGTATCGAAAGTGCGTTGGAGTTTGAGCGGGTTGGCTAAGTCGCGTATCATGCGTTGGTAGCGGGCTTCGCCGTGTTCGTCAATAATGGACTTTTTGCGGTCGGGTTCCATGAAGTAGTGGAGCAGGCCGGCAGGGTCGGCTTCGGGATGGAATTGCGTGCCGAACATGACGTCGCTGAAGCGCACAGCCATGAGCGCGCGTTCGTAGTGGACGAGGGGGCGCAGTTTTTCTAAGCACAGGATTTTGGCGCCCAAGGCCTCGAAGCGTTCGTGGTCGGGCTGTATGACCTGGTAGCGCCGGAAGTCGGCGATGTAGAAAGGGTCGGGCAGGCCTTCAAAGAACGGTTCTTCCTTGCCCCAGTGGGTTTTGTGCACCGGATAGGTGCCGAACGACATTTTGTAGCGTTTCGTTACCTGGCCCAGCCGGAAGTGGTGGCAGGCCATCTGGAAGGAATGGCAGATGAAGAAGCAGTGTTTGCGGGCTTCGGGGTCGGTGTGGTGTTGGTTCCACTGCCAGAGTTGTTCGATGAGGTCGAAGTAGCGCTCGAACCAGGGGCCGTCGTTGAGCAGTGGGTCGCCCGGCCCGCCGGAGAAGATGTATATGTGGTACGAGAGGTCGGGCAGTTCGTTTTTGGCCCGCACATCGAAGCGCTCGAAACGCAGTACGTGGGCATAGCTGGCCAGGATGCTTTCCAACATGGGGATACCCCGGTTCGTCTCCCCATTGTACATATCTAAAAGAGCAGCACGCAGCATAAGCAATAATGAGCCGATAAGAAAAGCAGAGGCCGACCAAACCATACTTGCCGCAGGTGTAGTCTTTTCTGCGAAAGAAGCAAAAACAAGCGGGATTAGGCAAACGGAAAAATAAACCGGGCTGGGTTGGGCAAAGGTCGCACAAGGGCCGGCTACTTTTGTCGGCATCGTTCACGAAAAAAAGCAGTGTCATGAAATTCGTATCGGAAGAGGCCATTGACGCCGTTTTAGACCAGCTGGAGGAGTACAGCGATGAGCAGTATGAACAGGCCATGGAGTCCTTCTCGCGGGCCCAGCCTTATGTGTTTGCCTACCTGTTCAGCGACGACAATTTTCACCTGCTCACCGAGGAGGAGAAGGGCTACGTACAGTATTTGGGCCTGGTGGCCTGGCTGGCGGTGCGGTGGGTCAATGGCGACGTACCGCCGGTGGACAGCGAGGCGATTGGGCTGGCCGAGGAGCGCAACTACGAGCGGCTGGAGACCGCATCGGCACGCCGCTTCGAGGAGCGGTTGGAGACTTTTTTTGAAGATACCGCCCAGGAGGCCCTGCTCTCGTTTGCAGCGGAGGCAGTGCTGGAGGACGGCGAGGAGGAGGGGCTGGTCGTAACGCCAGAGGGCCGCGAAACGGTCTTCGTGGCGGTAAAGACCGTCATAGACGTGCTCACCAAAAACGACTCATAGCCACATGCGTTTTCTCCTTCTTTCCCTCATGCTCTTCCTGCTGTCAGGCGCACTCCAGGCGCAAAACCAGGAGACTGGGCGCGTAGATGCGCAATATTTTTCAGTGATCCTGACCGGTGGCCAGCGGTACATCGGGAAAATGGTGCGCTCCGACAGTGCAACCATTGTACTCAACACTACTCGAGGGGTGGAGGTGAACATTGAGCGAGCCTCTATCAAGCAAATACGCATCGTAAGCGAAGCCTACTTTCAGCGGCAACAGCGCAAGCCAGCGGATGCGACCACGAAGGAGACTTACTTCGTCAACCCCAGCGCTTACGGACCAACAGCTGGAGAGGGGTATTTTGTGAGCAACTACGTCTTTTTTTATCAGGGCAACTACGGGATAACGGATAATATCTCCGTGCGGGCAGGCGGCTTTTTGATGCCCATGTTCGTAGCGCCCAAACTGACGGCTCCTATAGTGCATGACCGGCTGGCTCTTGGGGTAGAGGGCATACTTGGCTTCTGGCTCCCATTCTATTTCGGAGCCGGGCCGGTGGATGTGAATAGATCTCCACATTTTTCCGTGCTGCGCGGCATGGCGACGGTGGGCAACCGAAGCACACATCTGACCGCGAGTGTCGGCTGGGCTGCCGGAAACAGACGCTGGGCAGGGTCGCCTATTTACGGCCTGGCTGCTTCCTGGCGCATCAGCCCCGGCTTTGGCCTGATGACGGAAAACTACTTCTTTCAGGACAATAACCTGGTGCGCATCCATCTACTGGGTGTGCGCCTATACACGCGCGCCCTATCCTTCGACCTCGGCATGGCAGCCATTGGAGATATGCCTACATTTTTATACGGTGTGGCTTTCCATATTTATTGAACTAACCACCCAGACTGCTGGCGGAGGAAATGGCAGCAACCATCAAAAACGATTTTCCACAAACAGACAACACCTCCTACTACTTTGAAATACAGCCGAATACATTTCTGCCTTGCGGCCCTGATGCTCTGGAGCGCATCGCTTGCAGCCCAAAACACGCCTTCCATTTCGGAGGAATACCTTTTTGTCCGTACTATAGATGGTAACCTGTACGTCGGCCGCCTGCTGCGTATGGACAGCGCCGAAGTGGTGCTCCAGACGGAGGCCTTTCCGGAGCTCGTCATCCCGCGCAGCAGCATTAAGCGGATGCGCGAGGCGAAAAAGCGGCCCTTCAACCTGACCTTTGGCGCAGAGGAGACCGCCATCGCTGGCGCCTATTTCGTCAACGAAAGCGCCTACGGGCCACGCAAAGGAGAGGCCTACTACAGTACAGCCATGCTCTTTTTCCACCAGGGAGCCTATGGACTCTCTGACCATTTCTCCGTTCGCGTCGGTACTTTTTTCGACTTTGAGGATTTTTACCTGCCTGCCTGGGTAGCGCCGAAGCTGTCCATTCCCATCCGGGAAAACTTCCTGCAAGTGGCTTTGGAGGGAATGCTGGGGCGCGGTTTTGACAATTTTGAAGACTTTGAAAATGAGGCTCATCTGTCGGCCATGCAGGCGCTACTAACCATAGGCAACCGCACCAACAACCTGACCTTCGGCGGCGGCATCAGCTGGAGAGACCGAAAGTGGTCGCAGCAGCCGTTCTTTTCGATATCCGGCACGGCGCAGGTCAGCCCGCGTTTTGCCTTTATGGCGGAAAATTACTCTTTCATCGCTTATGGAAGCCGCGGGCACCTTGGCGCCTTTGGCGGGCGCATCTATGGCCGCAAGGTAAACTTTGACCTCGCCCTCGCTATCAGCCGAGAAGAGTTGGGCGATGTCTTCCTGTTTCCCTGGGTGGGGCTGAGCGTCAACTTCTACTGAGCCTGCCGGCGCGAAGAGATCATTTCCCTGCAAATGGATTTGCCTTATGAATACGAATACACTTTGTTGGTTCTTCCTGTTGTTTCTGTGTCGAGGAGTGCTTTCGGCTCAGGAGGCTCCGGAGGTCAAGGAGGAATACCTGCTCGTTCGCACCCACGACGGCAATGAATACATTGGTCGTTTGTTGCGGTCGGATAGTGCGGTGGTGGTGATAGAAACGCGCGTGTTTCCCGAGTTGGTCCTACCGCGCGGCGAGATCAAGCGCATGAGATCTGTATCGCCAGAACATGCCCGGCCGGACTTTCTGCTGGAGGGTACTCCTATAGCCGGAAGCTACCTTGCCAACACCAGTGCCTACGGCGTCCCGGCGGGCAAAGGCTATTATTCGAGCGCGATACTGCTCTATCACCAGGTGGCTTTTGGGCTATTAGAGTACGTTTCCGTTCGCGGCAACATCTTTCTCGACTTTTACGACTACCCGATGTGGGTGGCGCCCAAGATTTCGGTTCCTGTTCTGAAAGATGCCATTCAGGTCGCCCTGGAGGGAAGCATGGGAAGAGGGTTCAATGTCTATTACAACGACGTCAACCGCTCCGACCTGTCCCTGCTGCAGGGATTGATTACGTTCGGAAAACGCTCGATGAACCTGACCGCTGGCGGAGGCATCAGTTGGGGCGGCGCTCAGTGGGCCCAAAGGCCTTTTTTCTCCGTTGCCTCATCGGTAAATGCAGGCAAGCGATGGGTGCTCATGAGCGAAAACTATTTCTTCCGGGTGTATGGCGAAAACGAACGCCTTGACATCATAGGTGCTCGCTATCACGGCCGCAAGTTCAGCTTCAGCTTAGGCGTTATATCCGCGCGCCAGGGCGACATCCTCATCTCGACGGTCATTCCGTGGGCGGGTGCAATGCTGAACTTTTACTGAAGGGCTACCGGCAGGTCATTACCCTCCTGGCAGAACTGCGGACAGGCAATGGCAACACCGCGGCTATGGCATTTAGAAACTGCCCTTGTGCCATGCTGCTACGCGGCGAAATGCTGAGAGATGGTCGCTGAGGCCGTAGAGACCGCAGGGCTGTTTTTTCTCAGTATTTCTCCGGCCCTTCGCCTTTTGCGATGAGAGCAAGGTCCTGTCTGGGCACCGCCACCCGCCTGTATGGGGAAGCCCGAAGAGGCTTTTAGCCTCCGCGCGGGAAATTTGCCTTATCCTCATCCACCTCATCGGGTGGCCCGGAGCGCAGCACGCGCCAGAAGAAATAGCCGGCCATCGCGATGACGATGCCATTGGCTAAAAGCATGGTAATCAGTGCAGCAGTTTTCATAGCACAGCCATTAGTCGTTGCGAATAACAGGAATGTAGCCCTCACGTTTGCGCTTGCGATCGGCCAACCAGACCATGTAGGCGATTAGCGCAAAGACGGCTACCAGCAGCCAACGGGAGGCGTTCACAAAGAGATGCTTTTTCTCCAATTCGGCAATTTCCATTGGGTCAGTGGCCTTCGCTATGGCCGCATAGATGTCCTTGTTGGCTATTTTGGCCAGAATACCACCATCGCCAAAAAGGCTGCCCAAGAAGACTACTATCAGGATAACCGGCGTGACGTATTTGATGATATACTTGTAGATGATCGGCACGCGGATGTCGGCGTTGCGCGTGATTTCGGCCCAGGCGTTGTCTATGCCAAATACCCAGGCAAACAGGATGATTTCCAGCATAGCAAAAACCACTAACGACACTGAGCCAGCCCAGTAGTCGTATTCGTCAAAGACACCGTACTGGAAGAAAAACACCGTCGGAGCGCCCAGCAACAGCGTCAGGCCGCCAAAGACCCAGGCAGCGTGCTCGCGCTTCCAGCCAAATTCGTCGCGCAAAAAGCCCATCACCGGCGTTCCCATGGCCAACGAGGAGGTGATACCCGCAAAGAACAACAACCCAAACCAGGCCATGCCCGCCAGCGCCGCCAGAATCGGGCCCCACTGCTGAAACAAATACGGTAAGGTGCGGAAGCCCAGCCCCAGGCCACCGGTTTGCGTCATCTCGATAACGCGCTCCACACCCAGGTAGCCCACCGAAATCGGAATGAGAATGGCCGCACCCAGCACCACCTCCACAAACTCGTTCATCCAGCCGGCCGACATGGCATTGAGGGCTACATCGTCGCGCTGGCGCAGGTACGACGCATAGCACTGGATGCTACCCATGCCCACCGACAGGGTAAAGAACACCTGACCAGCAGCGGCCAGCCAGACTTTAAAATCCCAGATAGAGTCGAATTTCGGCGTCCACAAAAAGTTCAGGCCCTCTGTGCCCGGATAAATGGCACCATCCACACCTTCTTTGAGCGTAATGCCGCGAATGGCCAGGAATATGCCGAAGAGAATGAGCAGGGGCATACCCACTTTGGCCGCCACTTCCACACCACCGGCCAGGCCGCGCGAGAGGATCCAGGTATTGAGCAATAAGCAAATGATCCAGAAGATGATGGGTTCGCTCGTGCCTAAACTCACGTAATCGGTAAACATCTGGCTCACCGCTGCGCTGTCGTAGCCCGCAAAGGCCCCCGACACCGAGCGCCACACGTAGGCCAGCGTCCAGCTCTCTAAGTAGCAGTAATAGGCCGCTACGGCTAAGTTGGTGAAAATGCCAAACACCCCTACGTATTTCCACAAAGGGCGCCCGCGGCCGACGTTGTGCAAGATGAAGGGCGTCGAGTGGTCGCCGTACTTGCCGCCGTAGCGGCCCATGCTCCATTCCACAAACAGCAACGGCAGACCCATCAGCAAGAAGCAGGTCAGGTAGGGAATGATGAAGGCACCGCCGCCATTCTGAATGGCCTGGGCCGGAAAGCGCAAAAAGTTGCCCAAACCCACAGCATTGCCCGCCATGGCCAGCACCAGACCGACACGGGAACCCCAGTTCTCTTTGCTCATACGCGAAAATCGTTTTGTTTTTACGGATGCCAGAAAACGGCATTGTTTTCCGGCGGGAAAGATAGAGCGAGTATTTTTTTAGCCACTGAAAATGCACCTACAGCAACCGCCGCACGCTGCTCGAGGCCTGTAAGCGCCCCTCCGGCGTCAGCCCTTGGAGGAGCAAGACGCCGGGCCTTTTGCCCACTTCGAAGCTGCCCAGCGTATCGTCGAAGCCCAGCGCCTGGGCGCCGTTGAGCGTGGCCCAGCGCAGCAGTGCTTCGAAGGGTACGTAGCTTTGATAGCGCGCGATAGTTTTCATTTCTTCCAGCACCGACAGCTGCCAGTTCGACGTCAGGCTGTCGGTGCCGATGGTCAGGCGGGCGTTGGTTTCCAGAAAGTAGCGGTAGTTGGGCATCCGGTTTTCGATATACAGGTTGGCATTAGGGCAGGTAGCCCAGAACACGTTTTCACTCCACGCCTGCGCCGCGCGGATGTCGTCGGCGGTGGTGAGTGTGTTGTGGACGAACAGCGTGCGCTGTGCCGGGTCTAAGTGTTTCAGCGCGAAGTAGATGGAGGGCTGCCCGGTTGGTTTGAAGGCACTCAAGTCAATACCGAAGCGGCCGTAGAAATCGTAAAAGCCACCTTTACCGTGCAGGAAGAGGTCGTTTTCGTCGGCTGTCTCCTGATTGTGGATGCTCACCGTAACCCGTCGGCCTGCGTTAGCCTGGGCGATCCTGCGAAAGAGCGTCGGGCTGACGCTGTACGGCGCATGCGGCACGAGGGCCTTCTGGCAGCCGTGTGCTTCGGGAGCGGCGTCATAGACGGGCATCCAGTCGTTCATGGCCTTTTCGGCGCCAGCATCTTGCAGGAAGTCAAACAGTTCCACGAAGGTGTAGTAGCGCAAGCGTCCTCTGGCTTTAGCGGCGAAGGTGTCGGTGGTGTTGGAAATGTCGCCCATGGCTACGATGCCGCCGTCGAGCATTTCCTGTTCGGCCCGTTCGATGGCTTCGGCAATGACTTCGGGCGGGAAGTTGCGCTTCGTTACTACATCTGTGATGAAGGGGATAAGGCCCGTGCCGGTGTCCACCAGGCCCTTCATGTGCGAGAGCTCTAAGTGGCAGTGCGTATTCACCAGCCCCGGCACGAGGGCGCCGTTGAAGCGCTCCACCGAGGCCGGGTCGTGGTCTTCGAGCCGTTCAATGGCCAGGATTTGGCCCTCTACATCGGTTATCAGCACACCGCCCTCTACAGGCGGGGCAGCGACGGGGTAGATGCGGTCGGCAGCAAACTTGCGAATCATGAGCCAGAGACAGACAGGGTAGTTTGAGCAGCAGGGAACGTCATCCGTTGTCGTCGCTGGCCGGCTTGTTTGCGCTGCGGATGATGGGCGGCGCCGGCGGCGCTTTGCGGAAAATGCCCGTTTCAGGTTGGGTCAGGATGGGCCCCGAAGGGGTACTGGGCGTGGCACCGCCACCGGTGCGCGAGGAGATGTTGCCGCGGAAGTTGACCAATTGCTTCAGCAGGTCGTACCAGAATTTGGCGCCCAGCGAAATGGCTAATGCCGTGGTGAGCCAGCCCACCAATTTGAGTATCCACCAGTTGGTGCGCTCTTCTTCGGAGGGCCATTTCACGTTGTCCCAACCGATGCCCAAGGGCGAGCGCAGAGCCGTGATGTTGTTGGTGATGAGCGAGTCCAAACGCGCCCGGGCGGCCTGCAGGTCGGGGTTGATGAGCGCACTATCTAAGTCGCGCGGAGCCGGCTGCATCTGCACGTACTGGGTGGCCGCATCGGCCAAAAAGTCGCGAAAGGCGGCATTGGTGCTGAGCGTGGAGTAGATGTTCACTACATCCACGTTGAAGATGATAGCAATCACAAACCCGATGAAAATAAGCCAGCTGCGGATGTTGTTGACATACCATTCGGAGGCGCGTTCCATGACTTCCGTGTACCACTCCTCCACCTTGAGGCGAAAGCGTTCCACGTCGCCTTGGGCTTCCTGGTACAGGAAAATGAGCACCTGCTTCAAGCGGCCTTCCGGCAGGCGCTCTAAGGCTTGCTTGATGTCCTCGCCGTCATAGATGTTGGTCTGGTCGAGCAGGATGCCCGAAAACGTGCCGGGGCGGATGTACGAAGGCGGCAGCGTCTTGGGGCGCAAAAAGCGCAAAAACGACGCCTTCTCGCCCATCTGCTTGTAGTAGGGGTGCTGGATGAACTCCTCGGCAAACGTATCGCCAAGCATGCTGCGCAAGACGTTGATGATGTTTTTGCCCCTAAGCGTCAGCAGCCCCGACACCACTTCCATGACTGTGGTGGCCAACAGGCTGAAAAGCAGTAAGACGAAGACAATACCAATGACAATGGATAGCAGGCTGAGCATAGCAGTTCTAAGCGTTAGTGGAATGCGTTACGGGCAGCAAACTTACGCGGCCACGTGGGCTTGCGCATTCGGAGGGCAAAAATTTCTGCCCAACCCATGTGCCCGCTCAAATCTTTACCATGCCTCGAAACCCACGAGCCGCATAGTAGGACTGCGCGCCGTTGTGGTACACAAACACCCGCCCGTAGCGATAATCGCCAAAAAGCGCTCCGCCCAGCCGGCGTATTTCTTCGGGCGTTTTCAGCCAGCTGGAGGTTTTGGTGTCAAACGGGCCGAAGGTCTGCAGATACCGGTAGGCCTCTTCCGCCAGCAACTCGATGCCCATTTCGGCGGCCATATCCACGGCATTGCCGGCGGCAGACTGGTCTTTGCGTCCCAGCTGCCCTTCGCGGTCGTAACAGAGGCTTCGGCGACCGCCTGGGCTTTCGGCCGAGCAGTCGAAGAACAGATACTCGCCCGTTTGGGCATCCTGGCCCACCACATCGGGTTCTCCGCCCGTGCGCTCCATTTCCTGAAGCGAGCGCCATTTCTCTGGACGCTCCTGCAGCCGCCGCTCCACATCGGCCCAGGCGATGCCCGGATGGCGATGTGGGTGTTGTTCAAAGCGTTTTTTCAGGGTTTGCAATAGGCTTTCATACGTTTCGGGTACCGGGACTGGTTGCCCAAGCGGCGACTCTATCAGGCTGCTGAAGAGCGGCTCGTAATGCCTTTTGATGTTTTGCCGGAAGCTTTCGGGCAAAGTCCCCCAATCGGCCACATCCACCAGAATAGGCAGGTCGCTCTCGAGCAACTGCGCGCGAAGGCGCGCCAACACACCGGGCGGTAGGGGCTGTAAGTCGGCTGTTCGCACCACCAGATCCAGATCGCTGCCCTCATGCGCTGTACCCTGAACGCGACTTCCGTAGGCCCATACTTCAATGGGCAGCTCCAGGGAGCGGAAAAGGGCTTCCAGTAACTGGCGATGTTTGTCTTTCAAAATCATGGTTGCGTTCGTTGAATTATCTGTGCCAGTGCACGCGCATCGGCAAGGAAACAGGGCGGCAACTTCAGCGTTTCTTCGGCAAAGCCCGCTCCGTAGTCGTGGGCAGTAACGTTGCGATTGTCTCGATACTGGTACCACCGCTCGCAGGCCTCTTCGGAAAGCAACCCATGCAAGGCGGCGTAGCGGAAGAGGTCTTTGAACGGCAATCGGTCGGCCATAAGAGCACCGGCAAAATAGGGCATCAACGCCTTTCGCAGCAGTTTGCCGCTTTGCTCCAGGATAATTTCAAATTCCTTGACACAGGCCGAGCGGTACAGGTCATACTCCAGGCTTCCCGGTGCAGATGGTTGGAGCAGTTCCAACGCTCGCTCCAGGGTGCGAATGAAGCGTTCGTAGCAGGCGGTTTCTATGCGCATAAAGGCCTCATTCCGTCATTAGTCCCGACAAAAGTAGCGACATCCCATCCAACGCTGCGCCGCGCAAACCTCCGCCGCCTATCTTTGTTCCAGCACCGACGCAAATGTGCGCACACATCCGACGACCATGACTGCATCGCAACACATCGCCGACCTCCTGCATCGGGCGCTCCGACTGGAATGGCTCACACCCGAAGAAGGTGTCTTCCTCTTCGAACAGGCGCCCACCGCCGACCTGATGTACGTCGGCAACCAGCTGCGCCAACACCACGTGCCGGGCAACGTGGTTACCTGGATCATTGACCGAAACGCCAACACCACCAACGTCTGCATTGCCAACTGCAAGTTCTGCAACTTCTACCGCCGACCCGGACACGAAGAGGCCTACATCACCACCATCGAGGAGTACAAGCAAAAAATTGAAGAAACCTTCGCCTTCGGCGGCGAACAACTCCTGCTGCAAGGCGGCCACCACCCCGACCTGGGGCTGGACTACTACACCCGCCTCTTCCGGGAGCTGAAATCGCTTTACCCCAACCTCAAACTACACGCCCTCGGGCCGCCCGAGGTAGCCCACATCTGCAAACTGGAGGGCATGAGCCATTACGACGTGCTCAAAGCCCTCAAAGAAGCCGGCTTAGACTCGCTGCCCGGCGCCGGCGCCGAAATCCTTAACGACCGCGTGCGGCGCCTCATCTCTAAGGGCAAATGCGGCGCGCAAGAATGGTTAGACATTATGCGCGCTGCCCACCAGCTGCGCCTGACCACCTCGGCCACCATGATGTTTGGCCACATCGAAACCAACTTAGAGCGCATGCAACACTTCGCCGACATCCGGCAAGTGCAGTCCGAAAAACCCGCTGACGCCAAAGGCTTCATCGCCTTCATTCCCTGGCCTTTCCAGGACGAAGACACCATCCTGAAAAAACTCAAACGCGCCCGCAACGCCGTAACGGGCGACGAATACGTGCGCATGATCGCCATGAGCCGCATCATGCTGCCCAACATCGTCAATATTCAGGCTTCGTGGCTCACGGTGGGCAAGCAAGTCGCCCAGGTGTGCCTGCACGCCGGCGCCAACGACTTTGGCAGCATTATGATCGAGGAAAACGTCGTCTCTGCTGCTGGCGCTCGCTTCCGCTTCACGGCCGACGGCATCCAGCGCGCCATTCGCGAAGCCGGCTTCGAACCGCGTCTGCGCAACCAGCAATACGAATTCCGCGAACTGCCTGCTAACATCCGCCAACAGGAACTGGACCGGGCGGCATTGGTGGTGGATTGAGCCTGACCATCAGTCAGATACGGAGCAACGGATAAAATGCTAAAAGCGTCTGCTTTGCCGACTGACGTGGCAAAGGCAGGCCCACTTACTGTTGCCCTTTGCCGGTAGCACGCCGCTGCGGCGTTAGCGTATTTCCTTTAGTATTTGCCGCACCAATCCCGGCCCTTCGTAAACGAGGCCCGTGTACACCTGCACTAAGTTGGCGCCGGCCTGCCATTTCTCCTGGGCAGCCTGAGGCGAGTCAATGCCGCCCACGCCGATGAGCAACGCTTCGGGGCCGAGGTGATGGCGCAGGTGCCGGATGACGTCCGTAGCGCGGTGGCGCAAAGGCGCCCCGCTGAGGCCGCCCGGGCCGATGGTTGCGAGGCGTTGGGCGTCGGTGCGCAAGCCGGAGCGCACTAAGGTGGTGTTGGTAGCGATGAGGCCAGCGAGTTGCGTGTGGCGGGCGATGTCGGCGATTTCGTCCAGTTGCCCGGCGTCCATGTCGGGCGCGATTTTGAGCAGCAATGGCCGGGGTGTGGGCAGGCGCTGGTTAGCGTTTTGAAGGCTTTCGAGCAATTGCAGCAGGGGTTCCCGGCTTTGCAGGTCGCGCAGGCCGGGAGTATTGGGCGAACTGACGTTGATGGCGAAGTAGTCGGCCCAGGGCGCCAGCGTGTGGAAGCACTCTAAGTAGTCGGCGGCGGCCTGTTCGTTGGGGGTGTCCTTGTTTTTGCCGATGTTCACGCCGATGACGGGGCGCGGTTCGGTGTACACCTGTTCGCGCCAGCGTCGGAGGCGTTGGGCCAACGCCTGGGCGCCGTCGTTGTTGAAGCCCATGCGGTTAATGAGCGCGCGGTCGGCCGGCAGGCGAAACAGGCGCGGGCGCGGGTTGCCCGGCTGCGGACGCGGCGTTACGGTGCCCACTTCGAGGAAGCCAAAACCGAGACAGGCCAGGGCTTCCAGGTGGCGGCCGTCTTTGTCGAAGCCAGCCGCCAGCCCAACCGGGTTGGGGAACGCCAGACCTGCATGGCGCCGCTCCAAACTGGGCGACTGTGCGCCGAACATCCCATGCAGCATCTGGCGCAAGGGCGGCACAGCCATAGCGCCCTCGAGAAGGGCCATAGCCGTGTGGTGTGCCCGTTCGGGCGGCAGGGCAAACAGCAGCGAGCGGAGCAGCGCGTACATGCGAGCGGTTGCGTCAGGCGTAAAGCGGGAAGCGTTGCATGAAGGCGTTTACCGCCTGGCGCACGGCAGCGTGGTGGGCGCTGTCGTCGGGGCGCGAAAGCACGGAGTCTATCCATTCGACCACCTGGCGGCAGTCGTCTTCCTGCAAGCCGCGCGTGGTGATGGCAGCAGTGCCCACGCGGATGCCGGAGGTGGTGGCCGGCGGCTGCGGGTCGTAGGGAATCATGTTCTTGTTCACCGTGATGTCGGCGGCGCCCAGGGCATTTTCGGCAACCTTGCCGGTGATGCCTTTTGGGCGCAAGTCTATGAGCATCAAATGGTTGTCGGTGCCGCCGGAGACGATGCGATAGCCGCGCCGATTGAACTCGTCGGCCATAGCCTGAGCATTGCGCACCACCTGCCGGGCATACTCTTTAAACGACGGCTGCAGGATTTCGCCAAAAGCCACTGCTTTGGCCGCAATGATGTGCTCCAGCGGGCCGCCCTGCATGCCCGGGAAGACGCCGCTGTCCAAGATGCTCGACATATAGATAGGTGCACCCTTTTTCGTGGTACGGCCCCAGGGGTTCTCGAAGTCGCGCCCCATGAGGATGATGCCGCCACGGGGCCCGCGCAGAGTTTTGTGCGTCGTGCTGGTGATGATGTGGCAATGCGGCACGGGGTTGTTGAGCAGCCCGGCGGCGATGAGGCCGGCCGGGTGGGCGATGTCGGCCAGCAGCAGGGCGCCCACCGAGTCGGCTATCTGGCGAAAGCGGGCGTAGTCCCAGTCGCGCGAATAGGCCGAAGCACCACAGATGATGAGCTTGGGGCGCTCGCGGTGCGCGATTTCGGCCACTTTGTCCATGTCAATGAGGCCGCTATCCTCTTCCACGCCGTAAAAGGATGGCGTATAGACCTTGCCCGAGTAATTGACCGATGAGCCGTGACTCAGGTGGCCGCCGTGGGCCAGGTTGAAGCCCAGGATTTTATCGTACGGCTGCAGGCAGGCCAGGAAAACCGCTGCATTGGCCTGCGCCCCCGAATGCGGCTGCACGTTGGCCCAGACAGCGCCGAAGATTTCCTTCAGGCGGTCAATGGCCAGTTGCTCCACTTCATCCACCACCTCGCAGCCGCCGTAGTAGCGCTTGCCCGGATAGCCTTCGGCATACTTATTCGTCAGGCAAGAGCCCATGGCCTGCATGACGGCCAGGCTGGTGAAATTCTCCGAAGCGATGAGCTCCAAACCGCGGCGCTGCCGCTCTAACTCTTTCTGAATGAGGCTAAAAACGATGTCGGACATGGAAGGGCGTTTTTTGAAAAAATGCTCACCCAAACAGACTGGGCGGCGCAAAGTTGCGCAAAAGAACGAGATGTCATCGCCTTTGCCTTTCTCGAGGGGGCGTCCGCCTTTTGGTGGTTTTGGGTGCTGAGCCCTCTGACATTGACACGAACGACGAGCCATTAGCTCCAAAAAAGAAAAAACCGCCCCAACGCACACGGCACCAGGGCGGCAGTATTCTCATGGTCGGCCGATGTTATTGCTTCACAAAGCGTGACACCCCCACTACCCTACCCTCACGCACGGCCTGCACGACGTAGAAGCCGGCGGGCAGCCCATGGGCTTGCACCTGCTGGCGTTCGCTGCCAGGAAGGGCTTCCGTCTCCAGCAAAAGCCGCCCGGTCGGATCGGCGATGCGCAGCGTCATGCCCGCCGGTGCCAGGGCAGGCAGTTCGAGGGTGAAGAGGCCGGGGGTGGGGTTGGGGTAGAGGCGCATAGGCCGCGTTGCCCAAATGTCTTTGACGTTTACGAGGGCAACCGAACCGACCTTCTCGAAGCAGAATAGCCCCGTTGTCAGGTCCTTTTCAATGGCTAAGTACGTGATGGTATACGGGCCACTGGTGTTGTAGGTGTGTGTTACGCTACTGCCTCCCTGGAAAGGCCCCTGTTGTATCGGACTGCCATCCCCCCAGTTGATCCAGTCAATGTAGTCGCACGATAGCAGCGCATTACTGATGGCAAACTGATACGTGCCAGCGCTTGTAGTGATGCTGATGGCATTGTTGATGCGATTGGAGAATGCTGCGAAATCTTTACAGCACGAGTCGGGGCAGGCGTCTTTGCGGAGGCAAACGTCGTCAATGGCTAAATAAACACCACCGTCAGTCTGGTCGTCGCGCGTGAAGAAGATATGGGTAATGCCTGTAGCCGGTAAGCTGCTGGCATTGAATGGAAAGGTAATCTTCTGTACTGGATTGAGGAAGTTGTTGTTGCACGTAGGCGGAATGGTATGGCTTCCCAACAGTACAGTAGCGCCAGGCGGATAAAGATTTAGGTTGCTCGGGTTAGCTCCATCAATGGGCTGCGGCGCACTGGCCAAGCCGTTAGGTGCATAGACGCCATAAGCACTCAAGATAGGGGTGCCGAAATAGAAACCTGTGCAAGCGATTTTGAATTCCAATTCGTAGCAACCCGAACTCCGCGGGATGGTCTGCTGCAATTCGTTCATGATGCCTTCGCGCCAAACGCGCTGAGTACCCTGCTTACGACACCACATAGCACCGAACTTACCCTGAGATGCCGGTACAGGCATAGTACCCGGCGGCCCCATGCCAGGGGTTGTGCTGTAATAGTCGCCCGTGCTGCCTCCCGTCCAGATACCACACCAGCAGAGAGCATTGCAGATATCCTGATCGAACGAGGTGGGCGTTCCTACCTCAAAGTCACCATTTTTGACAAAGTTGAACGGGCACCAGGAGTCAGCGCAAGACAGGAATATGGTCTTGCGCACTACTACATCGAAACAAATCCTGCCCATAATGGGATCGCGCTCAATAGCGGCATAACTCACCACATAGGCACCGCTTGAGACGTAGGTGTGCATCAGCATCGTATTGACTCCGAAGGGGCCGTTCACGACCGGGCTACCGTCCCCCCAATTGACCCATAGTATCGAGTCGCACGCAGGCAGCGCTCCGATAGTAAGTGTTGCTTTGCAGTTGGCATTGTCCACGCTAATAGAGACATGGCTTTGGAGGTTGGCTAAAAAGTTTTGATAGTCTTTACAGCAGTCGGCCGGATAGTTGAAGGTCAATTCGCAGTAACACAGTTTGCCATCGCAATGCCCTGTAAGGGCCAGGTGGTAAGTGCCGGGTATGGTGAAGGTGCTGGCCACGATGGGCAGGTTAGCGATGGGCACACCATTAGCCGAAAGGGTAGTAAAGCCCGGCGGACCGGTCAGCACATAGTCCACCGTTGGCGGTTTGGCGCAGTTGCCATGACAGGAGAAGGAGGGTATAAACTGGAACGGCAAATCGTTGGGCACGAAGAGTACGTCGCCACAGTTTTTCTCAAGCAGCGGCCCTTTACCTATGCTATAAAGGAAGGAGTAAGGCCCGCAATCGCAATTATTGGTGCAATTGCCGAAAGTAACGGTAGTTGTGCTATACGGGTTGACAGTTACAGTCGTGCTGCCTCCGGCAGGATTAGAGGGCACCCATCCTGCTTGGAGTGTTTCGGAGATGGTATAGGCGCCTGGTGTCAGGCCTGTGAAGCAGACCTGGCCCTGCTGGTGCGTGGCGCCGGATTGGCTGGTGCCGCCCCCAACGAGCTGAAAAAGCCAGTTGGGCAACCCGGGCTCGCTCGAAGTCCACGCATTGGCGGTGATGTTCCAGGTGCTGTCGCAATTGCGATCGTGGTACTTGGTTACGCACAGATTACCTCGCGGTGGGCTGCAGCAGGTATCGTGTTCTAAGTAAGGACCGCTTACCGTACCGTACAGGTTTACGCCCATCGGCCCGCCGCTGATATTCCAGTGGGAAATGCGCAAGGCATATCTACCTGGCAGAAGCGGCTCTATGGTATTCACCACTAAAGGTTGTGTGAAATTCGTTACGGCATTCAGGTTGGGGCAGTTGTCAGCCAGTGTTTTTTTGTGTATAAAATTGCCCGGTGAGGTCTCCTCCCACAGCTCGACTTTGCCGTTGTTGTCCGAATAAAAGTTGAACTGGAAATGCGCTTCAGTGCGCTCGCATACGCAAAAGATGCGCTGATAGACAAAGGGCGGGCACGCGCAAGTTTGCGGTCCGGAAGTGCAGTTGTTCGTACCGTAATTGTTGAGCGGTACAGCCGAAATCCAGGTGGAGGGCGGTGTGGCCCAGCCCGGGTAGGCACCTACTAAGTTGGCCGGTTGGGGCGACGACGCAGAGGCCGGAATGCCCGCATTGGGCGGCGCGCTGATAAGCATCCACATAGGATCATGACCACCCGGTGGCAGGTAGCTGCCCGTTTGCATAGGCATAGCTCCGGTACTCAGGTCTATGCGATTGACCTCGCATTCAGGAGGGCAGAGCGAACATTTCTCGATACAGAAATTGTCTACAAAAACCATCTCTGACGGGTCGGGGCCTCCAGCAAAATCCAATCGGATACCAATCCCGCTTGCGCTCTGCATCAATAGATCAAAATTCGCCGGACTGGTGGATGTCCACTGGCCATACGAGTTGGCAGGATACGAGACGCCATTTGACAGCTGGATAGGCACACACACCCGTCTCCAGGTATTCCCTATAGGCGTATTGACCACAAAGGTGGCTTGATTGGCTGAATTTAAGGGATTATTACTGCCTTGATACAGGGTAATGGCATTAATCCCAGTACCTGGATTTACGGGATTTCCGCTGTCATAGCGGATATCAAAACACAGGCAGTGGTGGTTGAATTTCTGGATCCAATTACCGCTATAATTGGATGAGTTATTATACATCCAACTGGGACCCGATCCGTCGGTACCTTTCAGGACTTTCGAGCCAGTAATCGGGTCTGTAATGACGGAAAGTGATCCATTCAGGGCCGTCCACGGAGCTGTGCTGCCGTTTTCAAAATCATCGAGACAGGGAAACCTGCTGCACGCCCGAAAGCTTACATCGTCAATAGCCAGATCGTTGCCAAGGTTTGCCGTTGAGAGCATTCGGATGGAAAGCGTAACTGAACCGGTAGCAGTAGCGCGGAAGGTGTCACAAAGCCATTGCCACCGGTCGGGATTTTCGGGCAGGGTGAGTGGCCCAGCAATCAGCGTGTTGCCGACGAAAAGCGCTACTTGAGGGTCATTATAGTCTCTGGACGGGCGCACCAGATTGTTGAACCAGGCCGAAAAGGCATAAGTCGTTCCAGCCGTTACATTGACCGTCTGCTGCCAGGCGATAGGGCCGCCATAGCCGTCTACGACGAGCATTCTGCCCGTGGGAGAAGACTTCGTGTGGTCAATGCAGGCCCATTGGTTGTTGGCAGTATAAACCTCGCTGGCGTTCAAAACCGAATATCGGCCCACCGGCATGGAGTTGCCCGGCGGCAGATAGGTGTAACTGTTAGTGAAGCCCTGGTTGCCCTGCTCAAAATCACCATTTTGCACCAGTTCAGCCCCAGAGTAGCTCCCTGGCGGACAGCATGGCATGGGCGAGACCGGCGGCGGACACACCACTGGGAACGCTTTTGAGCACACCACATCCCCCTGCCCGACATTGTACGAAGTGGACACCGTTATCTCGGACATTGCTGCCCGTTTAGGCCACCATCTGTGATACACAAACTCAGTCCAATCGTTTTTTGGCGGGCCAAGCCTGACGTGCTGCGAGTCAATCACAAAAATATCCCAGCCGTTTGCGGGAATAATCGCATCGAACGCCCCGGCACTAAGCGCGAGGTTGATTTCGCCAAAACAGTAGGCGCCGGTATTCGTTACCGCCAGCCCGAACTCGCAGGTATCGGAGACTCCCGGAACCTGCACCACCTCAAAATGAATATCGTTGCAGGAGCAGCTTGGGCACACCCCAAAATTCCGCAACTCGCTCGTATTCCTGCCGTCCACCAAGTGCTCCCCACTGGCAGGTGCGTTGGGCGTCCAGCCAGATGGTGGGACTACCCTGACTACATAGGGCACGGGGGGCAAGTCGTCAAACCGATAGCCACCCGCCGTGTCGGTCGTCTGCGTGGCGATGAGTTGGCCGGTAGAGTCGAAGAGTTGCACCGTCCAGCCTGCCAGTGCGGGTTGGTTGGTGTAGGGTTGTTTGCCGCATTCGCGATAAACCGTCCCGAAGATACTCACTTTTATACAGGCGACTGCCTCCTGCCACGCAACCACGCTGTGCTGCGATGTGATGTTCGTGATGGTGGGTGTTGATGCCGGCTGTGGGTTAAGGGCTACCGGAGCGTTGAACGAGAAGTCAGAAAAAGCCACCGTGGCCGGCGCTGTGAGCGTCATACAGGAGTTCAGCTCCGGGTCGCTTACGGAGAGGAAGGCGCACTCGCCTCCAAAGCCGTTGGGTTTGATGCGTCCGTCGGTATAGGCGACCTGAGTGCTCGACACCAGCCATGCGGCGCCACCCGAATAGGCTGTTTCGTTTTGATGCAGGTATTTCATCCATCGCAGGATAGGGCCGCTGGGAGTTTCTAAGAAGCGCAACACAACGCCGCGCGTCAGGCCGGCCACCGAGGCGCTGCCGCTGACGTAGATGCTGCTGTCGGCCCGCCACACGTTGCGCACCGCTGTGAGTGAGGGCAACCACACCTGCCAGGAAGGCAGCAGGTTGGTGTCGAATTTCATCATATAGGCCTGAAAGGTCGGAAAGGTGTTGCCTACGGTTAAAAAGCCGTCACTCACGGGAGCCACATCAGCAAAGGCGAAGGTAGCGCCCTCCAGGCCGACGCCGTTCTCGATATCGCCGGTATTCCTGCCGCGAAAGAGCACACCACCCGAGCCGACGTTGCCAGCCAGGAGGAGGTCGCCGTTGGGCAGCACCTTCAGGTCGCGGGCAAACTCGTCATCGGTGGAGCCGAACGGGCCTTTATAGACCTTTTTCCAGCCTATGGCGCCGGCAGCGCTGATGGTGAGCAGCACGATGTCGTCCCAGGTAGCTGACGTTGAGCCACCTTCCCATTGGCCGCCAAGGATGTAATAGGGGAAATTGGCATTTTCGGGCACCGGGTTGCGTACGATGCGATTGAACCAGTCGCGCCCAGGCACATTGAGCGTTTGCGCCAGAGACAAGACACCCGCAGGTGTAACGATGCCCAGCAGGCTCTGGCTCGAGGCGTCGAAGGGCAGCGTATTGCCCACCATGATCAGGTTGCCGGTGGGCGTAAGTATGGCGTCGTTCCATTGCGAGGCGAGGTCTAATCGCAGCACCCACTGCAGCTGGCCCGAGCCGTTGATGCGCGCCACCGTAGCACGGGCGAGCGCGCCGGCAGTGGGCTGGTCGCGCCCGATGACGTAGTAGTTTGATCCATGTGGGATAACTTTGGTAAAGGCGTTGTCCAACGCATTGCCATAGTGGTGCTGGAAATACTGTGCCTCAACGGCGGTACACAGCAGACAGATCAACGCCGCACAGGCTGCGGCGCGCGTGAAGGTGGTCAGGAATGACATAATAAAGGGTTTCAGGTGATGGGTGAAATGATGCTTTCATGGTCAGGCTGGTCAAACGGAATAATTCATCCTTTACTCGAAACAAAAGTGTGGGCAGCATGCGAGCGGTAGTAGGTCGAGATGCGATTCGGTGGTTTTGGGGTGATATCCGGTCAGCGTCGTCGGAAAAGTGCATTCAGGCAGCCGGGGTTTTCGCGGCGAGCATGCGCTTCCAGGAAGACTACCAGGGCATAGCCGAGCCGCTGCTGCAGGATTTCCCAGGATGCCAGTGGGAGGTGTCCGGCCTCGAACTCCCGAAAACCGAGGACGTATTGCGCGTGCAGCAGGAGAGGCGCGTCGGCCACGTCCTGGCATTGTCGGAGGGCTTCTTCGATGTGCTTTTGCAAAACGAGCACCTCTATCTCCGTTGGCGGCGGCGGTGGAGCGCCTTTTTGGGCCGGCAGCTGGTGCAAAATGGCGCTGAACACGCGGATATGTTCGCGCAGCCAGATATCAAAGCCGACCCGCTGGCTATCGTAGGCGCCCTGTACGGCCTGGAGGCGTTCGCTCCATGCTTCGGCGTCGGGCATGTTGGCCTGTCGCACGGCGTTCAGCAACGCTGCTGTATCGGCCTGAGCAAGCAGGCTGCGTATGTGCTGGCGTTTTGCCTCCGTCAGTGCGTGCATGGGCTTGCTTTTAGACAAAAAAGCGTCTGCAGCGCCATGGCCGGCACATTTTTATGCGATTCGGTTGCTATTCCGTGAGATTTGGCGACCAGGCCAGGCCGGTCAGGCCAACAGCCGCTGCAGCGTTTCGCGCCGCCGCCGCGAGACGGGCACTCGCATGCCGGTGCTCAGCACCAGATCGTCCGACTCGCCTTTGAGCCATTGCTGCACGAGCGCCACCTGCACAATAAAGGACTGGTGTGCGCGCACAAAGGCCGGATAGGGCAACATCTCTTCATACTCCTTGAGGTTGCGCGCATCTAAATGGCGTTCGCCGGAGGTCAGGTGCACAAAGGCATAGTTTCCGCAACTTTCCACGCAGGCGATGTCGTTGATATGCGTGAAAATCAGACCTTTGGAAGTATGCAAGGTAATGCGTTCAATGCGCCCGATAGCAGTGGTTTGCAGCAGCGCCTCAATGCGTTGGTACAGCTGGGTGTGCTCGATGCCTTGCTGCGCTTTTTGCACGGCGGCCACCAAATCGTCGGGGTTAACGGGTTTGAGCAGGTAATCTATGGCGTTGCACCGGAAAGCGCGCACGGCGAACTCGTCGTGCGCCGTAACGAACACCAGCAGGCAGGGCAATGGGCGGGCCTGTTCGAGCAGATCGAAGCCCGTTCCGTCCTCCATTTCGACGTCGAGCAGCAGCAAATCGGGTAAGGTGTGGCGGAGCAGGGCCAGACCTTCAGCCACACTGCCCGCTTCGCCGACGACGACCGTCTGCGGGCAATGCACTTGCAGCAGTTGCCTCATCGCTGCGCGTGCGGCAGGCTCGTCGTCCACGAGGGCTATTTTGAGCGGCATGGTTCAGGTGTGAGAAAGCCAGCGATATTTGCCACAAATATGCGGGCTGTTGTTTTGGCCAGAAAAATGTTTTGGGCCTTAGCGCTGGTAGGGCCGGCGTTTATCGGGGCGCAGCAGGTGGTGTGGACGCACTACACGACAGCCCGGGGGCTGCCAGCCAATGTGGCCTACGAGGTGCTTCAGAGCCGCGAAGGCCATATCTGGTTCAGCACCGAGGCGGGTATTTGTCGCTTCAACGGCTATGAATTTGTGCGGCCGATAGACACCTCGAGGTGGAACGGCGCCGAGGCCTTTCAGCCTACCGAAGACCCACGCGGGCGCATCTGGTTTGCCCGTATTGACGGCTCGCTGTGGTATGTAGAACGCGATACCGTGCGTCCTTTCGAGCATCAGGCAAGTATAGAGGCGTTTCGACGCCAGTACCAGCTGCCCTTGGATATGCAGGCAGATGTGGACGGCAGCCTTTGGTTGGTGTATAACCACCTGGGCTTGCTGCATCTCTACCCGGATGGGCGCTTTGAGGTAGTTTGCAGCCAGGACAGGCGCGTGTTCTTGTACACTGAAATCCAGGGACGTGCTCTGGCGCTTGCCGTCTCTTCGAGCCAGGGGCCGTCCTACGAGCGGACGCCATTGGGTGTCGCCGTTTATCGGAAGGGAAGCATTCAATACCTGACATCGTTCCCTGAGCGCCCGTTTGTTGATGTGCAACAGCGCGGTTTCTGGCGGTTGCGCAACGGCGACGCACTGCACGCCTACCGGGACGCCTATTATCTTCTGCGCAACGACAGCATCGTATGGCAAACACAGTTACCCTACACCGCCCGGCGTTTGGCTGAAACCAACGACGGTGCCCTGTTGCTGGCCGTTCACCTGGGCGAGCGGCCAGGACTTTATTACTTTCCTTCGACGGCACATTTGCGGCGCGGAGAGGGGCAAAACCTGCTGCCCGGCTGCTTCATAACGGATGTGCTCATAGACCAATGGGGCGGCTGGTGGGCCACGACACACCACACCGGAGTATTTTACTGTAAAAATCCGGACATCAAGGTTTTCGACCGGCGTCAGGGTTTGCCTTTTGACGAGGTTACTCGTCTGGCGTTTGATGGCAAAAGCCGTCTCTTCGCGGGTTTTCGCCCAGCGGCCCTGGCCGTGATAGATCTGCAAAGCCATCGTGCCACCACCTTTCCGCTGCCGCAGCTGGTCTCACGCGATATAGAAGCCCTGCTGTACGATACTGCAAATGCGCAGCTGTGGTGTTCGACACCGCTTCACGTCTGGCAGGGCGGGCGATGGCGCAATGCCATCATCCAGGAACGAGGCACTTTCTTCGGTGTCAAGACACTTTCTTTAGGGCCACGCTCGGGCCGTTTATGGTGTGCAAGCAGCTCAGGCTTTTTTGAGGTGGAGACCAAATCAGGTCTGGGCTGGCATCGGAGGGATAGCCAAGAGGCTCCTCCCTACGCCCGCACGTTTGACGTGGTGGAGGACGCCGAAGGTCTCGTGTGGGTGCTCACCCACACCGGGCTGCACCCGTGGCGGCAGGGGCGTTATGAGCTACCGCCTTTTTCACATCCGGCCCTGCGTTTTCAACCGCGCCACCTGCGCATCAGCCCAGGCGGCAAGATGGCTATTGGCCTTCGCGGCGCCGGCGTGCTCATCCGCGACGAACATGGGCGAATGACACATCTGCGCCAGACCGACGGCCTGGCCAGCGACTTCACCACGTGGCTGAGCACCGGACTGGGGGAAGTGTTCTATGCGTCGTCCAGCGAAGGCTTTACCTGCCTGACACCGCGCCCCGACGGCAACTGGGAGGCTCAAGCCATCACCCGCCGCGAAGGGCTGCCTTCGGGCCAGGTCAGCGATGTCGTGGCTGCCGGCGGCTATCTGTGGGTCGCTACCCAGTCCGGTCTGGTGCGCCTCCGACAACTGCCCACCACACCGCCCGTGCCGCCGCCCACACTGGAGCGCTTGTGGGTCAACAATCGGCCCGTTGCCTTCGTACCCCACAGCCGCTTCCCGCACGACTCTAACACCCTGATGCTGCGCTTTTACGCCCTGCATTACCCTTCCGAGGGCAACATCCGATACCGCTATCGCCTGCTGGGCGCCGACACGACCTTCACGTACAGCACTACGCGCGAGGTGCTGTTGGCCAACCTGGCACACGGCCACTATACCTTCGAGGTGCAGGCCCAAAGTCCCAACGGCCAATGGAGTACCCCCACACAGTGGCACTTCCGCATACACCCGGCCTGGTGGCAAACGCCGGCCTTCTGGGTGCTCCTTAGCCTGAGCATCGCCATCGCGCTGTCGCTGATCTACCGCTGGCGTCTGCACCAAAAACACCAGCAGACCGCCGCCTTAGAAAAAATCCGCCAGCTGGAAGCCGCCGCTCTGCGCGCCCAAATGAACCCGCATTTTATCTTCAACTGCCTCAATAGCATCCAGCACTTCATCGCGCAAAACGACCCCGATGCCGCCACACGCTACTTAGCCTCCTTCGCCCGCTTAGTGCGCTTAGCCCTCCATGGCGCTGTGGACGGACGCCATTCGTTGCGCGAGGAGATGGAAATGCTCAGCCATTACCTGGCGCTGGAGCAGCTGCGCTTCCGGCAACGCTTCCACTACAGCATCACCACCTCGCCCGAAATGGACTTAGACGACATCAGCCTGCCGCCCCTACTCGTGCAGCCGTTTGTGGAAAATGCCCTGCTGCACGGCCTGCAAAACAAAGAAGAAGGCGGTGTGGTATCCATAGCTTTTGCTGCAGAAGATCGCTACCTGATAGCCACTATTACCGACAATGGCCCCGGCCTAAATGTTGCAGATGACGTTAAAAGCCCCCACAAATCCGTAGGCATGATGCTTACCCAACGACGCCTGGCCTTGCTGTCGGAAAAAGCTCACGGCAACGCTCAATGGGAAAACCTGACCCACCCTGACGGCTCGCCCGCCGGGCTGCGCGTTACTTTGCACATTCCGTTGGATACCTGACGCTTACCACCCGGCCAAACGGCAGCAGCCAGACGGGCACAAAAACTTCATCCACCATCCCAACGCCTCGCCGTACTTTTACCCAAATTTTTCACCTATATGACCGCTTGCGATAAAAAACACCGCATCCCGAAACAGTTACTTTTACTGACCCTCCTGGCTGCCGTCTTGCTCACCGCTTGCGGCGACGACCGCACAGCACGCTGCGGCAAAATCACCTTCAAAACCGACAATACGGTAACGGTGCGCATGGAAGCCGCCGCCACCTCGCTTAACCCCATCCTGCCCGGGCCGGGCTACAACCGATATGTGGCCGCCAACCTCTTCCAATCGCTGGCCACCATCGAACCCAAAACGCTCGAACTCGTGCCTCTGCTCATCGAAAATATCCCGACCGTTTATACTGTCAAGGAAGGCCCGCGCGCCGGGATGCTGGCCTACGACTTCAAGATTTACGACGAAGCCACGTGGGACAACGGCTCGCCCATCACAGGCCACGATGTGCTGTTTTCTTTGAAAATCCTGCACCACCCTTTGTTGCCCCTGGGCGAATGGCTCGGCTACTTCGAGCGGCTAAAAGCCTTAGAGGTGGACGCGCAAAACCCGAAGAAATTTACCGCCTACTTCGACCAGTTTTACATCCTGGGCTTAGAAAGCCTGTGCCAGTTTCCCATCTATCCGGCCTATCAGTACGACCCCGAGGGCGTGCTGGCCTCCGTGTCGCTGGCCGACCTACAGGACCGCACGCGCGCCCAGCAACTGACTGCCGCGGCCGATGCCAACAGCGGAAGCAAAAACAAATTCGCAACCTGGGCCGAAGCCTTCCAGTCGCCGCGCTTTGCCAACGATAAAACGGCCATTTCGGGTAGCGGGCCGTATCGCTTAGAGAACTTCGATGTGGATCAGGGCATTGTTTTGGTGAAAAAAAGCAACTGGTGGGGCGACCGCGTGGCATCGCGCAACCGCTATCTGGCCGCTTATCCGGAAAAAATCATCTACCGCTTTATCAAAGAAGAGGCTGCCGCCGAAAACCTCATCCGCAGCGGTGATGTGGACATTGTGCCGGCCCTTTCGCCCACCAAATTTGTGGAATTAAAGCAAGACACCTGTCTGCCGCTGCGCTACGATATGGCCTTAGTGAGCGCCAATGCCTATGCGCGTGTCTTGTGCAATACCACCCGCCCAGCGCTGGCCGACAAGCGTGTGCGCCAGGCCTTGGCCCACGCCATGGACTACGATTACATGCTCAATACCATCTGGGAAGGCATGGCCGAACGCTGCGTCAGCCCCGTCCACCCGGCCAAACCCTTCTATGCCCGCTCGCTCAAACCTTACGCTTACGACATCAACAAGGCACGCAAACTGCTGGCCGACGCCGGCTGGACAGACACCAACGGCGACGGCATTGCCGACAAAGAAATAGACGGCAAGCGCGTCAACCTGGAACTCTCGCTCCTCACAGCCGGTGCCTCGCCCACCTCCAGCGCAACGGCCAAAAGCATCCAGAACACCGCCCGTGCCGCCGGCTTCGCGCTCAACGTAGTCGAGGACGACATACGCGTTATCGCCCAGAAAACCCGACAGGGCGACTACGACCTGGCCCTCACCAGCGTGGTGCTCTTCCCGGGTCTGTGGGACCCCTACCAGAGCTTCCATTCCAAAAGCATTGGCTCGGGCAACCGCAGCGCCTTCGCCAACGCCGAACTGGACCGCCTCATCGAGGCCCTGCGCGCCGAACCTGACGAGAAAAAACGCAACGAACTGTATTTGCGCGTCCAGCAGCTGCTCCACGACGAACTGCCCGAGATTTTCCTGTATGCACCACAACAGCGCTTTGCCGTGAGCCGACGCTTCGACTACGTGCTTTCGGCCAACCGGCCAGGGTACTACGAGGCGTATTTTAAATTGAAAAACTAAACCTGTGGGCAGGTGTGCCCGCAGCAATAGAAAATTGTTCTTTTCATCTTTTTCTCACCAAACAGGCCAAACAAGTTTGGCTGCTATTTGAGGTATGGCTTTTGAAGTAATTGGCAAATTGTACCGTGTTTTCCCTATCGAGCAAAAGACCGCTACGTTCCAGGCGCGCGAGTTTGTGCTGGAAATTGTATCGGGCCAGTATCCGGAATACGTCAAATTTCAGGCGATACAGGACCGTTGCCAGTTGCTCGATGCTTTTCAGGAAGGCGACGTTGTCAAGGTATCGTTCGACCTGCGCGGGCGCGAATGGCAGGGTAAGTTCTTCACCAACCTGAATGCCTGGCGCATCGAAAAGGCCGACGGCAATACTGCCACTGCTTCGGCGCCGGAGCAACACCCCGCCGACCCATTCCCTGACTACACCGCAGCGCCACCGCCGACTGCGACGGACGACTTGCCGTTCTGAACGGCTCAGGCACTGCGCTAATAGCTGCCGCTATGACGATTGACATCCTCACCGCTCTCGTCGCTCTTTTAGGATTCTGGTACGGAAGGGACAAAGGCATCCTTGGCATCATCTTCTGGTTTTTGTCCATTACCTTTGGCTTAGTACTGGCCTATAAAATGACGCCGGTGATGACACGCATCCTTAAGGCTGCCCTTGACTCCGACTCGCCGTTTATTTTACCCTTTGCATTTGTCGTCAATGTCCTGTTTATCTGGGGGCTCCTCAGGGCAGCAGGCCGGGGAGCTGCGGGCATGTTTCAGATGTTTCGAGTTGGGTTTATTAACTGGACCTTGGGCGGTTTGGTAGGTGCCTTCATTGCCCTGTTTTTGTATGGGTCAGTGCTGTGGTTTCTGCGGGAGACACGTATCATAGGCGAACAGACCGCCAGCGAGTCCAGGACGCTTGAGCCTTTGGCCGAATTACCTAAATACGCCGGCACGTACATCAGTCGGCTCAAACCTTTTATGCAAGAGGCCTGGGATACCGGCTCAAAATGGATGGAGGCCGCCCGAGAATATGGCGATGAAAGAACCCGAAACATGGATGCCTCATCGCCTCCTGCTGACGGGCAGCCGCGCATTTACAAAATTGAAGAAGGCGCCGACGGACGTATCGAAAAGAAACCACAGGATACCCGCGCCAAAAACCGGGAACTTTACGAAGACACCGGCGTTGAGTACTGAGCTCACGCCATGCGGAGCCGCGCGGCGTTGACCATGATGAGCTCCGAAATGTTCTCCGAGTCAATGATGCCGGCCAGGCGATGGCCATCGCGCACCAATACGATGGAACCCGGCCGCTGCTGAAAGTATTCCAGTACTTCCTCTAACGGAGTACGCATGTCGAAATAATGCAGGTGCGTATCCGCCACCGTGTGTACAGGTGCGCCCTCGCCGGCAGACTGGATGCCCCGAATGATATGGTCGCGCGTGAGCACCCCGTAGGGCAAGTCGCCATCCACGACCAGAAAGGTGCGCGCCTGGCCGTCCAAGAGCAGCGTTACCGCATCGCGTATGGTGTGGTGCTTGTCTAAGGTCTGGAAATTGGTCATCAGGGCATCGCCTGCCGTAAAGCCCTCTAAGAAAGACTGCGAGCGCACCGCTTCCGCCTCGGCACGGGCTCCCAGAATGACAAACAGGCCAATGAAGATTAGGAACGGGTTGACGTAAAAACCCGCAAAAACGAACAGGATGGCAATGGCCTGCCCCACGAACGAAGCAATCTCGGTGGCCCGCACCCGATCCATGCGCATCGAAAGCAGGGCACGCAACACCCGCCCACCATCCATCGGAAACGCCGGAATGAGGTTGAACGCCGCCAGCCAGACGTTCACAATGCCCAGCATGGGCAGGAAACTGTTCTGGTCGATGAGAAAGACCTCGGCACTATCCTCTTGCGGCATCTCAAAATTGGCAATCAGTGGCCACAGGAGTAGCATAATCACGACGTTGACGGCCGGACCAGCCAGCGCCACCACCAGCTCGTGCGAAGGTTTGCTCGGCATGCGCTCCAGCCGGGCCACACCGCCAATCGGATACAGCGTAATGTCCTGCGTACGAATGCCGTAGCGACGGGCGGCCAGCGCATGGCCCAGCTCGTGCAGGGTCACGCACACAAACAGGCCCAGCACGAAAAGCACCATCCAACTCACGTGTAGCCAGTCCAGACCACGCCAGAGATTGGTCAGTACAATCCAGCCGATGAGAATGGCAAAGGTCCAGTGAACGTACACCGAAATGCCGGCGATCTTAGGCAAAGCGAGAGCGTTTTTCATAATAGACATTATGTAGATTTGAAGTTATTGATTATCAGGATATTTTGGTGGGTTTGCCATTACCCTAAAATTATGTAATCCCGTGCAGGTGATGAAAATGGTATCCCTAAAGTTGTCCTTATACACCTTGCACTCATCCTTCACCATCCGATAGCGCTTTATCGAACCAATAAAATGCTCCATCCGAACACGAATACTCGAAATCGAACGGTTCTCAAGACGTTCCTCCTGGCTCAACTCCCTACCTTTGGGCTTCTTCGTTGGCTGTATCACCAAAACATCCTCTGGTGTATATCCTTGATAACCACTATCTTGCCAAAGCACAA
>CAZYEV010000009.1:0-110305 GCA_964646615.1 uncultured Saprospiraceae bacterium
CTTCAAAGGAGCACAGCAATATGCGCGCATCCAATCCTTCACCTCAACCCTTCGCAAACATTCAATGAACGTTTTCCAGAACCTGATTCATGCTTTTGATGGAAATCCTATCGTCTTTCAGGCTGGCTAAGTTTTTACAAATCAGACCGAATTTCTCGGGCACAAAAGTAAGCGCATGGCTGATTTTTACAAGCGCTGATTTTTGTCAATATTAGCAAAAAGCCCACTCTCTTGAACTTGCAAGAAAGTGGGCTGGGCTTATGCTAAAAAAGAAGCGGTCTGGTTAATTTTTACCCGTTCCGCGCGCTTTTTCAATCACCTGCTTGGCGATATTTTCCGGTGCAGGTGCGTAATGCGAGAACTCCATCGTCGAAGAGGCACGGCCCGAGGTGAGGGTACGTAAAGCGGTTACGTAGCCGAACATTTCCGACAGGGGCACCTCGGCCTGGATGGCAATGGCGCCGCCAGCACGGGTCTCCTGGCCTTTTGGCATACCGCGGCGGCGGTTGAGGTCGCCAATGACCGGACCGACATACTCCTCAGGAGTGATAACCTCGAGTTTCATGATCGGCTCCATGATCTGAGGTTTGCACTTAGGGGCTGCCTGGCGGAAGCCTTCCTGGGCGCAGAGTTCGAAGGCAATGGGCTTAGAGTCCACAGGGTGCATCATACCATCAATGACGCGCACTTTCATGGAGTCAATACTGTAGCCGGCCAATACGCCCTGACTCATCATTTTGGTAAAGCCATCAGTGATGGGCTTGATGTAGTTTTTATCAATGGCACCGCCCACGATGCCCCACTCAAATTGCAGTTTTTTACGCCCGCTCTTGAAGTCTTCGCTCTCCAAAAACGCTGGGTCGGCGGGGCCGAGTTCGAATTCTATTTCGGCGAACAGACCGGCACCACCCGTCTGCTTTTTCAAACGCTCGCGGTGCGTAACGGTGGCCGTCAGGGCTTCTTTGTAGTTCACCTGTGGGGCACCCTGGTTGCACTCTACCTTGAACTCGCGACGCAGGCGGTCTACGATGATCTCCAGGTGCAGTTCACCCATGCCGGAGATAACCGTCTGGTTGGTCTCTTCGTTGTACTGCACGCGGAAGGTCGGGTCCTCTTCAGCCAGTTTGGCCAGAGCCATACCCAGTTTGTCCAGGTCTTTTTGCGTCTTGGGCTCGATGGCCAGACCGATAACCGGCTCCGGAAACACCATGCTTTCCAGCACGATGGGAGCTTCTATATCGCACAGCGTGTCGCCAGTGCGGATGTCTTTAAAGCCTACAGCGGCGGCGATGTCGCCGGCCTCGACGCGGTCAATTGGGTTTTGCTTGTTGGCGTGCATCTGGTACAGGCGGCTGATGCGCTCCTTGGAGTTGGTGCGCGTGTTCAGCACGTAAGAGCCGGCGTCCAGCTGGCCCGAGTACACGCGGATGAAGCACAAACGGCCCACAAAGGGGTCGGTGGCAATTTTGAATGCCAGTGCACAGAAAGGATCGTCCACCGTCGGCCTGCGCGAAATCTCGGCGTCGGTGCGCGGATCTGTGCCCTTGACGGCCTCGATGTCAATGGGCGAGGGCAGGTAGTAGCACACGGCATCTAAGCAGGCCTGTACACCTTTATTTTTATAGGCCGAACCGCACATCACCGGCGTCATCTTCATGTCGCAGACGGCAGCGCGAATGGCGGCGCGCATTTCGGGGATAGTGATCGAGTCCGGGTCTTCAAAAAACTTCTCCAGCAGGGTATCGTCGTAGGTGGCGATTTCTTCAATCAGCTTCTGGCGGTACTCCTGAACGGTGTCCACCAAATCAGCGGGCACAGGCACTACTTGATAGGTCATGCCCATATCGTGCTCATTCCAGATAATAGCCTGGTTGGTGACTAAGTCCACGACACCTTTGAAGCTATCTTCTGCGCCAATGGGCACTTGCAGCGGCACAGCATTGGCGCCCAGTTTGGCCTTCATGTCCTTAACGACATTGAAAAAGTCGGCACCTACGCGGTCCATTTTGTTGACGAAGCCAATGCGCGGCACCTTGTAGTTATCGGCCAAACGCCAGTTCGTTTCAGACTGCGGCTCTACGCCGTCCACGGCCGAAAAGAGGAAGATCAAGCCATCGAGCACGCGCAGCGAGCGGTTGACCTCCACGGTGAAGTCCACGTGGCCAGGCGTGTCAATGATGTTGAAGTCGTATTTCTGCCCCTCCACTTCCCAGGTGCACTTGGTGGCGGCGGAGGTGATGGTGATGCCGCGCTCCTGCTCCTGCTCCATCCAGTCCATGGTGGCGGCGCCTTCGTGCACTTCGCCGATCTTGTGCGTTACGCCTGTGTAGTAGAGGATGCGCTCCGTAGTGGTGGTCTTACCAGCGTCAATATGGGCGGCAATGCCGATATTTCGGGTGAACCGCAGGTCCTTTGCCATGGTAAAAGTACGTGTAGTTAGGTGATGAGTTTTTCCGAATAGCGGCCCTTGCTGGCAGGCAGAGGGCTAAAACGGGTGATTTTGCAAAAATTTGCTTTTGGTAAAATTTTAAACGCTGTATCGAAAATTATTTCGGATTAAGCAGCGATTAAGTTTTTGTTAATTTGGCTTGCCTTTCAAAAGGCGCGTGTCAGCCTGAGGATTAAAACAGCAAAACCGTCGAAAAAACCGGAGGTAAAATTGCGCGTGGGCGGCACTCCGGTTTTTTTCAACGGCAGGCTGTAGGGCGGAGCGCTCGCTTACACTCTGAAGTGAGCGAAAGCGCGGTTGGACTCGGCCATTTTGTGCGTATCTTCGCGTTTTTTGACGGCGTTGCCTTCGCCTTTGCTGGCGGCAATGATTTCGGCAGCCAGTTTTTCGGCCATGCCCTTGCCCGAGCGGGCGCGGGCGTAGCGGATAAGCCATTTAATGCCAATGGACACTTTGCGGTTGGCGGGCAGCTCCGTCGGGATCTGGAAGGTAGCACCGCCGATGCGTCGGCTGCGTACCTCCACTTGAGGCATGACGTTGTTGAGCGCTTTTTTCCACACCTGCAACTCGTCCTCGTTGGTGCGTGCTTTTACGAGGTCTAAGGCATCGTAAAAGATTCGAAACGCAACGCTCTTCTTGCCCTCCCACATCATGTGATTGACGAAACGGGTAACCATTTCGTCGTTGTAGCGCGGATCGGGAGCCAATACTCGAGGTTTCGGTTTGTGTTTGCGCATGCTAGATCAAAATAGGTGTTGGTATAAGAGAATGATATCTAACCAAAAGGAGACCGGTTACTTCTTCGGTCGCTTGGTACCATAGCGGCTGCGGCTTTGCTTGCGGTTATTGACGCCCGCAGTGTCTAAAGCGCCGCGCACGATGGTGTAGCGCACGCCGGGCAGGTCTTTCACACGACCACCACGCACCAGCACGATGGAGTGCTCCTGAAGGTTGTGACCCTCGCCCGGGATGTAAGCAATGACCTCTATCTGATTGGTCAGGCGAACTTTGGCAACTTTGCGCAGTGCCGAGTTAGGCTTTTTTGGCGTCGTGGTATAAACGCGCGTACACACCCCACGGCGCTGAGGGTTGCCCTCTAAGGCGCGCGATTTACTTTTGTACTCCACTTTCTCGCGGCCTTTGCGTACCAGCTGGTTGATAGTTGGCATAAAAAAACGAGGCGATTCCTTTTTTAACTTGTTCTAAATCAGGTGATAATGAAATGTCCGGCGTCCCTTTCGCCGAAAACGAACGCAAAGGTACGGTTACCCAATAGAATTTTCCAAATGCGCAGCAAAAAATCCCAAAGTATTGCGTGCCGCCCAGCACTGTGGGAATGAGGAAAAACTTGCGCCGTGTTTTAAGGCTGCTGAAGCGAGCTCAAGCGATTGCCATCAACAGCCGGGCGGCGTGCTCTACATCGTCTCGTTCCAGGGCTTTGCGAGCGAGAAGATGCAGTTCTGTGGGTGCGGTATTGCGCTTCAATGCCTCTACCACAGCAGGGTCGGCCAGCGCTTCCTCTCGGCTGGGTAGCCGCGTCAGCGCGGCGATGCGCGCCAGTTCGCTGCCGGTGAGCACGGGGCTGTGGCGCACGGAAAGTGGCAGAGCGTCGAAGCCTACGCCGATTTCGTTCACCTTTTGCACCACCTCGAAGATGGCGTCGCCGCTGGCACGGGCGTAGTAGAAGCGGCCCAGGCGGCCGATGAGGTCAATTTTGTGTGGGTCAATGCGCCCAGTGGGCGTCAGCACGTCCTCGGAGATGTGCATCAGCACCATGCGGCAGACGATGAGGTTGCCGGCGCCGCCCTTGTCGCCCAAAGGAAGGATATCGTCCACGACGCATTCCATATGTACCGGGCTTTCGGCTACGCGGAAAGGGCGCACGCGCTCGGAGGGTAGGGGAGTGAAGCCTGCTTTCTCGAACTCGTTGATGCTGGCGTCGTATTCGATACTGCACAGGGCCATCTGGCGCGCCATGGCATAAGAGACCGCGTGGATGACCACCTCGCCCGTTTCTCGCACATTCTGCAGCGTATCTTTAGTGGTGTTGTTCTCGACCCGCCGATTAGAGGAAAAGATCAGGATGGGCGGGTTGCTGCTGAAAGCATTAAAGAAGCTATAGGGCGCTAGATTAGGCACCCCATCGGCGCTGATAGTGCTCGCGAAAGCGATAGGACGCGGGCCTACGGCGCCCAGGATGAACTGGTGCAGGTCTTTGGTGGCAATTTGTGTTGGGTCAATCGTGCGCATGATGTCGTGGATTCGCGTTAAACTTGCGCAAAAATACGAGGCATCATGGCTGCTGGAAATTGGAAAACAGCCGTTGCCGTCGCGCTGTTAGCGCTGACGGTACTTGGTTACTGGAAATACCGCCAACCGCGCTTTGCGGCGGGTGAGCGATTACCCGACTTTTCTTTTACATTAGAAAACGGAAAGACGGCGCGTTTTTCCGAATGGCGTGGCCGCTACGTGCTCATCCATTTTTGGGGCAGCTGGTGCGGGCCGTGTCGGGCCGAAAACCGCGAACTGACGCGCCTGTATGCGGAATATCGCGAGCACAACTTCGACATCATCAGCATCGGCATCGAGCAGACGCGCCAGGCCTGGGAGCAGGCGCTGCAGACCGATGGCCTGGTTTGGCCAAACCATGTTATCGAGCTAGAGCGCTTTGATGGGCCTCTGGCCCGACGCTTCCGGGTGCGGGCCATTCCCACCACCTTTCTGGTCAACCCGGAGGGTGTCATCATGGGCGTCAACCTTTCGCCAGCGCAGATGGAACGCATGCTGCGTGAAGCACTCGGCGGCACCTGACACATTGGCAGCCAAAGGGCTGAGGCATAATCCTTGTAGAGCGGTTTTGAGCTATCTATCACATTCTCTTTAAGCATTGACTGGCAACTATGAACGACGGGAATAAAAATCAACCCATAGTAGAAGAAGAACATCACGAATTAATACAAGAGCCTCAGCCAGAGACAGGAGAGGAGAATTTAGGCGAACCAACCCAGGAGACCGAAGGCAACGAAGCACCAGCCATTACCGCTGAGGAATGGCAGCAGCGCTACGAGGAATTGCACAACAAGTACCTGTACCTGCTGTCCGACTTCCAAAACTATAAGCGCCATGTTGCCAAAGAGCGCATGGAACTACAGGTTACGGCGGGACGCGACATTCTGGCAGCGCTTCTGCCCGTTCTGGACGATTTTGACAGGGCAGCCAGAAACAATGCCTTGGACGAAGGCATTGCACTCATCTACCACAAACTGCTGCACACTTTACAAAGCAAAGGCTTGCAGCCTATTGAGGTTGAGGCCGGCACCGATCTGGACGCAGACACTCAGGAGGCTGTGGCCGAAATTCCGGCGCCCTCTGAGCAATTAAAAGGCAAAATTGTGGATACCGTAGAAAAAGGCTATCGCTTAGGCGAACGCATCCTCCGCCACGCCAAAGTGGTGGTAGGCAAATGATGACCTATGACAAAGCGCGATTATTACGAGATACTGGGCGTACCAAAAAACGCCAGTGAGGAAGAAATCAAAAAGGCTTACCGCAAAAAAGCCCTTGAATACCACCCGGATAAAAATCCGGGCGATAAAACTGCCGAGGAAAAGTTTAAAGAAGCGGCAGAAGCCTACGATGTGCTGCGCGACCCGGAGAAGCGCGCTATTTATGACCGCTATGGGCACGAGGGGCTGAGCCAAAGCGGCGGTACTCCTCATTATGAGAGCATGGATATGCAGGATATCCTGCGGCGCTTTGGCATTGACGATGACCTTTTCGCAGAGTTTTTTGGGCGGAGTCGCACGGGCTTTGGCGGCCGTGCGCAGAGCCGAGGGGAGCGCGGCAGCAACCTGCGTATCCGAGTCAAGTTGACCTTAGAAGAGATCGCCACTGGCGTGCATAAAAAAATAAAGGTGCGCCGTCAGGTGCGGTGTGCTACCTGCAACGGTACCGGTGCGCGCAACAGCAGCGACGTCGAAACGTGCAGCACCTGCCGGGGCTCTGGCATGGTGGGGCGCATCACGCAGACGCCCTTCGGCGCCATGCAGACGGCGACAACATGCCCGACCTGCGGCGGCACAGGGCAGACCGTAAAAGCCAACTGCCCGACCTGCCGAGGCGAAGGCCGCGTCATGCAAGAAGACACTATCGAGGTGGACATCCCTGCCGGCGTACACGAAGGCATCCAGCTGTCGGTCTCGGGCAAAGGCAACGCTGGCCTGCGCGGCGGCCCCAGCGGAGACCTGATCATCAACATCGAAGAACTGCCACACGAGCACTTTACGCGCGAGGGGCGCAACATCCTGTACGAACTCTTCATTAACATCGCCGATGCTGCCCTGGGCGCTCAAATTGAAGTGCCCACGCTCGAAGGGCGTGCTCGTATCAAAATCCCCGCTGGCACGCAGTCGGGCAAAATCTTCCGGCTGCGCGAAAAGGGGCTGCCCTCTTTAGAAGGGCGCGGGCGCGGCGACTTGCTTGTACACGTCAATATCTGGACGCCCAAAAAGCTGACGGACGAAGAGCGACGCCTACTGGAACAGCTGCGCGACATGCCCAACTTCAAGCCCGCGCCTACCAAAGAAGACCGCTCCTTCTTCGAGCGGGTGCGCGATGTGTTCGGTAGTTAGCGCAATACCTGCACAAAAGCAACCGCTCAATGCTTCGGTTCCTGCAGCAACTGTGCGTAGCTGATTGCCCGGAGCATCTGCTTCTTATCGCTGCCGGCCACGATGAGCATAGGTGTCCCGACGGCCACCAACGGTATGCCCACCGTAACCCCGGTAACGAGGAGTACAACGCCTGCCGCAAAGGCCGCATCTGAGTCCACGGCCAGCAAGCCACCGCCTATTCCGCCCAAAGCCAGCATACCCAGACCAGTGCCCGTAACGATCCATCCGGCCTTACGGAGCGTGCGCCAACTGTCGTAGTGCTTTGCCGCGCTCAAAAGCGCATCGTTCATCTCGGCATTCTCGAAGTTGTAGTCCGAAAGCAGAATGTTGTACGACAAGAAAAACTCGCGGTTTTCTAAAATCCGCTTCTTCTGAGCGTCGGTGATTGGCTTTTGGCCAAAGGCCATTCCAAAAGACAGCAACAGAGCGATAGTTAAGAGAAAAGTGAAGAAACGCATAGTAGTGTGATTTTGGATAATGGAAGAATTCACGCAAGCAAGAAGGCTTTCTGCCGGAGAAGTTTTTTAAAAAATATAACAGGGTAGATATGCCGTAGAAACAACCGGCGAGCCTATCTTTGTTCGTCATTCACACTAAACCATCGTTACAAAAAAGAACCGACTATGTTTCCACTCCGTCGCACCTACAGCATGGGCGTTATCGCCGTAGGCATTCTCCTTGCGCTCTTCGCCTGCAACCAGAAGACCGGCCAGAAATCGAGCAACCCCACACCGGCAGACAACAGTCGCACCTCGCTCGACTGGCCGGGCACGTACATCGGTGTGGTACCTTGCGCCGACTGCGAAGGCATCCTGACCCAGATCCAACTCAAAGCCGACAACACGTACGAGATGGCAACCCAGTACATGGGAAAAAGCAAAGAAATCTATCGCAAGAAGGGAGCTATCGAATGGGACGCATCGGGCAATAAGATTCGTTTGGTCGGCGCTAACATGCCCTCAGGCGACATGCGCTATCAGGTCGGTGAAAATGTCCTCATCCAGCTCGATCAGCAAGGCAAACGCATCGAGGGCGAACTGGCTGAAATGTATCGCCTGCCAAAGCACGACGCCGACAACGACGTGCGCGAGAAGTACTGGAAACTCATCGAGTTGTACGGCAAGCCCATCACCGTTAAGGAAGACCAAAAGCGCGAAGCACATATCATCTTGAAATTCAGCGGTCGAGTCATTGGCAGCACGGGCTGCAACCGCCTGATGGGCAGCTACACGCTAGAAGAGGGCAACCGCATTCGCTTTAGCCAGATGGCCTCTACGCTGATGGCCTGCTCGGATGTGCCCTACGAAGGTGATTTCCTAAAAGCGCTTGAACAGGTGGACAATTACGCCTTGCGTAACGACACCCTGTCGTTAGCAAAAGGCCGCGCGGCGTATGCGGCTCGTTTTGTGGCCGTGTACCTGCATTAAATGGGTCCGACGAGCATTTCAGCGGCGTGATCAGCGCATGCTGGCCACGCCGCTTTTTTTACATAATGCGGGTGCCAGAGGGAATGACCGCTCCTTTTTTCACCACAACAATACCGTCGCGGATGCAATACGACTCCGTTTCCGTATCGGCCAGGTGGCTGCCGCCTTTGATGATGACGTTGTCGCCGATGCAACAGTCTTTGTCCAAAATGGCGTATTCGATATGGCAATTTGCCCCGACGCCCATAGGGATGTCCTCCGGATGAGCGGCAATTTCGGCCAGGGTCTGGTAGGTGTCGTTGCCCATGATGATGGCCTCTTTAATGACCGAGTTTTCGCCAATGCGTGAGCGCAGGCCAATAATGGCTAAGTCAATCATGCGGGCATGAATGATGGAGCCTTCGGCCACCATGGCGCGGTTGATTTGTGTGCCGCCGTAAAACTTGGCGGGCGGCAGCATGCGTCCGCGCGTGTAGATGGGCCTTTTGGGATCGAACAAATTGAAAGACGGAATGTGGTCGGTGAGTTCCAGGTTTGCCTCAAAGAAGGAGCGGATGGTGCCAATATCAGTCCAATAGCCGTCGAAGGGATAAGCCGCTACGCGATATCCACTTTCAATAGCAGCCGGGATGATCTCTTTGCCAAAATCGGTGGCCTGAGGGTTGTTATCGAACAGCTCGCTGATGGCCTTTCGGCTGAAGATGTAGATGCCCATGGAGGCCATGTAGATGCGCCCTCGTTTCTGGTAGGCCGGTGTAACATCACTCACCCAGTCGGGCAGTTGTTCGGCCTTTGGTTTTTCGATGAAACGAGAGATATACCCCTGGTTATTGGCTTTCATAATGCCGAAGCCGACGGCGTCGCGGGCGTTGACGGGCAGGCAGGCAATGGTCAGGTCGGCCTTTTTTTCGATGTGCCACATGGCCATTTCCTCAAAATTCATCTGATAGAGCTGGTCGCCCGAGAGAATGAGCATGTAGTCGAAGTCGTGGCGTTCGTAGTGTTTTCGGCTCTGGCGTACGGCGTCGGCGGTGCCCTGAAACCATGAGGAGTTGCCCGGTGTTTGCTCGGCAGCTAAGATGTCCACAAATCCGTGGGTGAAGTGGTCGAAGTTGTAGGCATTTTTGATATGGGCATTGAGCGAGGCCGAGTTATACTGCGTCAGTACAAACATGCGACGCACGCCCGAATTGATGCAGTTGGACAGCGGGATGTCAATAAGGCGGTACTTGCCGGCGATGGGTACGGCAGGCTTGGAGCGTTTTTCCGTCAGCGGATACAGCCGAGTACCGGCGCCCCCACCGAGGATGAGGCAAATCATTTTGATCATAGAACAGGCGCGTTGTTGGGCGCTAATGTAAGCGCGCCGACCAAAACGCAAGGCTTTTCTGCCGAAAAATGCCCGTTCAGCCCTCGAAGTCTTTGAGCAGCATATCGGCCACCCGCTCTAAGGTACTGTCGGCGTCGTAGGCGTTTTGGATGCCGGCCTGGTTGAGCGCCTGCAAATTGCGAGGCGACACGTCGTCCATGTCATCGCTGGCTGTGCCCAGTGTAGGCATAATGCGCACGTACTGATCCGGTTTCTGAATGGCGGAGAAGATTTTGCGCAGCTGGTAGTCCACGGTTTCGGCTACGCCAGTCATCATGATGTCAATGATGGGCGCTACCCAGGAGAGCAGGCCCCAGCTTTGTGCCCGGCGGAAGAAGTAAGGTTTCTTGATGACGCCGGTGCCGATAGAGAGGATAAAGAGGTCGTCCATCTCGAGCAGGCGCGGTCGTCCACTTTCGGTTTTAGGCCCAAAAATTTTGAGCGCTTCCACCACAGCGCACATCGTGGGATTGTTGGCAAAAAGCCCGCCGTCAATGGCAGAATTTTCCAGGCCGCCCAGCGAGGTCAGGTGGTGAGGCGGGAAATAGGTCGGCGCTGCCGAGGTAGAGCGCGCCACGTCGCGCAGCAAGTAGTCGTACATGTCGCCTTTTTCCTTAGCGTCGTGCGAGGTGAAGAAGACCGCCCTGCGCTTTTCGATGTCGTAGCTGGTGATGAGGCAGGGGCGCAGCAGTTGGCTTAAGCGTGTATCGCCAAAGCGCTCGTACAGGATGCGTTCGAGGGGGGCACTATCGTAGCGCGCCCATCGAACAGCGGTAACGCCTGTGCGCCCGGAGATGGTTTTGGAAAAAATTTGCCGCCCGTAGTCGCGGTACAGGCTGATGGCTTCCTGCGCGCTGTAGCGCGGGCGGTCGGGTGCCTGCTCGTCGGGGCAGAGCAGGGCGCATGCCAGGATGCCGCCCGTTGAGGTGCCGGCCACCAGGTCGAAAAACTGGGCCAGACGCAACGGGTGCTCCGGGGCGCTGCCGTGCTGGGCGCGCCATTTCTCATTGAGTTTTTGTTCCAAAGCTGCCAGCAAGTGGGCGCTCAACAGGCCACGAATGCCACCGCCATCCAGACACAGAACCCGATACAGTCGTTTTTTCGCCATCTATTCGTTTTTTTATGCACCCGCAAAGAACGCAAACTTTGGCATTTGCGGCCTCGGCCGTCCTGCTTACCTTTACTTTCTTCAACATCCTTTTTAATTCTGGATGCGTATTTGCCAGGGTAATTGACCCTTCCAACCGGTCGCAGGTTCGAGTGGTGCCTTGAGAATTAACACTTACTTAAACTCGACGTCAAATAGCCGCGTTAATGCCCTCCCTTACTTTTGCAGCATGAAAACCGTAAAAGAGGCTCAGTCAATTCCCAAAATTCTGTTGGTGGACGATGAGCCGGACATCCTGGAGTTCGTCCGCTATAGTCTGCGCAAAGAAGGCTACGAGGTCGTAACCGCCCAGGACGGCAAAGCAGCGCTCGAAATCGCTGAGCGCGAGAAGCCCGACCTGATTGTGCTGGACATCATGATGCCCGAGCTCGACGGTGTGGAGACCTGCCGACTGCTGCGCAAAAGCAAAACGTTTGCCAAAACCCCCATTGCTTTCCTGACCGCTCGCGACGAGGACTTCTCTCAAATTACGGCCTTAGACGTGGGCGGCGACGATTACATCACCAAACCCATCAAACCTCGGGTGTTGGTTAGCCGCATCAACGCGCTGCTGCGCCGCGCCTCCTACCAGAGCGAAGAGCAGGACATCATTGAGGCCAATGACTTGGTGATTGACCGCCTCAAGGTCATGGTGTATCGCAACGGCCAGCCCATCGAGTTGCCCAAAAAAGAGTTTGAAATCCTATGGATGCTGGCGTCGCGGCCAGGGCGTGTTTTTACGCGCGAGGAAATTTTTGATAAAATTTGGGGCAGTGATGTCATCGTAGGCCACCGAACCATAGATGTGCACGTGCGGAAGCTTCGGGAACGCATCGGTGAGCATTACATCAAAACAATGAAGGGTATTGGGTATAAATTTGAATTTTAGAGACCTTTCGGCCATAAGAGCCCGCCTGGGCGTAAAGGGCGTCAAACATGCCATGACCTTTCGGTTCAAAAATCAAAGCCCGCAGCAGCTGGCCCTCATTACGGCGCTGGCCTCCAGCCTCTTTGTAACGCTGGTGCTGGCGGCTCTGGGTAGTTTCAACCCGCGGGTACATCTTCCCTTGTGGGAGTTGTTCTTAGTGGCTTTAGCCGTATTTATCACGGGCTATTTGGTGAATTATCTGTTCGTCAAGCACTATATCTATCGCCGGGTAAAGCTCATCTACAAGATCATTCACCGCCATAAAGGCGCCGGGAATGCGGCCAGAAAGCCCCGGCAAGCAGATGTGCTGGACGACGTGGAGCAGGAAGTGTACGAATGGGCAGAAGCCCGCGAGCGCGAAGCCGAAGAGTCTGAAAAGTTGGCGGCTTATCGGCGCCGCTATATCGGCGATGTCTCGCACGAGCTCAAGACGCCTATTTTTAATATCCAGGGGTATATCCACACCCTGCTCGACGGCGCTATCCAGGACCCATCCGTAGCCATGAACTATTTGGAACGGGCAGCCAAAAATGTGGATCGCCTGGAGGCAATTGTGCAAGATCTGGAAACCATCCACAAGCTGGAGTCTGGCCAGATGCTTTTAGATATCCGCGAGTTCGACATCCGCAACCTGACCGATGAGGTGTTTGCCGACTTAGAGATGAAGGCGCGCGAGCGAAACATTCGCCTGTGCTATAAAGAAGGTGCTGCCCAGCATTTCCGCGTACGCGCTGACAAGGAAGCCATCCGCCAGGTACTCATCAACCTCGTGGATAATTCCATTAAATACGGTCGTGAGGGCGGCACGACAAAGGTGAGCTTCTACGACATGGATACCCACATCTTGCTGGAAGTCAGCGATAATGGCATTGGCATTGACGAAAAAGACCTCCCCCACGTTTTCGATCGCTTTTATCGGGTGGACAAAAGCCGCTCGCGCGAGGCCGGCGGCACGGGGCTGGGGCTGTCCATCGTCAAACACATCGTGGAGGCGCACAAACAGACCATCAACGTGCGCAGCAACCCGAAGCAAGGCTCTACCTTTGGCCTGACGCTGGAGAAAGCATAAGTCTGGCGCTCAGGCCTTATGACCATTGTCGTACTCGTAGGCGCTCGGCCCAATTTCATTAAGGCTGCCCCACTATGGCGTTCGCTGAGCCGTTTTCCGCACGTGCGGCCGCTTCTCATACATACCGGGCAGCACCAGCAGCCCGATATGTGCGACGTCTTCTTTGAGGAACTCGGATTGCCTACGCCCATACGCTGTTTCGTACCGCAGGACGCCCAGGGTCAGCGCTGCCGCCGGTCAGCCCTGGCTGCTGCCATTGAGCCACTTTTACGCACGCTACGACCCGACTGGACGGTCGTCATCGGCGACGTAACTACCACCGCCGCCGGTGCCTTAGCCGCGCATCGGACGGGCATCCCGCTGGCGCACGTAGAAGCTGGGCTGCGCTGCGGCGACCCCCACATGGCCGAAGAGCAAAACCGCATCCTGGCCGACCACCTCGCCCAGGTGCTCTTTGCTACCGAACCCGCTGCCGTGGCCAATCTGATGCGCGAAGGCATCGTCCCTGAACGCATCCACTTAGTTGGCAATGTGCTCATTGATGCCCTTCTTCAAATGCTGCCCATAGCAGAGCGAAAATCGCCGGAAGACATCGTAAGTCAACATGCCCAGCCAGAACAGGTGCTTCCGCTCCAAAGCACCTGGAACAGTGGCTACGCTCTGTGTACGTTTCATCGCGCTGAAAACGTGGATTATCCCGATCGCCTGCAAAACTTAGTTCAGCTACTGCTGAACATCAGCCAACAGGCCCCTGTCATTTTCCCTGTGCACCCGCGAACAGCACAGAAACTGGAGCAATCGAACCTCTGGACGAGGCTTTGTGCCTGCCCAACCCTGGCTTTGCTCCGCCCTGTACCGTATTCGGACATGGTGTGCCTGCAAAAAAACGCCCGTGTCGTGCTCACCGACTCGGGCGGCATCCAGGAAGAAACCACCGTGCTGGGGGTGCCTTGCCTGACGCTGCGCCCCAGCACCGAACGGCCCATCACCCTGGAGTACGGGGCAAACGTTCTGCTCAGCCCCAATAAGCCGAAAACGGTCATGGCCTGGCTCAAACATTTCTGGACGACTACACCACCACCCACCATTCGGCCACCCTTATGGGATGGGCGAGCCGCCGAGCGCATCGCGTGCGTACTCGCCACGCCCTTACACCAACAGGCGGCATTGCCGACAAGCCAACAACCTGCTCTCCCCTAAAACCGGCCCTGTTATCTGGCAAATTGCAACCCCTCGCAGACCTCTGAACCTCTCTGCCATAGCTACTTTGTTACCTTGTGGATAAAGATACTGTTCCCAATCATGTCCGCTATCGGGCATAAAGCGCTTTTGAGCATGTGAGGCCCTAACCGAACTCCGAACTTTGGGTTTTGGAGGGGTGTGTTCAATAGGGCTAAAAATGGCAAATAGAAGACAAGTCTGGTTCTCTCTGCTTCTTCAGGCAATGGTTTGGCCTTCTGCGGTGGCGCAGGCGCCAGATGCTACGGTGCTGTTGCACGAAGATTTCAATTCGTGCGCATTGCCGGCGGGGTGGCAGGTGCGCATTCAGGGCGACACCGTTGCGCCCCTGTGGTACGTAGGTCTGGCCCAGGTGCCCGATGCTGTGGATCAAAGCATAGACGGCACCTGCTTTTTTTTCATAGACGGCCGCTCTGGCGCAAAGCAGGCTCCGGCACATGTGCTCGAGCTCGTCTCGCCGCTGTTTGACTGGAGTGCTTTTACCGAAGTGGAATGCCGTATGGACATCCACTTCAAATTTGGCGATCAGGACGTGGTCGAGGTGGTGGCGACCGATGGCTCACAAGAGCGCGTGCTGGCGCGGTACGACAATTTCATGACCAATTACGACCCGCTGGGCAGCGGCGATAATTTCCAGTTTCGCGCTGACCTGGCTTTCCTGCCCTGGACAGGGCCGACCCGGCTCATCGTGCGCTATACCAGCCCGGCCGGCAGCCAGGGGCGCTACGTCGGCATTGACAACATCCGCATAACCGCCAGTGGCAGCGGTGCTTTTGCTTTCCGCGAGTCCTTCGACGGATGTAGCCTGCCGGCAGGGTGGGAAAGCGAAACCCTCTCTGGCCCTGCGGGGTGGTCGTTTGGTTTTGTGCCCCTCGGCTCGTCCGCTTTCTACCAGGGCAATTCCATGAACGGAACCTGCTTTGCCTTTTTCGACGATAATGCCCAGGGCGACGCCGCAGCACCTACGCATATCCGCTTGCGCTCTCCGTGGTTTTCGGGTGCCGAATTTATGGAATACGAGTTGACCTTCGATGCCATCATGCGCTACTCGGGAAGTGAGTCTTTTGCCGTCTATTTGGAAAATGAGGCAGGAAAGACGATACCACTGTTTGCACCTGAAGGCAAGGTAGCCGGCCCTTTCTTCCCCGATTACGGCACGTTCCGCTTTGACCTGTCGGCATTCCGCTCGCTGCAATGGCGGTTGGTGTTTGAATACCGCGACGGCGGCACGCGCGGCTATTGGGTGGGCCTGGACAACGTCAAAGTCGTTGGACGCGGAGCAGCCGTGGACTTTTGCGCCCATGCCGTTGCATTGAGTACCGGCGCTCCTTGTGTAGAGGTCAACAACCGAAATGCGCTGTACAGTGGCCCCACAGGCGGCTGCCAGATGAAGGGCCTGGGCAGCGTGTGGTTTCGCTGGGTGGCCGACTTCGATGGTGTGGCGATGCTGACGACCGGAGCGGACTTCAACGACGTCGTCAGCGTTTTCATGGGCGACTGTACCGGCCTGTCGTGGGTGCTGTGTACGGACCGCGACGAGCACGGCTTCACGGGCGAAACGGCGTGTTTCCAGGCTCAGGCCGGTCGGGAGTATTTCATCCGAATTGCTGGCTCGGAAAGTGCCTTCGGCCTGCCGCGTGGAGCCCTCTGTGTGCGAATAGAACGCATCAACCAGATGCCCATGCCGCCACCCAATGACGTATGCGCGCAAGCGCGCTATGTAGCGCCCGACGCGCCTTGCCCACCGGGCACCAACCGCCATGCGAGTATGTCGTCTCAGCAGCCCTCGCACAACCGCCTTGCCCGCGCCGACGTCTGGTATTCCTTCCACGCACCCACCCTGGCGCCGGGTGAGCTTTTGCTCCTCGATGCCCAGGCCAATTTCTCGCATATCCTCACCGTATATCGCGGCAACTGCTCGGCGCTGACTGAAGTGGCGACCCACCACCAGGGCAGCCCCCTGCGCTTGCCTCCGCTCACCCCCGGGCAACTGTATTACGCCCAGGTGGCCGGAGTGTTTGCTACCGTAGAGGGCGACCTGTGCCCAACCTTACGCATTGAAAAAACGGCAGCACCTCCCAACGACGCCTGCGCTTCAGCGTTGCCCATTGCCCTGAATGTGCCCTGCGTTGCATCCACGAACGCCGGCGCTACCTATTCCGGGTGGCGCCCACCCTGTGCCGTGCGGGCAAGTGGCGATGTGTGGTTTCAGTTCAAAGCGCCCGCCCTGGGAGCAGTGCGCATCAATACCGGCGCGGCCTTCGACCACGTCGTGGCCGTCTGGGAGGGCGATTGTGCCCAACTAAAGCCGGTGTTTTGCTCCGACCGCACGCGCTATTGCGACGGCGATGTCCTGGTGCCCGAACTGAACGCAGGCCGGACGTATTACCTCCAAATTGCAGCAAAAGCAGGCGTTCCCATGGCGGATAACGGCTCCATTTGCCTGACCATTGCCGATGCTGCCCTGCTCGACCCACGCCAACCCTTGGCATTGAAGGTCAATCAATTGTGTGCAGGCAAAGACAGTGTGCGCCTACTTGTCAGTGTGGAGGGCGGCACTCCACCATATGCCTTTTTGGCCGATGCAGCCGGCCAGATAGTGCCCAGCGGCCAGCCCTTCGGTGTGGTGGTGCGCGACGCGCGCGACTGCGAGGCGTACGCTACAGGCACGGCAAAAGCATGCGAACAGAACGCCTGCACGGGCCAGATAGCCCTCGAAGCCTTGGAACCCTCTTGCCACGGCGCCGCCGATGGCGTCATTGCCGCCAGCATGAGCGCCGGCACAGGGCCGTTCTTCTTCGAGTGGTCTAATGGCGTCTTCATAGCGACCAATGCCAACCTACCGGCTGGTGTCTATACCTTGCTGGTTTCCGAAACCACCGGCTGTACCTACACGGCGCAGATTGTCTTAGAACAACCCGAGGCCATCTACATCGCCCTGGACTCGCTTACCAACCCGTTAGAAGGCCAGAGCAATGGCGCTGCTTACCTGTCCGCATCCGGCGGTACGCCGCCACGGACCTATCGCTGGACGAACGCTGCGGGCATCGAAGTAGGCGCTGAACCGACACTCCGAAACGTGCCAGCAGACACCTACACGCTTTGGGTAACAGATGCGCGCGGCTGTACGGAAACGCTGACGCTGACGCTAACGGAAACGGTGCGCGTACGCGAACAGCCCGAACCGCCCCAAGTGCGCCTATACCCTAATCCGGCTCGGGAATACGTGTGGTTAGGCCTGACGCTGCCCGAACCCGTACCTGTGGAGGCGATGCTGTTCGACGTGTTGGGGCGTCCCGTGGCCCAACAGCACATCGAGGGCAGGCAACGTGAAGTTTGGGTAAAGTTTGACGTGCACATGCTGCCCTCCGCCGCATACTTTTTGTCTTTGCGCACGCCCGGCTGGGCGCTGAGCCGACGTATCGTGGTGGAGCGTTGAGCCTTTTGCCGCTCTGCCGACAATAAGCCAGTTTTATAGCCGTACCTTCGCGAAGGTAGCTTTGCCTGCCTCGGGCTGGCACGACTTTTGGCCGATACCGTTTGGCGCCGGCTCGAGGGTGCCCATTTTCCCAAAGTTAATTTTTCCGATACAGTAAAAACGAAACCGTGTCTGAGTCCCATTTCTACGCGCATCCAACAGCAGTCATAGACGAAGGATGTGAAATAGGCGAAGGCTCGCGCATCTGGCATTTTTGCCACATCATGTCCGGCGCGCGCATAGGCCGCAATTGCATCCTGGGCCAGAACGTCTTCGTGGCCGGCGGAGTCGTGTTGGGCAACAACGTCAAGGTGCAGAACAACGTGTCCATTTACGCGGGCGTGGAGTGCGCTGACGATGTTTTTCTGGGGCCTTCGATGGTGTTCACCAATGTGCTCAACCCGCGCAGTGCAGTCGAGCGCAAAAGCGAGTATCGCCGCACGCGCGTGGGGCGCGGCGCCAGCATTGGGGCCAATGCCACCATCGTATGCGGCTATGATATCGGCGAGTTTGCTTTTATCGGCGCCGGCGCAGTGGTTACGAAAGACGTGCCGCCTTATGCGTTGGTGGTGGGCAACCCCGCCCGCCAGATCGGCTGGATGAGTGAGTACGGCGAGCGGCTGCATTTCGATGACAACGGGCAGGCCATTTGCCCGGGTAGCGGTGAGCGCTACGAGATTCGGAATGGTCGTGTTCAGAAAATTTCCTGATGTTTTATCTTTGTTTACAATCTTCTTCCCAATTATGAAACGCTTTGCTCTTATCGGCGCTGCTGGATATGTTGCTCCCCGCCACATGCGCGCCATCAAAGAAACCGGTAACACCCTTGTAGCGGCATTTGACCCGAACGACTCGGTCGGTATCATTGATAGCTACTTTCCTGATGCTGCTTTTTTCACCGAGTTTGAACGCTTTGACCGTTACGTCAACAAATTGGCGCGAGCTGGTCGTCCAGTGCATTATGTCAGCGTATGCTCGCCCAATTACCTGCACGATGCGCACATCCGCTTCGGACTGCGCAACGACGCCGATGTCATTTGCGAAAAACCCTTAGTGCTCAACCCCTGGAACGTGGACGGTCTGCGCGAAATCGAGCAAGAAACGGGCCGACGGGTTTATACCATCCTTCAGTTGCGCCTGCATCCGGCGTTGCAGGAACTCAAGCGCTATGTGGATGCCTCACCCAAAGACAAGGTTTTTGATGTGGACCTCACCTACATCACCTCGCGCGGGCGCTGGTACTACGCCAGCTGGAAGGGCAATATCGAAAAATCGGGCGGCATTGCCACCAATATCGGCATCCACTTCTTCGACATGCTGCATTGGATCTTCGGTGAGGTGCTCGAAAACCGCGTGTATATTCATACCCACGACCGCGCCTGCGGCTTCTTGCGCTTAGAGAAGGCTCGCGTGAACTGGTTTTTGAGCATCAACTATGACGTTCTGGCTCAGGCCCTTCAGCCTGCTAACGGCCAGCGCACCTTCCGCTCCATCACCGTAGAGGGCCGCGAGGTCGAGTTCAGCGAAGGCTTTACCGACCTGCACACCCTGAGCTACCAGAAAATTCTGGAGGGCCAGGGCTTCTCGCTGGATGAGGCGGCGCGGGCGGTAGAACTCGCCTACCAGATCCGCACCGCTCAGCCTACAGGGTTGAACGGAGAGTACTACCACCCGTTTGCGAAACTCCCCTTAGCGCCGCATCCCTTCGAGCGCGAATAATCGGAACGATTGTTGCCCTCATAAAAAAGAACCCGTAAATTCGCCGCAGTTCAAAACCGATCTTTACTATGGGAAATAATCAACTCGACGTTAAACAACTGCTGTACAAGGGCCTGCGCTACTGGTACCTTTTCGTCCTCTTTCTGGGAGGCGCCCTCACGGGTGCTTACTTTTATTTGAAATACACCCTGCCGGTGTACAAGTCGGAGGGCCTCATTTTAATAAAAGACGACGAAAACGCTGGTCAACCAGGAGCGGAAATCATCTTTACCGAGCTGGGGCTGGGCAAGAAGAACAAAATCCTCGAAAACGAGACCTTAGTGCTCACCTCAACGCCCATCATGCTGGAAGTGGTCAAGAAGTTGAACCTCAACTACCAGTACACCAGCATTGACGGGCTGAAGAAAAAGGTGCTCTACAAAGACAGCCCGGTATATGTGGTTTCCTGGCATCCGGAGACGCCCGATACCGAGATTTACGGCATCCTGACCGACAACGGCCGCGGAGGATATACCTTTGAATTGGAGGAGTATGGCCAGGTGTATGAGGGCGAGTTCGGCAAAGAGCTCAAGTTGCCGATGGGTTCTCTGACGCTATCGCGCAAGCCCGGAAAATATGCCGATACGAAGATCGGTATCCTCATCCTGTCGGAATACGGCACGGCCAAGGGGTATGCCGAGTCTATTAAGGTGGAAATCATGGGCGAGCAATCCAGCACGCTCAAAGTTTCGCTCAAAGACCACTCGGCCGAGCGGGCGCGCGATATTCTCGTCGAGCTGTTGGAGGCTTACAATGCCAACAGTATCGCTTTGCGCAATAAGGCCTACGAGAGCACCATCGAAATGGTCAATGAGCGCATCAACATGATCGCTGAAACTCTTTCGGACGCCGAGCGCAACTTAGAAGCCTACCGTCGCGCCAACGAGGTCATACAACTGGGCGCTGAGGGTACACAGCTGATGGCAGAAATGTCGTCTTACAACAAAGAAATCAACTCCGGAGAGGTGCAGATTCAAATCCTGAATGCCATCGAGGATTTTTTGATGAAAAACCGAAATAACTTTGAGTTTGTACCTACCAACCTCAGCATCAATAACCTCACGCTGACGGCCCAATTACAGCGCTTTAATCAACTGCTCGACGAGCGCAAGAAAATGGAGCTAAATCTCGGCCCGGCTAACCCAGAGCTGTTGCTGACACAAAGAGAAATTCAAAATCTGCGGGAAACCATCATCGAAAATATTCGAGCCATCCGGCGAGATTTGGAAATCGCCACTGGCGCCAGCAAAAGCGCCCGCGCTTCGTTGGAAAGTCGTATGTACAGCCTGCCGCGTCGGGAGCGCGAGCTGCTCGAGATTGAGCGCCAGAAAGACGTTAAGGAAAAACTGTACCTCTATCTGCTGCAAAAACGCGAGGAAGCTGCTATCTCGATGGCTGTTACCAGCCCAAAAGGCCTTGTTGTGGAGCCGCCAGCGCTGAGCTATGCCAAGCTTAGCCCGAAGCCTAACCAGATCTGGCTGATTGCCTTTTTCCTGGGGCTGGCCCTGCCCATCGGGCTGATCATGTTTATCGAAAGCCTCAATGATAAGGTACAGACCGAAGACGATATCAGCCGCCTGACGAATGTGCCCATCTACGGCGTACTGGGGCAAAGCACCAGCAAGGAGAAGCTCGTCGTTCGCGAAAATAGCCGCACGGCCATCGCCGAAATGTTCCGCCTGCTGCGGGCCAATCTGGCCTTTATATCGCCCAACGCGCCGATTAAGACCATCTTGATGACCTCCAGCACTTCGGGCGAGGGCAAGTCCTTCATTACCCTCAACCTCGGTATGACGCTGGCCCTTTCGGGCAAAAAGGTGCTCATCGTCGAACTGGATTTGCGGCGACCCAAGCAAGAGACGTACATGAGCATCGAGCCGGGCGAAGACGGCGTGGTGAACTACATTATCGACCACTCGATGAAATCTTCACAAATAGTGCGCAATACTGGCTTGCACCTCAACCTCGACTTTATCGGCAGCGGGCCGGTGCCGCCCAACCCGGGTGAGCTGATTCTGTCGTCGCGTCTGCGCGAGTTGATGGCAGAAATGCGCGAGCGCTACGACTACATCATCCTCGACGCGCCGCCCGTGGGCTTAGTGGCTGATGCTATCCAGATGCGCGACCTGGCCGACGCCACACTTTACGTCGTGCGTTCGGGGTACACCTATAAAGGGCAGATAAGAATTATTGATGAAATAGCCAAAAACGAAAAATTGAACCGGCCCTTCATCGTGCTTAATGCCGTGCCCTTCAACAAGCCCGGCTACGGCGGCGCTACGTATGGGTATGGCTATGGCTACAACGGCAAGAGTAAAAACTACTACGAGCCGGAGCGCCGTACTAAGCAGCAGTACAAGAGCAAGGTGAAGCCGAAAACTTCGAATTTCAACTAACCTGCCGCACGCGAGTCATGTCGCAGAGCCTCAGTGAGCGTTCGCTGGCGGCGGTGGGCTGGGCCGTGCTGGATAAGTTCAGCGGCAGCGTGCTCAGCTTCGTCGTTACCATTTTGCTGGCGCGGCTGCTATCGCCCGAAGATTTCGGCGTTGTGGCCATGGTCATGGTCTTCTTCGACTTTTCGGCAGTGTTTGTCGAGAGCGGCTTCTCTACAGCGCTCATTCGGGAAAAGACCATCAGCGAGGCGGACAAGTCCACGACATTTCTGTTCAACCTTGCCGCGGCGGTGTTGCTCTATGGCGTTCTTTTTGTAGCAGCGCCCTACATCGCTGCATTCTTTCACCAGCCATTGCTGACGACGATAGTGCGCGTTATGGGCATCAGCCTCATCGTCAACGCGTTGTCTATCGTGCAGCACAGTGTACTCATCCAACAGATTGATTTCAAGACGCAGACGCTGGTGCGCCTGGCGGGTGTAGCCCTTTCGGGAGGCGCGGCGGTGTCTATGGCGTATTCGGGCTGGGGCGTATGGAGTCTGGTCGCGCGGTTTATGGTGCTCGACCTGGTAACGACCGTGCTCTACTGGATACTGGGCGGCTGGCGGCCCAGCGGGCAGTTCAGCCGGGAGTCCTTTCGACGGCTGTTCGGCTTCGGCTGGCGTATTCTGGCGGCTGCTGTGTTAGACAAATTCTACTTCCACATTTACAAGTTGCTCATTGGGCGCTTCTTCAGCGCCGCGGCCCTGGGCTATTACAGCCAGGCGGGCAATTTCACCAATATGGTCATCAACACCCTGTTCCGCACCGTGCAGTCGGTTACATATCCGGTGCTGGCCAAGTTGCAGGACGATCCCGAAAAGCTCAAGGCCGGCTATCGCAAAATGTTACAGCTGAGCTCGTTCATCATCGTGCCGGCCCTGACGGTGCTGGCTGTGCTGGCCGAGCCGGTGGTGGTCGTGTTGGTCGGAGAAAAATGGCTGCCCTGCGTGCCGATGTTGCAACTGCTCTGCCTGTCGGGCCTGACCATTCACTTCAGCACAGTCAACCTCAACATGTTGCTGGTGCTGGGGCGCTCCGATTTGAGTTTGCGGCTCGAAGTGCTCAAAAAAATTGTCATTACGCTGGCCATCATCGCCGGTATCTCGTTTGGCATTTACGGCCTCATCATCGGTGAGGTCATTGCTGCTTACGTCAATCTGCTCATCAACGTGTGGTACTCGAAGCAACTGCTGCGCTATTCGTTTGGCGAGCAGTTGCGCGATATTGCCCCAACGCTGCTTATCAGCGCTTTGGTGGGCGGCCTGATGTTTGGGCTGAAAAACGCGCCGCTGGCGCAAGGCCTGACCTCGCTACTGTTCCTGGCCGTGGCTGCCGGCGCAGCTTATTTAGGTCTGCACCTGCTGGCTAAAACCGAAGAAGTGCAGTTTATCCGACATACCCTTCTGCCAAAAGCCCTGAAAATGGTGAGCAAGCGGAGCTGAATTTGCCCTCCGGAATCACCGCTATCCTGAAACCTTTACAACAAAAAACAATGTCTGACGTCGCCGTACACGTGTACATGCTCGCCTACAACGTAGAGCGCTACATTGCCCAGGCTATTGAAGGCGTGCTGGCGCAACAATCGGATTTTCCGGTGCGGCTCTTCATTGGCGAAGATTGCTCGCAGGACAGCACGCCAGACATCTGTCGGGCATACGCCGAAAGGTATCCCGACCGAGTGGTTTTTCTGCCTGCTGAGCGCAATATGGGTATCACGGCCAATACAGCGCGCATGCTGCCCTATTGCACGGCGAAGTATATGGCCATTTGCGACGGCGACGACGTTTGGATAGACCCACGCAAGCTGCAAAAACAGGTGGATTTTCTGGAAAGCCATCCGGATTACGGCGTGTCCTATTCGGATGTGGAAGTCATTTCGGAGACGGGAGCCTCCGTAGCAGCACCGGATTACGAAGCGCTTCGGGAATGCTATGCCGAAGGCGACGTTTTTACGCAGTTACTGACGGGCAATTTTATCAACAACTCCACGGCGGTGGTGCGGCGTGCGCTGTTGCGCGATTTCCACTTAGACCCTTCGCGCGATTACACCATCTCCGACTATTTTTTATGGCTCCACGTGGCCGCGCGGGCCAAAGTCCATTTCCTGCCCGAACGGACGACGGCGTATCGCTGGCACACGACCAACACCACGCAATCGGAAGAGCGGGCGCGTCAGAACCAGCGCAAATACCAGTCTATCCTGGGCGAGGTTCTGCTGGATTTTGACCGCCAAAACCACCGCCTATTAGGACGGCAGGAAAAGGCGGTTATCTTTCGGAAAACCCTCTCGGCGCTTTACCGGACGCCGTCAGCGGCGCTGAGGCAGCGCTTGCAACTGCTTCCTTTACTCCTTCGCTACCTTCCTGTCTGAACCCAATAACACGGTCTTTATGAAAGTACTCATCCTCGCTGGCGGTTATGGCTCGCGTCTGAGCGAAGAAACCGGTTTGCGCCCTAAGCCTATGGTCGAAATTGGCGGTCGCCCTATCCTGTGGCACATCATGAAAATTTACGGCCATTATGGGCACACCGATTTCATCATCCTGTGCGGCTACAAGGCCTATGTCATCAAGGAGTATTTTGCCCAATACTTCCTGCACCATTCTGACGTAACGTTCGACCTGCGCACCAACCAGATGGAGGTGCATAACAACGTCAGCGAGCCCTGGCGCGTAACGCTGCTCGATACCGGGCTGGACACCATGACGGGCGGGCGCGTACTGCGGGCCAAACCGTACATCGAACCGGGCGAGCCGTTTATGCTTACCTATGGCGACGGTGTTTCGAACGTGGACATCAATGCCCTGTTGCGCTTCCATCGCGCCCATGGGCGCGCCATTACCATGACCTCCAGCCAGCCCGAGGGCCGCTTCGGCGCCTTAGATATCGGCGAGGGCGGTCAGGTGAGCCAGTTCGTCGAGAAGCCCAAAGGCCAGGGCGGTTGGATCAACGCTGGCTTTTTTGTGTGCGAGTACAAGGTGTTTGACTACATCACCGAGGGCGATGCCACCATCTTCGAGCGCACGCCATTGGAAAAGCTGGCCGCCGATGGGGAACTCTTCACCTACCAGCATCCTGGCTTTTGGCACCCCATGGATACCCTGCGCGACAAAATGAACTTAGACCGCCTGTGGAGCAGTGGCCAGGCGCCCTGGAAACTGTGGTAAACCACTCACACTCAGAGGTGGTGCGGCGGTTCGTAGATCAGCCGCAAAAACGTGCTCAGCCGCTCATTTTTTCGACTGGCCGGAATGCCCACTACAATGCCAATGAGCAGGTTATCCGCAATGCTTACGCGCATCTGCGGGCGCATGACCATGTGGAAGTATTCGCGATTAAATTCTTTGTTGAACTCTACGCCGACAAAATTGCGCGTGCCTGTGATCATGTAATGAACGTTCGTATTCCATTGCATTTCGGCGTGCCATTTTCCGGAGGCAAAGCCCTGGTGAAGCACCGGGCCGGCGTAGATGAGGGTGTGCCAGTTGTTGCCCCAGCGTTTGGCGCCTACAAAAAAGGGATTATACAGATTGCCCGTAAAGCGCAGCGAGCGCTCGCGAAAAGGAGCCGTCTCCAGCTCGTGCAGGTAGCCGATGGCCATGGAGGTCTTCCATTGCTGAGATACCAGAAAGGTGTACTGGGCGGCAAACTTCAAGCCGTTGAGCTTGCTGTAGGGGCGCTCGTCGTTAGCACCTTTTCCGTTGGAGTTGTAGTAAAACGTAAAGGGCAGTTCGACCTCCAGACCTAAGCGGTTGATGGGCGCCCATTCGTATTCGACCAAGGCCAGATAGCTGTCGTAGCGATTGTTGTCGGTCAGGCCCAGTCCGACGTTCCATTCGCGCTCGCCTTTTCGGGCGCCGAGGTCGCGGATGAGGTCTATGAACAGCGGTTCGGCATGCAGCACTTTATCCGGTTCAAAGTGGTATTGCACCTCGGCAATGTACAGGCTGTCAGCCGTTTCGTTGGAAACTTGCGAAAAAGACGGGAAGGCTGTCAGGAGAAATAGCGCAGCCAACAGGGTGTATTTTCGGAATGGAGTGTTCATAGCAAATGTGTTATGGCGTTTTTTGTTTTGAATAAACCGGAAAAGCGGATGAGGCGCCACAGGTTAACGTGGCGCATGAAAAGGTAAGAACAGGAGGGAGAGGGTTCAGGCCACTTCGGGAGGTGGGGTGAGGACGTCGTAGGCGAGCGAAGGCAGGAGGTTCGCGTCGGGTAAGGCCTGAATTTTGGGCATGCTTGCCGGGAGCTCTACGGGTAGGGCCGGGAGCAATACGACTTCCAGGAGGAATGGGGTTGCGGCTTTGATAGGGCGGCTGTTTTCGGGCTGATTGCAGTCGGCATCGTCGTGTTCGGGCACTGCATTTTCAACGTGCAGCGTATGCTCCAAGAGGATTTCCACTACCGACTCGATATCGTTGTAGGCCAGGTTTTCCGGCGTGCCCGGCAGACCAGGGTCGGGCGCGTCGGCGCAAATATTGAAGAGGTACAGCGCCATCAGCGTGCACCACGTGCGCGTCAGGGAATGTGCTCGAATGCGAGAGAGCAGGGTCATCAGAGCACCTTGCGTTTTTTCATTACCCAGTACAGCAGGGCCGTGATTAGCCCGGATAGCAGGATAGTGAGGTAAAACATCCAGGGTTTGTCTGGCACGCCGTTGTCAATGTTCATGCCGAAATACGACGATATCAGCGTAGGCACCATGAGTACTACGGTGATCACGGTCAGCCGGTGGATGACCACGCTCAGGTTATTGGAGATGATGCTGGAATAGGCGTCCATCGTGCCGCTCAGGATGTTCGTATAGACGTTGGCCATCGAAAGCGCCTGGGAGTTGTCAATGATGATGTCCTCGAACAGGTCGGTCAGGTCTTCGTCGCCGTTAATGTGCAGGAAGTCCGTGCGCTTCATCTTCATTTTCAGTAACTCATTGGCGTTCAGTGAGTTGACAAAGTAAACCAGGCTTTTTTCAATGGCGAGCATTTGCTTGATCTCTTCATTTCGGCTGGAGTGCATCAGCTCTTTTTCAATGATGTTGCGCCGCAAGTTGAGTTTCTTGAGGTAAGAGAGGTAATAGTACACGTTCTGCTCCAGAATTTGCAGCACAAACCGCTTTTCATCGGCAGGGTCGAAGCGCCGGATTTTGCCCTGACGAAAAACCTCGAGCACGGGTGTCTCGAAGGCCGAGATGGTCAGGACGTTTTCGATAGTCAGGATGATGCCAATAGGTACGGTGATGAAGATAGCCTCGTTAGCGTGATCGGCGTTTTCGTTGAGCACGGGCGTGTTGACGAGGATAAAACGCACGTCGCCGTCGCGCTCGTATCGGGCGCGTTCGTCTAAGTCGAGCGAGTCCGTCAGGAAAGCGACGTCAAACTCGAGCAAGCGGGCGATTTCCTCCAGTTCTTCCGGGGCAAAAGGAGGCGTCAGATCCACCCAGCAGCCAGGCTCCAGCTCGGGCAGTTCCACGAGTCGTCGTTTTTCGCGTGCGTAATAACGGATCACTGTCCATAGAGCGTTGAATGGGTGAAAAAGTATGCCTTTGAGTGCCGTAAAAGTACCTTTTCCTGGCATTTACGCATTGGCGGCGCAAAGGTAAGCCGAACCTGGAAACGGAAAGCCTCGCGGAGAATTTATGCTCGTTAGTGCAACGTCACACATTCCTGCTGGCGGAGAGGCCAAGATTAGTCCTCTGAGTCCAAGCGCTCGCGCGTCTGAGAGGTTCTTGCGTTCCTTCCTTTGGAATGTAAAAACCTTCATGTTTTAGCTGTTAAAAATCAACACTTACGGCTATTTGGAAAGGCTTATGGCGTTTTTTTTGTTAAAATATGCCCTCTGTTGTGCGACATTTTTTAATCTTGCCCGCGAATTGGTGGCAATTTCCCCCCGTAATCTCATTTGTTCGCAAGACGGTGTCAGCGGCTTTTACTTTCATTCGTAAACTGGAAATGCCGTTTTGAGACAGATTAGGTCGCCAAAAGTTTTCCTTTTTTTGCAGCGATTTTCTGGAAATCAGTATCTGGATGCCAACCTTTTACACGGGTTTTCATCCGACATTTTTTTCATCTAATACATCAGGCTTACACACAAAACAGCATCCTTATGAGCCTCTCTACATCCCGTTTTTGCGCTTCTCTGACCTTAATCCTGCTTTCGGTATGCCATCTGTGGGGGCAAGGCTCGAACGACATGGCGAAGGAAATGCCCCTGACGATTGACGGGCACAGGCAGCGGCACGTCATCACGGCCCGCCAGCCGCAGCAGATGTTGCGCATCGAGCGCCTGATTGTGGGGGAGACGTATGCGCTTATCGTACCCGACGACCCCACGCTGGGTACTTGCCGCCCTGCGCCTCGCATGGCAGACCCTGACATGCCGGTACTGGGCTACGACACGGTGGCTCGTTCGCTTACCTTCAAGGCTACCAGCCCAGTCATGGATTTCTGGCTGGATTACAGTTGCGTATGGCCTGACGACAATCCGCCCAGTCACTACATTACCATTCAGTGTCAGACCTGCCTTAAAAAGCACTGGCGGGATTTATTCGAGTCTTCGGCGGCGGTATTGCAAGTGCAGGCAGGTGCTTCAGCAGAAGAGCTTATTAAGGACGTACTGATTGGTGGAGACTGCTTCGATGTGTCCAATATCACTCCGCTCGGAGTGGCCGACCAGATAGGTACCTTCTCTAACGGACAGACAAATATAGGTATCAATACGGGCGTCATCATCGCTACTGGCGGCATTCACATCGCCCCTGGGCCGAACAACTCCGACGGTGCCAGCGCGGGTTACGGTGCTTCTACGCCCGACCCCGACCTGGCTATGTTGACTAACGGCGCCCTTTTCGACCGCGCTGGCTTTGAATTTGATTTCAGGCCCACGCAAGCCCAGATTACCTTCCAGTTTGTGTTTGCTTCAGAAGAATATTGTGAATACGTGGATACGCAATACAACGACGTGTTTGGGTTTTTCATCTCTGGGCCGGGTATTCCGGGCGGGCAGGAGAACATTGCAGTGATACCAAACACCAATACTCCGATTACCATCAACAACGTCAACCACCAGTCTTACTCGGCTTTTTACGTCAACAACCAGCCCGCTTCGAGTGGTAATCTTTGCGGCCAACAACCGGCGAATGGGCCTGCCGTCAACGAGGTGCAATACGATGGTTTTACCCGTCGCTTTACGGCTACGGCCAACGTCATCCCATGTGAGACGTATCGCATGAAATTGAAAATTGCCGACGTCGGCGACGGCGTGTGGGACTCGGCGGTATTTTTGGCCGCTAATTCCTTCTCTGCTGGCGGTAACGTGAAGGCCGAATGGGAAGTAAACGGTAGCACGGATGTGGACCGTGTCTTTGAAGATTGTGGTACCGTACGCATCCGCTTCACGCGCCGCGGTAATCTCAACTCGCCGTTGGCTGTGCAATATACGATTGGCGGCACGGCTACTTATGGTGTGGACTATACGGGGCTACCACTGGTAGCGGTCATCCCGGCGGGCCAGCAAGAAGTTGTTTACGTTGTCCGCATTTTGAGTGACGGCATCCTGGAGGGTGATGAGACCATCATCCTGACCATCAACAATTCCTGTTCGTGCGAAAAGGCAGAACCTACGCTTATCATCATGGATCTGCCCGTCCTGGACGCTAAGCCGGATACCGTAACCATCTGCGGGCAAGGGACTGCTACGGTAGGCGTAGAGGCCATTGACGGCGTTCCTCCCTACACCTATCAGTGGCAAAACGGCTCGACGGAGACTTCTACCACGCTTTTTGTCGGCACTTCCACCAACGTGCGCGTAACCGTAACCGATGCTTGCGGCAAGACTAAAGTGGTTACAGCGCGTATTAATGTCCGACCGTTACCAGTAGCGCAACTGTTTCCGCCAGCGCCTGTTTTATGTGAGCCGGGAGATACAGCGCTTATCCGCATTAACTTCATTGGCTCAGGGCCGTTCAACTTTGAATACAAGATTAACGGCATTGTACAACCGACCCTTTACGATATTACCGAGAACCCGTTCTTCCTCGTCATCAGTCAGCCCGGCCTTTACCAGGTGCACATGGTGGAAGACTCTATGGGCTGTATAGGTGCCGGGCAGGGCGCGCTAACGGTGCGCGTGTCTGACCTGGCTCTGAGCGGTACACCCAGTAATGTGCAGTGTGCCACCTCCGCCGATGGCTCCATCCAGACGACGGTAACGGGAGGCACCGGGCCTTACACCTATAATTGGAGCGGACCGGTGGCCATTCCGCCTAATACGGCCAATCCGACCAACCTGACGGCGGGCACTTATACCGTAACGGTAACGGACGCAGCCGGATGCTCGCGCTCCCGAACATTTACCATTATAGCACCCAACCCGCTGACGCCAACCATTGCGGGTGTGAGTGGCACCAACTGCTTCAACCCCAACAGCGGCAGCATTGACTTGAGCGTTACGGGCGGCTTCCCGAACTACACCTATAACTGGAGTAACGGAGCGCAAGTACAAGACCCCTCCGGCTTGTCGGCGGGCACCTATACGGTTACGGTTACCGACCAGTCAGGGTGTACCAATACGGCTTCAGCTACGGTGCCGGGCGACCTGACGCCACCGACGGCCGCTATAGCGCCACCGGGCGTGATTACATGCGCTGTTACGACGCAGACCCTCGATGGCAGTGGCTCTTCTTCAGGGCCCAATTTCACCTACCAGTGGGTAGCCAGTGGAGGTGGTAACATCGTCAGCGGCGCCGATGCCCTCAATCCGGTGGTCAATCAACCCGGCAATTACACGCTGACGGTGCGCAACACTACGAACGGATGCACCTCTACGGCTACTACTCAGGTAACTGCCGACAGAACGCCTCCCACGGCCTCGGCAGGGCCACCGCAAACCATCACTTGCGCTATCACGAGCGTAACACTCGACGGCACCGCCTCCTCCTCCGGCCCGAACTTCGCCTACCAGTGGACGGCCGGCCCGGGTGGCAATATTGTCAGCGGTGCTACCACGGCTACGCCCATCGTCTCCAGCCCGGCTACGTATAACTTGCTCGTTACGAATACGCAAAACGGCTGCACCAGCACCAGCAGCGTCGTTGTTGGGCTGAATAATACGCCACCAACGGCCATCATCACGCCTGCACCGCCGGGTATTCTGACCTGCACCAACTCGCAAGTAACGCTCAACGGGAGCGCTCTGCCCGCCGGCGGCAATTATGCTTATCAGTGGACGACCCTCAACGGCGGCTTCTTCTCCGGGCAGGCTGGCCCGAGTGTCATTGTCGTCGAAGAAGGCGACTACACGCTCATCGTTACCAACCTGCAAAACGGCTGCACCGGCTCCGCCAGCGTCTTTATCGGCCTGGACTTTACTGACCCCGCCGCCGTCATTGTGGTGAACCAGCAAATCACCTGCAATAATCCCACCGTTACGCTCGATGCTACCCAGTCGTCGCAAGGGTCGCAGTACAGCTTCTTCTGGACGGCAACGGCTGGCGGCAACATCGTCAGTGGACAAAACACCTATACGCCGGTGGTAAATGCTCCGGGCTCGTATTCCATTGTTGTGACGAACCTCTTCAATAATTGCACGGCTTCCGCATCGGTGCTGGTGACGGAAAACACCACGCCGCCCATCGTCAATGCTGGTGAACCGGGCACCCTGACCTGTAACCAGCCGCAAATCCAGCTGGGCGACCCGAATACCATCGTGCTACCCAACATTACGTACCAGTGGACAGCCTCACCGGGTGGAAACATCATCAGCGGCGCGAATACCCCTAGCATTTTATTGGATCAGCCGGGAACCTACACCTTGTTGGTAACCAACACGCAAACGGGCTGTACCGCTTCGGCTTCCACGGTGATTGCACAAAACAAGACCCAGCCCGCGGCGGTGGCCAACACGCCTGGCGTCATCAACTGTGCTACCCCCGTACTCCAACTCTCGGGTGCAGGCTCCAGCGTTGGGGCTAACTTCCGCTACCAGTGGACGACCAACAACGGCAACATCGCTGCGGGGGCGAACACCCTGACCCCCACCGTAACCACCGCTGGAACATATACCCTTGTCGTTACGAATGAAAGCAACGGCTGCACCAATTCGGCCAGTGTCAATGTAACATCCAACCTGACGCTGCCTACTGCGGCCATTGCACCGCCGACGTTGCTCACCTGCTTCCAGCCGCAGCAAGTTTTAGATGCCACCGCTTCCAGCTCAGGTAGCGGATTTACCTACCAGTGGGGCACGCAAAACGGCCAGATCCTCTCCGGCGCCAATACCCCTCAGCCGGTCATTGGCTCCAGTGGTACTTATACCCTGATTGTTACGAACACGGGCAATAGCTGCTCGGCGTCGGCTTCTGTAACCGTAACTGCTGACCAGGCACCGCCCGTAGCCAACGCCGGCCAAAATCAGACGCTCAACTGTACTAACCCCAACCTCAACCTCAACGGCTCGGCTTCCAGCCAGGGCGCTAATTTTACCTATCAGTGGACGCCTATCAATGGCGGCAACATCGTCAGCGGTGCTACGACGCTGACGCCTCAGATCAATGCCGCCGGGGTGTATCAATTGCTGGTTACCAACATCCAAAACGGCTGCACCAGCGCCGCCTCAGTACAGGTGTTTGAAGATGCCGCCAAGCCCGTGGTGCAATTGGGCCAGCCCGGCGTTCTCAACTGCTACGCCGCGCAGGTAACTCTAAGCTCGACGGGCTCCAGCACAGGACCCAACTTCACCTACCAGTGGAGTGGCCCGGGCATCGTGTCGGGCGGCAACGGGCCAAGCCCGGTGGTCAACCAGCCAGGCGCCTATACGCTGCTCATCACCAACACCCAAAACGGCTGCACTACAACGGCCACGGCCAACGTCCAGCGCGACATTCAGCCGCCCACAGCTGACGCCGGGCCGGATGACGTGCTCAATTGCTACTTCCCGCAGCTGATTGTCGGCGGCAGCAACACCTCTACTGGCCCGAACTTTACTTACCAGTGGAGTGGCCCGGGCATTATATCGGGCGCCAACAATGCGCAAGCCATTGTGGATCAGGCGGGTACTTACACCCTCGTCGTTACTAATACTACCAATGGCTGTACCTCTACGGATAATGTTCAGCTGACGGTGGATCAGACGCCACCGCAGGCCGATGCCGGCCCGGGCTTCCAGCTCACGTGTACGGAGACCTCCTATGTGTTGAACCCAACAGCCAGTACAGGCCCGAATTTCGCCTACCAATGGTCTACTACGGGCGGTAATTTCACTACGCCGACCAATATCCTTCGACCAACGGTCAACGGCGCTGGCATCTACTACCTGGTCGTAACGAACACGACGAACGGCTGCACAGCCACTGACTTTGTGCAAATTACTCAATCGGCCGACTTCCCCGACGCTGTGGCTGGGGTACCACAGCAGCTGACCTGCGCTATTACGACCGTTACGCTCAACGGTGCAGGCTCCAGCACAGGACCGGCCTTCTCGTATCAGTGGACGCCCATTAGCGGTGGCAACATCGTCTCGGGTGCTAATACGCTGACGCCCGTCGTTGACCAGCCCGGCACCTACGAACTGGCTGTGCGCAATAATTTGAACAACTGCGTCTCCTACTCCAGCGTCAACGTTACGCAGAACATTGAAAAGCCCGATGTGGACGCTGGCCAGCCCAAGGTGCTTACCTGTTCAGTGGCGGCCATCAGCCTGCAAGGCGCCGTGAAGAACAACGGCAACTTCGTGTATCAGTGGAGTACGACAAACGGCAACATCGTTTCGGGCGCCAACACGCTGACGCCTTCAGTGAGTGCGGTAGGTACGTATGTGCTGACCGTGACCAACTTGCTCAATGGCTGCAGCGCTACGGCCTCTGTGCAGGTGCTCGAAGACCAGAGTGCACCGTCCATTAAGTACGCAAAACCCGACTTGCTGACCTGCGTCGTTAAGCAAGTAACCATTGATGCTACGGGTACCTCTACGGGTAATGTGCAGTACAACTGGAGCACGACCAATGGCCAGTTTGCCAACCTGAGCAATCCGCTCAAGCCTGTCGTAAGCCGGCCGGGAGTCTATACACTCTTAGTCACCAATTTAGACAACGGCTGCACGGTGGTTGAGAACATCACTGTGCAGGAAGATGTAACCATTCCGGTGGCTGACGCCGGTGCATCGCAGACGCTCACATGCGCCGTAACGACGCTCCAGCTCAACGGTACTGGTTCCAGTCAGGTCGGTGGGCCGTACTTCTATGAATGGACGACGCCCAACGGGCTCATCCTGGCTGGCCAGAACACGCTGACGCCTACCGTAGCAGCGCCGGGTGTGTATGCTTTGTTAGTGCTGAATACGTCGAACGGCTGCTCCAGCACGGCGCAGACATTGGTGGGCCAGAATACGCAGGCGCCCACGGTAGCTATTGCCAACGCGCCTACGCTTACCTGCGCCGTCACTCAGGTGCCGCTGAATGGCAGTGCCTCCTCTACAGGACCAAATTTTGTCTATGCCTGGAGCACCCTTAACGGCAACATCGTTGGGCCGGCAAATGGCATTGTTGCACAGGCCAACGCTCCTGGTACCTACACGCTTACTATCCTCAACACCGCTAACGGTTGCACCAATTCGGCCAGCGTACAGGTGTCGGCCAACACCGTATTGCCCAACGTCCTGGCAGGCCCGCCCTTTACGCTTACCTGTTCGGTGCTCGAAGTGAGCCTCCAGGCCTTCGCTTCTACAGGCCCACAGTTCACTTATCAGTGGGTGGCCTCGGGCGGCGGTAACATCCTCAGTGGCGCCAACACGCTCAGCCCGCGCGTCAACCGCGCCGGACGCTATGTACTCACCGTTACGAACACGCAAACAGGCTGCTCGAAAACAGACGAAACGCTCGTCTATCAGGAGACCAACGTACCCACCGATTTCCTCTTCGATCTTAAGCGACCCTCCTGCAAAGACAACGACGGCGTTGTCGCTTTCCAGCAGATCATCGGAGGCTACGGGCCTTACCTGTACTCCATAGACAACGGACGCACGTTTATTCCGCAAAATGAGTTTAAGAACATCGCACCCGGCACCTACGATTTGGTCATCCAGGACGCTAATGGCTGCGAGTTCCAGAAAAAACTCGTCGTGCCAAAAGCGCCCGACCCGGGCATCTCGATTGTGCCGGAAATCAACCTTTCTCTGGGCGACAGCGTACAACTGCAAGCGAAACTGCCGCAAGGATACCCACTGGCATTGGTGGACACCATCCTGTGGACGCCCACAGAAGGCCTGATCTTCAAGGGCAATGACATCTTCAACCTGCTGAAGCCCATTGCTGTGCCCACGCGCCCCATGCAGTACACCGTTACGGTGGTGAGCAAAGACGGCTGCGAAGCTACCGACCGCGTCCTCATCCGCGTGGACGATGAGCCACACATCTATATTCCGAACGCCTTCTCGCCCTGGCACGAAGGCGAAAACGATATCGTGCTCATCTTCGCCAAGACCAACCAGATTCGCCAGGTCAACTCGTTCCAGATCTTTGACCGCTGGGGCACCATGGTCTTCCAGGCCCGCAACTTCCAGCCCAACGATCCGAAGTACGGCTGGGATGGGCGCTTCCGCGGAAAGCTGATGACGCCGGCGGTCTTTGTCTATTACGCCGAAATCGAACTCATTGACGGGCGTCGCCTGCTTTACAAGGGCGATGTTACCTTGGTGCGTTAGGCTTTTTTGCCCTGAAAAGAGAACGCTTTGGCCGCGAAGTTGTACCGAGTTCTGGTACCTTCGCGGCCAGTTTTTGAGGAAGTCTTAGCGATGGATTTTTTTAAGCATCTTTCTGAACAGACGCTCCTTTTGTGGCTTTTGGCTCCGCTGGCCGGGTGGTTGGTGGGTTGGGTTTTAGAATACCTCATTTTGGGCCGGTTAGCCAAACACAGCCTTCTACACCGTACGCTGAAGGGGTTTGGCCGTTGGATGGGCATGGTGGGCGGCCTGGGTCTGGCCCTGCGCTATGGCGTGCTGCCCAAACACTGGCACGATGAGGCTTTGTTGGGTTGGAAAATAGCCTCTGTTTTCATCACCACAGCCTTCCTGGCCCGTTTGGTGAGCCAGTATTTTGAAGACGAGACGGCCGAACTGCGCCGCGAGACCCAGACGGCTTCCTTAGTGCAGACCATTCTTCGAGTGGTTATCTACATCATTGGCCTGCTGGTCATTTTACAGATGCTGGGCGTCTCGATTACGCCCATGCTCACTGCCCTGGGCGTGGGCGGTCTGGCCGTGGCTTTAGCCCTTCAGGACACTTTGGGCAATCTCTTTGCCGGTATCCAGATCATCGCCTCGCGCAAAATCCGTCCGGGCGACTTCATCCGCCTCTCTGGCAGTACCGAGGAGGGCTATGTAACCGACATTACCTGGCGGTACACCTCTATCCAAATGATCTCCAACCAGACGGTCATCATCCCGAATTCACGATTGGCCGGTGCTATCGTTACAAACACCAGCCTGCCTACCGAGGAGATCACTGCCCGCCTCGACATCGGCGTGCACTACGACAGCGATCTGGAACACGTCGAGCGGGTATCCATCGAAACTACGAGAGCTGTCCTGCGCGAGTATCTGAACGACCCTGACGCCGAACCTAATATCCGCGTTCGATATCGAGGCTTTGGAGACTCCAGCATTACCTTTAGCATCCTCTTTCCGGTGCCCTCTTTTGGCGACCAGGTGCCAGCCCTCCACCACCTCATCAAAGCCATCCACAAACGATTTGCACAAGAGGGAATCGTTATTCCTTACCCTATCCGGACGTTAGAATGGGGAAAAAACAGCGTCCCCCAGAAGTCGTAGAGGGCATATCAAAAAAACCTACGTGCGACTCTCGCCAGACGCTATCCTTCCTCCACTACGGCCGAAAGGCCGCGATCGAGCAGCGCCTCGCACAAGGGGATAAGCTCCCGCTTTTCGCCCGTTTTCACGGTAGCCTTGCCTTTGAAGTGAATAATGATGGACAGCTGCTCAGCCTGCTCATGCGTGTGCTTGAGCACTTCCATAAAGCACTGAATGACCCACTCGAAGGTGTTGAAGTCGTCGTTGAAGACAATGATATGGGCTGGCAGGTCTGACCCGATGTCGTCTTCGACGAGGATGTCTTCCTGTTCTTCCCACAAAGGCTGTTTGGGCATATTCAGGCGAGGTTTTGTAATGTTTGCTGAATGGCCTCGAAGTTGGGCAGGTCGCCGGCATTTTCCAGCACTTCGGCGTAGCGGACAATGCCGTCGCGGTCAATGACAAAAGCCGAGCGTTTGGCTACACCTTTCATCTCGAACACAAAGTCTTTGTACAGCACGCCGTATTTTTTACTAACCGTTTTATTGAAATCCGAAAGCAGCGGGAAGTTGAACTGCTGCTCCTGCTTCCATTTATCCAAAGCAAAAAGGCTGTCCACCGAAATGGCCAGCACCTTTGCATTGAGGTTTTCATACTCGCTCAGGCTGTCGCGCATGTAGCAGAGTTCTTTGGTGCAAACACCGGTGAAGGCGAGCGGGAAAAAGAGTAACACGACGTTCTGGCCGCGGTAGTCTTGCAGCGAAACCAGCGCCTTGTCGCTGGCGCGCAGGGTAAAGTTGGGCGCTTTATCTCCGATCTGAATGGTCATGGAACAATGAAGATTACTTTTGAGGGCAAATTTACAGCGAGTATAACCATGAGGACAAAAACACTTTTGAGCCGGCTGGGCTAAGCTCACCTCAGCACCTGCGCTGCTGCAAAAAGGTGTATATCCCCTGACACTTCGGTGCTATTGCACTGTTTGGCCTTCGTTTAGTCTTTAAGCATCAAAGGCGATCTACGTTCTCCTTCACCTGCTGCACGTGTTCGAGGATGCGCTGGCGTTCGCGTCCGTCCATACGGTCCCAGGTCTGGTAGGCCATGCCGATGCGCGGGTTGCCGCGCAAGCGCTCGGCGTGGCGGTCGTAGAAGTCCCAGTACAGGGCGTTGAAAGGGCAGGCGCGCGGGCCGTAGCGTTGCTTAGGGTCATAGGGGCAGCCTGTGCAGTAGTCGCTCATGCGCTGCAGGTAATTGGCGCTGGATACGTAAGGTTTGGTGCCCACGATGCCGCCGTCGGCGAACTGGCTCATGCCACGCGTGTTGGGCATTTCGACCCATTCCAGAGCATCCTGATAAATGCCCAGATACCAGGCGTCCACCGCGTCGGGGTGTGCGCCCAGCAACAGGGCGAAGTTGCCCGTTACCATCAGCCGCTGGATGTGGTGGGCATAGGCCTGTTCCAGAGATTGCCCGATGGCGTGGCGCAGGCAATTCAGGCGCGTCCGCCCTGTCCAGTACCACTCGGGCAAGGGCGCAGTGTGTTCAAAGAAGTTGAGCGTGCGATACTTCGGCATTTCAGCCCAATAAACGCCGCGCACGTATTCGCGCCAGCCGATTATCTGACGCACGAAGCCTTCTAAGGAGGAGAACGGTATTTCATCCGGTCGGCTCTGCCATTCGGCTACGGCGCGTTGGATGACCTCCAGCGGACTTATGAGCTTGATGTTGAGCGAGAACGACAGGCGAGAGTGAAAGAGCAGCCCATCGGCTTGCGCCATGGCATCCTGAAAATCGCCGAACAGCGGCAGCCGCTCCCGAACGAAGTGTTCGAGCAGTTGCAGGCTTTCGGCGCGGGTGAGCGGCCAGTCGAAATGCGCGGGCTGAATGCGCCCTATCGTCTGTACGCCGGCCCGCTCCACGAGTGCCACCAGGTCGGACACATCGTGCGCAAAGGAAGGCGCCGCTGGCCCGCGTACGTTTTTGGGAAGTCGCTTGCGGTTATCGGCATCGTAGTTCCAGCGGCCCGTCAGTGGCGTGCGTCCGTCGGCTTCCATCAGGATGTCCCACTTTTCGCGCATGACTCGGTAGAAGCGCTCCATCAGATAGGTGCGCTTGCCCGAAAACAGGCGTTTGAGCGCGTCACGCTCCGACAGAAAGTGCTCTGACGATACGCAGCGGCTTTCTATGGGCAGTGTGGCTGCAAACGCTCGCAGGGCTTCGTCCACCCGGTACTCGTCGGGTTCCTGATACTCGAAGCGCGTGGCGCCGTAGTGCTCGATGAGCATCCGGCAGTTGTCCACCAGTGTCTGGCGGTTTTCCGAAGCATCCAATGCGATGTAATGCACCCGATGTCCCAGCGACTGCAGTCGCTGGGCAAACCGCCGCATGGCGCCGAAAAAGCCAACTACTTTCTGAATGTGATGCCGCACGTAGTCGGTCTCGGAGCGCACCTCCATCAGCGCATATACGATCGAGTCGTCCACCTGCGAAAACCAGGAATGGCGCTCGTTGAGTTGGTCGCCCAGAATGAGGCGGAGTGTTTTCGGTACCACGAAGCCGCTGAAGTTTTTTGCTAAAACACGAAGAGATTACGCCATGGGGCATTGAATTGCCGGAGAAACAGATTTGCGGCCACGGGGTTGCACCATAGCTGGCCAGAACTTTTTCGCTAAAGGAAAACGGCGAGATGTGCATTCCAGGAGAGCAGTGTGAGCGCAAGGTTTTACGCGAGTTTTTTGTTAAAAAAAAAAACGACTAAAGGCGCTTCTGGCTGCATGAAAAACTTTTAACTTTGGCCAAACAAACTCCGCCGCCTCATGTCCCCCCATGAGATACCGTTTGTTCGGTTGTTGGTGCCCTTTTTGGTGGGCATTGCCCTCGGCTCAGCAGTTGAGGTGTCGGTGGAGGGGCTGTGGCTGGTGCTTTTGGTGGGTGGTTTGGGCATCGTGTGGCTGGGTGGTCGGAGGCAATCGCTTCGCTATCGGTGGGTATATGGTTCGGTCGTGACCGTGTGGTTGTTGGCGGCGGGCTATTGGCATGTGGTCGAGCGCGATGAGCGGCGTTTGCCGAGGCATTTCACAAAAGTTTGTCCGGATGCCGTAGCCTTTGTGGGCGTAGTCAACGATGCGCCGGACAAAGGCGGTAAGGTGAAAATCCCTTTGCGCATCGAGGCTGCCGCCGAACGGCGAGGCGAATGGCGGCCGTGCGAGGGGTATCTCCTGCTCTTCCTCGACCCGACGCCCGAAGCCGAAACGTTGCGCTACGGCGACCGCCTGTGGGTATCCGCACGGGCGACGCCCACTGAGCCACCCAGGAACCCGCGCGCATTTGACTACCAGCGCTATTTGCATTACCGCAACCTGCATTACCAGGCTTTTGTACGCGATAGCGGCGCCTTCGGTCTCATAGAGCGCGGGTACGGCAACTGGCTGCGCCGCACGGCATATGCCTGGCGCGAGCGCCTGCTAATGGTGTTGCGCGAATACTTCCCGACGCAGGATGAGTACGCCGTGGCATCGGCTTTGCTGTTGGGCTACAAGGAAGACCTCTCCGAAGAACTGCGTACCACCTATGCACAAACCGGCTCTATGCATGCGCTGGCGGTGTCGGGCACACACGTGGGGCTGGTGTATGCGGCGTTGTATTTCCTCATCCGGCGCATTCCGTGGCGCGGCGGATGGAAGCGCTGGGGCGACACAGTGCTGGTGCTGCTGGGCATCTGGGTGTTTGCGCTGATTACGGGCGCCTCACCGTCGGTGATGCGCGCTTCGATGATGTTCACCCTCTTTCTGGCGGGCAAGGCGCTGTATCGGCAGGCTTCGACGTGGAACGTGCTGGGTGCGACGGCATTTATTCTTTTGCTGTACAATCCCTACAACCTGTTCGATTTGGGATTTCAGTTGTCGTTCGCAGCGGTGGCGGGCATCGTGGGCATCATGCCGGTGTTGCAGCGCTATTCGCCGCGGCTGCCGCGCTGGCTCGAGGGCGCCTGGGCGGTGCTGCTGGTGGGCATAGCCGCTCAGTTGGGTACGCTGCCGCTGTCGCTGTATTATTTTCACCAGTTTCCGGTGTATTTCTGGTTGGCCGGCTGGGTGGTCATCCTCGGCGGCGCGCTGTACATGTGGGGCGCGGGCGTGTTATTGGTGTTGCACGCACTCCTCCCACAGGTGGCGGAGGTACTGGGTACCGGCCTGTATTACGGGCTTTGGGGCATGAATCAGGTGCTGCGTTTCATCCAGCACCTTCCGGGCAGCGTGGTGCAGGGCATTTGGCTGAGCGGTGCAGCTGTTGTTGGCCTGTACGTGAGCATTGCCTTCGGAACTGCCGGCGTTTTCCATTATCGCCCGCGCTGGCTTTTGACGGCATTGGCAGCCCTGCTGCTGGTGATGAGCGAGCGGCTGGTGCGTCAGGTGGGCCACGTGCAACAGCGACAGGCTGTGCTGTACTCCGCAGGGCGCAATCTCCTGTTCGATTTTTTCGACGGCAAAACCCTCTACACCTGGTCGGACAGCCTGCCGGAACGGCGCGAGCGCTTCGCCGCCGAAATGCACCGGTCGGCATCGGGCTTCCTGGAGCCTTCGGAGCGCCTACAGGCTCAATTTTCTCAATCCTTTCGAGCGCCTAACTTGCTGGTGCAGCCACCGTTTGTGCAGTTTTTTGATAAAACAATTGCCGTTGTAGCGCATGCCAATCAGCTGGGAAACACTACCGGCATGCCGGTGCCCATAGAGGCCCTCATTTTGCGCCACAATGCGCGTGTAACGCTGGCAGAGTGTCTCCAGCATTTTGCACCCAAGACCATTGTCGTAGATGCCTCTAACAGCGCCCGGCGCACAGAGCGCTGGAAAGCAGAAAGCGAATCGCTCGGACTGGCTGTACACGACGTCCGGCAACAAGGTGCCTGGATGCTCGACGCCCGCTGATGTGTTGGCGAATTCCCTCTTTTCACTCGCTAATACCCCTTGCCGTTATGCCCAAAAAAGTACTGAATTACTTCTACTTCCTGCCCGTCGAGCGGCGGGCTACCCAGGTGCTGCTGCTTCTCATCGGTGCTGTATTCGCCGCCCCCTGGGCAGTACGCTACTTCTGGCCGACTTCGCAGACAGACTTTTCAGCCGTGGAGCAACACATCGCTGCCTGGAAAACGACCGAAGCACCTGAGGCACCGCCCGATGTTGTCGAGGCACCCCCCGAGTTGTTTCCTTTTGACCCCAACACCGCCCCCGTGGAGACACTTGTGCAATTGGGCGTGCCTGCGCGCGTAGCACAAACCATTCAGCGCTACCGCGAGCGCGGCGGACGCTTTCGCAGCGCCGACGATCTGGGAAAAATCTACACCCTGCCGCCAGAAGTCTTTGAGCGGCTCAAGCCCTACGTGCGCATCGGGCCAGGGCAGGCCCCCGCGACCTATCGCGGCAAAGACAGCCGCAGCCGACCGGCGCAGGAGGTGTTTCCTTTTGATCCCAACACAGCCTCCAAAGAAGACCTGCTCCGCCTCGGCCTCCACCCAGCGTTAGTCGAGCGCCTGCTGCGTTACCGTGAAAAGGGCGGCGTCTTCCGCCAAAAAAGCGATTTTCAAAAACTCTATGGCCTTTCGGAAGCCGACTACGCACGGCTGGAGCCTTATATCGCCATTGCCCAAACGGAAGCCATCGCTGCCGTTCGACCTGCGGCATATAGCGGCGGCGCCAGCGGGAGCAATGTCTTTGGCCCCAAACCCATAGACATCAACACCGCCGACGCCAATGCCTGGACGAACCTGCCCGGCATCGGAAATGCCCGAGCCAGCAGCATCCTCAAATTCCGCGACCGCTTAGGCGGTTTCCTCTCCGCAGAACAGGTGGGCGAAACCTTTGGCCTGCCCGATAGCGTCTTCCAGCAAATACGCCCCTGGCTGCGCGTAGAAACGCCCATTTACCGCAAAATAGACCTCAACAGCGCCGCAGAAAAAGACCTGGCTGCACACCCCTACATCAACTACCAGCAAGCGCGCCTCATCGTGGCCTATCGAGAGCAGCATGGGCCGTACAAAAAGCCCGACGACATCCGGCGCATCGCCGCCTTCACCGACGCCGGCTGGCTGGCTAAAGTAATTCCATATCTGGAGGCCGTGCAATAGGGTAGGGTGAGGTAATACAGACGCCGTCAGGCCTTTAAAAGTTACGCCAACTCATTTGGGGCAGGAACTCCGAATGCTCCTCCTCTCGGGGCTGTGTCCAAAGTGTCTTCGACCTGTTCACGCAGAAATCACCGGGAAAAGGCGGGCAAAACGCGCATTTCATTGCGCTGCTGTCCTTTCAAAAATGCCACAGAGTGTTTGGCGAAAACAAAATGTTTTACCTTTGTGCCTGCTTTTTCTTCAACCCGTTAAAACTCCGTTACTTTGGGCGCACAAAAAACAACCACGCAGCAAAAGCCGGCAACAACGGCGAAGAGCGACATGGCAGAAGTCAGATACACCGAGGCCGAAATCCAGTCGTTGGACTGGCGCGAACACATCCGCCTGCGGCCGGGCATGTACATCGGTAAATTGGGCGACGGCAGCAGCCCCGAAGACGGCATCTACGTCCTGCTCAAAGAGGTGCTCGACAACTCGATTGACGAGTACGCCATGGGCTTCGGCAAGCAAATAGACGTAACCATTGACGACCGCGGCGTCTATGTGCGCGACTACGGACGCGGCATCCCGCTGGGCAAAGTGGTGGATGTGGTAAGCCGCATCAACACCGGCGCCAAGTACGACAGCAAAGCATTCAAGAAGTCCGTCGGTCTCAATGGCGTCGGCACCAAAGCCGTTAACGCGCTGTCGGAGTACTTCAGGGTTGTCGCCTATCGCGACGGCCAGTGCAAATGGGCAGAGTTTGAGTTTGGAAAACTGAAGAAAGAGAGCAAACTGGAGCCAACGACAGAACCCAACGGCACAGCGGTGTTCTTCAAACCCGACGGCGGCATGTTTCGCCATTTCCGCTGGGTAAACGAGTACGTCGAGCAGCAGCTGTGGAACTACGCCTACCTGAATGCCGGGCTGAAGATTGTTTTCAACGGTAAAACCTTCCAGTCCAAAAACGGCCTGCTCGACCTGCTGACCAAGAAGACCAACGCCGAGCATATTCGATACCCAATCATTCACTTAGTGGGCGAAGACATTGAAATTGCCTTTACGCACGGCGACCACTACGGTGAGCAGTACTATTCGTTCGTCAACGGCCAGAACACCACCCAGGGCGGCACGCACCTTAACGCCTTTCGGGAGGCATTGGTCAAGACAGTGCGCGACCACTTCAAGAAGAACTTTGACGCCAAGGACATCCGTGAAAGCATCATCGCTGCCGTCAGCGTGCGCATCGAAGAGCCGGTCTTTGAGTCCCAGACCAAAACGCGCCTCGGCTCTGACCGCATCAGCCCTGACGGGCCGAACATCCGCACCTGGATGAGCGACTTCCTGTGCAAGGCCTTAGACGATTACCTGCACAAGAACCCTGAAACGGCCAGGGAAATGCTCAAGCGCATCCAGCAGTCGGAGCGCGAACGCAAAGACATTGCCGACGTTAAGAAATTAGCCAACCAGCGCGCCAAAGCGGCCAACATTCACAACAAAAAACTGCGCGACTGCCGCTATCACCTCAACGAAAAAGGCCCGGAGGAAAAGCGCTTAGAGTCCACCCTCTTCATCACCGAGGGCGACTCGGCCAGCGGCTCGCTCACCAAAGCGCGTAACGTGGACACTCAGGCCGTCTTCAGCCTGCGCGGAAAACCGCTCAACTGCTACGGCCTGACGAAAAAAATCGTCTATCAAAACGAAGAGTTCAACCTCCTCCAGCACGCCCTCAACATCGAGGACTCGCTCGAAGACCTGCGCTACAACCGCGTCGTTATCGCCACCGACGCCGACGTGGACGGTATGCACATTCGCCTGCTGTTGCTCACCTTCTTCTTGCAGTTCTTCCCAGACTTAGTGCGCAACGGCCACCTGTACATCTTAGAAACGCCGCTCTTCCGCGTGCGCGACAAGCAGCAGACGTTCTATTGCTATTCGGAAGCCGAAAAACAGGAAGCTATCCAGAAGCTGCGCGGCAAACCCGAAATCACCCGCTTCAAGGGCTTAGGTGAAATATCGCCGTCCGAATTTGGCCGCTTCATCGGCCCCGATATGCGCTTAGAGCCGGTCATCCTGAACGAGGGCGCCAACCTCGACCACATCTTAGACTACTATATGGGCAAGAATACCCCTGAGCGCCAGGAGTTTATCATCGAAAACCTGCGCATCGAACTGGATGCCGCCGACAGCGTAACTGCTCAAGACTCCGCAGCGACGGAAATGGTCAGCGAGGATGCCACCACTACGGGTTGAGGTTTTCCTTACTGCTCCTTTTTCACTTTCTTCGGCACCGGGTCATATCCGAAGCCACCCCAGGGATGGCAGCGTCCAATGCGCCGGATGGCCAACCACGTGCCTTTGAAGATGCCCCATTCTTCGATGGCTTCAATGGCGTATTGTGAACAGGTAGGGTGAAAGCGGCACTTGCTCGGCCCCAGCATAGGAGATATCAGGAGCCGGTAAAGGCGAATGGGCAACACGAACAGCTGTCGGAGACCTTTTTGGAGATGCTTGAGCATGATTGGGCGATGGATAAAGGGTTTTATCGCGGCACCGGAACACTGCGGACAATGTCTTCGATGACCTGCTGGATGCGGTAGCCTTCCATTTCGCGCTCGGGGGTCAGCAGGACGCGGTGATTGAGCACAGGTACCGTTACGGCCCGGATGTCGTCGGGCGTTACGAAGTTGCGACCAGCCATAGCAGCAAGCGCCTTGGCGCTGCGGGTGATGGCCAGCGAGGCGCGTGGGCTGGCACCTAAGAACAGGTCAGGGTGATGGCGCGTTTGGTGCACTAAGGCGGCGATGTAATCCAGCAGATCGTCGCTGATGTGCGTTTGCTCAATGTGTTGGCGGCATTCGGCGATGTCTTGCGGCGTAATGACCGCCTGCACCTTTTGCATGGCGCGGCCTTCGAAGTCATCGTGGAAGCGGCGCAGGATAGCCTTTTCCTCTTCCAGGTTGGGATACTCGAGCAGGATGCGAAAGAGAAAGCGGTCGAGTTGTGCCTCAGGTAGCCGGTAAGTGCCTTCCTGCTCGATGGGATTTTGAGTGGCCACCACCATGAAGGGTGAGGACATTGGATAGGTGTGCCCGTCGATAGAGGCCTGACGCTCTTCCATAACCTCAAAAAGGGCGGACTGCGTCTTGGCCGGAGCGCGGTTGATTTCGTCAATCAGAACGATGTTGGAGAAAATCGGGCCGGGTTTGAAGTGAAACTCGGAAGTCTTCAGGTTGAACACCGGCGTTCCCAACACGTCGGCGGGCATCAGATCGGGCGTAAACTGGATGCGGCTGAAGCCTGCAGCCACCGTGCGCGCCAACAGGCGAGCCATGAGCGTTTTGGCAATGCCGGGAACGCCCTCAATAAGCACATGGCCACCGGTCATGAGGGCGATGAGCATCTGCTCAATGGCATCCTGCTGCCCGACAATAACCTGCTGGATAGCCTCCTGAACGCGAGCGGCGTACTCCCGGACGGGTGAGGCGTCCGAGCCAGCCATTGGCTCGCTTGCAAAGGGTGCGTTTTCTTCGTTCAGCATAAAACAAGCGAAATAGCGGTAAAAGGTGTGTGTCGGTTACTGCAAAATAAAGGCACAGACAGGACGTGAAACGAATACCAACGTCTCTGGCATTGCCGCAGATATTGGCCTTTTGGCCCTTCGGGCGGCTTTACCGGGCCTCCCGGACGAAGTAAACCATCCCGTGTTCCCGATACAGTTCCCGGCAGTCGGGTAGGGTAGGGAGTTCCTCTAAGCGATTGACTTTGGCCACAAAATATACCGTTTTGCCTGGCTTGCCATAGGCCAGGTTGTGGTACTCATCCACCGCTGGGTCTTCGACCGGCGGTTTTTGAGTATAAAATAAATGCGCATAGCTTTTGAAGCCCACCGTTTTGACGAAGCAGTCTTCCTGCGCCTTGCTTTTATAGAAATCAATCGTGCTGCCCTGGCTGTATCGCTCGATGTTGCGAATGCACAGCACCAGCGTCAGCGCTACAAAAAGGGCGCCAGCCGAAAAGATTGCCTGCGCTGCTATCCAGGGTTTTCGCTGCAGCCACAGGCGCAGGCCCAGCAGGATGCCCACCACCAGTATCGCTCCGGGCAGCGCGTGATACCAATGCCACTCCACCGTTACGTCCAGACGCGCCAGAGCGAAGGGGTCCTTGGCCAACAGCGGGCGCAGCAGGTGTATGTTTTGCCCCAGCCAGGGCAGCAGCATCTGAATGCCGCCGATGAAAATGCCCAGCACTGGCAGCAGGATGGCTACCACACGCGGCCGCACATCCCAGTGAATGGCCCGCCAGATGGTGTAGGCGCCCAGATACGTCAGCGGATAATAGGCCAGCGATGAGTAATGGACAATCTTCGTGCGCACTAAGCTGAACAGGATGAGCACCACCCAGAACAGCAGCTGCATCCACGTCGTCAGGTCGGCCCGCTGGCAAATGCGCAGCGTGTGCGACTCCAGTACTTCATCCTCCGGCTGATGGTCGCCCCACAGGTTGGGAAGAGCAAATACTGAAATCGGAAAGCAGCCCAGCAAAAGCACCACCACGTGGTAGCCGAAAAAGCCGCCGTGTCCACTGTCTGGCGTCGTCAGCAGGCGAATTTGATAAGCAACGAACTCCTGCACGAACTTCGGCCCGTGCAGCGCCGTCTCCACGGCAAACCACACCGCCGATACCGAAAACGCCGCCAGGCTGAAGATCGTGAAATGCAGCAGAAAGCCGCGGTTGCGAAACTTATAGCGCGCCCAGTAGAGCATCAGCACCAGAAAAGCAATTAGATATGCTACCGGGCCTTTTGTCAGAATGCCCAAACCCAGCGCCCAGCCGCCCAGCAACAGATAGCGGTAGCGTCGCCAGAAAGAGCGCCCTTCAAAGCGCGTAAAAAACAACCATCGGAACTCGATAAAGCCCCAAAGCCCCAGAAAAATGAACAAGTTGAACCACGGGTCAATAATGCCGCTGCGGAAGTACAGGTGTGGCAGAATGCTGCCCAACCACGCCAGCACCCACAGCCAGCCAAACATCCGGTCGTGCAGGCGGCGGCCAATGTGATATGACAGCAGCAGCACCACCATGCCGGCTATCGCATTCGGAAAACGCGCAGCAAATTCGTTGACCCCAAACAGCTGCATCGAAAGCGCCTGCATCCAGATGAACAGCGGCGGCTTCTCGAAAAACGGTTCGTAGTCAATCTGCGGGCGCAGGTAATCGCCCGTGAGCAGCATCTCGCGCGCGCATTCGGCAAAGTTGATCTCGTCCCAGTCAAATAGGTGTACGCCACCTAAAAAAGGCACAAAAAACAGCGCGCCCAATAGCGCTACACGCACATAATCAGAGCGTAAAAACGACATCAAAAAGGGAGCGAGAAGTGGGAGGTGGAAAAGTGAAAAGTGAAGGATAGAAAGAGAAGATGAGGGGTTTTGCCCTTCATGCAACGGTGAGCGCAAACAAGACAGGAGCGGAAAAGTTCAAAGCGCTTTACCGTGTTGCCCGACTTGCTCGCTCAGCAGATGTAGCGCCATTACCGTCAGGCAGATGGCTAAGCCGGGAGGAAGACTTACCCACCACAGCTGCGGGCTGGTGCGCGCTCCCTGCAGGAGGCTGCCCCAGGTGGCGCCGGTCAGGTGTTGGTCGCCGTAGCCCAGAAACGACAGCGATGCTTCCAGCAGGATAGCGCTGGCCACCCCTAACGCAAATACCGTGTAGGCCGGCTGCAACGCATTGGGCAGTGCGTGGCGCAGCAAAATGCGCGTCTCCGAAAGCCCCAAGCTGCGTGCCGCGGCGATGTAGTCCATCTCCCGCACGCGCAGCATCTCCGCCCGCACAAACAGCGCCACACCCGGCCAGCTGAACAGGCCGATGAGCGCAATTAATGCCCACAACGTCTGCGCCTGCTCGCGCAACAGCGCTGCAAATGCCACAATTGCCAGCAAACCCGGCACCGCCATAAAAGCCTCCGCCAGCCGCATGACGAGCAGGTCGAGCGGCAGCGCTACCGGACGTGCAAAAAACGACCACCGACACAATCTCCGACCCAGCACAACGGCAATTGCCCAAACCGCAATGGCTGCCCCTCCGCCTGCGAGTAGTCGCGTCATAGCGCCCATTGGTTCCGGTAGCCAGGGCTGCACCGCGCCTGCGTAGAAAAAGGCCAATGGTAACGAAAATAGCCCCAACAGCAACGGCCCGCGCCGCACGCGCAAACGGTCGTCGCCCCAGTAACCCGCCAGCGCCCCCAGCAACACCCCCAGCCCAAAGGCCAGGCACATGGCCAGGCTGCCCGCCAGCAGCGCCACGCGCGCACCACCCACCAAGGCCGCTGCCACGTCGTAGCCCTGCGCATCGGTGCCCAACCAGTGCCGAAACACACGGGTCCCCGCCGGATGCGCCGCCCCCGGACGCGCCTGTCGGATGGTCGTATCCGGTCGCGTCGGCAATTCGCCCGGCGAAAACGCTACTGGCGCGAACACCGCCGCCTCGTACGGATAAACTCGCCACAAAAAATGCCGCTGAATGGAGTCCAGCACTGGATGTCCATAAGGCAAAGCAGGATCGCGCCATACTGCCCGAAGCCCCGGAAAGAACACCTCTCCGCCCACGCGGCAGTACAGCGGACGCCCGTTGGCAATCAGATCGCGCCCCACGGCCAACGCCGCTAAGGCCAACAGAATACCCGTAGCAAAATTCAGTCGAAAGCGACCGCGTCGGCTCATGATGTGTAGCATTCAAACGGTGGTCAGACAGAGATAGCCTTCAGGCAAAGCCCAAAGACGGGCTATTCCGTCGGAGTGAAAAGCAGCGACGCTAAGGTACGCCCAGGCAACTGTGTATGCACATCCTGCTCCTTTCGACCGAAGACCAGCAAAAACCCGCCGCCACCGGCGCCGCAAATTTTGAACAGCACCCTTTCGCTGCTCAGCGCCTCGGCCCAGGGCTGGCGCCAGGCTTCGGGTATCATAGGCTGGAAATGCTCCAGTTGGAAGGCCGATATGCGCTCCAAATGTGGCCATACGGCTTCCCCCCGGCCGGTCTGCCAGGCATCCATTAGCGCCTCGTGAGCAGGTAGCAGTTCGCCGGCCAGGCAGTCGGCAAAATCCTTCTGGCGGCTTTTTTCCATAAAAAACTGCACCAGTGGCCCCGTTTGCCGCGCCCGGCCAGTGTCGAGCAGGAAGGCTGCGGGCGGCGGTGTCTGCCAGGGCTGCTGCTCGAACAGGCGCGTCTGGCCCTGTTGCGTGAGCAACGGCCGGCGGATGTAGCTGGTCAGTGGGTCCAGACCCGAGCTTTTGCCATGGAAATGGCTTTCCATGTGGGCAAATGTCTGTTGCAGTGCCGTAAGGTCAGTGGCCTTTGGCCAGGCGTAACGGTCGTAAACAGCAGCGCACAACGCGCCCGAACTTCCCAGACCATAGCCCATGGGGATGTCGGAGCGAAAAACCAGCCCCTGCGCCACATCCCGCTGAAAGGCCCCGACATCGAGTTCAGGTATCTGCGCCAGCGCCGCGCTGTGGGCAAAGCCGTGCAATGCCCCACGCAACGGATCGGCACCGTCAGCCGCCCAGGCCCATTCGCCGCCGAAGCGCTCAAAAGGCAGCGTGAGCGCGCGAGCGCCAAGCAAGACGACGTATTCGCCAAAGAGCAACACTTTTGCCGGATACCTCATGGGCGGCAAACCTCCGCAAAAATCTGCGGACGTACACCGCAATACTTCGCGGAATTTTTGTAACTGCAAAGGGGCGAAAAGACCTGTGCCGACACGGAAGAATACCGTTTACTGCTGTCTTAATTTCCGATATTGATGCCGTGGTTGTGGGGTTTGTGCATGCACATGCGCCGAGCGTTCCGGCGGAACGCCATATTTGTAGTAGCTTTGCCCCTGCACACATGCCAGTATTCACCTCATCCACCGTTCGGCCTTTGCTGATACGCGCCGTAGCAGAGGCGCTGCAGGCCATTTTTGTCGAAAACCAATACGCTGACCGAGTCATCGAGCGCGCGCTGCGCCAGAACCCCAAGGCCGGCAGCCGCGACCGCGCTTTTGTGGCCGAAACGACCTACGAAGTGGTACGCCGCTATCGCCAGTACAGCGCCATCCTGGGCGTCGAGCCGCAGACGGAAGAGCACTTCTGGCAATTAGTGGGCATTCACCTGCTGCTGCAAACAGACAACGAGGACGTGTTTCGCCTGTCTGAAATGCGCACGCTGCACCCCGACGACATCCGCCAGCGCGCGGCAGAGCTCCGCCAGCAACGGCCCTACCGCGAAAGCATCCCCGACTGGCTCGATGCCCTGGGCCAGCAGCAGCTCGGCGAACGCTGGGACGAAACACTGGCCTGGCTCAACCGCCCGGCAGAGGTCGTCTTGCGCGCCAACCGCCTGAAAACCAGCCGTGAAGCCTTGCAACAACGCCTTGCTGCTGAAGGCATCGAAACGCGCCCGCACGGCCCGGCCGACGCTCTGGTATTGCTGCGCCGGCAGAACGTTTTTGCCACCAAAGCCTTTCAGGAAGGGCTGTTTGAAGTGCAGGATTACAGCAGCCAGCAGGTGGCTCCCCTGCTCGACGCGCAGCCCGGCATGCGCGTAGTGGATGCCTGCGCCGGTGGTGGCGGCAAAACGCTCCACTTAGCCGCCCTCATGCAGGGAAAAGGCGCTATTATCGCCTTAGACACCCTGGCCTGGAAATTGGACGAACTGCGCAAACGCGCGCGCCGCGCTGGCGCACACAACGTGGAAACGCGCGTCATCGAAAACAGCAAGGCCATTAAACGCCTCTACGACTCTGCCGACAGGCTCCTGCTCGACGTGCCCTGCAGTGGGCTGGGGGTGCTGCGCCGAAACCCCGACAGCAAATGGAAACTTTCGCCCGAGTTCATCGAAAACCTCCAGAAAACGCAGCAAAACATCCTGCAGCAGTACGCACGCATCACGCGCCCGGGCGGCCTGATGGTATATGCCACATGCAGCTTGCTGCCCTCGGAAAACCACGAGCAGGTGGGTGCTTTCCTGAATACTCCAGTGGGCGAGGGTTTTGAATTTTGTACCGAAAAAACCCTCTGGCCCCAAGACGAAGGCTTTGACGGCTTCTACATGGCGCTCCTCAAGCGCAAGGGCTGAAAAACCACCGCTTTTACCACCAAATAACGCGACTTCCATGCGCTTTGAGCAATATCCCATAGCTGACGAAATCAAACAAAACTTAGCCGCGCTGGGCTGGCGACGCCCTACGGACATTCAATACAAGGCCATTCCGCACATCCTCAACGGCGAAGACGTGTTGGCTGTAGCGCAAACGGGCACGGGTAAGACAGCGGCTTTTGCCATACCCATCGTGCACCGACTGCACACCACCAAGCGCTCGGCCCGCTCAGAGGGCGTGCGCTGCGTAGTGCTGGAGCCAACGCGCGAGCTGGCCATGCAAATTGCCGGCGTTTTTCAGACCCTGGCACGCCACACGCGCGTCCGGGTGCTCGATCTCTTCGGCGGTGTAGAGCAGGCTCCGCAAATCGCCCGCCTGCTCAAGGGGGTAGATGTGGTGGTGGCCACACCCGGCCGCTTGTTCGACCTGCACGCGCAGGGTTATTTGCCCCTGGATGAGGCGCACATTCTGGCCGTGGACGAAGCCGACCGAATGCTGCAATTAGGCTTCCTGCAGGATATTCAGGACTTGCTCAAGCGTCTGCCGCGTCGCCGCCAAACGCTCTTCTTCTCTGCCACCATTGATGCCGACATTAAGCGCCTGGCCTATTCGCTCGTGCGCAGCAACGCTATACGCATCCAGATATCGCCCCAAGATCCGGTGTCGAAAAACGTGCAACACGCCGTGGCATTCATCGGCATGGACGACAAGCGCTTCTTCCTGGAGCGTTTCCTGCGCGAACACCCCGAGGCCAAAGTGCTCGCCTTCGTGCGCACGCGCGTACGAGCCGAGCGCGTCCAAAAGGCTATGGAGCGCGTTGGGCTGCAGGCCCTCTGCCTCCACGGAGCCAAAGACCAGCCCGAGCGTTTGCAAACGCTTGAGCAATTCCGCGCCGGTGCCGTCCGCGTCCTCATCGCTACTGATGTCAGCGCGCGCGGTATTGACATTCCAGACGTGGATTTCGTCATCAATTACGACCTGCCTGAGGTGGCCGAAAACTACGTCCACCGCGTGGGGCGCACTGGCCGCGGCGAGCGCAAAGGGCAGGCCATCGCCTTCTGCAGCCCCGAAGAAAGGCCACTGCTGCAACGCATTGAGGCCTATTTGGGCAAAAAAATCGCCGTACTCGAACTGGACCCGGAAACCTATGCCGAAACACTGCGCCTCAGCGAAGACGTTCCCGACAAGTGGCGCGACGTCCTGAGCGAAATTGAGGCCGCTGAAGAGTGGCTCGAGAAAAAGCGCAAGAAGAAAAAGTAGCCGAGCGAAAGCCCATGAAAAACAAGCATTTGGTTCTGCTTTTCCTGTTGGTGTTGCTCCTGGGCTATGTGGGTCGTCGTCTGCCGTGGCGTTGCCAGTCGGATTTGCGCAGCCGTCTGGTGCCTGTGCCGGAGGCGGTCTATCGCATTCAGGTCAGTCGCAAAGGGCAGTCTGATCTTTTTCTGGAGCGTACGGCGGCGGGCTGGGTGGCGGAGCAGGAGGGCCGTATTGTGCCGGTCAGTAGCGACACCATGAAGGCGCTTCTGGAAATATTGGGGCAAACCACTCCTTTTACGCCTTTGAGGGGGAATGAGGGCGCCGCGGCATTTGCCTCGGCACCGCCAATTCATCTCAGGTTTTCGCTCCAGGACCGCTCCGAGGTTTCGCTACAACTGGGCCTGGAAGGGCAAGACTCCATCGGCCCCTGGACGCTCGTGCGCTTTGCGCAGCACGAGGGCATATATCGCGTGCGAGGGGCCTTGCGCATCCGCTTTGAGCGAACGTTAGACGACTTCCGAAGCCGCGAACTTCTCCCGTTCAACGTAGAACAGGTGTGTCGTGTCGCCTGGCATTGGCCACCCGACAGCAGTGCTGTTTGGGAAAAAACCGACACCTCCGCCCGGCAGAAAGGCCTCGATGTTGCCCTCAGCATCAGTACCTTGCCCTTCCAGTATTGGCTCAACGCCGTGGCGCAATTGCAAAACCTCCCTTTCGCCGATTTTTTTGACGAAAGCCGGGAAGAAGAATGGCTGCGCCTGACAGCCACTCTCACGACTTGCGAAGGTCAAGCCCTTACACTCCGTTTCTTTGTGTTAGAACCACCGGATATTCCAGAAGATATACACCCCCTACGTCGGCAAGGCATCCGAAGCCTGCCGCGCTATGTGGCGCACAGCTCCGCTAATCCGCACAATTACTTCATGATTCCCGACGCTGAGATGGGTGCCCGTCTTTGCGCCGGCCCTTAGCGCGGCGTGTATTTAGATAGAGCCGAAGCCCTCTTCTTCCGCTTTTTCAGTGGCGCGACGCACCCGGCCCGTGGCTTCGTTAACCACGTCCTCAAATTTTTCGGTCATTTCCTCGACGAGGTCGTCCAGTTTTTCGCGTACGTCGTCCAGATATTCCTCGCCTTTACGGCGCAGACGCTCGCGCGTGCGTTCGCCCTTGTCGGGGGCAAAGAGGATACCTAATGCAGCGCCTATGGCCAGGCCGCCCAAAAAGCCCAAGAGAATGGATTCGCGTTTCATGTCTCTGATGAAGGTGTTTTTTGTGAAATGGTGCATTAACAACGGCTAAAATACGGGCGATGTTGGATGCCGTTGGTTGATATAAGTTTCTAATGAATGTGATGCGTGTCAAGTCGTATATCCCAGGGCATTTTGTCTGCTACTGCGTGCCGGGTAAATGCTCCGAAGTGATGTAAATCAGCCGGAGCACCGCCTGAGCGGGCAATAGGTCATGCTACCTTTGCCCTCGTAAAAGAGGTACTATCTATGCGCATATTTACTTCCTGGCAACTCTGGACATTAGGCCTCGCCCTGGCCTTTGCTTTTATCACAGGCTGCCGCTCCGACGCTTACAAAACACAGGCGGAAAACCCTGAACTGCTGCATCGGGGCATGCGGCGCATCACCGACATCATGCGGCACGACATTTTCTCCCCGCCGGTGGCGTCGCGCATCTATGCCTATTCGGCCATAGCGGCCTATGAGGCGCTGCGGCCTGGCTACGAAGGCTATCGCTCGCTGGCAGGGCAGGTGAACGGCCTGTCGGACGTGCCCCAACCCGAAGCAGGCAAAGAGTATTGTTTCCCCCTGGCCTCCATCACGGCACTGACCAAAGTAGGGCGCCACCTGGTTTTCTCAGAGGAGAGTATTGACGCGCTCAAGGACTCGATGCTCGCCGACTTCGCCCGCATGGACATCCCGCGCGACGTCTATGACCGCTCGGTAGCTTACGGCGAGGCTGTAGCCGATCGCATCATTGCCTGGTCGAAGGGCGACAACTACGCCCAGACGCGCAGCCTGCCCAAATTCACCATTGACGCCAAAAACCCCTCCCGATGGGTGCCTACGCCCCCGCAACACGCCGACGCACTGGAGCCACACTGGAAAACCATCCGACCCTGGACACTCGACTCGGCCCGGCAGTTCAAACCCAACCCGCCCATTCCTTACAGCGAGGATAAGAACAGCCCATTTTACAAAGCGGCCATGGAAGTGTATGAGGTCAATAAAAACCTCACCGACTTTGAGCGCGAAACCGCCCTGTACTGGGACTGCAACCCCTTCGAGATGACCACCGCAGGCCATCTCATGATAGCGCTCAAAAAAATCAGCCCCACGGGCCACTGGGTCAATATCACCATGTACGCCTGCCGAAAGGCCAACGCCTCCCTCATTCAGGCGGCAGAGGCGTATGCTCTGGTCTCGCTGGCCATCGCCGATGGCTTCATCAGCTGCTGGGCCGAAAAGTACACCAGCGCGCTGCTGCGCCCCGAAACGTACATCAACCGGCACATTGACCCCGATTGGCGGCCCTTCATCGAAACACCGCCATTCCCGGAGCACACCAGCGGACACGCCACTATATCGGGCGCGGCAGCGACCATACTGACCCACCTTCTGGGCGACAACTTCTCCTTCACCGACAGCACCGAAGTCGAGTTTGGCATGAAGCCGCGCACCTTCGCCTCCTTCTACGAGGCCTCCGACCAGGCCGCCATGAGCCGCCTCTATGGCGGCATTCACTACCGCCACGGCAACGAAAGTGGCCGCCTCAACGGACGCCAAATCGGTCAGTACGTGTGGGAAAAAGTGCGCTTGCGCGACCGATAAACCGCGCACAAAACGCTGTCCGAACGACCGCTATCTGTGGCCATGCCCACTCGGAGGCGGTGGCTGTTTCCCACTCAAAAAGGACAAACGCTGAGGCGGCTATCGGAAAAACTTAACGCTAACTTAAATGCAGCGTAATAATGCGTTTCGACAGAGAAACAAACCTTTGCTACTGTTGCCTCTTACCTTGTTGAAAAAGAGTTCAGTAGTTTAAAAGGTTAGGAATTGACTACGCCCGGCCGACGCAAGTTGTGCCGGGTTTTTTGTGTTGGAAAGAAAGGCAGAAGCAGAAGAGTACGAGATGGAGACAGCCCGCTTAATGGGGCAGGCATTCAGCAAGTTATCAAAAGCGACAGCGATTGGCCAACAGCTTTTCAGCGCCAGCAAGACTGTTGGAAAATGGCGTGCATTTCTGCCTGTACGGCCATTTTTCACTTTCCATACACCTTTTTCCCGCGCCGGAGCCAGACGCCCCAGGTTCGGTCGTAGGCGTGGACTTCTTCCGTAGGGCCGGCAGCATTGTACACCGGATTTCCAGCATTGACCCACTCAAAGATGCCGCCGTAGAGGTTCCAGACCTTTGTGAAGCCGGCGGCCAGCAGCTGCTCGGCGATTTTTTCGCTTCGATAGCCTACGGAGCAATAGACGACAATGGGCGTGTTTTTGTCCACGTCTTTCAGACGTGCCAGGTCGAAGGTCTCGTAGCCAACCCAGCGCGCCTGGGCGATGTGGCTTACCTCATATTCACGGGCCTCGCGCGCATCCAAAAAAAGATACTGAGAGGCCTCTACAGCTGCCTGGGAGACGCCTATTTCGGGCACACTATGGCTAAGCAGTGTGCGCAGGAGTGTTCGATACGCTCCGCTCTGTACCTGGCCGCAGCCGGCGACTGCTACTAAAAGCAGCCCGCCGGCCACGATAGACTTTTTAATTCTCATAAGATGCGGCAAAGTTCTGCCAGGAGAGCGATTAAAATGCCAGGTGTACGAGAAAACACCGCAGCGGCTGGGAGGATTCAAACTGTTTTGGCAACACAAAGGGGCCAAAACCTTGTATAGAAGGGGGAAACCGGAGTAAACGCCGAGGGCGAGGGCCGAGTAGATGTAAAAAATCCTACTGCCAACTACGAGCAGTAGGAAAATCAAAACATACTATGAGAAAACTGGAACAAAGATAAGGGCGGCCATTTTCGGCCCACAAGCACCATTTACGGAACGGCGGGATTTTTCAAGGAAGCGGCGGATTTGCCGGGTTTTTCCAGTGGTAGAGGGCTGCGATGGATTTGTGTTCGACGGTGTTTCGGATGGCTCTGGAGAAGAGTTTGGCCGTCGAGAGCACTTTGATTTTGCTGCAGTTTTTCTTCAGCGGAATGGTATCGCAGACGATGAGTTGGGTGAGTTGAGATTTTTCGATGTTTTCGTAGGCCTTGCCTGAAAGCACCGGGTGGGTGCAGATGGCGCGCACGGAGCGGGCGCCTTTACCGATGAGGGCGTCGGCGGCTTTGCAAAGGGTGCCGGCAGTATCTACTAAGTCATCTACGATGATGACGTCAGCGCCGCTGACGTCGCCGATGACGGTGATGGACTCGACCTGATTGGCGCGTGAGCGGTACTTGTCGCAGATGACGAGATCGCGTTTGAAGTGTTTGGAGAATTCACGAGCGCGTTTGACGCCACCCACGTCGGGGCTGGCAAAGACGACGTTAGAGAGGTCAATGTTGCTTTCCAGATAGGGGATGTAGATGGCTTCGGAGCGGAGGTGATCCACCGGGATGTCGAAGAAGCCCTGTACCTGGTCGGCGTGCAGGTCCATGGTCATGATGCGGTTGGCGCCGGCGGTGGTCAGCAGGTTGGCGATGAGTTTGGCGCTGATGGGCACGCGGGGCATATCCTTGCGATCCTGGCGGGCATAGCCAAAGTACGGGATGACCGCCGTGATGTACCCAGCTGAGGCGCGTCGGGCGGCATCAATGCACAGCAGCAGCTCCATCAGGTTGTCGTGTGGCGGATGGGTGCTCTGGATGAAAAAGACAAAGGCACCGCGCACGCTTTCCTGGATGATGGGCTGCATTTCGCCGTCGCTAAAGCGGTTGAGCACTTTCTGACCCAGTGGCTCGTCGTAATAGAAAGCGATTTCCTGGGCTAATTTCTCGGAGGCCGAACAGGCAAAAAGTTTGACTTCAGGCATGGTGTTGCCAGCGTAGGGTGGGTTGGGTGGTTCGGAGTGGTGAATCTGCAAGCGCTCGCTAAATTTTCGGCAAAAGTACGTCGGCAGCAATGGCTACTTTTGCCCGAAGGCAAAAAATGTTCACTGCTATGGGCGTTCGTTTAGAAGCGTATTTCCAACCCTTTCGACAGAACATCATCGGCATACGCCACCGCATCCGCACTCCTTACGGCGAAAAGCCGCTCGTCTATGCCGATTGGATCGCCAGCGGGCGCCTCTATGGCCCTATCGAAGAGTGCCTCAGCCAGCGCATTGGGGCCTACATGGCCAACACCCACACGGAGACAAACCTGACCGGAAGCCTCATGACCCAGGCCTATCATACGGCCCAGCAGATCATCAAACGCCATGTAAATGCTAACGAAGGCGACGCACTCATCGCCGCCTATTCGGGCATGACGGGCGTGGTGAATAAGCTCCAGCGCATGCTCGGCCTGCGCATCCACGAGCGCTTCCAGGAACGCATCCACTTCCGGCCCGAAGAGCGACCAGTGGTCTTCTGCACCCACATGGAACACCACAGCAACCAGACCTCCTGGTTAGAAACCATTTGCGATGTGATCATCATCCCGCCCGATGAAAATGGCCACATGAACTTGCGCCATCTGGAGCAACTGCTCCGCCAGTACCACAACCGCCCGCTCAAAATTGCCGCCATCACTTCGGGCAGTAACGTTACGGGCATCCTGACACCTTACCACGAAACGGCAGCCCTCATGCACCGACACGGCGGCTACTGTTTCGTGGACTTCGCCTGCACAGCCCCTTATATTGACATTAACATGCACCCCGCCGACCCGCTGAAACAATTGGATGCCATCTATTTCTCCCCCCACAAATTCCTCGGCGGTCCGGGCACTCCCGGCGTATTGGTGTTCAATAAAGCCCTTTACCACAATCGCGTACCCGACAACCCAGGTGGCGGCACTGTCCTGTGGACGAACCCGTGGGGCGGCCACCACTACATCGAAGACATCGAAGTGCGCGAAGACGGGGGCACCCCGCCCATCCTCCAGACCATCAAAGCCGCCTTGGCCATCCGCCTCAAAGAGCAAATGGGCACCGAGCACATCCTGGAACGCGAACACGAACTGCTCGAAACCTTCTGGCGCGAAACCGACGACCTGCCCTGGCTCAATGTGCTGGAACGCCAGAACGAACACCGTATCGGCGTGGTCTCCTTCACTATCGAAGGGCTGCACTACAACCTCGCCGTCAAGCTGCTCAACGACCGTTACGGCATCCAGGTGCGCGGCGGATGTGCCTGCGCCGGCACTTACGGGCATTTCCTTTTCGGCATCTCTCAAGAGCGCTCCTGCGAAATCGTCAGCAAAATTGACGCCGGCGACCTCAGCGAAAAGCCCGGATGGGTGCGCCTCTCGCTGCATCCTACCATGACCGACGCCGAACTCCATTACATCATCAGCGCCCTCAAAGACATCGGCCAAAACCACCACCGCTACGCCCGCGAATACGAAATTGACCTCAAACACGGCCAATTCCGACACCAAAACGAACGGCCCGAAGACACAGAAGCCATCGTGCGTCAGTGGCTGGATTGCCCGAAAATAGAGGTACCGGTGTAACTGCCGAACAAGTCAGGCAGTTACGGGGCAAAAAGCGCGTCCACGAACGCTTTTTTATTGAAAATCTGGAGCTGATCTACGCGCTCGCCCACGCCAATATAGCGAATGGGCACTTTGAGCTGGTCGCTGATGCCAATGACAACGCCACCTTTGGCCGTACCGTCTAATTTGGTCAAGGCCAGCGCCGTGATGGGGGCGACCTCCGTGAAATGGCGGGCCTGCTCGAAGGCGTTCTGGCCCGTAGAGGCATCGAGCACGAGCAAAATGTCGTGCGGAGCGCCAGGGAGTTTTTTCTCGATGGAACGGCGGATTTTGCCCAGCTCCTGCATCAGGTTGGCTTTGTTGTGCAGGCGCCCAGCGGTGTCAATGATGGCCACATCGCAGCCGTTGTTGAGGGCGTACTGGACGGTCTCATAAGCCACAGCGCCCGGGTCGGCATTCATGCCCTTGCTGAAGAAATCGCAGCCGGCGCGCTCGGCCCAGATCTTGAGCTGATCCACAGCGGCGGCGCGGAAGGTGTCGGCAGCGCCAAGCACCACCTTGTGGCCGCGCTGAGTGAATTGGGCGGCCAGCTTGCCAATGGTAGTTGTCTTGCCTACGCCATTGACGCCAATAACGAGCAGGACGTAAGGACGCTGGTCGGTAGGCAAGTCGAAATCCTCGACGTCCGGAGTGTTGTTATCGGAGAGCATCTGCACGATTTCATCGCGCAGGAGTGAGTGCAACTCGTTAGTGCTCAGATACTTATCGCGTGCCACACGGGCTTCGAGGCGTTCGATAATTTTCACGGTGGTTTCCAGACCTACATCGGCGCTGATGAGGGCGGCTTCGATTTCATCGAGTACCTCATCGTCCACGGTGCTTTTGCCGGCGACGGCGCGGGTAATTTTGCCAAAGAAGCTCTCCTTTGTCTTTTCTAAGCCTTTGTCGAGGTCGGCTTTTTTTTCGCGGTTGAAGAATTTGTCGAAGAAGCCCATGGTTGGGTGGTGTGATGGTATTTGGCGGGTACTTTTGGCCAAACAAGTTTGGCGGTTACGGGTTACCGGCCGTGGCAGTTTTTATATTTTTTACCGCTGCCGCAGGGGCAGGGGTCGTTTCTTCCGACGGAAGGCTGGCGGACGACAGGCTGTGGCCGGACGGTTGGGCGCTGGCCGGCTTCGAGGGCGGCGCGCTGGGCGGCGCGCTGCGTTTCGGTCATGGTCTCCTCTACGGGGCGCCGGTTGGTCATCATGCGCATGCGGTTAAGGGCGGCCTGTTGTTGGCGCCGGGCTTCTTCGCGCCGGGCCTGTTCCATCTGTTGCTCGTCGGGCAGCATGAGCTGGCCTTTGAGGAGGAACGCGGTTACCTGCGAGTTGATCTGACCGATGAGGGCCTCGAAGAGCTTGTAGGCCTCCATTTTGTAGATGACGAGCGGGTCTTTTTGCTCGAAGGAGGCGCCTTGTACGGAGTCTTTGAGGTCGTCAATATTGCGCAGGTGTTCTTTCCAGGCTTCGTCTATGATGGCTAAGGTGGCTACCTTTTCGATGTCGTGCATGATGCTTTTGCCCTGGGTTCGGATGGCCTCTTCGATGTCCACACTGATATTGAGGCCCATGCCTTCGTTGGTGAAAGGCACGAGGACGCGCTTGTAGCGGTCGCCTTCGCGGGCATACACGTCGCGGATGAGCGGCAGCAGGCGTTCGGAGATTTGCTGGCGCTTGAGGGCATAGAGGTCAAAGACTTGCTGCTGGAAGGTGGCGATGACGGTCTCTTCGCGTTCGCTTTTGAACCACAGCGGGTCCATTTCCGGGTCCACGCCAATGAGGCGGATGGAGTCTAATCGGAAGGTTTCGAAGTCGCCCACTTCGCGGTGCACCTGGACAAGCTCGGCGGTGATGGCTAAAAAGGCGTTGTTGATGTCCACCGAGAGGCGGTCGCCGAAGAGGGCGTTGCGGCGTTTTTTGTAGATGGCCTCGCGCTGGATATTCATCACGTCGTCGTACTCGAGCAGGCGCTTGCGGATGCCGAAGTTGTTTTCTTCGACGCGCTTTTGAGCGCGTTCGATGGACTTGGTAACCATGGGGTGCTGGATGACGTCGCCCTCTTTGTGGCCCATTTTGTCCATGAGGCTGGCAATGCGCTCGCTCTGGAACAGGCGCATGAGAGTGTCTTCTAAGGAGACGAAGAACTGCGACGAGCCCGGGTCGCCCTGGCGGCCGGCGCGTCCGCGCAGCTGGCGGTCTACGCGGCGGCTTTCGTGGCGCTCGGTGCCGATGATGGCCAGGCCACCCGCTTCTTTGACACCGGGGCCGAGTTTGATGTCGGTACCGCGACCGGCCATGTTGGTGGCAATGGTAACCTTGCCGGCCAGACCTGCCTCGGCGACGATTTCGGCCTCGCGCTGGTGTTGCTTGGCATTCAGCACGTTGTGCTCAATGCCGCGCAGGCGCAACATGCGAGAGAGCAGCTCGGAAATTTCAACCGAGGTGGTGCCGACCAGTACCGGGCGCCCGGCATTGCGCAGGCGGACGATTTCCTCGATGACGGCATTGAACTTCTCGCGCGCTGTTTTGAATACCAGGTCGTCCTTGTCTTCGCGGATGACCTTGCGGTTGGTCGGGATGACGACGACGTCCAGCTTGTAGATGTCCCAGAACTCTTTGGCTTCCGTCTCAGCGGTACCGGTCATACCCGCCAGCTTGTGGTACATGCGGAAGTAGTTCTGAAGCGTGATGGTGGCGTAGGTCTGGGTGATTTCACCCACTTTGACGTTTTCTTTGGCCTCTAAAGCCTGGTGCAGGCCGTCGGAATAGCGGCGGCCTTCCATGACGCGGCCCGTTTGTTCGTCCACAATCTTGACCTCGCCTTCGGGCGTTACGATGTACTCGTTGTCTTTCTCAAAAAGGGCGTAGGCTTTGAGCAATTGCTGTACGGCATGGATGCGGCGGCTCTTAACGCCGTAGTCCTGAGAGAGGCGCTCTTTGGCTTCTGCCTTTTCGGCAGGCGATAGGCCAGGGTTGTTGTCAATATTGACCAATTCGGAGCCGATGTCGGGCAGGACGAAAAAGTTCGGGTCGTTGTTGAAGCGGCTCAGGAAGTCCAGCCCTTTGTCGGTGAGTTCGACGCTGCGGTTTTTTTCGTCAATGTGGAAGAGCAGCTCGCGGTCCACTTCGGGCATGCGCTTGCTGTTTTCCTGCATGTAGTAGTCTTCGGTTTTTTGCAGGAGCACTTTGACGCCTTCTTCGCTGAGGAATTTGATGAGCGGGCGGTATTTGGGCAGGGCGCGGTGGGCGCGCAGCAGGGGCAAGCCGGCACCGCCTTCTTCGTAGCCGAGTTGGCCGGCGTTGAATAGTTTGCGGGCTTCGCTAAGGAACTGGTTGGCCAGCCGGATTTGCTCTTCGTACAGGCGTTTGACGGTGGGGTTGAGGTCTACGTATTCCTGATCTTCCAGCCCGCGCGTGACGGGGCCAGAGATGATGAGGGGCGTTCGGGCTTCGTCAATGAGCACGGAGTCCACTTCGTCCACGATGGCGTAGTGGTGTTTGCGCTGCACGAGTTCGTCGGCGCTGATGACCATGTTGTCGCGCAGGTAGTCGAAGCCAAATTCGGCATTGGTGCCGAAAGTGATGTCGCACTGGTAAGCGCGCACGCGCTCAGGCGAGTGGGGGCGGTATTTGTCAATGCAGTCCACCGTCAGGAGGAGGAACTCGTAGATAGGGCCCACCCACTCCTGGTCGCGGCGAGCCAGATAGTCGTTGACGGTTACGACGTGGACGCCCTGTCCCGACAGGCCGTTGAGGTAGGCAGGCAGGGTGGCTACCAGGGTTTTGCCCTCGCCGGTAGCCATTTCAGCGATTTTACCCTCGTGCAAGACGATACCGCCGATGAGCTGCACGTCGTAGTGCACCATGTTCCATACGATATCGCCTCCGGCAGCTACCCAGCGGTTTTTCCAGATGGCTCTATCGCCTTCGATGCGCACATAGGTTTTGCCCGGCTGGGCGGCCAGCTGGCGGTCGTGTTCGGTGGCCGTTACGACGATTTCTTCGTTTTGGGCAAAGCGGCGGCTGGTTTCCTTGACCACGGCAAAAGCCTCGGGCAGGATATCCAGCAGGACTTCTTCCAGCAGTTTATCGCGCTCTTTGCGCAGTTCATCCACCTGTTTGAAGAGGACCTCTTTTTCGTTGAAGTCCTCCACTTCCAGTGCCTGCTGGTGGATTTCGTTGATTTCGGCGTCTATATCGCGCAGGTAATCGGCGATGCGCTCGCGAAATTCGAGGGTTTTTTGGCGCAGCTCGTCGTTGCTCAACGAGCGATAGTGCTCAAAATAGCGGTTAATCTCGGCGACGGTGCCCTCATAGCGGCCCATGTCGCGCTCCTGCTTGGTGCCGAGTATTTTTTTAAGTAGTCCTAACATGTCTGTCTGTTGTGCGTAGATGCGATGGGGAGGCGAATTTTTGTCTGCCAGCGTTGCCGCAGGCCGACGAGGCGAAGACGGTCGCTTTTTGGCGCTGCAAAGGTAGCATCTGCCTTTGGGCGAAAGCGTTAAGGGCTGCACATTTCGTTCCAGCAGGCGATGGGCGGACAAAATGACAGGTTTTGGGGGAGACAGGGTTTCAGCGGCGCGCCTGCCAGCGGCGGATCTGGCTCTCCAGCTGGTCGGCAAAGACTTTAATATCGCCTTCGCCGCGTTGCGTTTCCTGACGGGCCAGGGTGCGCATCAGGGTCAGATGGCTGGTCTTGAGTTGTTCGCAGAAGGAAAAGTATTTGTTCTTGATGATGTTGTTTGGGTGGTCGGTGGCATTGCTAAAGAGGCGGTCGGCAAATTCGATTTGCTCGAGCAAGTGCTTGCTTTGCAGCCCGAGCTCTGGTGCGTAGTCCTCCGGATATTGGCGAAGCATCTTCCAGGCCCATTCTTCCGGAACACTGCCCGGCAGGAACAGCGGCTGAACATTGGCGGCGTATTGCTCGGCTATTTTGATCAGTTTTTCCTCTAAGTGGCGTCCGTCGCCGTCGAGCACGAACACAAAGTTGCTCAGTTGCTTGAACTTGCCCAGCGCCTCGATGTGCTGACTGAACTGGTCTTTGCCGGTATCGCGCCCTACGACGATATCGCTGGGCAACAGGCCCAACTTAGGGTTCAGGACGTCCAGCACACCCAGGATGAGGCTTTCCGAAACGTCGTCTTCGCACAGAATAGACAGTTTTTCAATGGATTGGCCATAAAGCGCCTTTTGAATGACGTCGCGGTAGGCCGGAAGGACAACCACATTATTCGCCGTTCGTTCCAGGAAGATGCGGCCCTCTACGGGAACGCATTCGAGCACCACAGGGCTATGGGTAGTAACAATGATCTGCAAGTCGTTGCGCACAGCCAGGCGGAGCAATTCCAGCATCAGCATTTGCTGGGTGAAAGGGTGCAGGCCGGCCTCAATTTCATCAATGAGCACCAGGGCATTCTTCAGGCGCGACAAGTCCTTGGGCAGGCGCAAAATGGCGCGCTCGCCCGCCGACATGTGGAACTCAGAATAGTTGTTGGTTGTATCGGCCCCCGGCCTCAGGGCAAAGAGCAGGTTTTTGGCTTTGGAGCGGATTTCTACCATCTGATCGTATCGGAGCGGTAAGATCCACTGGGCAAAGGCTATCAGATCGGAAGTGAGCTCTTCCAGGGTGTAATGACCTTTCTGACCAATCTGAAGCACGCTTCTGACTTCGGCCGGATTGGTCAGGTTGGCCAGCGTGCGCAGGTAAACGTGGCGCTCGGGTTGCTCGCCGCCGGACTGCCCCATGTAACTCTTCGACCAGGCCGCACCCCGGGCCCAACGCATCGCTGTCGGTCTTTTTTGGCTGATGTACAGAAACTCAAAGGCCGGATGGCCGGGGGCGTCCGAGTATTCCGGGTGTTTTCTTAAGGTCAGGTTAGGGAACAACGCAGCCGGGCTATACGAGTCGCGCGAACTCTGGCTGCCGGGCCTGCGATAAGCACAGGCACACGCGAGAAGCACCGTGGTCTTGCCGCTCGCGTTCGGACCCGCCAAAACAGAAACAGGAAAGCGAAACATTACGGAAAGATCGCGAATGCCCCGAAAGTTGGTGATGGTAACATTCGTCAGAAAATCACTCTGCACATTCCCTTTCGCGCGCAACTGATCCCAAACCCGCTCGAAATTTTTCTGTGCCATGACATAGAAAAGCGAACCAACACCGCCTTTGGTGAATGGATGGCTACATTTGGAAAATCTCTGGGCAAAAATAGCGGGTTCCCCCTTTCGGAGCGCCAAAGGCGGGCTGGCGCATTTAGTGCCCGCTCCTCCTCCATGCCTTGAACGGGCCACGGGTTGTTAAATGTGCTGTTGGAGACGGGGCAATACTCCCTGAGAAAAACAGCCTTCTATTTTGCCCACACAGGGCCGATCAGTAGTGTACCTGGCCCCAAAGGCCACGCATATTTGCGCCGATTGTCCACCTAAATTACAGTTCATGGATTGGCGGCTGTCTTATATTTTCACCTTAATTTTTTCTCTGTCGGCTTGCCAGACGCTTAAGGAAGGTGTTCCACAGATTGCCTTCTTCCACTGGAAAAACCGCCTTGCCCTTACGCCTGCCGAGGTGGCTTTGCTGGACAGCACGGGCTGCCGGACGCTGTACGTCAAGTTTTTAGATGTGGCGCGCGAGGCCGGTGGTCCCATTCGCCCTTACGCGCTGCTGGAGGTAGCCGATACGGCGGGGCTGAGTGGTCGCTGCGTAGTGCCCTGCGTGTTTCTGACGAATTCGGTGTTTGTGGGCCTTTCGGCTGCCGAGGTCGAGGCATTGGCCCAAAAGGTGTCGCAGGCCTTAGCGGACGTCGGGCGGCAATTTCCGCAGCCTGTGTTTTCAGAGGTGCAATTGGACTGCGACTGGACTGAGCGCACGCGCCAGCCGTTTTTTCTTTTCTTGAAAAAACTGAAGCCGCTGCTGCCGCCTCAAACGCGCCTGAGTGCCACGATACGGCTGCACCAGTACAAATTCCCCAACCGCACAGGCGTGCCGCCAGTGGAGCGCGGGTTGCTGATGCTGTACAACACGGGCGACATTCAGGACCCCGACGAGGACAATTCCATTTTCTCGCCCGAAGACGCCTTGCGCTATGTCGAAGGTGCGCCGGCGCGCTATCCGCTGCCGTTGGATGTGGCGCTGCCGGCCTTTGGCTGGACGCTGGTCTATCGCGATGGGCATCTGTGGAAGATAGGTCCGGAGGGCTACGAGCCGCCGCCTTACGACGGTGAGCAGCGGGTGCGCACGGAAGTGGCCGACACTGCCCTGCTGCGTCAGGCCGCCCAGGTGGCCGGGCGTGTACGACTGGCGCCGGACGGACGGGTGGCCTTTTTCCGATTAGACAGCCTTACCACCAGACGATACAGCGCTGATTTTCTGAGAGATGTAGCCAAAAAGGCAGCCGGCAGCTATCCCGATTAACGATGGCTTAACGCCCGCTGTGCTTAAACTTAAAGTGCAGCCAAAATGGGCTTAACCCTGCGCCGGTTCCTTTGCGCCCAAAAGACGCATTGTCATGAAAAACTGCTACTTTCTCTTTGTTGTTGCGCTGCTGACGGCAGCCTCTCTGAGCGCTCAGGCGCCTTTCACCGCTTTCGACACGGCTTATGTGTCGGGTTCTACGGTTGTTCGCGTATCTCCGTCGCTGAAGGCCCAAATCGTTTTCCGTGAGGGCAGCAACTGGGTACGCCTCGACCGTCAGGATGGCTTCAAGGCCGTTGTCCCGGCTCCGCGCGAGCACGACTTCATCACTTACTTGCCCGATCCGGCCAACCCGAATGGCAAGGGCTTGCTGGCCATCAACCACGAGCGCGCTGTTATTCGCAGCGAGCGCCCGGCGTTGGGCATGGGCGGTGCTATGTCCATTGTCCCGGTAGTTCGCGTGGGCGACACCTGGCGTATTGACAACACCATTGCTATTGGCGACACGTGCTTTGCTGTGGACTTCTCCACTGTAGGCTACACTACGACCAACTGCGGTGGTGCTCGCCTCTCGACGGGCAACGTATTGACGGGCGAAGAAATCTTTGCCAACTTCACGTCGAACCAGCAAATCTCGAACAACTTCGACACGCTGCTCAACCAGTTCGGCTACGACGGCCAGGGCAACTACACTATCCCGGCTTCAGTGCCCGAATTCGGCGGCCGCAAGATCAAGATGTTCCAAAACTTCGGCTGGCTGACAGAAGTGAATCCGCAAACGCGCCGCGCAGTGCGCAAACTGTACCACGCTGGCCGCATGTCGTTTGAAGGCACCGTAGAACTGGGCGACCGTCGCACACTCGTACACGGCAATGACTTTGTACCTAACGCAACGCTGCCGCACGGCTCGTTCATTTACAAGTATGTTGCCGATACGCCCGGCGACTTCACGACAGGCAACCTCTACGTGTTTAAGCAAAACCCAGGCTCTTATGAAGGTGTGTGGCTCCAGATTCCGCGCAATCTGGACTCGCTGATGATTGCTCCTGCCATCGCTGCGCGCATGGGTGCCACCTTTTTCCAGCGCATTGAATGGACATGCTTCGACCCTGTAACGGGCCGAGTTTATCTGGCCGAAACGGGCCGCGACAACCAGTCTATGGCCCTCTCGATGCGCAACGGTGCTACGGTGCCGCAGCACTGGCGGGATGCCAACCTGTTCAACCCGGCTGACTCGGTATGCCGCCACCCGTACGGCGCCGTGCTGGTATTGGAAGGTGCTACGACCGATAAGCCCTCGGTGCGTGTACATCTGTGGGGCGGCCCTGAAGTGCCCAATAACCCGGCGGCTTCCAAATTCGTGTTCAACAGCGTGGATGGTATCACGTTGGCTACTTATGGCAACAAGCGCTTCCTCGTGCTCCAGGAAGACAACATCGGCACCTCGCTGGGCCGCATCGTACCCAGCTTTGTTGGCTCCTTCCCCTACGAAGTACCCAAAGCCTTCATGCTTGATTTAGACATTCCGAACCCGACGCCGGCCAACCTGCACCTCTTTTATACGGGTACGCGCGACTCGGAGGCTACCGGTGCTATCATGACGCCGGACGGCAGCACCTGCTTCATCAACAACCAGCACCCCGACGGCACGGGCGGCAGCTTTGCCGCTGACACAGTGGGCAATGTATCCACGCAAGGCAACGTCTATCCTTTCCAGCGCGCTGCTACCATCGCCATCACGGGTTTCGACCCCAAACTCATTACGAGCATCCCGACGATTGACCAGAACGCGGAGGAGCTGATCCTCTATCCGAACCCGACCTTCCGCGCCGTACACTTCAATAAGATCGTGGATGTCGAACTCTACAATGCCCAGGGCCAGCTGCTGCGCGTGCGTGAGCAAGTGGCCCACGTCAATGTGGACGACCTGGAGCCAGGCACCTACTTCCTGCGCACCCAGCACGACCAGAAGATGTACCGCATCGTCGTGGCACGCTAAAAGCCTGTTAATCAGGCGGCTGAATTAAACGCCGCACTCCATCGCAGCAGCATGAAACCCTATGCCAGGGATTCATGCTGCTGCGCCATTAAAGCCCTGAGCAAGCGCCATTTGGAAACTTCAAAGAACACGGCTTTTTTCACTTCCCTCAGGCAAAAAACTGCTCCGTACATGAAGCGAATTCTTTGGGCCGGCCTGTGTGCCGTTGCATCCCTCCTGTTGTTGAGCCACATTTCTGAAGAAAAAGCGACCCGCCATTCGCGCCTCATCGAACAACCGTTGCGGCAACATTTTGAGGCGCAAAATGCGCAGTTCCGCAAGGCACTGCTTGCCTTTAAAAGCCAGGTTCAAAACACTAAAACGCCTAAAAAGAGCGCAGAAAAAAAGTGGTTAGACGCCTTTCGCCAGCTGCGTTTGGCCTACAAGCGCATCGAACTCATCACCGCTTATTTTGACCCTTACAATACGGCCCAACTGAATGGCCCGGCCATTCCGAAAGCCGAATACGAGGGCCACTTAGCCACGTCGCGCCCTTCGTATAGCCTTCAGGTGGTGGAGGAGTTGCTCTGCGATGACCACCCAGTACAGCATCGCGCCGAGCTGCTCCAGCTGATAGACAAGGCGCTGGCCTACCATGAGGACATGACTCAGGTGGTGCAGAAGTATCCGCTGGAGGACTGGATGCTCTTCGACGCCCTGCGCCAGCAGTTAGTGCGCATTTGTGCATTGGGCCTGGTGGGCTTCGACTCGCCAGTGCTGCTTCACTCGTTGCCTGAAGCCGCCGTGGCGCTGGAAGAAATGCTCTACGTAGTCCAGCTGTACGAGTCGCATTTATTGGACGACAAGGAGCCCTTTCAGCAGCTGCGTGCCCATCTGTATCGCGCCATAGAGGCGGTGAGTGCGGCCAGGTCATTTGATGAACTGGACCGCGTGGAGCTCATTCGCAACCACCTGTCGCCCTGTTGGCCCTGGCTGTATCGGCTGCAGCAGGAGCTGGGCATTGAGCCGGTAGAGCAGCGCTATCCTTTCCACACGGCATACAACATCCAGGCCAGCAGCCTGTTTGCGCCCGACTTCCTCAAGCGCGGCTTTTTCAGTCGAGCGAAAACGCAGGTGCTGCCACCGAAGGTAGTGGCTTTGGGGCGTCTGCTTTTTTTCGATCCCATCCTGTCGGGGAATGGCGAACGCGCCTGTGCTTCGTGCCATCAGCCCGAGCACGCCTTTGCCGAGCCGGCGCGCTTTAGCCGCGCCTTCGAGCCGCAGGAGCACATCGGCCGCAATGCTCCCACGCTCATCAATGCGCTCTATTCCAGGCTCTTCCAAATGGATGGCCGGGCTTCCAGCATTGAGGAGCAGTTCCATCAGGTGCTCGTCAACGAGCGCGAGATGAACATCCGCGAACATGAGGCCATCCAGCGCATAGCGGCCTCGGCCGAATACCGCCGCCTTTTTCAAGAGGCGTTTGGTCTGCCTGAAGGACAGCAACCCGACTTTGTGCTGATAAAAGCTGCTTTGAGCGCCTATGTGGAGTCGCTGACGGCCTTCAATTCGCCCATAGACCGCTACATGCGCGGCGAAACCGACCGGATAGACCCGGAAGCCTACCGGGGCTTCAACCTGTTCTTGGGCAAGGCCAAATGCGCCACCTGCCATTTTATCCCGCTCACCAATGGTACCGTGCCGCCCACTTTCCAGGAGACAGAGGTCGAAGTACTGGGCACGCCGGCGGAGAAAAACACGCCCAAAGTCAGCCCGGACTTAGGCCGGTACAACATCGCGCACTTAGAGCAGCACCGCCATGCGTTCAAGACGCCCACCGTGCGCAATGCTGCGCTCACGGCACCTTACATGCACAACGGTGTATTTAATACGCTGGAGGAACTCGTTCTCTTTTACAATCATGGCGGCGGCGCCGGCATGGGCATCGAGCTGGAAAACCAGACCTTGCCGCCCGACTCGCTGCACCTGAGTGCTCAGGAAGTCCGCGCCTTGGTGCGCTTTATGGAGGCACTCACTGATACGGCAGGCCTGACGCAGCGCCCCACCCGTTTGCCCGCTTTTGAGGGCGAGTACGCGCGCTGGAACGACCGATCCATCGGCGGGCGCTATTGAAGGGAGGTTTCTACAGCAAACTCTACGGCCCATTCCTGTGCGCGTTGCTCAGGAATGGGCCAATATTCACGTACGAACAGCGGCCCGGTGTGCTGGCGGAGTTTGCGCGCGAGCAGCTGCAGGCTCAGCGGGCTGTCGGTGTCGAAAAACATGGGTTCCTCGTTTCGCTCCCAGGCTGTCGTGAAGTAGCGAGGGATGCCGAGGTGTCTCAGGCAGGCTCGCAGGTGCCGAAATTCACTGCTTTTGGAGGCTTTCGCGGGTGTCCAGGTTTTCCATCGGTCGGGTTCGATGCGCCAGCGGGCGCGGTCCAGCACCCAACGGCCCTGGCGGTAACGCGGCCAGTGTTGTACGCCAGTTTCGAGCGTCTGGGCTGAGCGCTCGGGCGGCAGTGCGTGGCGAGAGGCATATGGCACGCCGGCCTGCCACAGCAGTCGCAGGACAGGTGGGCGCAGCTCGGCGGCTTCTAAGCCGATGTCGGTCAGCGAAATGCGCTGCCCACTGGGCACGTCGTAGAGGTATATTTCGCTGTGCTCGACGCCGAGGGCTAAGTGGCCCAGCCAGAACGTTTGCCCGCCGGGCAGTGGTTGTGTGCGTCCATCGGGTACGGCCAATGCGTGCCGGGTCAGCGGCGGTTGCAGGTTGGCATTGGAATAGCCCTGCCACGGGAAGGCGACCACGGCAGCGCTGTTAGTAGGGGCATTTAGCCACGTTTGCAGCGCTTCTGTGAGCGCGGGCGGGAAGAGGTGCAGCCAGCGGGCAAAGAGCTTGCCGCCACCTGGGTAAAGGGCGTTGAGGACGGCACACCGTTGCCCGTCTTCCTCGAACGTTTGGAAAAGCGCGCCCATGCGCTGCGGTTTGGGCGGATGCGCCTCAGGTATGGACTCGGGGGCGCTTTTGGCGGCCAGGCGCAAAAAGGCTTCGGCCAATGCCATAAAGTGCCCGGAGTGGCCCTCGTTAAGGCGGGCACGGGCAAATGCCAGAAAGGCCCGGCGTTCTGGTGGAGCCTCTGGTGAGGGCCGGTGTTGCCAGAGTTGGGCCAATTCCGCCAATAAATCTTCGACCTCTGGCGGTTTTACCGATGGGCCGGTTACGTCTTCGTAAAAGATGCGCTCGGCGGGCAGGGTAGGAGGGGCAGCACCCCAGCGGTGGCCGTAATCGCTGATGTGTGCAACGGTTTGTTGTTGCGTTTGCACGGCTTCTGTCAGCGGCTGATAGGGCAGGGTGCGCGCGGCGGTGCGCAGCCATTGGAGCAATTCAGCGGTGTCCATCAGGCACGGCGTCGAGGGCAGGAAGGCCAGATAGCGGTACAACCCATCACACCAATTGGGCGAAAGGCCCGACACCGGCAACACCCATTCCAAAAAGCCGGTGCCGAGCAGGTGCAGCACGTACTGCTCGGCCTGCTCCAGCGGTTGTTCGCTGGCCTCAGACAGCCGTTTGCAGAGCGCCTCGAAGGGACACGAACGACCGTCTGCCATCAGTATCTGCGCCACATAGCGCAGCGTTTCATCGGGTATGGTCTGCTGGAGGTGCTCCTGCTCGCCGTCGAAGAGCAGCCAGGCATAGGCCCCAGCGGCTGCGTCGGCGATACACGGATTTAGCCGCACAGCCAGCGAGCGGTAAAAGGCCGGCTCCTGCAGCAGGACGTCGTACAGCAGCGGCAGCAGGGCGCTGTCAGGGGTTACGGCGGTTTTTTCTATGAAAAGCGGCGGGTCTTCTGGCGCGCCGGGCAGTGCCACGGTGGCCAGTCGGCTCAGTGGCGTGGTTCGGGTAGCCATGCGCGTCAGGTACTGCAATACCGAAAAGGCCGTTTGGCGGTCTTTTTTAGAAAAATCGCTCGCCGCTCGGGCCGTCCATTCCAGAAGGCAGGCCAACAGGTCGTGCGAGCAAAACAGCAGAGCGCGCTGAAAGTCAGGCGTTTGAGCCAGACTTTGCAAATGGGCGTGGCTGATCTGCACGACTCGGTCGTACTCTGCAGCGAAGGCGGCTTCGGCTTCCTTTCGGGCCTTTTGCGCCTGGCGAAAGGTTTCGGCGGCGGTAGCAATACTCGCCATTTCAGGGTGGCTTTGCCAGGCAGACAGCGTTGCCTCGCCGGGCAGGCGCTGGCGCTGGTGGAAGGCTTTGCGCGCATTATAGACCGCCGTGCGCAGCGGCGACTGGGGCAGGGCCGCCAGTGCGGCATCGAAGGCATGTTGAAGCGTCTGCCGCTGTGTTTCTACCGCCTTTTCGGCGGCTTCGATGGTTTGTTCGGTTGTGGCCCAGTCGTGGCTTAGGGGCGCCAATGTCGGAAAGGGCAATCCGGCCTGTCGCGCCAGCAGGTGTGGAAATACCATTGCGAGAGCCATTCTGCACACCTGTTCAAACAACGGCGGCCAGTTCTTCGGGGCTGCTCAGCACCTGGGCGCCGTGAAGGCCGTATTTTTCCACCACATCGAAAAGCAGTTCGCTGCGCACCACTAAGAGCAGGCGGCCCGGGTATTCGCCGGATTTCCACAGGTGTATCACCTGGCTCAGGGCAGGCTCGTGGCCCAGGTTCTGGAGTTCCAGTTTGCCTACTTCGTCCACGACCAACCAGGGCGTGGGCAGGCGTGCGTCGTTGAGCAGTGTCTGTTGGGCCAGGGCGAAGGTGTCGGCTCGAAACTGGTATCGGCAGATGGCAACCACAGGCTCATCGGCGGGTTCTTTCACCTGGAACGGGTGCTGCTGCCGGTTGCGCAGGGTGAGCAAATAGCGCAGGCCGTCGAGGTCGGGCGCCAGAAAGCCGCCCAGGTCGGTGCGGTCCTTAGCCCAGGCCATCAGGGCCGTCGTTTTGCCGGAGTGCACCGGGGCGCTGTACAGATAGAGGTTGGGCAGGGTCATGCTCGTGTTTTTTAAAGCGCGGGTAATCAGGAAGTTCGGAACGGATATTCCGGGAAATCGTTCAAAAAGGCGAAGGAGCCGTGTTCGGGGTCTAAGTGTGCGCAAAAAGTTGCTTCGCCGTTGGTGATGGCCAGGAAGGGTGCCTGAAACGTGAGGTTGTAGCGGGCCACCTGCTCGAAGGCTGCCTGGGTGAGCGGCATTTTGGGCGATTTGCATTCCACTAAGAGCCAGGGTTGAAGTTGCGGGTCGAACACAGCGATGTCGCATCGGCGGGGCATGCCGTTGAGGGTCAGGCCAATTTCGACCCGGATGTGGCTGGCGGGGTATTGCTTGGCGTTGAGCAGGTATTGCACGACGAGCTGGCGCAAACCCTCTTCGGGGGTGAGGGTTACGTGCTTTCGGCGGATGGGGTCAAAGACGAACGCCTGGCCGTCCTTTTCGGAGCGGCGCAGGTGGGTGCGATACGTCCAGAAATCGAGTTGGAGAAGCATGGCCCTGGCCCATCAGGCGCGTTTCGACTGGGCAAACATATCGAGCAGGTCTTTAAGCGTGTTGCGGAGGTCTTTGCGGTTGACGACGAGGTCCACAAAGCCGTGCTCGAGCAGGAATTCGGCCGTTTGGAAGCCTTCGGGCAGGTCGCGTTTGATGGTTTCGCGAATGACGCGCGGGCCGGCAAAGCCAATGAGGGCGCCGGGTTCGGCCAAATTGATATCGCCCAGCATAGCGTAGGAGGCCGTTACGCCGCCCGTGGTGGGGTCGGTCATAAGCGAGATGTAGGGCAGGCGCGCCTTGGCGAGCAGGGTTAGTTTGGCGCTGGTTTTGGCCATTTGCATCAGCGAAAAGGCGCTTTCCATCATGCGTGCGCCGCCCGATTTGGAGATGATGAGCAGCGCTGAGCGGGTTTGAATGGCGCGGTCAATGGCTCGGGCAATCTTTTCGCCCACCACAGACCCCATCGAGCCGCCGATGAAACGGAAGTCCATAGCAGCAATGACTATCGGGTTGCCGCCAATGGTGCCCTCTGCTACAGCAATGGCATCTTTCAGGCCTGTTTTGGCCATGCTTTCTTCCAAGCGCTTGCTGTAGGGCTTCAGGTCTACGAAGTTGAGCGCGTCCACAGAGACCAATTCGTCGAACAGGCGCGTGTATTGCCCGTTGTCGAAAAGCATGTCAAAGTACTCTTTCGAGCCGATGGCGGTGTGGTAATCGCACTTTGGGCATTTAAAAAAGTTCTCGCGCAGGGCTTTGGTGGTGCTGGTCGCTTTGCATTTTTTGCATTGAAACCACAGACCTTCCGGTACGTCCTTTTTGGCCTTTGTGGCGGTAGAGATGCCTTCCTTAAGTCGTTTAAACCAGCTCATACAGGTACGATTCGTGAAAGAGAATAGGGAGCGGCTTTTCTTCGATTTCAGGGGGCAAAGATATGTCAATGGTGAACGCGCTGCTATGGCCTGGCCAGCGAGCGTCTATTTTGACGGCAGACGTCGTGTGCGCATCCAACCTTACCTACCTTCGCGCTGTTTATTTCGCGAAAACGGCGCGGTCAAGTCTGCGCTGCTGAGTTTGTAGTGAAAAAGACGCTGCTCATATCCTCATCGCCCATTTCCGCGCCGACTGTTTCTGCGAACAACGGTACGCCTACCCAAGCCCACTCTGTGCACGCTTTGCCAACTGCCTTTGCGGAACCGCCCGCCAACCTGCGCCTGGAAGACATTAAGGCGCCTATCACGGCGGAGTTGGCGCTGTTTGAAAAACGCTTCCGCGACTCCATGCGCAGCGACGTGCCGCTGCTGGATAGAATCACCTGGTACATCGTGCGCAGCAAGGGCAAACAGGTGCGCCCCATGCTCGTCCTCTTGAGCGCGCGCCTCTTCGGGGCCATCAGCGAAGCCTCCTACACCGCAGCTGCATTGGTCGAACTGCTGCACACGGCCACGCTGGTGCACGACGACGTGGTGGACGACGCCTATCAGCGCCGCGGCTTCTTTTCCATCAATGCCTTGTGGAAGAATAAAATCGCCGTCCTCGTGGGCGACTTTCTGCTCTCTAAAGGCCTGTTGCTCAGCATCCAGCAGCAGCAGTTCCGCCTGCTGGAAATCGTCAGCCGCGCCGTCAAGGAAATGGCCGAAGGCGAATTGCTGCAAATGGAGAAAGCCCGGCGCTTAGACATTGACGAGGCCATCTACTACGACATCATTCGCCAGAAAACCGCCTCGCTTATCGCCGCGGCCTGCAGCGCCGGCGCCGCCAGCACCACCTCTGACGCCGATATGGTCGAACGCCTGCGCCTGTTCGGCGAAAAAATGGGCATGGCCTTCCAGATCCGCGACGACCTCTTCGACTTCGGCGAAGACGGCGACATCGGCAAGCCCACCGGCATTGATATCAAAGAAAAAAAGATGACGCTGCCGCTTATTTATGCGCTCAATGCCGCCGACCGCTCCACGCGGCGCCACATCATCGGTATCGTGCGCAACGAAAGCGAAAAAGCTGAAAAGGTGGCTGAAGTCATCCAGTTCGTCCGCCAAAGCGGTGGCATTGCCTACGCCCAGGATGCCATGCGGCGTTTTCGTCAGGAAGCCTTAGAACTCCTGCACGGCACCCCCGACAATGAAGCGCGCACGGCGCTGCGCGACCTGCTCTTCTTCGCCACGGAGCGCAAGCGCTAAGGTGTGCCCTACAGTTCCATCACCGTCCCGCACTTTTTGCATGTGCGCGCGTCGAGGTCGTTCTTGAACGCCTCAATGGCGGCCTTTATCTGGGTGCCGATGTCGGTCAGGGGGAAGCCGGCTTCGTGCAGCAGGTTGCCGCAGTTTTCGCAAAACCACATCAGTTTGTCTATTTCGCCGGGCCGGCGGGTGCGCTCCATGACCAGCCCAATGGTGTCGGCCGGGCGCTGGGGCGAATGCGGTACGCGGGCAGGCAGCAGAAACATTTCGCCCTCGCGGATGTCAATAGTTTCGGGCTTGCCCTCTTCGTTGATGATCTTGACCTGAATGTCGCCTTTGAGCTGGTAAAACCACTCCTCGCCTTCTTCCCAGTGATAGTCTTTGCGTCCGTTGGGGCCGCCGACGATCATGACGATGAAGTCCTTGTTGCCCACGTAGAGCTGTTTGTTGCCTACCGGCGGTTGCAGCAGGTGGCGGTTTTCGTCAATCCAGCGTTGCAGGTTGAACGGTTTTGCGATAGCCATAGCACAGTGTTGGTTTGAGCCAGAGTAGATGGTGCGGTTGTGTGGGCAAACTTACGTCAAAGCGGCCTTTTGCTAAGCAAGGCTGCGCTAATGGCGCTTTTCTGCGGGAGGCTGAAACAGTGCCTTCTCCAACCATTCGCACCAGATGTGTCCGATGAGGATGTGGCATTCCTGGATGCGCGGCGTGTCGGAAGAGGGCACCTGAATGCAAAGGGTGCACTGGGCGGCCAGTTTTCCGCCGGAAGCGCCTGTGAGGCCGATGACGTTCATACCTTTTTCGGTGGCCCTTTGGGCGGCCCGCAGGATGGAGGGCGAGTTTCCCGATGTGCTGATGGCAATCAGGGTATCGCCCGGGCGCCCGGCGGCGGCTACCATGCGCGCGAAGGTTTCGTCGTAGCCGTAGTCATTGGCTACGGCCGTCAGGTATGAAGTGTTGACGTGGAGTGCTTCGGCATATAGGGGAGGTCGGTCGAAGTAGAAGCGGCCCGAGAGTTCGGCGGCGATGTGTTGGGCGTCGGCGGCGCTGCCTCCGTTGCCACACAGGAGCGTTTTGCCGCCGTTCTGGTAGGTTTGCAAGAGCATGCGCCCTGCCCGGGCGATTTTTTCGAGCAAAAGGGAGTCGTTCAGGAGGGCCTGTTTGGCAGCGATGCTGGCCTGAATGGCCTGCTGAATGGCGTTACTGGCGTCAGTGGTGGGCGACATAAGTAGTTGGTGTATTTATTCGGGTAGGAAGCCATTTCTCAGAGCAAAAACGACGGCGCGGAGGCGTGTGCTCCAGCGGGCCATGTCGAGCACCATGGTTTTGCGTTGGTGCCAGGGCAAAGTTCCGCGCTTTTGTGCCAAATGGCGGTAGTGTTGCAGGCAAAAGCGGGTGAGGGTTACCAGCAGGCCGGCCAACGCGAGAGCGGTGCGGCGCGCCTGTGTGGAGGCTGCAGGAGCGGCATGGATGGCCTGAGCCAGGCGGCGCCACAGTTCCCTCAGGTGCTGTTCGGCCAGGTCGAAGCGATTGGCTTCGGCCCAGCAGCGCGCGGGGGTAGGGATGCTTTGCCGGGCATCGTGCCACAGGTCGAACAGGTCATCGCTGGCTTGCACTAAGGCGCCTAATGCCCATGCTGCGCGACACTCCGCCGGCGAAGGCTGCGGCTGCAAGAGCAGGCGAAAGAGCAAGGCCGAATAGCCGCCTTTGTTCTCTGCCAGCATCTGCAGTGTTTCTACAGAGGGCGGTATCAGGTCATGCGAGGCGGTACGGGTTTCCAGTTCAAAGACCTTTAGCAGGGTTTTTTCAAAAAAAACGCCTGTATCGGCGGGTAGATAGGCGCGTATTTTTTGCCAGAAAAACAGCAGCGCTTCGCCTGAGGTGGTCTGCTGGGCGAAGGTGCGTAACGCGAGCGGCACCGTGCGGGGGTGGGCCAAAGCGAGTGGACTTTCGGCAATTGCGGTGTCGTATTCTCGATGGTTATTTGTTGCGTCTGGGCCAGACTCGGCGCTGTCGTCGAACAGGGCAGCCAGAGCGGCCAGGTGGGCAAATTGGCGCATTTCGCGCCCGGTCAGTGCCCAACCGCGCTGGGCGGCGAAGAGAGCGCCAAGGAAGAGTGCCCCGCGAAAGTAGTGGCGGCATCGGCTGCGTTGTTCAGCAGATAGCGATTGGCCCCACCATTCGGCGCTGCGCAGGCGTATCCAGTATTCGCCGCGCAATTGGTGTTGGGCCAGTTGCCACAGGGCTGCCAGGAGGGTAGGGTAGCGTTGTAGGGCGCTCATGGGCATACGATTTCCAGCCCGTCGTAGCCCAGCGATACGCCGGGCGGCAGCTGGGCGCTTACTTCGCGGGCCAGGCCGAGTTCGTGGCTGATGTGGGTAAGCCAGGCGTGCTCAGGGCCGATTTCTTCGATGAGGGCAAGGGCTTCTTCTAAAGTCAGGTGGGTAGGATGCGCGCGTCGGCGCAGGGCATTGATGACTAAGAAGCGCGTGCCCTTGACCTTTTGCAGCTGGTCGGGTGGTATGGTTTTCACGTCGGTGAGGTAGGCCAGATCGCCAAAGCGGAAGCCGAGGATGGGCAGCGAGCCGTGCCAGATGCCGATGGGCTGAATGTTCAGGCCATTGAGCTGAAATGGTGTGTCGGCGTCAATGGCGTGCAGTTCGATGCGGGGTAGCCCCGGATGCGGGCTTTCGAAGACGTAGGCAAAGCGGAAGCGCACGATGTCGGCCACGCGCGGCTGGGCGTAGACGGCCATGGGGCGGCCGGTGCTGAAGTTGAAAGGGCGCACGTCGTCTAAGCCGATGACGTGGTCGTTGTGTTCATGGGTGATGAGGATGGCGTCCAAGTGCCGCACGCGGGCGCGCAGCATCTGGAGGCGCAGGTCGGGGCCAGCATCAATGAGGATGTTGGTCGGGCCGCAGGTCAGCAAGGCTGCCGAGCGGAGGCGCTGATCGTGCGGGTCAGTGGAAGTGCATACCGGGCACTCGCATCCGATGACGGGGATACCCTGCGAGGTTCCGGTACCGAGGAGTGTGAGTTTTAGCCTATCCGCCTGGGTTTGCATTGTTGTTCACGTCGCCTACCTTGACACCGATGAAGTCGGCATCCGTAACATTCTGCTGCAGGTTGGAGAATTGCAGCAGGCCTGCCGGCAAGCCGCCCGCGAAGGGTTGGGTCGGGTCGGCGAAGGAAGTGGTTGCCGGGAAAAAGCGCCACGAAGGTACGACGGGAAAGTTCGTGCTCAGGGCCAGGATGATTTTTCGCGTGTCGAGCAGGTCTAACGTAGTTACGGAGTTGCTTCCGTTGGCGTCGGCGGCGATGATTTTCCAGGGCGAGTCCAGGGTTTCTACGCCAAGGATGTGTTTGTTGGCGATGCTCAGGTCGAAGGTGGTTACGCCGTTGACGGGATTGGTGTCGCGCGAGGGCGTTACGGTGTAGTTCAGCCCGGGTGTGAGGTTGTTGAAGGTGTAGCGACCGTTAGCGTCGGTGCGCGTGGTAGCGGTGGCGCCGCCCGTGAGTTGCACAACGACGTTGGGCATGGGTGTGCCCCAGTGCGTTCGCACCTGTCCGCTGATGCTACGCTGTGTGGGCGGTGCGTATCCGTTTTGGGTGAGCGGGTTGGTTCCGGCGGGGTCGAGCCATTCGCGCAGGCGTGCGCCAGGTGTGGCGCCCTGGTCCCAGGAGAGGTCGAAGCGTCCGAACCAGCTGCCGCTGACAGTGCAGGTGTTGGGGTCCAGGTTGCCGCCGTGCAGTTGGCCCACGATGCGTTTGTTCTGGTCGAAGAGGACGCAGCCCGAGGAGCCGGGCTGATAGATGCCCTCGTCCGGGATGACTAACCAATGCGTGTTGGGCGGTGATACGCCGAAAGCACCGCCCCAGTTGATGGCTTGCGGAAAGATGGTAGCCGGGTCTTTGTCGCGGGAGATTTTCTGGATGTCGCCGCTGGGGTGGTGGATGAACGTACTGTTTTGCACCAGATTGTTGGTGGCCGGCGTGCGGTTCCAGCCGTTGAAATAGGCGTTATAGCCCTGCGGCAAGCCATTGAGTTTGAGCAGCATGAAGTCCGTTTCCTCGCGGAAGGCGACGCGCTGGCAGCCCAATACAGAGACTCGCTGCGGCTCTGTGGGCGGGTTGGGGCATCCTGGAGCCTCATAGCCAAAGTCAAATCGCCAGACGTTGAAGTCAGGGTTGGAACCGATGATCTGACAGTGGTGTGCCGTCAGGAAATAAGGCTCTGCCGTACCGGCCGTGTTGGCTACGAGCGACCCCGAGCACCATCCGGCACCATTAGAAAAAACCATGAGGATGCGGGCCACGCCGCGCTTTTCGGTCTGCCAGTTCTGGCCCAGTGGGCAGTTGACGTTGATGTTGCAATTCAAGGAGCCGCCGAAGTTTTCCGGCATGCCCTCTGGCCACAGGCCGGCAGGGTCATACACGTAGTCTATGCGGTTGAGGTGCAGCTGGGGCATCTGGCGGCTTCGGGCTTCCATTACTAATTCTAACACGGCGGTATGGCTGGGCACGACGCCAATAAGAAACGCTCCTGTAGGCAGGCAGCTTTTTTCTGTGTAGGCCCCGACAACAAATGAGCGGTCGGGTGTGTATGCAAACAAGCGGCAGCCAGCTGGTAGCATGAGCCGGTCAAAAAGCAACAGCAAGCCAAAGGCATCGGGTACGTGCACGGCACAGCGCCATACGCGGTCGCCATTCGGAAGGCTCAGCCATTGCCCAGCGTTTTCTAAAGAAACATCCACGGCGCTGGGCACGGGTACTGCAAAGCGGCTCTGTTCGGGGTTAGCAGCGTCCTCGGCCAACAGCTGTTTGAGGTTAAGCCCTGACCATTTCAGCGGCTCCGGAGCACCAGCGGCAGCAAACACCGCTGCATTTTCAGGCAAAAAACTCGGTGGAAGACCGCCTTCGCTTATCTGACCTGCTGCGTTTAACGCTATCAAAAGACCTAATGCGGGAAAAAACCGGTAAAACTTGACCATGGGATGATAACCGTATTTGTGATGAAAACCGAGTGCTCTGGGACGGATTAAAGGCAAAGCATACGCCATCAGCGCGAAAAAATCAGGCCAAAAATGGAGAAAAGTCGTCGGCGCAAGGATTAAAAAACACATTGCGGCATTTTATGTGGCCTTTAGCGCGCGGATACAACGACAAAGCCCTCCCTCTGCAGTGCAGAGAGAGGGCTTTTGCCGACTCGAAGGTTTGCGTTGTCGCGTTTAGAAGTCTCTTCCGTTGCCGTTGCTTCGGAAAGGTTGGCCGCTGGCAGTTACCTGCAGGCGGTCGAATTCGCGCATGCCGGTGCCGGCGGGTATCTTCTTACCGACGATGACGTTTTCCTTCAGACCCAGCAGGTTGTCGCGCTTGGCCGAGATAGCAGCGGTGCTGAGGACTTTGGTAGTCTCCTGGAAGGAAGCAGCCGAAATCCAGGAGTCAGTGCCCAGCGATGCCTTCGTGATACCCAGAATGATGGGCATGGCCGTAGCGGGTACAGCATCGCGATACTGCACTTCGCGTTTGTCGTTGCGTTTGAGGATGGAGTTTTCCTCGCGCAGGTGGCGCAAGGCAACCAACATGCCAGTTTTGTAGCGCGTGCTGTCGCCCGGGTCGGTAACGTACTTTTTGTCGAAGATCCAGTCGTTGTAATCAATGAACTCGTTGCGATCCACCGGCTCTTCGGCTAAGAAGTGGGTGTCGCCCGGGTCAATGATCTGGACGCGGCGCATCATCTGGCGCACGATGACCTCGATGTGCTTATCGTTGATGTTGATACCCTGCGAGCGATACACCTCCTGTACGCCATTGACTAAGTAGGACGATGCCGCAAATGGCCCTTTGATAGCGAGGATGTCCTTGATGGACACCGAGCCATCGGTAAGCGGCGTACCAGCGCGCACAAAGTCGCCTTCTTGCACGAGAATGTGCTTGGCCACCGGGATGGAGTACTTGCGGCGCTGGCCGTCCTTGGCTTCGATGACACATTCGCGGCTGTTGCGCTTGATGGGGCCGAAAGAGACGATACCGTCAATTTCGGCGACGATGGCCTGGTTCGAGGGCGTCCGCGCTTCGAAGAGTTCGGTTACGCGCGGCAGACCGCCCGTGATGTCGGCGATTTTACCCATTTTGCGCGGTATCTTGACGATCTGGCCGCCGGCTTTGATTTCTTCGCCGTCATCCACCGCCACATAGGCACCTACGGGCAGGGTGTAGCTCTTCAACTCTTCGCCCGTTTTGGGCGAAATCACGCTGATGGTCGGAATCTTGCGGCGGCTCTTGCTTTCGATGATGACCTTTTCGGCGAAGCCGGTCTGGTCGTCGCGCTCGACGCGGTACGTAACGCCTTCCTCCAGGTTGCTGTACTTGATGATGCCGGCAAATTCGCTGACAATAGTCGCGTTAAAGGGATCCCACGAGCAAATACGCACGCCCTTGTCCACTTCCTGGCCGTCCTTGACGTAAAGGATGGAGCCGTAAGGGATGTAGTTTTGGGAGAAGACGCGCCCCGTTTTAGGGTCAACGATACGTATTTCGCCCGTTCGGGAGATCACGACTTCAATAGGATTGCCGTTGTCGTCGGTCGAGGATACCGTACGTACCGAGTCGAACTCCAACACACCGGCATAGCGAGACACAATTTCGTTTTCCGCCTTACCTACCATGGCGGTACCACCCGTGTGGAACGTGCGGAGCGTCAGCTGTGTACCGGGTTCACCGATAGACTGGGCAGCGATGATGCCTACGGCGTCGCCCATTTCAGCTACGCGGCCGGTAGCCAGGTTTTTGCCGTAGCATTTAGCACATACGCCGCGGCGGCTTTCGCAGGTGAGTACGGAACGGATAGTAACCGTCTCGACACCGGCGGCGTCAATGGCCTTGGCCAACTTGTCGGTGATGTACTCGCCAGCGCCCACCAGCACCTCATCCGTCTCCGGATGCAGGATGTCGTACAGGCTGAAGCGGCCTTTAATGCGCTCCGAGAGCGGCTGAATGATTTTGTCGCCTTCGCGCAGGGCTGTGGTGTCAATGCCGCGCAGGGTGTGGCAGTCTTCTTCGCGCACCACCACGTCCTGGGCCACGTCCACCAGACGGCGGGTGAGGTAACCGGCGTCGGCCGTTTTCAGCGCCGTATCGGCCAGACCCTTACGGGCACCGTGCGTCGAGATGAAGTACTCCTGTACCGACAGCCCTTCCAAGAAGTTGGACAGGATCGGGTTTTCGATGATGGCCCCACCGGTATCGCCTGACTTACGGGGCTTGGCCATGAGGCCGCGCAAGCCACACAGCTGCTTAATCTGCTGCTTGGAACCGCGTGCGCCGGAGTCGAGCATCATGAATACGGAGTTGAAGCCCTGCTTGTGCTGGCTCAGTTCCTGCATGAGGCGGTCGGTGATGCGGTTGTCGGCGTACGTCCACTTGTCAATGATCTGGTTATAGCGCTCGTTGTAGGTGATGAGGCCCATGTTGTAGTTTTCCCAAACCTCATCCACCTCTTGTTGTGCGGCTTCCAGCACCGTTTTCTTGATTTCGGGGACGATGAGGTCGCCGAGATTAAACGACAGGCCGGCTTTGAAGGCCCAACCGAAGCCAAGTTCTTTAATGCCGTCCAAGAACTCGGCAGTTTGTTTCAGGTTGGTGCGCTGCAGAATGTCGCCGATGATGCCCTTGAGGTTACGCTTGGTCAACAGCTCGTTGATGAAGGGCACGCCTTTGGGTACAATCTGGTTGAAAAGCACACGCCCAACGGTGGTTTGAACCCGGCGCATGACGAGCGCTCCATTCTCTTCTACCGGTACACGGCATTCGATGATGGCATGTAGATCCAGCTGGCCCTCGTTGTAGGCAATTTGCACTTCCTCAGCGGAGTAGAAGCGGCGTCCCTCGCCCTTGACGGGATTTTCGGGAATGGATTTGCGCTCTTTGGTGAGGTAGTAGAGGCCCAAGACCATGTCCTGTGAGGGCAGGGTGATGGGCGAACCGTCCTGCGGGTTGAGCATGTTGTGGCTCGACAGCATGAGCACCTGGGCCTCCAGGATGGCAGCGTGGCTCAGCGGCACGTGTACGGCCATCTGGTCGCCGTCGAAGTCGGCGTTAAAAGCCGTACAGACGAGCGGGTGCAGCTGGATGGCCTTGCCCTCAATGAGGCGGGGCTGGAAGGCCTGAATGGACAGGCGGTGCAGCGTTGGAGCGCGGTTGAGCAACACGGGGTGGCCGCGCAGGATGTTTTCCAGAATTTCCCAGATGACCTGGTCTTTGCGGTCCACCAGCTTTTTAGCCGATTTGACCGTCTTGACAATGCCGCGCTCGATGAGTTTGCGGATGATGAAGGGCTTAAACAACTCGGCAGCCATAGCTTTGGGCAGGCCGCACTCGTGGAGTTTGAGGGTAGGGCCGACTACGATGACCGAGCGACCGGAGTAGTCCACGCGCTTACCGAGCAGGTTTTGGCGGAAGCGGCCCTGCTTGCCCTTGAGGATGTCGGACAGTGATTTGAGCGCCCGACCGCCTTCAGCCTTGACAGCGTTGGACTTACGCGAGTTGTCGAACAGCGAGTCCACGGCCTCTTGAAGCATGCGCTTTTCGTTGCGCAAGATAACTTCCGGAGCCTTGATTTCAAGCAGACGCTTGAGACGGTTGTTGCGAATGATGACGCGGCGATACAGGTCGTTGAGGTCAGACGAGGCAAAGCGACCACCGTCCAACGGCACCAATGGGCGCAGTTCGGGTGGAATAACAGGCAGGTAGTGGATGATCATCCACTCGGGGCGTTGTTGCGACAGTTCCAGCCCTTCGCGGAAGGCCTCGACGACGCGCAGGCGCTTGTTGGCCTCGGTTTTTTTCTGTTGGCTGGTTTCGGAGTTCGACTCATGGCGCAGCTCAGCAGCCAGCGCCTCCAGGTCGAGGGTACGCAGCAGTATCTCGATAGCCTCAGCACCCATTTTAGCGACGAACTTGTCGGGGTGGGAGTCGTCGAGTTGCTGGTTGTCTTTGGGCAGCGTCTCCAACACTTCCAGATACTCTTCCTCGGTGAGCAAGTCCATTTTGGCGATGCCGTCATTGGCCTTGATGCCGGGGTTAATCACCACATAGCGCTCGTAATAGATGACGGACTCGAGCTTCTTGGAAGCCAGACCGAGCAGGTATCCGATTTTATTGGGCAGGCTTTTGAAAAACCAGATATGCACTACCGGTACCACCAATCGGATGTGGCCCATGCGCTCGCGGCGCACCTTCTTCTCTGTTACTTCTACGCCACAGCGGTCGCAGACGATACCCTTGTAGCGGATGCGTTTGTACTTGCCGCAGTAGCATTCGTAGTCTTTGACCGGGCCAAAGATGCGCTCGCAGAACAACCCATCGCGTTCGGGTTTGTAAGAGCGGTAGTTGATGGTCTCGGGTTTGAGCACCTCGCCATAGCTGCGCTCCAGGATTTCATCGGGGCCAGCCAGGCTGATGGCGATGCTGTCGAAATGCTGATCGGTTTTGTTGCTTTTCTTTTTGAAAGGCATATTCGATGCAGTTGAGTGGTGGTTAAGGAAACACGGCGCCTCTTAGTTGTTTTTTTGCAAAACGTAGAAGACGCTCTGAGGAGCAATGCGCTGCCACAGGTTTTTAGGGTGATAATGCAGGTTGAAAGCCGTCAGGCGCGAGAGCACCATGTCCACGTAAACGTAAGTATTGTACTCGGTAAGTGAGCGGCGCAGCCACTTGCCTATGGTTCGCTGTAGGAAAGAGTTCATCGTCAGGCAAAGGCTTTCGCGTACGACAGTGAAGCCCAGTTGAGCAATGCGCTGTCGGAAGAAGGCCAGCGGGATGCCGCGCTCGTGTTTGGTCAGCATTGGGCGCGGGTAGCGCCAGTCGCCCATAGAATGCACGGGCTCGCGGATGAGCAAGAAGCCGCCTGGCGACAGGCACCGGTGCAGTTCGCCCATGACGTAGGAGACGTTCGGGATGTGATGCAGGGTGCTGAAGCACGTTTGCAGCTGGAAGTAGTCGTCGGGGAAAGGCATGGTGCCGTCCATGGAGGGCTTGTGGTAGTATAGGCGCACGCCTTGCAGTTCGGTGCGTTTCAGCTGTTCGGATGGTTCCAGGATGTCAATCGAGCCAATGCGTGAGAGAATGGGCAGGAACTCATCGCCGGTGGCGGAGCCTAAGCCCAGTGCTCGCGCAAAGGTTGCGTTTTTGGGCAAGTGTCGGTATCCGTACAGCACATTGACGGGGTGGTAGGCATAGCGGCCCTCGGTTTCTGCCCAGCCGTAGCGCTCTACCAGATCCGCATACCCCTCCCGCTCGTCCTCGTACCAGGAGGCGATCTGTTCGATGGTCAGGTCGTCGCCATAGAGGCGTTCGCCAGAGAGGTATGCTTCGATGCTGGTCATGCTGTATGGGTGCGACGGTTACAGGATATCGCTCCGGTTACCGTTACTTGCGCTCTCTTTCTTTCGTCTTTTCTTTCCTGTCTCGCTCTACTTCCTCGTCCCGGTCTTTGTTCTTCTGCTGCTCTTGCTCTAAGAACTTCACGTCTAAGGCTAAGCCGCGCAGTTCGTGTATGAGTACGTTGAACGACTCCGGAATATTCGGCTCGGGCAAGTTGTCGCCTTTGACGATGGCCTCGTAGGCTTTGGCCCGGCCCTGAATGTCGTCGGACTTAAAGGTGAGCAGCTCTTGCAGGATGGTGGAAGCGCCGTAGGCTTCGAGGGCCCACACTTCCATTTCACCGAAGCGCTGGCCGCCGAACTGGGCTTTACCGCCGAGAGGCTGCTGGGTAATGAGCGAGTACGGGCCGATGGAGCGCGCGTGCATCTTGTCGTCCACCATGTGGCTCAGTTTGAGCATGTAAATGACGCCTACTGTAGCCTTTTGGTGGAAGCGGTCGCCAGTTTCGCCGTCGTACAGGTAGGTCTGGCCGAGTTGCGGCAGACCTGCACGCTGGATCCATTCTTCAATTTCGTGGCGTTTGGCGCCGTCGAAGATGGGCGTAGCGAATTTGACGCCCAGCCGTTCGCCGGCCCAGCCCAATACGGTCTCGAAGATCTGACCCAGGTTCATACGCGAAGGCACGCCCAGCGGGTTGAGCACAACATCTACAGGAGTGCCATCTTCCAGAAACGGCATGTCTTCGATGCGCACGATGCGGCTGACAATGCCTTTGTTGCCGTGGCGACCGGCAAGCTTGTCGCCCACCTTGAGTTTGCGCTTTTTAGCCAGATAGACTTTGGCCAACTTGAGCACGCCTGCGGGCAACTCGTCGCCGATGCTGATGTTGAACTTTTCGCGTTTGTAGCGGCCTACCTCCTCATTGACCTTGATGTTGTAGTTGTGCAACAGGCGGGCAATGAGCTGGTTGGTGTGCTTGTCGTTGGTCCAGTTGGCGTAGTCCACCTGGGTGTAGTCAATCTGTTCGCGCAGCACCTGGAGGGTGAGTTTGGCGCCTTTGGGCACCATTTCTTCGCCGTAGATGCTGCGGATGCCGTTGGTTACCTTGTCCTTAACCAGTACCTGGAGTTTGTCCACCAGGATGGTCTTCAGCTTGTTCAGGTTGACAGCGTGCTCGTCATCGAGGCGGTCGAGCAGGACTTTTTCCTGTTCTTTTTGCGTCTTGTCCTTTTTGGCGCGAGCAAATAGCTGTCGGTCAATGACCACACCGCTGATGCTGGGCGGCACTTTGAGCGAGGCATCTTTGACGTCGCCGGCCTTGTCGCCGAAGATGGCGCGGAGCAGTTTCTCTTCGGGGGTTGGGTCGGTTTCGCCTTTGGGCGTGATTTTGCCGATGAGGATATCGCCTTCGCGCGCCCAGGCGCCGATGCGGATGATGCCGTTTTCGTCCAAGTCTTTGGTTGCCTCTTCGCTGACGTTGGGGATGTCGGCCGTGAGTTCCTCTTCACCCAGTTTGGTGTCGCGCACATCCAGTTCGAAGTGCTCGATGTGTATGGAAGTGAAGATGTCTTCCTGCACGACGCGCTCAGAGATAACGATAGCGTCTTCAAAGTTGTAGCCTTTCCAGGGCATGAAGGCCACCTTCAGGTTTTGGCCTAAGGCCAATTCGCCGTTTTCGGTGGCATAGCCTTCGCAGAGGATGTCGTCCTTTTCGACGCGCTGACCCTTGCGCACAATGGGCTTGAGGTTGATGCAGGTGCCCTGGTTGGTGCGCATGAACTTGGTGAGGCGATAGGTTTTGCGGGCGTCTTCGAAGGAGACGAGCTGGTCTTCTTCGGTGCGGTCGTAGAGGATGACGATTTCGTTGGCGTCCACGTACTCGACCACGCCCGAACCTTCAGCGTTGATGAGCATGCGGCTATCGCGGGCAACTTTGGCTTCCAGACCTGTGCCGACGATGGGCGAATGCGGGCGCACCAAGGGTACGGCCTGGCGTTGCATGTTGGAGCCCATGAGAGCGCGGTTAGCATCGTCGTTTTCCAAGAAGGGGATCAACGATGCCGATACGCCCACAATCTGGTTGGGTGCTACGTCAATGTACTCTACTTCTTCGGGCGACAGAATGGGGAAGTCACCGTGTTCGCGGCAGCGCAGGCGGTCTTCTAAAAAGGCGCCGGTTTCATCAATAGGCGTGTTGGCCTGGGCGATTTTGCAGCGGTCTTCCGCCTCTGCCGACAGGTAGATTTCCGGGCCTTCTACGTCCACTCTTCCGTTGACGACGCGGCGATAGGGCGTTTCTAAGAAGCCCATTTTATTGATCTTGGCGTGCGTGCACAGGGTGGATATCAGACCGATGTTGGGGCCTTCAGGCGTTTCGATGGTGCACAGGCGGCCGTAGTGGGAGTAGTGAACGTCGCGCACCTCGAAGCCGGCGCGTTCGCGGCTCAGACCGCCAGGGCCCAGGGCCGAAATACGGCGTTTGTGCGTGATTTCGGACAGCGGGTTGGTCTGGTCGAGAAACTGCGACAGCTGGCTGGTGCCGAAGAAGGAGTTGATCACCGACGACAGCGTGCGGGCGTTGATGAGGTCCATAGGCGTGAACACCTCATTGTCGCGCACGTTCATGCGCTCGCGAATGGTGCGCGCCATACGAGCCAGACCGACGCCAAACTGGGCGAAAAGCTGCTCGCCCACGGTGCGCACACGGCGGTTCGACAGGTGGTCAATGTCGTCAATTTCTGCTTTGTTATTGACCAGAGCCACAATGTAGCGCACAATGGCGATGATGTCCTCCTTGGTCAGCACCAGCACATCAAGCGGGATGTCCAGCTGGAGTTTGCGGTTGATTTTGAAGCGGCCGACTTCGCCGAGGTTGTAGCGCTTATCGGAGAAGAAGAGCTTGTCAATGATGCCGCGAGCGGTTTCGTCATCGGGCGGTTCGGAACCGCGCAACTGGCGATAAATGTGGGTAACCGCCTCCAGTTCGCTGGAAGTCTGGTCTTTTTGCAGGGTATTGTAGATGATAGAGAAGTCCTCGTCAATGTCCGTCCTTTGCAGGATGATGGTGGGGACTTGAGAGGCCAGAATTTGCTCGATGTTGGTTTCATCCAGCACCACATCTCGCTCCAGGATCACCTGGTTGCGCACAATAGAAGCGACTTCGCCGGTGTCTTCGTCCACGAAGTCTTCCGTCCAGGTTTTCAGTACCCGGGCGGCCAGTTTGCGTCCGATGACGGCCTCGAGGTTTTCGCGCGTGCAGGGCACCTCTTCTGACAGGTTGAACAGGTCGAGGATGGCCTGGTCGCTGTCGAAGCCAATGGCGCGCAAGAGGGTGGTAACCGGGAACTTTTTCTTGCGGTCAATGTAAGCATACATGACCAGGTTGGTATCGGTGGCAAACTCCATCCACGCGCCTTTGAACGGGATGACTCGAGCGCTATAAATTTTCGTGCCGTTGGGGTGGTAACTCTGCCCGAAGAACACGCCTGGTGAACGGTGCAACTGCGACACGATGACGCGCTCGGCGCCGTTAATGACAAACGTCCCTTTGGGCGTCATATAAGGGATATTGCCCAAGAAAACGTCCTGCACAACGGTTTTGAAGTCAATGTGCTCCTCGTCGTTGCACGACAGGCGCAATTTGGCCTTAAGCGGTACGGAATACGTCAGACCGCGCTGCATGCACTCTTCGATGGAGTAGCGCGGTGGGTCAATGAAATAGTCGAGAAACTCTAAATTGAAGATGTTGCGAGCATCTGTGATTGGGAAGTTTTCTTTGAAAACCTTGTAAAGCCCTTCCGCTGCTCGATTTTCGGGAGTGGTTTCTAACTGAAAAAACTCCTGGAATGACTTGAGCTGTATTTCGAGCAGGTCTGGGTAATGATCGGCCAGTCGAATTTTGCCGAAGTTAACGCGCTCTTGGACGCCGGTTTTGGGGTGTACCCCGTTAGATGTGCCGTTATGGGTCATTTTAGCAAATTGTACTGGTGTGCTGTGGGCGAATCAGGCCAGAAAAGCGGGACCGGTAGGCCAGAGTAGAAAGGTAAGGATAGGAATATGTTGCGCTCTGCGAGGTTTATCGGGGCACGGGTGAAACATCTTCAGACAGCAACAGGCTTAGCGCTTTTGAAGCGTTATGCCCAAAAGCACTAAGCCTGAATGCTTGACGCAAAAGAGAAGGAAAGAAGCAGGTAATCATCCGTAGGTAAGAACACTGAAGGTAAAGCGCTTGATAAAAAGTTGCGCGGGGGCGAGGCGCTTCAGGAGGCCATCGCCAGGGCCTTCGGTCGCTCTTACTTGAGTTCTACGGTAGCGCCCAGCCCTTCGAGCTTCGCTTTGAGTTCTTCGGCCTCAGCTTTGCCGATGCCCGTCTTGATGGGGCTCGGGGCACCATCAACCAGGGCTTTTGCTTCGGCCAGGCCCAGACCCAAGAGGTTTTTCACCTCTTTGATGACGTTCAGTTTGCCTGCACCGGCATCCTTCAGGATGACGTCGAACTCCGTCTTTTCCGGAGCAGCGGCCTCGCCACCTCCGCCAGCAGCAGCGCCGGGCATGGCGGCTACCGCCACAGCCGAAGCAGCCGGCTCGATGCCGTGCTCTTCTTTGAGAATGGTGAGCAGTTCGCTCGCTTCTTTGATGGTCAGGTTTACTAATTGCTCAGCAAGCGCTTTCAGATCTGCCATTGTGTCAGAGAATTTAAAGTAGTTTGCAAATAAGGTGAATGAGTGCTCACAAGGTGCAACTTTCGAGGTTTAGAGGTATTGGAGGCGCATATACATGCTTGGAAGCCGTAAGAGGGGGAGAGGCGAGCACACCTGCGCGCAACGTTAGCCTTCGCGCTCGGCAAGCGTCTTGATGACGCCAGCCACCTTGCTGCCCGAAGAGGCAATGGCACCCGCCAGGTTGCGCCCTGGCGACATCAACAGGCCGGCAATCTCGCCGATGAGCTCTTCCTTGCTCTTCAGGTTGACCAGAGCTTTAACCTGGTCATCGCCAATGAAGATGCTGGAGTCAATGTACGCTGCTTTGAGTACCGGGCGCTCTGCCGTTTTCCGGAACTCTTCAATGAGCTGAGCCGGTGCTTTCGGATTGTCCGAAATGAGCAGGGTGGTAGGGCCATGCAGGCTGTCGTAAAGCGGTGCATAATCGCGCTGGCTATCAGCAGCGATGGCTTCTAAGGCTTTGCGGATGAGGGTGTTTTTGGCTACCTGCATCTTGATGCCTTTCTCGAAGCACATGCGCCGCAACTTGTTTACCTGAGCTACCGTCAGCGTAGAGGAGTCCGTTATGTAGAAGAAGGGGGTTGCTCCCAGGGTCTCCCGAAGTTCTGCAATCGCTGAGTTTTTATCTTCGCGTGTCATGGTAGATTTGCTTGAATAAAACCATTTAAGAGTTTTGAACGACCGTAGATGCCTTAGATTTTAATGGACTTGGGATCTACGGCAATGCCGGGGCTCATCGTGCTGGCCACTGCGATGGTTTTCATATACGTGCCTTTGGCGCTGGCCGGCTTCATGCGTACGAGGGTGCTGATGAGTTCAAAAGCGTTCTCGGTCAGCTGCTCCGGTGTGAACGATACGCGGCCAACAGAGGCGTGCACGATACCGAATTTGTCCACGCGGAAGGCAATTTTACCCTTTTTGACTTCCTGAACGGCAGCGGCAATATCGTTGGTAACGGTGCCTGTCTTGGGGTTGGGCATCAGGCCGCGCGGGCCTAAGATGCGGGCCACTTTACCCAGCTGAGCCATGACGTTAGGCGTGGCAATGACCACGTCCACATCCATCCAGCCTTCCGTAACTTTTTGGATGTACTCTTCCAGACCTACATGGTCAGCGCCTGCGGCTTTAGCTTCTTCGGCTTTGTCAGGCGTGCAAAAGACGAGTACGCGCTTTGTTTTACCGGTGCCATGCGGAAGCGAGACCGTTCCGCGCAGTGCCTGATCGGCCTTGCGCGGGTCAATGCCCAGACGCACGTGTAAGTCTACGGAGGCATCGAACTTCGCCGTGTTGACCTCTTTGACTAAGGACATGGCCTCCGGAAGGGTGTACTCTTTGTTTTTGTCCACCTTGCCTTCAACGGCTCGGCGTTTCTTGGTAAGCTTTTTCATGATGAAACAATTTAAAGGTCAAGCATTTCGGATGGGCCGAAACTCCCTTTAGTAAGTGATGTGTGTGGTAGGGCTACTGCTGTTGCCAGGGGGGCGTGCCTTCTACAGTGATGCCCATACTGCGAGCCGTGCCTGCCACCATTTTCATGGCCGACTCGATGGTGAAGCAGTTTAGATCCGGCATTTTGCTTTCTGCGATGGCGCGCACCTGGTCCCAGGTTACGGAGCCAACCTTTTTGCGGTTGGGCTGCGGAGAGCCCTGTCCTGGCTTGAGACCTGCCGCCTCAAACAGTTGGGCAGCGGCCGGCGGCGTTTTGATGACAAAGTCGAACGTTTTGTCCTTGTACACCGATACCACAACCGGCAACACCTTACCCTGTTGATCTTGCGTCTGGGCGTTAAAACGCTTGCAGAACTCCATGATGTTGACACCCTTGGAACCCAAAGCCGGGCCAATGGGCGGTGCCGGGTTTGCCTGGCCACCTTTCACCTGAAGTTTGATATAAAATTCGACTTCTTTTGCCATAAGTGCTTTGAAAACAACTCGTTGTAGAGAATGTATGGGTACAACCGGCGTGCGTTTTTTAGAGGGAAGCGTGCCCGCCCCACAAAGGGGCGAGCCTCACAAAAACGGCTCAGCTGATTTTTTCTACTTGTAAGAAGCTTAACATGACTTCGGTGCCACGGCCAAAGATTTTGACGATGACCTTCAGTTTGCGCTTTTCCTCGTTGACCTCCTTGATTTCGCCAATAAAGTCGGTGAACGGGCCATCTATGATTTTCACCGTTTCACCCACGATAAACGGCTCGGCAATGGTTTCGCCGGACGATAGGCTTTCATCAGCAATACCCAGTAGCCGATTGGCCTCTGCTTGGGTCATGGGCGTTGGATTGTCCTTGCCCAGAAAATAGACCACGTTGGGCATTTCGCTGATGGTCTTGACGACATCGCCGTGCAGGCGGGTGTTCAGTGCTTCTACTAAAACGTACCCCGGAAGAAGGTTGCGTTCTTGAGCCACTTTCTTGCCGGAGCGAATTTTGTACACTTTCTCGGTCGGAACGACGACTTGAAAAATAAAATCCTTCCAATTGGAGCGCTCTATTTCCAATTCGATGCGCTCTTTAATCTTCTTTTCGTGGCCGCTGATGACGCGCAAGGCATACCAGCGTCGTTCGGGTACGACGGGTTTAGGCTCTTCAGCGACTTCTTCCTTTTCTTTTTTGCTCTTAGCCATAAAGAATACCGGAGGATTTTCCTCCTGTATGGGAGGCATCAAAAGACGCCGTAGATATTTTTGAAGGTGAGGCTGCAGGCTACGTCCATCAAGAAAATGAGGAGGGCCAAAATCACGGAGGTAACCAGCACAACGATAGTGCTTTCTTGCAGCTGAGCCATGGTGGGCCAGGTAACATGCTCCATGAGCTCCTGATAACTTTCTTTCAAATAGAGCGTAACCTTCTCCATTCCTTGCTGAGTCTTTAAAAACGTTGGTGGGAGGCTTCCCTGATTTTGAGGATGCAGGGGCAGCAGGACTCGAACCCGCAGCCTGCGGTTTTGGAGACCGCCGCTCTACCAATTGAGCTATACCCCTTAGAAGGAAGAGCGCGAAGGGAGCAAATAAGGACTTGCAATGCTTACTGGCTTCGGCTTCGCGCTCTTTTGGGTGTGTTATTAGTCCAGAATTTCCGTTACCTGACCGGCGCCGACGGTACGGCCACCTTCGCGGATAGCGAAGCGGAGACCCGGCTCCATGGCGATGGAGCTGTGGAGCGTTACTTCAAACTCCACGTTGTCGCCAGGCATCACCATCTCAATGTTGGGCGGCAGTTTCACGTCGCCCGTTACGTCTGTGGTACGGAAGTAGAACTGCGGACGATAGCCCGTGAAGAACGGCGTGTGGCGGCCACCTTCCTCTTTGGAAAGGACGTACACCGAGCACTTAAAGCGCTTGTGCGGCTTAACGCTGCCGGGTTTGCAAATCACCATGCCGCGCTTGATTTCGTGCTTTTCGATACCGCGCAGCAGCAGACCCGCGTTGTCGCCCGCTTGACCGCGGTCGAGGATTTTGCGGAACATTTCTACACCCGTTACCGTGGAGGTCTTGGGCTTTTCGCCGTCTTTCATCAGACCGACGATTTCGACCGGGTCGTTCACGTTGATGACGCCGCGCTCGATACGGCCCGTGGCTACAGTACCGCGACCGGTGATCGTGAACACGTCTTCGACCGGCATCAGGAAGGGCTTGTCCACTTCGCGCATGGGCTCCGGAATGTCGCGGTCGCAGGCGGCCATGAGTTCTTCAATGCTTTTCATAGCTTCCGGATCGCCTTCCAGCGCCTTGAGGGCCGAGCCACGGATAACGCTGGCGTTGTCGCCGTCGAACTTATAGGTGCTAAGCAGTTCGCGGACTTCCATCTCGACGAGCTCCAACATTTCGGGGTCGTCCACTAAGTCCACCTTATTGATAAACACCACGATACGCGGAACGCCTACCTGGCGAGCCAGCAGGATGTGTTCGCGGGTTTGAGGCATCGGACCATCCGTTGCAGCCACCACCAGAATAGCACCGTCCATCTGAGCGGCGCCCGTGATCATGTTCTTCACGTAGTCGGCGTGGCCCGGGCAGTCCACGTGTGCGTAGTGGCGGTTTTCCGTCTCATACTCCACGTGAGCTGTGTTAATGGTGATACCGCGCTCTTTCTCTTCCGGTGCGGCGTCAATGGAGGCGTAGTCCATCTTCTTAGCGAGACCTTTCTGAGAAAGCACGTACGTGATGGCGGAAGTCAGCGTCGTCTTACCGTGGTCCACGTGGCCAATCGTCCCGATGTTGACGTGGGGTTTGGTGCGAACAAATGTATCTTTTGCCATTGGTTTAGACTAAAAAATGTTTGAACAAATTGTTTGTTTAGTTAACGTTCACCAAAGCGTTTTTGCCTGTTACACAGGATTTTTAAACTAAAAAATTGCGGTGAGTCTTTTCTCGCCTTCGAAGGCGGCACAGCCGCCCTGGAGAGGGCAAACAGATTAGCGGGCAGATAAAAAACGGAGCCGTTGATGAGAATTGAACTCACGACCTCTTCCTTACCAAGGAAGTGCTCTACCCCTGAGCTACAACGGCAATACGAAGAACGCATCGCTTTTTCTTCGTTGAGGAGCGGCGGACGAGACTCGAACTCGCGACATTCAGCTTGGAAGGCTGACGCTCTACCAACTGAGCTACCACCGCAAAACTCAAGAGAGCTGTGGGGGTGGTGGGATTCGAACCTACTCAGCTGTGAAGCACCAGATTTACAGTCTGGCCCGGCTCTCCAACTCCGGGGCACCCCCAAAGGTTTCTCTCTTTGATGAGCCAGTAGAGGGACTCGAACCCCCGACCAGCTGATTACAAATCAGCTGCTCTACCAACTGAGCTATACTGGCCGATTTATTAGCCCCTACAGGCCCTGAAAAGAGAAAAAAAACTCAAGGAACGCACTTTTGCGGCGCCGAAAACAGGCCTCTCGCAAAAGCGTGTGCAAAGGTAAGGCGACATTCGAAACCAAAAAATCTTTTTTCAAAAAAAACTTGAGCGTCCTCCAAATTTCTGTTACTTGGCCGCCCCTTACGTCGGCGACCTACCAAAGATATGTTTGACTCGGATGCATCCAGACGCCTGCTGGCCTATTGTCAGGCGCATTCTACGCCTCCAGACCCCCTTCTAAACGAATTGGAGCGGCATACGTATTTGCACACCTTGCACCCGCAAATGCTCAGTGGCCCCCTCCAAGGCCGCTTCCTGATGCTCATCAGCCAGATCATGCGCCCTCGGCGCATCCTGGAGGTGGGGGCCTTCACCGGCTATAGCGCGCTTTGCTTAGCCAAAGGCCTGACCGAAGATGGCGTGCTGCATACCATCGAGGTAAACGACGAACTGCGCGATATCCTGGAGACCTTTGTGCAAAGGGCCAACCTGCAGCAGCAAATCGTGTTGCACGTGGGCGATGCGGCGGAGATCATCCCGGCGCTGGAGGAGACGTTTGACCTGGTTTTTCTGGATGCCGGCAAGATGGACTACCTCAGGCATTATGAACTGGCCTTGCCCAAATTGCGAGCGGGCGGATTGCTGCTGGCCGATAATGTCCTGTGGAGTGGAAAAACGCTCTTCGATCCGGAAGATGAGACAGCCCGGGCCTTGCATGCCTTCAATGAGTACGTGCAAGCCGACGACAGGGTGGAAAACCTCCTCCTTCCGTTGCGAGATGGGCTGATGTTGGTACGCAAGAAACCGTAAGGGAGCTTAACGAAGGAAGAATGCGACCTTTGTCGCGTCATGGACGCATCGTCTTTCCAATGGCCTTTGTGGGCAGCGCTTTTATTGACCTTTTTCTTTTCGCCGATTTCCTCTGCAGTGGCGCAAATGGAAGGGGAGGTGTCCGTCGTGTACGACTCCAGTGCAATAGAGACGGGTGAGCCGTTCAGGGTGTACCTGCGAATCACGCCCGTTACCGTTCATCCGGTGGCCACCGACCTTTCGCCGTGGTTAGAACGCATCCCACAGGAAAACTTGCTGTCGCAAACGCCGTGGGAGCGCCAAGGCCAGGAATGGGGGCAGTCGCTGACGCTTATTTTTTTTGAGGCGGGCGAAATGGACCTGCCGCCGCTGCCGATAGTATTGCTTCAGGGGGATACGCTCTGGACGGGGCCAGTGCGTCTGAGTGTTTTCCCAACGCCGACGCCTGACGAAGAAGCGGCTTGGAAAGACATTAAAAACTTGTGGCCTACCCCAGTCCAGTGGTGGGAGCGCTGGGGCTGGTTGGTGGTGGCTGGTGTGGGGCTTCTCATCACAGGTGTGGTCGTTTACTGGCTGTTGTCGCGGCGGCCTCGTGTCGTTCGCAAGCAGGTGCGCTCTCCACACATATGGGCACTGGAGCAGCTGGGTGCTCTGGAACAGCGGCGCTTGTGGGCGCGTGGCGAAGTGAAGGCTTACTACACGGAACTTTCCAGGATTATGCGTGAATATCTGGAGCAGCAGTACGGCTTTCCTGCACTGGAGTCGAGTACCGAGGAGGTATTGCACCATTGCCACAAGCACGCGCTTCCATCGCAACTGCTGCCGGCGCTGGAGGAGCTGCTTCGTTGGTGCGACCTGGTCAAATTTGCGCGGGCTACGCCGCCCGAGTACTATCACGCTCAGGCCATGCGGGAAGCGCGGCGTGTCGTTGAGCAGACGGCACTGGCCCATGCTTCAACCTCGGAAGAGATTTCCTCAAACCCTGAACCGCTTTAACCCGATGATATCCTTCGCGCAACCGTGGGCGCTCCTGCTGCTTGCTGTCCCGCTCTGGCTGGCCTACCGATGGTGGAAACGCGATCGTCCGGCGCGTTTGTCCTTTCTGATGCCGGAGCTGAGGGCGCTTTCGGCGGGCAACAGCTGGCGTGCCTCTGCGATAGGTGGGCTATCGGCATTACCCATCATCGCCCTGAGCCTTTTAGCCATAGCACTGGCGCGTCCGCAGCGGCATTGGCAGGAGCAAAAGATCAAAGCCGATGCCGTAGATATTGTGCTGGCTATTGACGTATCGCCCAGCATGCTCAGTCGGGATTTTGAGCCCGACCGCCTTTCAGTGGCGCTGGAAGTGGCCCGGCGTTTTGTGCGCAAGCGCGCTACGGACAGGTTGGGTGTGGTGCTCTTTTCGGCCGAAGCCTTCACCCTCTGCCCGCTTACGACCGACCGCGACTTGGTGCAAGAACTTTTGAAACAGGTGCAGGTGGGGCGCCTCGAAGACGGCACGGCCATCGGTATGGGGCTGGCTACGGCCGTGAACCGCCTCAAAGATAGCCCTTCCAAAAGCAAAGTCATTGTGCTGCTGACCGATGGAGAAAACAATGCCGGCTACATCACACCGCTCATGGCAGCCGAAATGGCGCAACTTTTCGGTATCCGAGTCTATGCCATTGGCATCGGTACGACCGGCATTGTGCTTTCGCCCGTCGTGCGAAACCCGGATGGCACCTATCAGTATGCGCCTCGACAGACGTCGTTCGATACGGAATTGCTGGAGGAAATTGCCGCCACGACGAAGGGCAAATTTTACCGGGCCTGGACGGAAAAGGAACTAACCGACATTTACGACGAGATTGACCGCCTGGAAAAGACGCGCGTAGAGGTAACGGTCGTGCGCCGGACGGCGGAGTACTTTCCCGTCCTGTTGCTCGTTGTGCTGGCCATTCTGGGCTTAGAGATTGTCGCTCGTTGGGCTGGGCTTCGCTCGCTCACTCAGTAGGTCTATTTCCGCCGGATGTAGCGACAGGTATTCTAATGCGCGCTGGAAGGTTTCCTCGATGGGCGCCTCGATGCGGATGGTCGTGCCTTGTGTTGGGTGCTCAAAGGTCAGGCGCCAGGCGTGGAGGAGCAGGCGGCTGATGCCCAATACTTCCTAGAAGAAGCGGTTGTGTTTGTTATCGCCGTAGCGTCTGTCGCCGATGATGGGGTGGCGCAGGTGGGCGAAATGGCGGCGGATCTGGTGCCAGCGGCCCGTTTGTGGCTGCACAAGTGTCAGCGAGAAGCGGGCGGTGGCGTGTCGGTTGCCGATGGGCCAGGGCATTTCGCTGCGCGCCAGGGTGCGGTAGGCCGTTTGGGCAGGTTGGCGCGGTGCTTGCGGCTGCTCGGGCGAGCCGAGCGGGTAGTCTATGAGGCCGTCATCGGCTGTCCAGCCTCGGACGATAGCTAAATAGGTTTTTTGCACCTGCCGCTGCTCAAACATGGGGCCCAGGTGGCTGGCTGCTTGTTTGCTTTTGGCCCAAATCAACACGCCCGAGGTGGCGCGGTCGAGGCGATGTATGGGATAGACACGGCGCCGGAGTTGCCGTCGCAATTGCTGTAATAAAAAAGAGGTGTCCTCGCTGATGCCAGTGCGGTGTACCAGCACGCCGCAGGGTTTGTCAATAGCAATGTAGTCTTCGTCTTCGTAGAGTATGGTGAGTGGCTCCATATCCGCAGAGGCCTCTGAGCAATTGGGTGAGAGGGACGGGCTTCGGCGTTTCAGCGCATCCACTCCCAGGCCGTTCGGTACTCGCCCTGTCGGCTGCAGTAGTCGAGGAAGGCCTGGTAGAAGCGGTTGTTCCCGATGGTGGCGGAGTCGCCCAGGACGACCAGCATTTTGCGTGCGCGGGTCATGGCGACGTTCATGCGGCGATAGTCTTGTAGAAATCCGATGTCGCCCTTCGAGTTAGAGCGCACCAGGCTGATGTAGATGATGTCGCGCTCCTGGCCCTGAAAGCCGTCAATGGTGTTGATGGTGATGAGCGGCTCCGGGCGTCCGAAAGGTGTTTGTGCGTCGGGCGTGCTGGTGCGCTGGGTCAGCAGCGGCATGAGCAGGGCATCTTCCCGGAAGAGCGTCTGCAGTTGAATTACCTGCTCCCGATAGGGCGAGAGAATGCCGATGGTGGGCAGGCGTAATAATGCGCCTTCCGCGAGAGCGCCGGTTTCGAGGGCTATTTCCTCCGCCTGGGCAAAGTATTGGAGTATTTGCAGGAGGTGTTCGCGCAACAGGACTGCTTCGTCGGGGTTGTATCGGCTGAGGTTTCGCGTGGCGCCGTCGGTGGTGCTCAGGCGTTCTTCAAAGCCGCAGCCGGCAGTGTCAACAAAGGTGATGGCGCTCCAATCAGCGGATGCTTTCAAGGCATGGGCTTCGGGTAAATAGGCCGACAAGTGCCCGAGCAGCGAACGTCGGGCAGCGCTTTCGTGGGCGATGAGTGCTCCGCCGTAGAAATACTGGTTGGAAAAATCCATGATGACCTGGTGCATGCGATATTGCACCGTGAGCAGTCGCACGCGGTCGGGCAGGAGGCTGATGCAGCGCTCGATGAGGGTGATGTTCAGGCCCTTGCGTGCTGCATCTAAGCTTTTTACCGTAGGCGGCAGTTGGAAAGGGTCGCCAGCCAGCACTACACGGCTGCATTTGGCGATGGGTATCCAGCAGGCGGGCTCCAGAGCCTGGGCGGCTTCGTCAATGACGCAGGTGCGGAAGCGCATTTTTTCGAGCACCGGGTGTGCAGCGCCTACGAGTGTGCAGACGATGGCCTGGGCCGATGTGAGCGTTTGTTCGACGAGGCGTTCCTCCAAGGTTCTGGCCCAGGCTTCCAGTTCGCGCGCCTGGCTTTTGAGGTGCTCGCGTTCGCGGCGGTCTTCCGAGCGCAGGCTGCGCTTATAGCGGCGCGCCTGTCGGCGGTATTCAGCAGCCTGGATTTTGACCCGCTTGATGTGTCGGCTTTCGGGGTGATGGGCCAGTATGCCTTCCAGGGTGTGGCCCAGGATGGCTTCGTCCACGCGGCTGATGTTGCCGATGCGCACCACGCTCAGGCCGGCCTGCGCCAATCGCTCGGTGAGCAGGTCGGCAGCGGTGTTGCTAGGAGCCGTTACCAACACCGTGCTTTCTCGGCGACACAGCAGGCGTATGGCGGCGACGAGCACGGTAGTTTTACCGGTACCGGGTGGGCCGTGCACGACGGCGATGTCGCGATTGTCCAGAATGGCCTTAACGGCCGCGCGCTGCGAGGGATTGAGCGCTTCCCAGATGGCGCGTTCGGCATCGCCACTGGTTTCCTGCGCAAAGAGCGAGTCGGCGGTTTCGGTGTGTGGCGGGTTGGCCGGGTTGGAGGCGTGGTTGAGCGAGGCAGTGGAGTGTGGCCAGGTGGCTACCAGATCGCGCAATTCGGCTAAGCGGTCGCCTTTGGCAGCAATGAGGCGCTGAAGGGCTTGCTCCATTTCGGCATAGCTGCGGTCGTCGAAAAGCATATCCACACCGATGGAGCCGAAAGTCAGCCACTCCGGTACATCGCGCGCCTGCAGGATGATTTTCATGCGGTTACGCTCCACGTAATGGATGATGCCAGCCTTTTCGGGCTTATCCACATGTGGCTCGCGGGTAAACAGGCTGACGGCCTGGCCTGCACGCAACTGATGCGGCTCATCGAGATGTGTGGTGCGTTCTACGACGACATAAGCCCTATCGCCCAGGGCAAAACCGGTCTGCACGATGCGCAGCGGGTACCACGTATAGCCTTGCGCCACGCGCTCTTCCAGCGGCGTAGCACGTACGGTTTGCAGGAAGAGACGGTAGTCCTCTTCCCGTTCTTGCCGAAGCAATTCCAGCAAGTGGGTGTAATATGCCGTCTTCGGTGGAGGCATGGCGGTAGTGGCGCTGTCTCGTCTTACTCTTCGTTTTCGAATTCGCGGGCCAGAATGGCCAGCACTTCTCGAATGGTTTCCTCTTCCAGATCGGTGCGGCGTGCAATTTCTTCCGGCGTCAGTTCGAGCACCTGCCGGGCCGTGTCGCAGCCAATGCCTTTGAGCGCCTGGATGATCCAGGGCTCGATCTCGTCGGAGAATTCCTCGAGTTCGACATCGTCTATTTCGTACTCTTGAGCCGTATTGCGGTACACATCAATTTCGTAGCCGGTTAGTTTGGAAGCCAGCTTGATGTTGGAGCCGCCCTTGCCTATGGCCAGGCTTACCTGGTCGGGGTCGAGGTAAACGCTTGCGCGTTTTTTGACTGTATCTACCTCAGTGCGAGTAACTTTGGCGGGCGTCAGGCTGCGCTGGATGTACAGCTGGATGTTGCTGGTGTAAACAATGATGTCAATGTTCTCGTTGCGCAATTCGCGCACAATACCGTGAATGCGGCTACCTTTCATGCCTACGCAGGCGCCTACCGGGTCAATGCGGTCGTCGTGGCTCTCTACCGCCACTTTCGCGCGCTCGCCAGGGATGCGCACCACGTTTTTGATTTCAATGATGCCGTCTTCAATCTCTGGCACCTCCGCCTCCATGAGTCGCTGCAAGAAGAGAGGATCGGTACGGCTAATAATAATATAAGGTGTGTTGTTGCGCATCTCGACCCGACGAATGACGCCGCGCACCAGGTCGCCCTTGCGGTAATAGTCGCCTTTGATCATCTCCGAGCGCGGCAAAACCAATTCGCGGCCCGTGCTTTCGTCCACGAGAAGCAGCTCGCGCTTGAGTACCTGACTGACTTCGCCGGTAACCACCTCGCCAATCATCTCCGAGTAGCGGCGGTAGATCTCGTCTTTTTCCAGCTCCAGGATGCGCGACACCAGCGTCTGGCGGGCGGCGGTGATGGCCCGGCGGCCAAAATCCTCGATGCTGAGCTGCTCGTAGCACTCATCGCCCACATTTAAGTCGGCATCTATCAGCCGCGCTTCCGACTCGCTTATCTGAGTGTTTTCGTCCGTAACCTCGCCATCGGGTACTACCTGACGCACGCGCCAGATCTCCAGGTCGCCCGTGGAGACGTTGACGATGACGTCGAAGTTCTCATCCGACCCGTATTTGCGCCGAATAAGGGTGCGGAAAACGTCTTCCAGCACGCGCACCATCGTAGGGCGGTCTATGTTCTTGACGGTTTTAAATTCGGAAAATACACCTACAAAATTTTCCATAAAAACGCTTTATTTGTGTATAAATCGGCCTTTTAGCCGGATAAATATAGGGTTTAGTGCCGTTAACTTCAAAAAATTATTTTAACAACAGCGGTAACAATCTGTTCAAAGGGGATGGTGCGTTCTGCGAGGACGCGCACCGATTTATGGCCTTGCTTTTCCTTAGCCTCCTGCTCCAGCACTAAGTGATTCTCCTCGACGGCCTTCAGCACACCGCGTTGCGAGGTACCGTCTTGCAGTGTTACGAGCAGGTGGCGGCCAATGTTGTTTCGATACTGACGCCACAACCGCAGCGGGCGCCCTACGCCGGGACTGCTGACTTCGAGGACGTACTTATCGCCCAGCCAACCGTTAGCGTCTAAGTGTGCTTCTAAGTGCCGGCTGATAATCTTGCACTTATCAAAGTTGATGCCCGAGTCGCTGTCCACAAAAACACACAGCTTGTTGCGCGGCTGCAGGCTGATTTCCACGGTAAAACAGTCGGCCAGTCGCTCGTCGGTGGCGAAAAGTTCGGTCAGTAGTTGCTCAATGCGTTCAGTCAGCTCCATAACATTCATCGCTTCCCGGAGGGCACATAAACAAAAAGGGAACCCGTGGTTCCCTTTCGTTGGCCATGCCCCGCAAGGTTGGCGCAAAGATACGGCGCGGGCTTTTATTAACGAAAAAAACCTTTTAGCCGGAGGCGCTCATGGCAAGGCACTTCCTATCACGAGGGAGCCGGGGGGATATCGCGAGGTGCTGTGCTGCTTTGAGCCATCGCCTTTTGGCTCCGATCTGTTACTTTTGCCCCCTATGAAAGCAGGCATTGTTCAGCAGTCGTGTGGCCCCGACAAACAGGCCAACGTCCGAAAGTCGCTCGAAGGTATTGCCGAATGCGCTCGCCAGGGTGCTCACTTAGTGGTTTTGCAGGAGTTGCATTGCGGCATCTATTTTTGTCAGGCCGAAGACCCGGCCATGTTTGACCTGGCTGAGCCGATCCCGGGTCGAGACACGGAAGTATTTTCGGAGGCGGCGCGTCGGCATGGCGTGGTACTGGTGAGTTCGCTTTTTGAAAAGCGCGCGCCTGGCCTTTACCACAACACGGCGGTGGTATTCGAGCGGGATGGCGCCATTGCCGGCAAATACCGCAAGATGCACATTCCCGATGATCCGGCCTATTACGAAAAGTTCTATTTCACGCCTGGAGATCTGGGTTTTGAACCGATTGCCACTTCGGTAGGCAAGCTGGGCGTTCTGGTTTGTTGGGACCAGTGGTACCCCGAAGCTGCGCGTCTGATGGCCCTGGCTGGGGCTGAGGTGCTCATTTATCCAACGGCGATAGGGTGGGAGAGTACGGACCCGGAGGCCGAAAAGGCGCGCCAGCACGATGCCTGGTTTACGGTGCAACGCGGCCACGCTGTGGCTAATGGCTTGCCGGTCATTACGGTCAACCGCGTCGGCCACGAGCCGGACTGGACGGGCGTTACCGGCGGCATCCAGTTCTGGGGCCAGAGCTTTGTGGCGGGGCCGCAGGGCGAAGTCCTTTACCAGGCCAGCGCTGACCGCGAGGAGGTGGCCGTAGTGGAACTGGACCTGAGCCGCACCGAAACCGTGCGCCGCATGTGGCCCTTCCTGCGCGACCGCCGCATTGACTTTTACCAGGACCTGACACGCCGCTACCGGGACTGAAAAGCAAAAGGCGCCCCCATTGCGGCGCGCCTTTCCGATAAAACCAACTAAAAAACCTACTTTCTGCTTGTTGTTGCCCTTTTAACGAGTATCCTGGCCAATCCGCTGCCTGCGACGTGAGCGACTCTTCCATTTTTTCCTGACCCGACTACGACAAAAAAGCAACCTGACGCCATGAGCCCATCCCGCGAGCAACGTATCCGCGAAGTCATCCGGCGCAGCCAGCCCGACCTGACGGTGGTGCTCGAAAACGTGCACGACCCGCTCAACATCAGCGCGGTCATGCGTTCGTGCGATGCCGTAGGCGTGCGCGAAATCTTCGTCGTCTATACCGAGCGCTTCCTCCAGCAGCGCCACCTGAAACTGGGCAAAAAAACCTCCGGCGGCGCCTTTAAATGGATTGACGTCTATGTCTTTGAAGATTTGGAAGAATGCTTCCGCCGCGTTCGCGAACGCTACGGACGCATCCTGACTACCCACCTGGGTGAGAAAAGCACCTCCCTGTACGACCTCGACCTGACGCAGCCGACAGCCTTAGTCTTCGGCAACGAAGACGACGGCCTCTCTCCTGAAGCCCTCACGCTGGCCGATGGAAACTTCGTTATCCCACACGAAGGCTTCACCGAAAGCCTCAACATCTCCGTCGCCTGTGCTGTCAGCCTCTTTGAAGCGCGCCGACAACGCGCCCTGGCCGGTTACTACTCCGATAAGCCGCCCCTGACCCCACAACAGCAGGAGCAACTCTTCCAACGCTGGAAAAACATGCTCACCGGCAAAGCCTGGCCGCGCCGGCACGCCATCCCCGTCAGCAAAGATGCGCCACCTCTGTTGCCCGTTTACCTCCAACGCGAGGAATACATACCCGTCCATAACCCGAAATCTCCAAACACTCCGCTGACAAAATTCGATCTATGAACCTATCCTTAGTGATCCCCCTCAAAAACGAAGCGGAAAGCCTTCCCGAACTCGAGGCCTGGATACGCCGCGTCGTCGAGGCGCAAGGCCTTCGCTATGAAATCATTTTCGTGGACGACGGCAGCACCGACGACTCCTGGGCCGTCATCGAGTCTCTGCGCGCCGCCAATGCGAACATTAGGGCCATCAAGTTCCGGCGCAACTACGGCAAATCGGCGGCCCTGCACGTGGGCTTCCAGGCCGCTCAGGGGCAGGTCGTCATCACCCTCGACGCCGACCTGCAAGACAGCCCGGACGAAATACCCGAACTCTATCGAATGATCACTGAAGAAGGCTACGACTTAGTCAGCGGATGGAAGAAAAAACGCCACGACCCCTTAGAAAAGCGCCTGCCCAGCAAACTGTTCAACGCCGTAGCTCGATGGATGAGCGGTATCCCGCTGCACGACTTCAACTGCGGCCTCAAAGCCTACCGCCAATCGGTCGTGAAAGCCATCGAGGTCTATGGCGAAATGCACCGCTGGATACCCGTGCTGGCCAAATGGGCCGGCTTCCGGCGCATCGGCGAAAAGGTGGTCGAACACCGCGCTCGCCGATACGGACACAGCAAATTCGGCTGGGAGCGCTACATCAACGGCTTCTTAGACCTGCTGTCGGTCTATTTCGTGGGCAAGTTCGGCAAACGCCCCATGCACTTCTTCGGCACCCTCGGCGTGCTGTCGTTCCTCATCGGCTTCGTCTTCCTGGCCTATCTAAGCTGGGCCAAATTAGTGTACAAAGCCTACGGCATCGCCGACCGACCGCTGTTCTTCTTCGGCATCCTGGCCCTCATCGTAGGCACCCAACTGTTCCTCACCGGCTTCCTGGCCGAAATCATCAACCGAAACTCGCCTACACGCAATGAGTATCTGATTGAAAAAGATTTACCGCCGGGGAGCGAAGATTTGTAATATAGCCCCGTGCATTATTAAAGGAACGCGACTGATTCTTTTTTAAAGAAGGATTGAATGAGTTCTTCCTCATCGGCGATTTCGTGAAAGGCTTTTTCCAAGGCAGTTTGCAAGTCATCCAAATTTAGGAAAATCAGGTTTTTGAGTTTATGGCACTTCAAATATCCCCACAACAATTCCGCGGCATTCAACGCTGGGCTATAGGGCGGAAGGGCTTCCAGGTGCAGGCTACTTGGGTTGCGCTGTAAAAAGTCCTTCACGGGTTGCCCTCGATGAATGGATGCCCCGTCCCATACGATAAGGAATTGGTGGTTGGGCAATCCTTCCTTTTGCAGCCAATCAAAATACTCTGCCAAGTCCACTGCCTTAAACGGACGACGCTGGATTTGCCAGCACAAGTCTCCTTGAGTAGAAATCATGGCAAAGATGCTCAGATGCTCGCGACTCTTATGCTCTTTCAGTACGGGTGTTTGTCCTTTTGGCGCCCAGGTTTTGGCACAAAAGGGCACTAAAGAAACGGCACATTCATCCGCATGAAACAATAAGCGACCATCCTGTTCACTTTTTTTTATACGGTCTATGTCCTGGTCATACCACTTTTTTACTTTTTCCTCCGAGCGCTGGCGAGCCTGTCGGGTGGGCCGCTGTAAAGACCAGCCGGCCTTCTTGAGCAGCCGACCGATATGAGCAGGGTCAAAGTGAACGTTAAAAAATCGCTCTATGAGTACACCTACACGCTTGCGTGTCCATACTTCTCCTTCAAACCCATGGGCTGCGCAGCCTTTGTTGAGTTCGACAACCAAACGCTCCAAGTCCTCGAGGCTTAGTTTACTGGGTTTGCCTCCCCTGCGACGACTGCGATACCAATCGGGATTGTTCGGATCGTACCGATGCAACCATCGGTGTAAGGTGGACTTAGGCACACCCAAACTTTCCGTAATACTCCGCTGGCTCCAGCCAGCTTGGTGTAACTCCACAGCCCGAACCCGCAACCCTTCATATGAACAAGAACCTAATCGTGTCTTCATACCCATGAAATTTGAGCAAAGATACAAATCGCCTCGCAGTACCAAAAAAATGCACGGGTCTATAATATCCGTTGAAAGGTTGTACCTTAGAAGCTCGACTCCAAAAATGGTACAAATGGTGAACTCAAATTCTTCATTTCCCGGCTCTTCTGATTGCCTGATATTTACAAACAATATGTCGGAGGCTGGATTTGGAAATATTCTGAAACCAATAACATTTCCTTCCGTAGTTTCTGTCAGCTTGTTTTCTGAAATTGACCTGCTCCCTCCATCCCATTCATCGGTGAGTCTGTTCTTATAATATACCCAGGTAATTTTTCCGATGGAGTTAAATTTGAAGATAAAGTCGGCATCGGATAAAATTTCATTTTGACTGTCAATTAAGTAAGGGCTTGAGCCTGTTGAGAGAATTTGATTAGAAACAGTACCAATAGTTACCATGATAGAAGCAAAAGTGAGGTCAGAGATTGTTGAAGGGGAAAGTATATCATAGCTAAAATCATTGGCATCCGTATTTGCTCCATCAGGATTCCCTGTACCCAATGCAAAAACATCCTTGTCTGGCCAGGGTGCAGGTTCTGCAAAGCAGATGACAGAACCCCATGTGGAAATTGTGCACTTTTTCACCATCATGCATTTGGTTGCAACACATCCCGAACTGTTGGCAACGGAAATGCAATATTCACCTTTCAAAGTAATCGGGAAAGTGTGGTAGTTAGTGGGTATGTTTATTGTTGTATTCGTACCTGGTCCAATAATAGTAATAGAAAATGGAGGAGCGTAGAAGCTATTGACAATTACTCCAATACTACCAGGCGTGGAGCCGAGAATGTGGGTAATGGAGAAATCGACATCAGCTGAAAAAGCAGTACTAGTATGCAGACTTGCAAACAAAAAACTTAAGAAAAAGATTATATTTTTCATCGGATTTATTTTTGTTGAATCAATTGTTTGATTTGATTCAAATTATTAGAAAATAATTCATTTCCCGATTCCTTATCGAGATAGAAGTCAACGATTCTAAGGGCGGTTGCCCTATCCGAAATCGCTTCGAGCAGGTAAGCGAGCAACAACAATTCATCTTCAGTTTTTACACTTTGAAGAGTTTCGAATATTGGTGTTATCAAACCCCAATTATTTAGTGCTTTGGATACAATCAGAGCAAAACAGGGATAGGTTGCATTCAATTCGCCATCAGCACCCGTAGCATATTCAAGATGCATGATGTCGGACATCCTGTCCAATAAAAATAAATCTGCTTCGGGCGTATTCAGTGATGCTATTTTCCTGAGTGCTTTTAATCGCACGTCTTTTCTCGTGTCAATATCCTGTGCAATGCCAGCAAGTGCAACAAGAATGGAATCGTTTACCTCATTGAATAAAAGTGGAAGTAATGCAAGGGTATCTATCCATAAATAGTTTGCGAATGCTTCTTTTTCCTGCTTTTCAACTGCGGCATGGTATCGCTTCTGTTGGATAATCATGATTTTTTGCCCAATCACTTTTTTCTCCGATGCGGTCAGTTCGGGTTTCCTGATTTCCCTAACCCAAATGTTGAGGCTATCTTCTTGGGAAGTTCCATGAGTGCAAAAAGCGATAAAAAACAACAGTGAAAAAATAATTTCTTTGATACGCATTTTGTAAAAATTTAAGGATTTGTAGTTACATTATATGAACCAGTATTAGACATTATGCAGATTTGAAGTTATTGATTATCAGGATATTTTGGCGGGTTTGCCATTACCCTAAAATTATGTAATCCCGTACAGGTGATGAAAATAGCCTCCCTAAAGTTGTTCTTATACACTCTGCACTCATCCTT
>CAZYEV010000010.1:0-4724 GCA_964646615.1 uncultured Saprospiraceae bacterium
ACTCGCTAGCTGTACTTTGTTTTTTTGTTATCGATCGTTCGGCAACCGAGATCTGCACCGCGGTGCTCGTCGGCCGCGTACGAAGTGTATACGAGACAGCTATCCGGCCTCGTTGCGGCGCCAGGGCTTAAGCCGTCCGCAGGTTCCGTTCGAGCGCTTAGTAGCAGCCTTACACGCGCGGCAACAGGGAGTGGGCTGGGTGGCTCGTTGCCGCCGCCGCGGTGGGGATGTGGCCGGGTTGCTGTTGGCGTTCGATGGGCAGCGGGCTGCTGTCGTGGTGGCCGGGCGTGTGTATGAGGGGACGCCTTCGGGCGCGTTGCACCGCTTGTATTGGGAGGCCATTTGCTTTTGCGCCGAGCGTGGACTGGCGCTTGATTTTGAAGGCAGCATGTTGCCGGGGGTGGAGCGCGTTTTTCGCGCTTTTGGCGCTCAGCCACGGCCCTATTTGCAGATTACGCGCCCAGAGTGGGCGTGGCGTTAAGCGATTTCGACGCCATTCAGCCTCAAGGGCGTTTGACCCAAATTTTTTCCCAAAAAGAACCTGCTGAGGCGGTTATTTCTACAAAAAAAAGCCCTTCGGGTAGCCCTGCCAGGTCAATGGCAGTAGTGGTATCAGCGCCGAGGAATGCACTCCGCTCAAAGACAAGCCGCCCGGCGGCGTCGAAGAAGCGCAGGCGGAGGTTTTCGCTATCTGCTCCCTGCCAGGCGAGAAAGAGCCGGTGCTGTGTGGGATTTGGATACAGGCGCAGCGGTAGGGTGCGCAACGGTTGTTGCGTGTTTATGGCGCCTTCGATGCGGACGCAATAATCGGCTACCTGGCCAAATTCGAACTGTTCGCACGGTGTGGGTGGCGCTCCCGACACGCCGCGGTATTTCATCAGAATGCGCAGGCGGGTCAACCCGAGCTGGGCGCTCGCTGGAGCAGTGATGGTGCCCTCTACGGCATCCGTTACCGGAAAACCCGGATCAAAAGCCAGCTCACCTGAGTCGAAAAAATCGCCGTCGCCGTTGAAGTCCACATACACGCGGAAGTGCTCGCGATAGGCCTGGGCGGCGTATCCGGGTTTGAGCACAATAGGTAGCGGTAAGCCGATAGCCAGCACAGGAACGTCGTCCAGCGCAGAGGCAAAGTTGTGGTAGCCCTTTCCGGGAGTAGGGCTGTGCGACCAGGGGCCTATCTGAACACCAGCGATCCACTCCTGGTCGGCGTTAGTGGCGCCTGCGGTGCAGTAGTTTCGGTCTAAGCAGGGGCCACAGTTGCCGGTCAGGAAGGTAAAGGTGGCACTGGCGGTAACCGCATCGGGTGGGCAGAGGGCCGTTACAACGATGCGGTATGAAGCACAGGGCAACAGGTTGGTCAGCGTCAGGCGATTTTCAGAGAGCGCAAAATGGCTTGTGGTGCTGTCGGGGTGGGTCAATTGGACGGAGTATTCCGTAGCCGACTCAGGGCCTTTCCAGCTCAGGACGATATGGGTAGGGCTGATGAAATTGGCCTTGAAGCTATCCGGCGGCGTGCAGCAGCCTGCCGTGGCGGCCGTATGTGTGGGCGACCAGGCACTGAAGTCTGTGGCGCCACAACGCGTTTGCAGTGAGAACTCGTAGTCGGTGCACGCCTTGAGGGCTCCGATAGTGAAGGGACTTTTGGCATTCGGAAGGGTATTCCAGGCAGCTGTGCCTTTTTCACGCCAGCGAATGTCGGTGCGCAGCGAGTCGTTCACGACCGACCAGGAGAGGCGAATGCTGTCTCTAAAAATAGGTGTAGCGGCAATGCCGAAAGGCGGCACGCAGGAGGCGCACTGGTCTTCGTAGCTTTTAATGAGATGAAAGAGGTGCAGCCGTCCGCCGGTGCGGGTGATGCCCTGGAGAGCGGGTAGGGGAATGGTGTTTTGAAGCAGGTGATTTTTGGCCCAGAGAGCGGCTGCTGCCGGGTTGGCCTTGGCCATGGCAATAAGGTTATGGCAGGGCGCGGCATAGAGCAGGGCGATGGCGCCGGTTACCAACGGTGCGGCAAAGGAGGTGCCGGCGGCGGTACCGTAGTTGTTGTTGGGGCGGGCGGTGAAGACATTTTCGCCGTAGGCCCCCAGATCCACCGATATGGCGCCCCAGGCAGCGTTGGACGCTTTCTGGTTTTGGCGGGTGAGGCTGGTTACGCTGATGAGGTAATCGCTGGGGCAGGTGGTGGGCAGGTCGCCGAAGACATCCACATCCACGGGCATGTTGGCCGTGGCGCCTACGCTCAAGATGCCAGCAGTGCCCAACGAGTCGAAGGCGGCGCACCAAAGGGGAGCGTCGGAGGGCTTGCCGCCGTTGATGCCCCAGGAGCAATTGAGCGCCACCACAAAAGCGCCTTGCTGCCCCTGAGTGGCGTTGTAGCGCCGCCGTGCGCGCAGGGCGTAGTCGAAAGAGCTCAGGATAATGGCCTCTGTGCTGTTGCCGGCCACGAATAGCAACCGGACGTCCCAATTCACGCCAGAGACGCCTGTTTGATTGTTGCCGCTTGCGCCTGCCAGGGCTGCGATGGGAGTGCCGTGGGTCATCGAAGTGCCGCTTATCTGGTCGTTTTGGGCCAGGGCGTTCCAGCCTCGGAAGTCGTCCACGTAGCCGTTCTGGTCGTCGTCAATGCCGTTGTTAGGGATTTCATCCCAGTTGCGCCACAGGTTGGGCGTCAGGTCTTCGTGTTGTGGGTCAATACCGCTGTCCACGATAGCGATGACGATAGTGTCGCCGTGCGGCGTGACGCCGCCGGTGGCGATGTCCCAGGCTTGTTCCGAAGCCAGATCGGCCCCGGCCAGACCACCACCGGTGCCGGTATTGCGGTGGTGCCATTGACTGCTGTACAGCGGGTCATCCGGCGTGATTACGGGCGCCTCTCCTCGGTGTTTGAGCCAATGATTGTACTGAGCCACCGCCACTTCAGGCTGGGCATTCAGCCATTGCAGCAGATCCGTCTCTGGTGCTTCGGAAGGGTCTGCAGTCAGCAGCCAGATGTTCATCGCTTCTGCCACCAACGAGCAGGAGGCCCTTCTGGCCCAGGGCTGTATCTGCATGCGCTGCACCAGCGCCGACGCCGAATAGCCCGGTTGCAGCTGAAAAAGCACCTGACCCGGCACGCGAGCAGGCTGCGCGGACAACCCTCCAAACAGCCCGAGCACTACCCCCCAAAAAAGCGCACCTTTTTTCATGACGCCCGTAACAATCGAGTCCCGCAAAAGTATGCGTGCTGATAAAAGCGGGCTGCCCGACTCTGCTTAAATGCCAGGATTGGCCAAAACAGGGTACCTCGGGCAGCGTTCGGTATCACCTGTCGCGTCCATTTTAAAAGCAGACGACAGGAGTGCACGGCACAAAAAGGCCTTTTTCTGATGGGCAAATACCGGTTGTTTGCGCCCGTAAACCGTTAAATCTGGCAGGGCAGCCGCTTAAAAATAATTTTTCTCGCTTCCTTTGCAAACCTTTACGTTACCATGCTCAAAAGCCAGGTGTTGTGGCATCGCTAATCCAACATTTCAAACTACTACGCTTAAATGGTCAGGTTACTGCTTATCGCTCTGTTCAGTTTTGCTTTCGCATGGAGTCTCTATGCGCAATTGCCTCCACCCTGCCCCAGTAATAACCACCCTGCGGCAGACCTTTGCTCGGACATTTGCATCTATTGCAATTTCAATGGCTACTCCGGGAGCTCTACGGGCTACACGGGCCAGACGCCGCCGGGAGGCTTCTGCGGCACCATTGAAAACGAGCAATGGTTAGGCTTCATCGCCGGTGCTTCCGTGGGCACCTTTACGGTAACCCCTACGGGCTGCCAGATAGGCAATGGCTTGCAAATAGCCCTCTACACTGGTTGTTTAAGCGCCCCTATCGCTTGTAACGGCGGTGCGGCGGGGAATGGAAACAACCCGGTTTCCATCACGGCTAACCTGACGCCTGGGGTCAACTATTTCCTGCTGATTGATGGCTATGCAGGCGACCAGTGCAGCTTTACCGTTACGGTAACGCCGCCCTTAGCGGCTCAGGCACCTCCCATCGCGCCTACGGGCGCTATTCAAGGGCCGGCGACAATTTGCCCCGGAGGAACCATCACCTATAGCATCCCTCCGGTGAATGGCGCCGGTGCTTACGAATGGAATGCTCCAGGAGGCTGGCTCATCAACGGACAGGTGCCGCCCGTTATCACCAACCCTCCGGACGGGCACGTGGTTACCATTACAGCTGGCACTTCCGGTGGGCAAATCTGCGTGCAGCCCGTCAGCTCTTGCAACAACGGCAACCTGGTATGCCGCACGATTAACGTCCAGCCCATCCCGCCGACCATTCTTCCGCCGGTGATTGTGTGCAATGAGGACGTACCGTACACGCTGCCCTGGGGCCAGCAAGTGTCGGTAAGTGGCACCTATCAGAACACGTATCAGTCCTACCAGGGCTGCGATAGTGTGGTGCGCCAACAGGTAACCGTGAAGGCACCGCTGATTCGAAATCTCGGCACGCTATCTGTCTGTGCGGGTTCATGCGTAACGGTGTGTGGCGAGCAGTTCTGCGATGCGGGTACATATTCGTACACATGCGAGTCTTTCCAGGGTTGCGACAGTCTGATTAACTTTTCGATTATTGTGGTTGATCCGGTTGCTCAGATTACGGGAGGAGGAGTGATTACGTGTGCTAACCCGACGGTAACGCTGGGTTCGGCGCCCTCGCCCGGTACGAAGGTGTGGCGCGATGGCAACGGC
>CAZYEV010000011.1:0-24907 GCA_964646615.1 uncultured Saprospiraceae bacterium
GACGGCTTTTTTGCGGGCTATTGCCATTGTAAGCTGGAGTAATACTTGCCTGACTCAAAGATATGCCCATAGCCCGGGAGGCATTCCGTGCGATCCGTTCGATGAGGAGGAGGCTTACCGGGTAGGCGCGGGCGATGAAGAATTGAGCCTGATATTTTTGTATGTTAATCCACCTTGCGAGAACCCTTGTGGTAACACACCTGCCTGTGAGGCCGGTCCTTCTACTGCTTATGAGGTGATAGAGGGCTGTATCAATCATAACTATCCACTTTCATCTCCACCTTGTTCTCCTAACCATGTGCTGGCAGGGTGGGTGAATGTTCAGAAAAGCTTGCCCTTTTACATCACTCCAAACAGTTTTCTGACAGAAGATTGCCCATTTACCGATTTTCAAAAGGGAGGAACATGTATGAATAACGACGAGCTAAACTGTGTTTACTGTTCGATTTATGATCAGATTGCTTCAGGGCTGGAGCCATTTGTTATTCCTCCTGGGCAGAAATTTATATCCATCAATTTAGGTCTGGATTTTTGCTTCTGTGGCGGCTCCGGTTTCTGTAGCTACACTACAAGAGTTATGGCAGAATATTACTATGGTACGCCTGTTTGCCGCCCTATAACGACTCCTGGAGAGCCTTGGGGTGATCCTCTCTATTTTAACTTGAGTCAAGTAACTTTCTAAACATTCGAAATTATGATGACGATATGTCAAAAGTTTGTCTTTTTTCTATGGATCGTGCTACAGCCGTTTATTATGTCAGGTCAGAAGGACTCGATTTTTGTCGTTTATCCTTCGGATGACTACTCCATCAGTACGATAAAAACAGTTAAGCTGTTTCGAGACGGCGCCATTGGCCTGATACACTATGGCGATCGCTCTACGTTGATTGTTGTTGATGGGGCTGGCAACATATTGAGAAGGAAGCGTTTGAATGAAATAGATGGCTATTCTATTCATTCGTGCATGGAATGGATAGAGGCGGATACGCACTATGTGGCTATAATCAATATTTCCCACGGCAGCACGTATTATCTTGCGACTATTGGCCTGAACAAGCAGTTGGATAAATGCTATTGGATAGACACAGTTAGGATACCTTACCAGCGGAATTTTGTCAATCTCAGGAGAATTCATTTCAATGAAATAGGGCGACAGTTTGAGGGTTTTGGGGTGGTTGCCTCAGACCCCGACTTCCGCTTCGGTGCTCAGTGCTATTTTTCATTAAGATCAGATTTCACTTTTGAGCGAGTGTATTTTTTTAATGCCTTTCCTCCTTCCGGATCGGGTGATTTTGTGATGGACTTCCGCTGGGTTGAGGCGTCAGGAAGGTATTTTGTCAGTTTATTTGGGGGGCGGGCTCTACTTCTGGATAAAGACTTGAACACCTTACTCAGATGGACACCCCGTTTCCGATATCAAGGGCCTGACGGAATGTGGAACGAAGGCGGAGGTAATATACCTGATTGTGTTTCGGAGAGTGGTAATCTTCTCACATGTCTCACGCGAAGTCCATTCAACGGCCCTTCCGACATTTCAGTGGTTCGCTATGCTATAGAGCCAGACACTATCCGGGCCCTACAGGCTTTTCCTCTGAATGCTCCGTCCTTAGAAATGAACGTCTGGCCACATTTTCGCCGGGATCATGTGGGTAATTACGTGCTGGCGGGTACGAACGGGCTATTTCCGATTACTACGAAGTACAAGATGAAGATCGCTAAGTTTTCGAGCACATTGGAGAAAATGTGGGAGACTCAGTTTGAAGCTGGGAACAGAAATTTTGAAGTGTGGGATATGGCCATTGATGATAACAACGATATCATCCTGGTAGGTAGGGCGTGGGATATTTACGATCTGGCGCCTCATGGCTTTATGCTGAAAGTATATGCCGATGGTCGTTTGACCACCTCTGTTGGTCGGCCCGACGTGGATAAGCGGCGATATGAGGTGGTCTTGATGCCTAATCCGACGACGGCAACGCTTTGCCTGCAGGCACCAGCGGAGGATCTGCACTGGCTCCGCCTGTGGAGTGCAGACGGGCGACTGGTTTTATCGGAAAGCGTAACCGCGCCGCATTGTTTTGACCTTCCAGCGGCTTTGCCCGCGGGCGTTTATGCGGTTGAAGTTTTGTTCGCCGATGGTTACCGGGCTGTGCGCAAGGTGGTGGTCGTTCGGTGAGAGAAAGCTTCTGGCGAGAGCATACAGTCTTCGTCTGCCTTGCCGGCTCCCTCGCTGCTGCGTGAAAGCATCTCAGTACCGGCAAGGCGGCATCTTGCCGGTATTGAGGCTTCATAGTGGAGGAACCCTTTTTGTCTTTACATCTCATCTTCGTGCCTTCGTGGTAAGTCCTTCGTGCCTTTGTGGTAAACCCATATTCGTGGCTAAAACTGCCACTGCTCTCCGTCCATTTTCAGCTTCAGGCGTATTATTGCGCAACGGTTAGCGCCTTTGGCGGCCGCAACCGCCTGCTTTTCACAAAAGAACACCCGTATGCACGCTGAATTACGCCAACGCTTTAACGCTGCTTTTACTCCTGAGAAATACCAGGCTTTGCTGCAAACGATGGATACCGAGTTTGGCGAACCGGTAACATTTCGCGTCAGCGAAACGCCTGTATTTATACCCAAAGCCATGAAAATCAAACTGCTGCAGGGTGTGGAGGACATCCTGAACGTCATCGTCCACCCTGACTTTCGCCAGCAGAGCGAGGCTGCCATACCCCCGCATCTGCGCGTGCCTGACGAGGACGAACACACTATTTTCCTGCAACTCGACTTCGGCATCTGTCGCGACGACAACGGCGAACTGACCCCGCAGCTCATTGAAATGCAGGGCTTCCCGTCCCTCTACTTCTACCAGCACCTGCTGGCTAACGCCTATCGCAGGCATTTCGACATCCCGCCCGACTTTCATCACCTCTTCAGCGGCCTGGACGCCGAAAGCTACTTAGACCTCTTGCGCGACATCATCGTGGGCGACTCCCGACCGGAGAACGTCGTGCTGCTCGAAATCGAACCTGAAAAGCAGAATACGCGCATTGACTTTTGGGGTACGCGCAAGTATCTGGGTATCAAGGTACTGTGCCTATCGCAGGTCAAACGCGAAGGCCGCGACTTGTACTACATAGACGACGATGGCCGGCGGGTGGCCATCGAGCGCATTTACAACCGCATCATCTTCGACGAACTCGACCGGCGGGCTGACCTGCCGCGCGAGTGGAACCTGCTCACCGAGGTGAACGCCGAATGGGTAGGGCATCCCAACTGGTTCTTCCGCATCTCCAAACACACCTTGCCGTTCCTGAAGTCGCCCTTTGTGCCTGAAACGCACTTTTTGGGAGCCTTGGAACGTATCCCCGACGACTTAGAGAACTGGGTGCTCAAGCCGCTGTTCTCCTTCTCCGGCCAGGGCGTAAAAATCAACGTTACGCCTGAAGACATTGCCGCCGTGCCCAACCCGTCGGACTATATCCTGCAGCGCAAAAAGCCCTACGAGCCGTGTATCCAGACGCTCGACCCAGCCGAGCCGGCCAAATGCGAAATCCGCATGATGGTGCTATGGGCCAAAGGCTGGGAGCGTCCGCGCCTGGTCAACAACCTCATCCGCATGAGCAAGGGCGAAATGGTTGGCGTGCGCTACAACATGGGCAAAGAGTGGGTCGGCTCCAGTGTAGGCTTCTTTGAGCCCCTGTAGCGGCCAAACTTGTTTGGCCTGGTGAAGCCACCCAAAAACAGCGTCAGCGAGGTCGTAGGCATCTTGTAGCGGCCAAACTTGTTTGGCCAGGTGAAGCATCCAGAAACAGTGTCAGTGAGGCCGCAGGTATCTTGTATCGGCCAAACTTGTTTGGCCCAATGCGTCCGCCAGGCTTCGCCAGCGGTGCTCATTGGGCTGCCGAGCCGTCGTCCTCGATGAGTTTACTGTTTCGGATGCGAATGATGCGGGCCGGGAAGTTCTGCAGGATGCGGTAGTCGTGTGTGGCACACAGGACGGCGGTGTTGTAGGTTTTGGCTAAGTTTCGCATCAGCAGCAGGACGTCGTCGCTGGTTTCGGGGTCGAGGTTGCCGGTGGGCTCGTCGGCGATGAGCAGCACGGGTCGGTTGAGCAGGGCACGGGCCAGTACGATGCGCTGCTGTTCGCCGCCGGAGAGTTCGAAGGGCATGGCGTGGCGTTTGTCGGTCAGTTGTACGCCTTCGAGCACCTCCTGGATGCGCTGGTGCATTTCGACGGGGTCTTTCCAGCCGGTGGCGCGCAGCACGAAGAGGAGGTTTTCTTCTACGTTGCGGTCGGTCAGCAGGTTGAAGTCCTGGAACACGATGCCCAGTCGTCGGCGCAGCAGATGGATGTTGTGGCGCGAGATGGTGCTCAGGTCGAAGCCTGCCACTTCGCCTTTGCCTTTGGTGAGCGGTAGGGCGGCGTACAGGGTTTTGAGCAGGCTGGTTTTGCCGCTTCCGGTTTTGCCGATGAGGTAGGTGAATTCTCCGGGGCCGATGGTGAGGCTGATGTTTTCCAGCACGACTCGGCCGTCTTGCTGGCAGATGTCGGCGTTGCTCAGGCGAATGATAGGCTGCATGGATTGTCGTTGGAGGGCGTCAGAGGGCGTTCAGGAGGAATTTGCGCGCCATGTTGAGGCCAAAGATAGCGGATAGCTGGATGTTCTTAATGCGGTCGCGGGCAAAGACGTGTTTTTGTGCTACAATGCGCGTGCGGTCGCCCACGGCCAGCCAGACCGTGCCCACGGGCTTTTCGGGAGTGCCGCCGCCCGGGCCAGCGATGCCGGAGACAGAGAGGGCCACATCTACACCCAGCGTATCGAGCGCGCCGGCGACCATTTCGCGCACGGTTGCTTCGCTGACGGCGCCGAAGCGCTCCAGCGTTTCAGCGCGCACGCCGAGCAGCTTCATTTTCAGTTCGTTGGAATAGGCGATGACGCTGCCGGCAAAGTAGCTGGAGCTGCCGGGTACGGAGGTGATGAGGTGGGCCACATAGCCGCCTGTGCAGCTTTCCGCGCTGCCGAACATCAGGCCCCGTTCCTGGAGCAAGCGCCCGACGACCTGCTCCAGCGTTTCGTCTTCGACGCCAAAGATGAGGTCGGGCAGCAGGGCGCGCAGCTGGTCGGCATAGGCTTCCACTTCGGCGCGCAGGCGTTCGTCGGCCTCGGGCGGCACTTCGGCGTGGGGCCAGATGCCGCTCAGGCGCAGGCGCACCTGGCCCAACGAAGGCAGATAGGCCAGCCGGATATGTGCCGGGAGGTTCTCTTCGAAGGTTTCTAAGCGTTTGGCGATGGTGCTTTCGCCCTCGCCGGCCGTGCGCAGTGTGCGGTGGGCCAGGGGTTTGCCGGGGAAGTGCTGGCGCAGGCGTGGCAACACTTCTTCGGTCATCAGGTACTGCATCTCGAAAGGCACGCCAGGCAGTGAGACGAACACTTTGCCGTCGCGCTCGAACCACATGCCGGGTGCGCTGCCCACTTTGTTGGTCAGCAGGGTAGCCTTTTCGGGCAGGGTGGCCTGCATGCGCGCACTTTCGGGCAGCGGTTTGCCGATGCGCGCAAAATAAGCGGCGATGCGGTCGTAGGTCTCCTGGTGAAAAGCCAGCCCTGAGTTGAAGTATTCGGCTAATGCTCCGCGCGTGATGTCGTCTTTAGTGGGGCCTAAACCTCCGGTCGTGATTACGATGCGGGCGCGCTGGGCCGCCAGGTCTAAGGCCTCCAGAATGTCGGCGCGCGCGTCGGGCACCGCCATTTTGCCCACTACACGATAGCCGTGTAGGGAGAGTTGCTGACCCAGCCAGGCCGAATTGGTGTCCACCACCTGGCCTAACAGAATTTCATCGCCAATCAAGAGTAGATAAACGTCCATGCCGGATGAAACACCCGGAAGACCGGGCGGTTTTGGGGCCGAAAGGTAACGCCATTGGCCGTGCGGGCCAATGCTTTTGCGGTAGGGCTTTCATTTCGCATCTCGTGCGGGTTTTTCATAAATAAAAAAAGCGCGTGACTTTTCACGCGCCCCGAATTTTCCAATTCTAAAAAACAATACTTACACACACGCCGGAGTGGCAGCGAAAACCGTGCCAAGGCATGTGTTTTTTCTTTAATCTATAAAAAAATCCTCGGAATAGTTTGGGATGGCACCGGCCTCATGAGCCATGTGGAACATTTGGGTGATGGCCTGGCGTCCGGCGGGGCCGAGTGTTCGGGAGAAGTCGTTGACGTACAGGCCGATGTGGGCGCGCATGACGTTGTCTTCCATCGTCTGGGCGTGCTGGCGGACGTAGGGCATGGGTGCTTCGGGGTGTGCTAAGGCGTATTCCACGCTGCGGCGTAGGGCGCGGTTGACGCGCTGTTGTAGGTCAGTGGGCAGGTCGCGGCGCACGGCGATGCCGCCCAGCGGTATGGGTAGGCCGGTTTGGCGTTCCCACCAGGCGCCGAGGTCGGTCAGGCAGGTCAGGCCCTTTTGCGCGTAAGTGAAGCGGTTTTCGTGGATAATCAGGCCTGCGGCCACGTCGCCGCGCAGCACGGCGTCTTCGATGTCGGAGAAGAGCATTTCCACTTTGTTTCGGGCGTGGGGGTAAGCCATGCTGAGCAAAAAATTGGCCGTAGTCAGCCGGCCGGGTATGGCGATGGGGCCGGTGTTGATTTGCGCCTCGCTCAGCGGGCTGCGGGCGATGAGCAGTGGGCCGCAGCCAAAGCCCAGCGCGCTGCCGGCGTCTAAGAGCCGGTACTGGTGGGTCAGGTGGGCAAAAGCGTGGTAGCTCAGCTTCGTTACGTGCAGCTCGCCGGCGAAGGCGCGCCGATTGAGGGCTTCTACATCTTCGAGGATTGGCTCAAAGTGCAGACCTTCGGCGTCTATTTTGCCGTGTACCATGGCGTCGAAGATGAAGGTGTCGTTTGGGCAGGGCGAATAGCCCACAGTTATGGAAGACATTGTCATTTACGAGGATAATCATTTGCTGGCGCTCAACAAGCCAGCGGGTTGGCTGGTTCAGGGCGACCGCACGGGCGACGCCACGCTCACCGATTGGGGCAAGGCCTATTTGCGCGAGAAGTACGCCAAACCCGGAGCGGTTTTCCTGCATCCCGTCCATCGGCTGGATCGCCCGGTGAGTGGTCTGACGCTTTTTGCGCGCACCGACAAGGCGCTGAGCCGTCTGACCACAGCCTTTCGCGAGCGGCGTGTGGAGAAGGTGTATGTGGCGTTAGTGCTGGCTATGCCGCCAGCGGCGGAGGGTGAGTTGCGTCACTGGCTTTTTAAAGACGAGGCCCATAACCGCGTTCATGTTGTGGGCGCCGGCAAGCAGGGAGCGCAGGAGGCCGTCCTGCATTATCGCTGGTTGAGCCAGTTGGGCGGTGTGCACGTGCTGGAGGTGCGCCCTCATACCGGTCGCCCGCATCAGATTCGCGTGCAATTGGCTGCGATAGGGTGCCCTATTTGGGGCGACTTCAAGTACGGCGCGCCGACGGCATTGCCCCAGGGTGCCATTGCGCTGCACAGCTGGTTGCTGCAATTGGAACATCCGGTGCGCCGCGAGCCGCTGCGGTTGGAAGCGCCTCTGCCCCAAGCCGGGCACTGGAAAGGCGTTTCGGAGTGCCTCTAAGCCGTTTCGGCCTGCAATTTGGCGGCGTTATCGGCCACGGTGAGCGCTTCGATGAGTTCGTCCAGTTCGCCTTCGATGATTTTGTCTAAGTTGAAATTTTTCTGGTCGCCCTCTAAGCGGTGGTCGGTTACGCGGTTTTGGGGCCAGTTGTAGGTGCGGATTTTTTCCGAGCGGTCGCCCGAGCCGACGAGGCTGCGGCGCTGCGAGGCTAAAGCCGATTGTTGCTGTTGCAGCTGCATTTCGCGCAGTTGTTGCAGCAGGCGGCCCAATGCGATTTCGCTGTTTTTGTGCTGGGAGCGGCTTTCCGTGCTTTCAGCCACCAAACCAGTGGGTAAGTGCGTGTAGCGCACGCCCGACTCGGTGCGGTTGACGTGCTGGCCACCGGCGCCGCTGGAGCGGAACACGTCGCGGCGCAGGTCTTCCTTGCGGATGTTGACCTCTTCGGGTTCCAGCATGGGCAGCACCGCCACGGAAGCCGCTGAGGTGTGTACGCGCCCTTTTGCTTCTGTTTCGGGCACACGCTGCACACGATGGACGCCAGACTCAAACTTGAGCTTGCTGTACACGTTTTCGCCCCGAACTTCCAGGACGATCTTGGAGAAGCCACCCACGGTACCCGGGCTTTCATCCACCACCTCAACCTCCCAGCCCTGGCGCTGAAAGTAGCGCATGTACATGCGGTACAGGTCGCCGGCAAAGAGGGCCGCTTCGTCGCCACCGGTGCCGGAGCGAATTTCAAAGATGACGTCTTTTTCGTCTTCGGGGTCGCGTGGGACGAGGAGTTCCTTGATTTCGGTTTCTAATGCCTCGATTTGAGTCTCCAGTGCTTCGATCTCTTCGCGGGCCATCTGGCGTAGTTCGGGATCGCTCTCCGAGGTCAGCATCTGGCGCGCACTCTCGAGTTGGGTCTGTGCCCTGTCGTAGCGCTCGAAGGCGGCCACGATGGGCTGCAATTTTTTGTATTCCTTGTTGATCTTTCGGGAACGGTCGGCATCAGCCGCCACGCTGGGGTCGGCCAGTTGTTCTTCCAGGTGCAGGTATTTGTCGCGTATTGCTTCGAGTTTGTCTCGCATAAAGCCGGAGTGCTGGAAATGGGCGGCAAAGATAGGCAGCGTCCGGCAGGGTTTTTTAACACGCCTTCACTGGCGGCCTAATAGCGGCATTGAGGTATCTTTGCTGGGTGTTTGGGCCGACGTTTCATCCAAAAAAGGGGGCAATCGTGATACGTATTTTTATTGCTGACGACCACGCCATGTTTGCCGAAGGGCTGGAAAGCCTGCTGGGCGCGGAGCCAGACTTTGAGGTGTGCGGCTATGCACGCAACGGTGAGGAGGCGCTTCGGCGCGTACCCGAAGCAATGCCCGATGTGCTGCTGCTCGACATCAACATGCCCGACCGCTCCGGCTTGGACGTGTGCAAGCAGTTGCGCGAGCAATGCCCATCGGTGAAGGTGTTGGCGCTTTCGATGCACAACGACGAAAGCTACATCAGTGCCATGCTCGGCCACGGCGCCCAGGGTTACGTGTTGAAGAACACCGGACGGGCAGAGTTGTGCCACGCCATACGGACGCTGGCCGAAGGAAAAACGTACTTTTCCAAAGAAGTTACGGACACCATGATGCAAAGCCTCATGCGCGACCGCAAAAGCGGCACGCCTAAAGAGCCGCCCAAAATCAGCCGCCGAGAGCGCGAAGTACTGCAGCTCATCGTGGACGAACGCACCACGCAGGAAATTGCGGCACAATTATTTCTGTCGGAAAAAACCGTCGAGAGCCACCGCGCGGCCCTGCTGGCCAAATTGGGCGCTCGAAACACGGCCGGCTTGGTAAAAGCGGCTATTTTCTGGAAACTACTGGACGACTGAGCCATCAAAATGGCTGTAATACACCGATTTCTCTCTGCGAAATGGCATGCCGCCCTCGGCGCTCTCTGCACCGTTGCTCACTACTTGTGCAACGCTCCGACGGCGAACCTGCGCAGCCACACGACTATGGTCGGCGTGCTCGTTATCGGCCTGTGCTGGCTGACGCCGCTGAAGGCCCAAGAGGACGATCTGTTTGAAAAGCCGATGACGTTCGAGGAAATCCAGGCCGTGCTCAGTGAAGGCATCCGGGAACGCGACCTGAAAAAGCAGGGCTTGGGATGGTATAAATGGGCCCTTTATCGCGAGCAAGAGGCCCTAAACCGCGACTCGGCATTTCAGTATCTGGCCCGGAGTGTGGAACTTTTTCAGAAAGCAGGCGACTCCTTAGCCTACCACCGCGCTCGCGCCGAGCTGGCCACGCGGCTGCCCGAACGCGGCATGGCCGATGAAGCCATCACTATGCAGCAAGAGGCCTTGCAATACTTCAAAAGAACCGGTAACAAGCGCTCCGAGGCTTTCCTGTTGGCCCAAATGGCCCGGGTACATCAGATGCAAGGCGACACCGCTCAGGCCAATGCGCTGCGGCGTACGTTCCGAGAGCGCGGCCTGGCCTTAGGCGATACGCTGCTGCTGATAACGGCCTTCCTGCAAGAGGCCGACTATCTGGCCGATGCCAGGAAATACCAGGAGGCCCTACCACTGGCTTTCCGTGCGCGCGACCTGGCGCAGCAGAGCAACCGCCACAACTACGCCCTCGAAGCTGAATACCGCATCGGATACTTCAACTTTCTGGCCAAAGACTACCTCATGGCGCTGCGGGCCTTCAAACGCGCCGAACAGGCCAGCCGTCAGGTGGATTACGAACTGCGGCGCGAGCTGTACCGCTATCTGTCCGCCACCTATCTCGCCTTAGATAGCCTGAACCTGTCCCTCCAGTACGCCCAGAGGCACATCCGCCTGACCGACACCCTCCTGCACCGCGACCGCACCGCCACCTCACAACGCTTAGCAGCGCAATACGGCACGCGCGAAAAGACCCAAGAGGTAGAACGATTAAATCGCGATATCAAGACCATCGAAGACTCCAAACGCCAACAGCGAAACTTCCTCATCGCGATCTCCCTCTTCTTCGTAGCCACCCTCATCGCCGGGTTTTTTATGGTGCGCGACTATCGGCATCGCCTCCAGACCAGCCGCGTCATTGCCGAACAGCGCGAAAAAATCAATCAGCAAACCATCCGACAACTCGAAGATGCCCTGCGCATCGAGTCCATGCAAAGCATGATCGAAGGCCAGGAAAGCGAACGCAAACGCATCGCCCACGACCTGCACGACAGCGTCGGAGGTATGCTGGCCGCCATACGCATGCGCTTAGAAGGCCTCTCCAGCCAGGCGCCTCAGCTGGCCAAAAACGAAGATTTCGGAAAAATAAAAGAACTCCTCAACGACACCATCGCTGAAACTCGCCAGATCGCCCACAACCTGCAACCCACTTCCCTGAGCCGCTTCGGATTGGTGAAAGCCCTGCAAGACCTGGTCATCCGCTTCCGAACGCCCGGTGGCCCAACCATTGACTTTCAGCACTTCGGCGACTTTGGCGACCTGGACCACACCGTGGCCCTCAACTGCTACCGCATCATCCAGGAACTCCTCCAGAACAGCATCAAACACGCTCAGGCCACTGAAATCCTCGTGCAACTCACCCGAAACGGCGACGATATCGCCATCCTGGTAGAAGACAACGGCGTCGGCTTCGACCCGGCCAACATCACCAAAGGCATGGGCACCGATAACCTGCGCCAGCGCGTCCATTTCATACACGGCGAAATGAGCGTCCAGACCGCCCAGGGCCAGGGCGTAAGCACCCTGATCACGGTACCCGTGAAAGCCCGATAACCCGCTCAGGGTTTTCCCTGATTTTAAAATCGCGTGTTTGCACGGATAGCCAGACGCGCGCGTGCCCACACTTTTGTACCGGGCATCACAAAGACCGCATTACATCTTACTGCCTCGCCCCCCACTTTTTTAAAAGCCCTTCACGCACAGAATAAGCCCCGCAAATGCCTTGAAAACTACCTCTTTGGCAACATAAAGTCGCAGCGTTCGCTCTTTCGTATCGTTCTCGAGCAGCACTTTTTCCTAACGGGACGATGCAGGCAAACAAACGTTAGTCAGATCAAGACGCCCGGTATTCAAAGGAATGCCGGGCGTTAAACTTTTCGGGCATCCCTAAACCATCTCGGCTTGCGGGTGTTTCTGAAGCCATCACACGTTTACGAAAAAACCTGTTTGCTCTATGGCTTTTACACTTCCCGACCTGCCCTACCCGCACAACGCCCTGGAGCCGCACATAGATGCGCGCACCATGGAAATTCACCACGGCAAGCACCACGCTGCTTACGTGAACAATCTTAACGCCGCCATTCAGGGTACCGAGCATGAAAGCAAGTCCTTAGAGGAATTGCTGGCGCATGTGTCCAAACTCTCCCCAGCCGTGCGCAACAACGGCGGCGGCCACTGGAACCACACGTTCTTTTGGAACATCATGTCGCCCAACGGTGGCGGCCAGCCATCAGGCGAACTGGCAGCGGCCATCGAAAAGGCATTTGGCTCCTTCGACGAGTTTAAAAAGCAATTCGCCGCGGCGGCCATCGGTCGCTTCGGCTCCGGATGGGCCTGGCTGTGTGTAGGTGCCGATGGCAACCTGTTCATTACCAGCACGCCCAACCAGGATAACCCCCTCATGGACGTGGCCGAAAAGCCCGGTAAACCCATTCTCGGCCTCGACGTGTGGGAGCACGCCTATTATCTGCACTACCAAAACCGCCGACCCGACTACGTAGAAGCCTGGTGGAATGTGGTCAACTGGGACGCCGTAGCCCAGCACTACGCCGCCGCGCGCTCGTAAGACGGGCCGACTATCTAATTTCCGTATGTTAATAGCGGGCTGACGCCCTCCCAGGGCGGAAGGCCCGCTTCTATTTTTGGCCAGCTACCCTAAAGGCTTCTGCCCTTCGCATGAGCATACGGATGCCAAATGGCCGCAAAGCACGGAGGCGGTTCCTTACCCCCCTTTCAGCCGGTCAGCCAAAAGAGGACAAGGAACGCCTCCGCCTTTACGTAGAAGTGCTGATAGCGATTTCATTTTCAGGGAGTTCCACCTTCAGGTACGCCTTAGCATTTAGCGCTTTCAGCACCGAGAGCAAGGTACCCATCGAGACGTTGGTGGCGTTGTTTTCCAACTTCGATATCTGGGCTTTCTGAACCCCCAGCAGCGCTCCCAGCTCCGCCTGAGTCAGGTTTCGCTCGAGCCGCAACTGCCGGATTAAATCACCCAGAATCTCCATCTTTAACTCCCATTCATACTGTTCTCGTTCAGGAGAACCGACGGGACCGATCAGGTCGTCTTTGAGCGACTCTAAAGTGGTTATTTTTTTCATTGTATGAGACATGTGGAACTTGCAAGAAAATACCAGCTGCCGTAGGCTCGGCTCATGTTAAAGAGGCCTTTCCGTTTTTTAGAGAGGAAAAGTCATATCTTTGGGGAACAAAAAAAGGACGCATGAGCGAGTCTGCTGTATTCGAAGAATTGGTTCAGTATGTAGCCCAAAGCGGCCCGAAGCAAAGTATAAGGCCGGTTTTTAAAACGGAAGATTTTTGCCTTTATCAAGAAGACTGCCTGAAAGTTATGGCACGTTTTCCCGATAATTACGTAGATATGATTTTTGCTGACCCGCCATATAACCTCTCTAATGACGGTGTTACCTGCTATGCAGGACGCATGGTTAGTGTCAATAAAGGTAGCTGGGATAAGAGCCGTGGATTTGAGGCCGACTTGCAATTCCATGAAGCCTGGATTTCAGAATGCCGCCGCGTGCTGAAGCCCGAAGGAACCATCTGGATTTCGGGAACGAACCACAGCATTTACCAGTGTGGTTTCTTGTTGCAAAAACTGGGTTTTCATATCTTAAATGACATTACCTGGTTCAAGCCCAATGCTGCGCCCAACCTGGCTTGCACTACTTTTGCACACAGCCATGAAACCCTTCTGTGGGCACGCAAGGATAAAAAGGCGCGTCATACCTTTAACTACAATCAAATGAAAGAAGGTAAATTTCCTGAAGATCGAATGAAAATGCCTGGAAAACAAATGAGGTCGGTTTGGTCAATACCTACACCGCCTAAAGAAGAAAAAATCTTTGGAAAGCACCCCACACAAAAACCACTTGCCTTGCTGAAGCGTATCATTATGGCTTCAACAAAAGAAAATGATATTGTGCTCGACCCCTTTAATGGCAGCGGTACTACAGGTATCGCCTGTCGAATGCTTGGAGGGAGGCGCTATATCGGCATTGATATCGCGCCTGAGTATATCAAGCAAACGATTGCGCGTTACGAAGACTTAACCAAATAGAAGAGCCAGGTGAGGCTCTTTTAAATTTTCGCGACATGAATAGTACGCCATGGGAGGTGATTTTTAAGCATCACAATATTTTGGAACACAATTTCAACGAAGCGCCTTTCTACATTACTGCTGAACAAATAAAGCGTGCAACAGCTCACTTCACCAGGACCAATGAGCGAGAGGTGCGCATCCTGTGTAAGCAAGATTTCAGGGAAGACAGACCCAGGGTTTTTATAGAAAATGACCTATTTCTTCTTCCTGTTCGCAACGGTGAATACGCTATCGTGAGAGGCGAAGGTTATGTGGATATTCCCTCTCTGACTGGTGCAGAAATTGTAGAATATAAAAATAAAATGGATTTTAACCTGGACACTTCGCGGGTGGGAAATTCGGAAATGCAGCATTTAGATTTTGCCTATGCCACCAGTTTAGTGCGAACTTTTCTCGGAGATGACACACTGGTATTAACGATACGCGGCAGGAAATATACTCCTCGTTTTTCTTTTCGAGTAGGCAGTCAGCGCATAGCTGTAGAAGGTGTTCAGACGGAGGTAGATGCAGGCTACGAGGGCAGAGAGCAGGTGGTTCTTATTGAAGCCAAAAACAGCTATACCGATAATGTCATTATTCGCCAGATTTTTTATCCTTTCAGGCAGTGGCAATACCACACCAGCAAAAAGGTAAAGACGCTTTTTTTTGAAAAAAGAGAAGGCCTATACTCTTTTTGGGAATTTGACTTTGCCGATCCGGATGACTATAATAGCATTCGTTTGGTTAAAAGTGGTAGATTTAAAATAAATTTTTAAAGTATCCGCGGAAGTGATAGCGTTTTTCGCTGTCAGTTCGAGCAAGAACCTACTCTGCCCAAATCTTCCAAAACGCTCCGTGGCGTCAACGCAATAGCCAAGTGGTGATTTCAACTGCCCAAGGACCGTTCAATACGTCGTCGTCATATCCTCGTCCACGCAGAGGATGAAGTCAGCGCGTCCGCGGTGTTCGGGCAGCAGGCGTGTAACGTCGGCTTGTTGTACGGTGGAGATGGTCATGTAGCGCAGGTCGGGCCTTTGGCGGCGCAGGTACCACAAGATGCCTTCGTAATTATCGGAGTGATAGGCGCCGTTGAGGTGGAGGAAGAGCCGCCCGGGTTTGAAGTTTTGCAGGATAAAATGCGCCATCGTGGCGTCTTTGATGGCCTGGGCTTTAGGAAAGTTTTCGTTGGCGTGATCGCCAAACATGGTCAGCATGTTCTTGTAGCCGGGCAGGTTGGGGTCGTAGGGTATGGGTAAGGGCGCCATGAGGGCTTTTTCGCGCGCGGGCAAAGTATCGAGGGCCTCGAATCCCCCGCGCGAGACCATGGAGGCGTATTTGCGCGGGATGTTGGTGGCGATAAAGGGCAGTTTTCGGGCCCGAGCGAAGCGCACCACGGGAGCATAGTCCGTTTTGTAATTGCGCCACAGGCGGGCCAATGAGTCCAGACCTTTTTCGTCAATTTCGCCCTGGAGGTACAGGTCGAGGGCCTGCTGGTTGTCCGTTTCAAACATTTCGGCGCCCAGGGTCAATGGGCGCAGGGCGTGCAGGTCTTTAGTTACTTCCAATTGGAGCCAGTGGGCGATGGGGTTGTTGTGGTATTCGCCAAAAAGCACGATATCTTGCCGGCTCAGGGCCTTGAGCATTTTCTCGTACGACACGGCTCGCCCACGTGCGTCGTAGAGGCGGTAAGCCATCTTTTTTTGGGCAAAAGCCGAAAGAGCGCCCAGCAGCAGGGCAAGCAAGAGCAGGTTTCCTTTTTTCACCATCCCATTTTTTTCGTGTAAAAATGAACAGGGGGCGAAAGTAGCGGTTACCCGCGCAATAATTCGCGCACCAAAGGGTTTAAAAATGGTGCAAACTTTCATTGTTACTAAACCGACTTTACCCAACAGCGATATGAAGCGAATAGCGCTCTTCCTGTTCTTCCTGGCGGTTGTGGGCGTCAGCCTGCAGGCCCAATGTGTGCAAGGCGACTGCATCAACGGCCGCGGTACCTACATTTATCCTTCCGGCGCCAAGTATGTCGGCGATTTCAAGGACGGCGAAATCCACGGCATTGGCGTATGCTACTACACCGACGGCAGCAAGTACAGCGGCGAATGGAAACACCGCTATCCCGATGGCCGTGGCACCAAGACCTACCCGGACGGTACCAAGCGCACCGGCCTTTGGAAGCGCGGCAAACCCGTGGACGAAAACGGCAACATCCTGGAGGAGTACATCGTCCGCAAGAAAGAGGAGCAGCAAGACGACGGCACCAACATCCAGTCGGGCTGCCTCAAAGGCGATTGCAAAAACGGCTATGGTGTGTTTGCCTATCCTGACGGTAGCAAATACGAAGGCGAGTTCGTCAATGGCAAGTTCAACGGCCAGGGCACGTTCTATTTTGCCGATAGCAGCCGGTATTCAGGTGAATTTAAGGAAAACTACCCGCACGGGCAGGGTACGCGCACCTATGCCAACGGAAAGCAAGAGACAGGCCAGTGGCGCGAAGGCGAATTCATCGGCTCTGGCCTTATCGCCAGCGACCGCGTCGGCTGCATCGAGGGCGACTGCGAAAACGGCAAAGGCACCTATGTCTATCGCGAAGGCTCGGCCAGATACAGTGGGGAGTTCCTCAACGGTCAGCCGCACGGCTTCGGCACCTGTCTGTACGCCAACGGCGACTACTACCGCGGTGAATGGGCCGAAGGGGCCTACTCGGGCAAGGGCACCCTTTACCTTAAGGACGGCACCGAGGTAGTGGGCTATTGGCGTGCCGGCGAATACGTGGGCAAGCAGCCACCTGCCGACACGAAGCCCGTCGTCTCACTGCCTGCGCCTGCTGCGCCGACAACGACACAGATTAAAGTTTGGGCCGTCGTCGTAGGCGTAGCGGCTTATGACCACATGCCTGCTTTGCGCTACACCGACGACGATGCCTACCGCTTTTATGCCTTCCTGAAAAGCCTCGAAGGTGGCGCCCTGCCCGACGAGCAGGTGCGCATCCTCATTGACGAAGACGCCACTCGCCTCAATGTGCTCGGTACTTTACAGGAGATTTTTGACCTGGCCGGTGCCAACGATCTGGTCGTTTTCTATTTCTCCGGCCACGGCCTCAACGGCTCCTTCCTGCCCATTGATTTCGATGGCTACAACAACAAAATTGCCCACGATGAAATCGCTGCCATGTTCAACAAAAGCAAGGCGCGGTACAAACTCATCATTGCCGATGCCTGCCATTCGGGCAGCCTCATTGCCATGCGCTCGGGCACGGGCGAAACAGGGCTGGCCCAGTATTATCAGGTGCTGTCCAAAGCCGTATCCGGCACGGCCCTGCTCATGTCGTCGAAGGCCGACGAAACGTCGCTGGAGTCTGCTGGCCTGCGCCAGGGGGTATTCAGCCACTTCCTCATTCGCGGCCTTAAGGGCGAGGCCGACAAGAATCGAGACAAGATCGTTACCGTCCAGGAACTGCACGACTTCGTTTATGAGCACGTGCGTGCCTACACGGGCAATCGCCAAAGCCCGGTCATCAAAGGCGGCTACGATCCGAACATGCCTGTGGCGGTCGTGCGCTGACGATTGCAAAAGGCGACCTTTCTTTGCGCAGTAAAATCGCATTCGTTTAGCGATGGAATGACGTTGGAGTCATTTCATCGCTAAATTGCTAAAAGTCAAAACGATAAGATCCACTTGCCCGGCTGTTAAACTTTTTCAGCGATAGCAGGGCTGCCAAAATGCCCTTCCCATGTACGCATATTTGAAAGGCCGCATTGCGCACCGGACGGCGTCTCACCTCATTGTGGAGGTGGGGGGCATCGGTTTTCGCGTCCACATCCCGCTCAGCACTTACACGGCCTTGCAGGGGCGCGATGAGGCTGTTGTCTATACGCATTTCCACGTTACTGAAGACGCCCACACGTTGTATGGTTTTGCCACAGAGGCCGAGCGCAACCTGTTTGGGCAGCTCATCAGCGTTACGGGCGTAGGCCCCACGTCGGCCCTGTTGCTGCTGTCGGCCATGAGTGTGGATGAAATTCGCGCCGCCATTATCGGCGAGCAGGCTCATGTACTGCAGCGCGCTAAAGGCATTGGGCCGAAGGCCTCCAAGCAAATCATCCTCGACCTCAAGGACCGTCTGACGAAAGAGGCGCCTGAAGCCGTCGGCTCCCTTCCGCTGCCCGCGGCTGACCAGCCTCTGCGCGAGGAAGCCATTGCCGCCCTCATGGCTTTGGGCTACCCGCGCATTGCAGCCCAAAAGGCCCTCAACCAGCTGCAGCGCGAGCAGCCCCAGTTGCAGCGCATCGAAGACATCGTCCGCGCTGCCCTTCGCCTCCTGTAACCGCCAAACTTGTTTGGCTTGTACCCGCCAAATTTATTTGGCCCCGCACCGGCCAAACTTGTTTGGCCCGAGTGCCCGCCAAACTTGTTTGGCCACCCGCTCCACCCCGTACCTTTGCCTCATGCAGCAATTCGCCCAGCTTATTTTCTGGTTAAGCGCTCTGGCGCTGGCATACACTTATCTCGTCTATCCTTTTTTGATGTGGTTGCTGGCCCGTGGCCGGCGCTTTCAGCATGCACAATACGCACCCGACGACGCCGACCTACCCCTGGTGTCGGTGCTCATGGCTGCCCACAACGAGGAGCGCGTCATCGGTGAAAAACTGTACAGCCTTACGCAGCAGGAGTATCCGCCGGAGAAGCTGCGCATTTACGTCGGCTCCGATGGCTCCACCGACCGTACCAACGACCTGGTGGCGCAGGCGTTCGACATTCATTTCCCGCTGCTGCATGCGCACTTTTCGCTTTTTCAGGAGCGACGCGGCAAGCCGCCCGTTATCAACGACTTAGCTGCATTGGCAAAGGCCGACTTTGAGCGCATTTATGCCGGCAAGCCGGCCCCAGAGCACCTGTTCGTGCTGACCGATGCCAGCGTCATGCTTGAGCCGCAGACGCTTTACCGGTTGGCGCGCCATTTCAAGGACAGCCGTATTGGCGCCGTAGATACACACATCCGCGGCAAAGGTCTGCGTCAGCGGGGCATCAGCCGAAGCGAACAGCAGTATCTGAGTGCCGAAGTGCGCCTCAAACAATGGGAAAGCCTCGCCTGGGGCCAGATGATGGGCCCTTTTGGGGGATGCTACGCCCTGCGCGCCGATCTGTATGAGCCCATTCCGCCGCGCTCGTTGGTGGACGACTTCTGGCTGGTCTTCCGCGCCTTGGAACGGGGCTATTGGGCCATCAACGACCTGGAGGCCGTTTGCTACGAGGTGGCGACGCATCGGATGAAGGATGAATACCGGCGCAAAAAGCGCATCGCCGCTGGCAGTTTTCAAAACCTCGCGCGTTTCTGGCGCTGGGCATTGCCCGTTACGCGGCTGGGTTTTGGCTTCTTCTCGCACAAAGTGCTGCGTTGGTTTGGCGGCTTCTTTCTGGCCTTTATGTTCCTGTCGGCGGGCTATCTGGCTTTTTCCGACCTTTTTTACCGGGTTGTTTTGGTAGGAATGCTGGCTGGGGCGGGGTTGGCGTTCGGGTGGTATTTTTTGCAAAATCGCCTTTCGCTGCCTACCAACAAGTGGCTGCAAAATGTCGCGTATTTTCTGGCCATGAATGTGGCCCTGATAGACGGCTTTTTCAAGTGGGTGCGCGGTATCCGGAGCAACACCTGGCAGCGCACGAGTCGCGAGTAGTGTTTCCACAGGGGAGGGTCTGTCATGCGGTTTGAGCGCGCGTCTCCTTATCGCAACAGCGTAACGTTGCCTTTTTTCTCCGTGATAGTGCCGCCGGGGCAGCGCATGCGCAGGTAGTAGCCGTAGGTTTCTACAGGCTGCGGTTGGCCCTGGAAGGTGCCATCCCAGAAGCCTGCCGGGTCGGTGGTTTCAAAAAGCTTTTGCCCCCAGCGGTTGTAGATGGCCCAGTAAACCTCTTCCACGAAGCGGCTTTGCAGGCGCAATACGTCGTTTTCGCCGTCGCCGTTGGGCGAAAAGCCTGTTGGGAAGAATACGAACGGTTCGTCGCAGCGCGGGAAGAGCACCGTGATGGTTATTTCGCGCGTCAGTACGCAACCGCCGTCGAGACGCAGGCGCGCCACGTAGGTGGTGGTACCGTTGGGGCTGGCTATCGGGTTTGGGATGTTTGGGTTGCTCAGCCCTGTGGTGGGCGTCCAGCTGAGGGCGCCGCCGCCGCCGTAGAGCGCTTGCAGCTGCGATTGGCCGCCCGCATAGATGACCTCCGGGTCGGCGCTTACGGTAAAGTCTTGTAAGTCAAAGACATTGACCCTGACAATGCCTTCGTAGGTGCAGAAGGCATTTGTGATGGTAACTAAGTAATCGGTAGTAACTGGTGGAAAGGCCCAGGGCGAGGCTGCCGTAGGGTCGGAGAGTGTGTTTGCCGGCGTCCACTGATACGTGTAGGTAGGGATACCGCCGCGGTTGAGGCGCACCGAGTCGCCCGGGCAGATGGTCAGTTCTCGGCGCAGGCTATCCACGACCGGAATGGGTGCATTGAAAGTGAACAGCGCCGTATCGCGGCAGCCGCCTTCCGAAAGCGCTATCAGGCGGAGCTGGTAGTTGCCTGGGCGCTTGACGACGAAGGTCGGATTTTGGGCCGACGATTGCAGCGAGAAGCCGCCCGCCCCCGTCAGCCGCCACGACCAGCTGCGCACGCCGTAGAGCGTGTCGGTGCTCTGGTCTATGGCCTGAATGACTAAGCCGTCGTTGTTGCACTGCGGAAATTCCACTTTTATGGCGGCATCAATGCTGAAGGCGCCGACGCGGATGGTCTGAAATGCCGTATCGGCGCAGGGCAGCCCGGGCGCCACGATGAGTGCAATGGTGTACGTGCTGGTGTCGGGAAACTGGTAGGTCGGCGAATAGACGGTGGAGGTCTTCGTCAGGTCGTTGGGCCAGTCAAAGTACCAGCGCACGCTGGGGAAGTTGCTCTGGTTGATCAGTTGCACCACCTCGTTTTCGCAGGCGCCGCCCACTTCGGCGAAGGCTGCGGTGGGGTAGCCGCATTCGGCCACATTGTATTGAAAGTCGCGCCGGGTGGTAGAAATAAGCGCGCCGTTGCGGTATTCGTCTACGCATACACCCACGACAAAATTGCCAATAGCGTTGGGAACGCCGGTCATGAAGCCCGTGGCCGGATGTATGGCCAGTGGGTCGCCGCCCAACACATTGGCTAAGCTGTACGGCGGTAGCCACACTACCTCTGGGTACGGCCCTTTGAGCGGCGGCGACGGCTGAGGGTTGAGCGAGTCGGGCCCATTGAGCGGCGTGCACAGCCGATACACCAACGAGTCGCCATCGGGGTCGGTGGCCGAATGGTCAAAGTCTATCGGCTCATTTACACAAATGGCTACTGGTGGCCACTTGTTGAATACTGCGCTGTTGTTGCACTGTAGTAGGGTCGTCTCTGAAATGGTAGCGATGATGGAAATCCCCGTATTGAGCGGGTTGGGCAGGTTGCGAATGAGCTTGTTGCGGCAGCAGCGCTGGTACACTAAGGTATAGCCTCCGGGCCGAAAGGGCAGGGTAGTGATGGCCCGGTACGTGCTGCGGTGCACACACACGTTGGGCGGAACGACGAGGCAGGGATTGTCCAACGCTACCGGCAGCGTGTCGTGTGCTGAGGGGTTCCACGACACGAACAGGTTGCGCACCAGATTCCACTGCGCATCGTAAACCCCAATGGATGCCGGATTGTCGAACCAGGGAATACCGTTGAAGCAGTCGCGATATACCGTCAGGTTGATCTCATACTGGTCGTTGCCCAGGCAGCGGTACGTGATCTCACCGCCCACAATGTGTGTGGCACGCAGCAGCGTTTGGGATGCTAAAATCAACGAAAGCAGGAGTAAATACTTTTTCATGCGCCAAATGTAAGCGTTTTCGAAGGCTTGCAGGTGTTGCGAAGCCACGCAAAACGTGAAAAATGGAACAGGAGTGGCGCATGCGAGGTGACATCCCCCAACGGAAGATTTCGCTTCCCTGTTCGGGTCTTTTCAATAGGCCTCTGGGATTTTCTTTTCTCACCGCAGAAAGGCACTGAGAAAGACACCTATGCAGCCACCTGCAACCTCAGCGGTTTTTGCACCTTTGGCTTCTTAGGCGACTCAAGTAAGGTCAGCTGATAAATTCATTCTTAAAGGTAATTGCCTCAGAGGGCGCGCAAAGTCGTCATCTGGCAACGCCTGGAGCACGTACCTTTGTCGCCCGCTTTTAAACACGGAACGCTCATGCAGTTTGTCTTTCCTGGTTTCCTGGCCGCTGCGGCGCTTATAGCCATACCCATTATTATCCACCTTTTTTACTTCCGGCGGTTTAAGAAGGTATACTTCTCGCACGTGCGCTTCTTGCAGGAGGTCAAAGAGGTAACCAACAGCCGCCAGCGCCTGCGCAACCTCTTGGTGCTACTCATGCGTTGCCTGGCGCTTATCTTTCTGGTGCTGGCGTTTGCGCAGCCCTTTCTACCGCGCTCGTCTAATGTCAGACAGGGCCAGCGCGCCGTGTCGGTTTACGTGGACAACTCGTTCAGCATGGCCGCCCTCAGCGAAGAGGCACCTTTGGTAGAGCTGGCCAAACAGCGCGCTCGCGAAATCGTCAAAGCGTATGGCGCCGCCGACCAGTTCCAGGTGCTGACGGCTGACTTTGAAGGCCGCGACCAGCGCCTCATCAGCCAGGAAGACGCCCTGGCGCGTATTGACGAAATCCGCATCGGCCCTGCATCGAGGCCCATTTCCAAAGTACTCCTGCGCCAGCAGCAGGCCCTCCGGTCGGGCAAAGCTGAAAACCACATCGCATACCTCATCAGCGACTTCCAGGCCAATCAAACTGACCTTCAAAACTTTCAGGATACTTCCCTGACCGTCAACCTCGTGCCCCTGCGCGCCGTGCAGGAGAACAACCTCTCCATTGACTCCGCCTGGTTTGAAAGCCCGGTGCAAGTCCTCAACCAGCCCGCTGCGCTCCTCGTCAAAATCAGCAACCGCGGCACAGCGGACGCCGAAGAAGTTCCCTTAACTCTATGGCACGACGGCCAGACCAAACCCGCCGCCACCCTGCGCCTGCCGGCGCGCAGCACCCGCACCGACACCGTGCGCTTCAACATCCTCCGCCCCGGCTGGCACGCTGCTAAGCTGACTCTCTCGGACTACCCCGTGCAGTTCGACGACGACTACTTTTTAGCCTTCTATGTGGCCGAGCGCGTCCAGGTGCTGTGCATTAATGAACAACAACCCAACCGCTACCTCATCAACGCCTTCGCCGGAGCACCCTACTTCCGCGTGGACAACGCCGACCTGCGTACACTGGACTACTCGCGCTTCGCCGATTATCAGCTCATCGTCCTCAACGAACCCACCCTCATCACCTCCGGCCTGGCCCAAGAACTGAAAACCTTCGCCCAAAACGGCGGCAATGTGCTCTTCTTCCCTGCCCAAAACGGCGACCTGAACGCCTATAACGGCTTCTTGCAGCTGTTCCAGGCCGGAAACCTCGGCTCTTTCCAACCGGCAGAGCGCCAGGCAGCACAGGTGAACACCCAGGAGTTCGTCTTCCGCGATGTCTTCCTCAACGCCGCCGCCAATCTGCGCCTGCCCGCCACCCGCGGCAACTTCCGCATCGCTCCCGAGCGCGGCGAACACATCCTGACTTACCGCGACGGCTCCGCCCTCATCGCTAAATACCCCCTCGGTGAAGGCGCCCTGTACCTCTCGGCAGCTCCCTTAGATGAGCGCGTCAGCGACTTAGTACGTCACGGCGAAATCTTCGTACCTCTGCTGTTCAAAACTGCCCTCGCCGGCGCCAAAAGCCGTCAGATTGCCTACACGCTCGGCCACGACGAAGTCCTGGAAATCAATCACCCCATATCCGCCACAGGCGAAATCATTTACAAAATGCGCCGGCAAAAAGACGGGGCTCGTCCCGAAAACACTCCCGAAACGGGCACCGTGCAAGAATTTATCCCCGAACAGCGTATCCTCGGCGCCAAAGCCCTGCTCACGCCCGGCAAACAATTGGACGAAGCAGGCTGGTATAGCGCCCTGTTGCGCGACTCCGTCGTGGCCCTCTTCGCTTTCAACTACGACCGCAGCGAAAGCGACCTGCACTGCCTGACCGAAGCAGAACTGGAGCAGCAAGTCGGCCCTAATCAAAAAGTGTTCTCTCGAAGTGCAAAGGCCAACTTCACCGCCGTCGTTACGGAAGAAGACCGCGGCATCGCATTGTGGCGCTGGTGCCTGATCTTTGCTCTGCTGTTCCTCGCCGTCGAGGCCCTACTGCTGCGCTTGTGGAAAACGTAAAAAAACTGCTCCCAAACCTTGTTCGTTTGCCAGAAGCCGCCCTATATTTGCGCCACTTTTCACGGAGGCTATAGCTCAGTTGGTTAGAGCGTCGGATTGTGGTTCCGAAGGTCGAGGGTTCGAGCCCCTTTAGCCTCCCCCAAATGACAAGGCCGCCCAGAAGCATCGCTTCTGGGCGGCCTTTGTTTTTTGCCCTATCTGAAGACATTCACCTGCGGTTATTGCACGGCATAACGTAATAGACGCTCGCCCAAAAAACCGAAAAAGAATAATATATTGAAAATAAATTAAAAACAAAAATATAAAAAATAAGTTTCGAGCCGGGGGGATTAGGGCTTGTCTGGGCGCATCTGAATTTTATCGTTTTTTCAAAATATCATACTGACGGCATTATCCGCCAATACCTTCTCACCCTACGTCGCAATCCCTATTCGCTGGATGTGGGCTGGATAGCAAACACAGGGCGACCTGTGGCAACAGGCCAGAAAGTCGCAATCCCTATTCGCTGGATGTGGGCTGGATAGACGAGAACGCCTTCGGCGCTCACCTGATACTCGGTGTCGGAATCCCTATTCGCTGGACGTTGCGTGTGCTGTAAGATGACGCGTCCGTTGGTCGTCCAGCCCTCGCCGTATCCAGGCCGATGCGCTGCATTTGGCGCTATCTGCTACTACGTCGGCGACGTCGCGCATCGTACCTTCTTATCTCCCGGCTGGGGCATACCGATGACCA